>JAPOKJ010000032.1 GCA_029977705.1 Burkholderiales bacterium | reverse complement strand
GACGCATGCCCATGGCCAGGGTGAGCATCACGGCGGCGCCGATCAGGATCGCCCAGTAGGCGCCGGGGGCGAGTTGCTCGCGGGGGATTTTGGAGCTGGCGGTAGTCATCGGGGGATTTTACGGCGGTGCAGCATCCCCTGTCATGCCTGCGGTCCGATTTCGGGATAGAAACGGCCAACCGTTCAATTCATTGCTATACTGCCGCGCCATGAGCAGAACCGCCGGTTCCGATGGGGTACGTACCGAGAGCGAGATCCGCAGGGCGGCGATCGAACTCATCGCCACCCATGGTTTCGAGGCGATGACGATGCGTCAGCTGGCCGAGAAGGTCGGCATCCAGCCCGGTTCGGTGTACCGCTACTTTCCCAGCAAGGGCAAGCTGCTGGCGCAACTCCAGGTGGGGCACCTGGACTTCCTGCTCGGCAAGTGGGCCGAGGAATCGACGGCGGTGGGCAGTGCGCCGGTTGCGCGCCTGAAGGCCTTTGTGGACTTTCACATCCGCTATCACACGCTGCGGCGCCAGGAGGTGTTTGTGGCCAACATGGAATTGCGCAGCCTCGAGCCCGAGGACTACAGGAGCGTGGTCGCGCTGCGCCGTCGCTACGAGAAGATCCTGCAAGGCATCCTGGCCGATGGTGTGGCCCAGGGCCTGTTCCATATCCGGCCCGGCGTGCAGAGCGCGGCACGCGGCCACCATGACATCGTTGTCACCAGTTTCGCGATCCTGGCCATGCTCACCGGCGTGGGCACCTGGTTCAACGAATCCGGCCGCATGGCCAAGCAGGACCTGATCGACCTTTACACGCAGCTGGTGTTCCAGAGCCTCGGGCTCAAGGGCAAGACCAGTGCCAAATCCCCTTCTTCGTCCAAGCCCGCATCTCCAGGAGCCCGACTTGAGCACGCTCATCTCCAAACTTAACCCGCGCGACGCGCAATTCCAGTCCTATGCGCAGACCATGCGTGCCCAGGTCGAGGACCTCAAAGTCCAGACCGAAAAGGTGATGGCCGGCGGTGGCGAGGCGGCGCGCGCCAAGCACCTGTCACGCGGCAAGCTGTTGCCGCGTGATCGCGTGGCCGGCCTGCTCGATCCGGGCTCGCCCTTTCTCGAGCTCTCGCCGATGGCGGCACACGACATGTACAACAACGACGCGCCAGGTGCCGGTGTGATCACCGGGGTGGGCCGCATCAATGGCCAGGAATGCGTGGTGGTGTGCAACGATGCCACCGTCAAGGGCGGCACCTATTACCCGATGACCGTCAAGAAGCACTTGCGTGCGCAGGAGATCGCGCGTGAAAACAAGCTGCCCTGCATCTACCTGGTCGACTCGGGTGGTGCCAACCTGCCCAACCAGGACCAGGTGTTCCCGGACCGGGAGCACTTCGGTCGCATCTTTTTCAACCAGGCGACGATGTCCTCGGAGGGCATTCCGCAGATCGCGGTGGTGATGGGCTCCTGCACCGCAGGGGGCGCCTATGTGCCCGCGATGAGCGACGAGACCATCATCGTCAAGAACCAGGGCACGATCTTCCTGGGTGGCCCGCCCCTGGTGAAGGCAGCCATTGGCGAGGATGTCAGCGCCGAAGATCTGGGCGGCGGCGATGTGCATACCCGCCTGTCTGGTGTGGCCGATCATCTGGCCAATAATGACGAGCACGCCCTGGCCCTGGCGCGCCAGATCGTGGCCAACCTGAACCGCAAGAAGACGGTACCGGTGGCGCTCAGGACGCCGCGCGATCCGCTGTACGCCGCCGAGGAACTGTACGGCATCATCCCCAACGATCCGCGCAAGCCTTACGACGTGCGCGAGATCATTGCCCGCCTGGTCGATGGCTCGGAATTCGACGAGTTCAAGGCGCGCTTTGGCTCGACCCTGGTGTGCGGCTTTGCCCATATCGAGGGCATGCCGGTAGGCATCCTGGGCAACAACGGCGTGCTCTTCTCCGAGTCGGCCGCCAAGGGTGCGCACTTCATCGAGTTGTGCTGCCAGCGCAAGATCCCGCTGTTGTTCCTGCAGAACATCACCGGCTTCATGGTGGGCAAGAAGTACGAGAACGAGGGCATTGCCCGCCATGGGGCCAAGATGGTGATGGCGGTGGCCTGTGCCAAGGTTCCCAAGTTCACCGTGATCATTGGCGGCAGCTTTGGTGCCGGCAATTACGGCATGTGCGGCCGCGCCTACTCGCCGCGTTTTCTGTGGATGTGGCCCAATGCACGCATCAGCGTGATGGGCGGTGAGCAGGCGGCCAGCGTGCTGGCCACCGTCAAGCGTGACGGCATCCAGGCCAAGGGCGGCAGCTGGAGTGCCGACGAGGAGGCAGCCTTCAAGAAACCCCTGCTCGAGCAGTTCGAGCACGAGGGCCATCCCTACTACGCCACCGCGCGCTGCTGGGACGATGGCGTGATCGATCCGGCCGACACGCGCCGCGTCCTGGCCCTGGCGATGAGCGCGACCCTCAATGCACCGATTCCCGACACCAAGTTTGGCGTGTTCCGCATCTGAAACCGCCATCCGCATCGAACCCGACACCGATACCGCAAGTGGAGACTCCCTCATGAATGCCACCCGCACCAAAGCCACTGCCAAGAAGCCGGCGGCCAGGATTCCTGCCACAGGAAAGCCTGCCGCCAGGCCGCGCGCAGCGACGGCCTACACCACCCTCGAGACCAGCATTGGCAACGGGGTCGGCCAGATCTGGCTGAACCGTCCCGATCTTCGCAATGCGATGAACGATGTGATGTTTCGCGAGCTGGACCACGCCGTGCAGGCCGCGATCGATCACCCGAAGGTGCGCGTGATCCTGATGGCCGGTCGCGGCACGGCCTTTTGCGCTGGCGGCGACCTGAACTGGATGAAGACTGCACGCAACATGACACCGGAGCAGGCGCGCGAGGATTCGCTGGCGCTGGCCAAGGTATTGCGCCGGATGTATGAAAGCCCCAAGCCGATCGTGGCCCGGGTGCATGGCTCAGCCTTTGCCGGGGGCATGGGTCTGGTGGCGGCTGCCGACATCGCGATCGCCAGCCTGGATACGCGTTTCAGCCTGTCCGAGACCAAGCTGGGCCTGATCCCCGCCATGATCAGCCCTTATGTGATCAAGGCCATGGGTGAGGCTGCCGCGCGCCGCTACATGCTGACCGCTGAAGTGTTCGAGGCCGCCGAGGCCTACCGCATCGGCCTGATCCGCGACATCGTGCCGCCCGAGGAGCTCGATCTGAAGGTCAACGAGATCCTGGGCTACCTGATCAAGGCGAGCCCCAATGCCCTCGATGAGACCAAGCAACTGATCCGCGCCGTCAGCGGGCGGCCGATCGATGATGCCGTGATGCATGACACCGTCGCCCGCATTGCCCGCGTGCGCGCCTCCGATGATGCCCAGGAAGGCATTGCCGCCTTCTTCGAAAAACGCCCGGCCAGCTGGGTGCCCAAGCAGGGGAGCCGTTGAGATGTTCACCAAGATCCTGATTGCCAATCGTGGCGAGATCGCCTGCCGTGTCGCCGAGACGGCCCGGCGCCTGGGCATCCGCACTGTCGCGGTGTATTCCGACGCCGATGCCAACGCCAAGCATGCCCAGGTCTGCGACGAGGCCTGGCGCCTCGGCCCTGCCGCCGCAAAAGAGTCGTATCTGTTGGCGGCCAAGGTACTCGAGATTGCCAAGGCCAGTGGCGCCCAGGCCATCCATCCCGGCTATGGATTCCTGTCCGAGAACGAGGACTTCGCCAAGGCGGTGGCCGATGCCGGCCTGGTCTTCATCGGGCCGCCGGCCTCCGCCATCGCTGCCATGGGCAGCAAGTCTGCCGCCAAGGCCTTGATGGAAAAGGCGGGCGTGCCGCTGGTGCCCGGTTATCACGGTGACGAGCAGGCCCCTGATTTCCTGCAGGCGCAGGCCGACAAGGTCGGGTATCCGCTGATGATCAAGGCCAGCGCCGGCGGTGGCGGCAAGGGCATGCGCATCGTGCGCGCCTCGGGCGAATTTGCAGCAGCCCTGGCCAGTTGCAAGCGCGAGGCGATCAACGCCTTTGGCGATGACAAGGTGCTGATCGAGCGCTATGTCGAGCAGCCCCGCCATATCGAGATCCAGGTGTTTGCCGATGCCCATGGCCACTGCGTGTCGCTGTTCGAGCGTGACTGCTCGGTGCAACGCCGGCACCAGAAGGTGATCGAGGAGGCCCCGGCCCCGGGCATGACCGCCGAGCGGCGCAAGGCGATGGGCGATGCCGCTGTGGCGGCCGCGCTGGCGGTCGGCTATCAGGGGGCCGGGACGGTCGAATTCATTGCCGACCAGGCGGGCAACTTCTACTTCATGGAGATGAACACGCGCCTGCAGGTGGAGCATCCGGTCACCGAAATGATCACCGGCCACGACCTGGTCGAGTGGCAGCTCAAAGTGGCATCCGGCCTGCCGCTGCCGGCCACGCAGGCCGAACTGACGATCGATGGCCATTCGATCGAGGCGCGGGTCTATGCAGAGAACCCGGACAAGGGCTTCCTGCCCTCGGTGGGCAAGCTGCGCTTCATGCGCACGCCGGCCGGCGTGCACTTCACCGGGCAGCAGCGGCCTGTGCCTGCCGCCGTGCGGGTCGACAGCGGCGTGCGCGAGGGCGACACCATCACGCCGTTCTACGATCCGATGATTGCCAAGCTGATCGTGTGGGGCGCCAATCGCGAGCAGGCGGTGGCGCGCATGCGGCTGGCGCTTGATGAGTTTCTGGTGATCGGTCCGAACACCAACATCGAGTTCCTCAAGCGACTGATGGAGAACCCGGCCTTTCGCGAGGGCCGCCTCGACACCGGCCTGATCGAGCGTGACAAGTCGCAGCTGATTCCCGGCGCGCCGGTGCCTTCGCTCGAAACCCTGGCGCAGGCCTGCGCCCTGGTGCTCACCATGGAGCAGCAGGCCGCCGCGCAGCGCCAGCGTCACCAGCGCTTCCCGGCCGATCCCTGGGCCGCCATGGATGGCTGGCGGCCGACGGGCCGGCAGCAACGCCTGATGCGCTTCGAGACGGCAGGCAAGGAGGCGGCACTGCATGCCGTTCAACTGGGCTATGCCGCCAGGGGCTACACCGTCAGTGCTTCACCGGCCGATGGCCTGGCCCCGGTCTGCCTGTCCGACCTGAAGTGGGACGCCGATCGACGCGAGCTCAGTGGCCTGATCGGTTCGCAGCGCTTTGCCACCCGTGCCATCCATGATGAGGCGACGCAGAGCATTCACCTGTTCGGTGCACAAGGCCAGATCAGCCTGAAGTACCGCGGCCTGACGACCGACGTCGAGGCCGAGGCCGGTGCGGGTGGCAGTCTGGTCGCGCCGATGCCTGGCAAGGTGATCGCCCTGCTGGTCGAAAAGGGCAGCCAGGTACGCCAGGGTCAGCCCTTGCTGGTGATGGAGGCGATGAAGATGGAGCACACCCTCAATGCACCGGCCGATGGCCTGGTGCAGTCATTTGTGTTTGCCGTCGGCGACCAGGTGGCCGAGGGCGCGCAACTGGTGGACTTCAAGGCGGCCTGAGCGGTCACTGGGCATGCACCTGGTCGTCAGTACGCCGGATGCCGCCGAGACCGCCCAGATGGCGGCGGCCCTTCGCGCCGCTTTGCCCCGCTTCGATCTTCAGGCCACGGTGGGCGAGTGGCAGGAAGGGCTGCCGGCCGATCCTCGGGCCGACTATGGCATCGGCTGGAAGCCGTCGCCGGATTTCTTTCCGGCCCATCCGAACCTGAAGGCGTTCTTCAATGCCGGCGCCGGGCTCGATCACCTGCTCAACAACCCGGCCATGACGGGCCGGCTGCCTGGCGATCTGCCGATCATCCGCCTCGAGGATGCCGGCATGGGGCAGCAGATGAGCGATTACTGTCGTCATCAGGTGCTCGACTGGATGTACGGCTTTTCGCGCTATCGCAGCGCGCAGGCGCGCGGCGCATGGGTCGACTGGGACGAGGCGCAGGCGCTCACGCGCAGCCAGATGACGATCGGTGTGCTGGGTCTGGGGGTGCTGGGTCGGCGTGTCGCCCAGGATTTTGCAGGCGACGGGTTCACCGTGCTCGGCCATGCGCGCCAGGTGCGTGCGATCGAGGGGGTGCGCTTCGTGCCCCGGTTGGGCGATTTTCTGGCCCAGTCGCGGGTGCTGATCCTGCTGGTGCCTTCCACCGCGAGCACCCACCACCTGCTGCGGGCCGAAACCCTGGCCCTGCTGCCGCGCGGCGCCTTCCTGATCAACATTGCGCGCGGGGCGCTGGTCAACGAAGGCGATCTGGTGGCCGCACTCGACCAGGGTCATCTGGCCGGCGCCTGTCTCGATGTCTTCGGGCAGGAGCCCCTGCCGCCCGGGCATCGCTTCTGGCAACACCCGAAGGTGAGGGTGACGCCGCACATCTCCGGCCCGACCCTGCTTCAGCCCGCGGTGGAGCAAATGCTGGGCAAGCTTGCGCGACTGCGCCAGGGCCTGCCGGTCAGCGGTCTGGCCGACCGGTCAGCGCCCTGAAGGCGCTTGCCTACCAGGTGGTTTCGCGCTCGGGAGTGGCCGAGATGCGATGCACCGCGAGGTCAGCCCCCTGGAACTCGTCTTCCTGGCTCAGGCGCAGCCCGAGGGTGATGCGCAGCAGGCCATAGACGATGCCGCCGCCCAGCAGGGCCCAGATGATGCCGCACAGCGTGCCGAGCAACTGGGCGCCGAAGGTGACACCCCCCAGGCCACCGAAGGCGGTGCTGCCGAAGATGCCGCAGGCAATCCCGCCCCAGGCGCCGCACAGGCCGTGCAGCGGCCAGACGCCCAGCACATCATCGATCTTCCACTTGTTCTGCGTCCAGGTGAAGAACTGCACGAAGACCAGGCCGGCGATCGCGCCGGTGGCCAGGGCGCCGGCCGGATGCATGATGTCCGAACCGGCACAAACGGCCACCAGGCCCGCCAGCGGACCGTTGTGTACGAAGCCCGGATCGTTGCGGCCGAGCAGGGCAGCGGCCAGGGTGCCACCGACCATCGCCATCAGCGAATTGACGGCCACCAGGCCCGAGATCTTGTCCAGGGTCTGGGCGCTCATCACGTTGAAGCCAAACCAGCCCACCGTCAGGATCCAGGCCCCCAGGGCCAGGAAGGGAATGCTCGAGGGCGGGTGGGCGCTGACGCGGCCGTCCTTGCGATAGCGTCCATAGCGGGCACCGAGCAGCAGCACGGCCGGCAATGCGATCCAGCCGCCCAGCGCATGGACCACGATGCTGCCCGCGAAGTCGTGCACCTCGGCGCCGGCGAAAGTCTTGATCCAGGCCTGCAGGCCGAACTTCTGGTTCCAGATCATGCCTTCGAACAGCGGATAGAAAAGGCCGACGATGACCGCCGTGGCGATCAATTGCGGCATGAACTTGGCGCGCTCGGCAATGCCGCCAGAGATGATCGCGGGAATCGCTGCAGCAAAGGTCAGCAGGAAGAAGAACTTGACCAGTTCATAGCCGCTTTTTTCCGCCAGGCTGGTTGCCGGCCCCATGAAGCTGACGCCGTAGGCGACGCTGTAGCCAACGAAGAAATAAACCACCGTCGAGACTGAAAAATCGACCAGGATCTTGACCAGAGCGTTGACCTGGTTCTTCTGCCGGACCGTACCCAGCTCGAGGAAGGCAAAGCCTGAGTGCATCGCCAGCACCATGATGGCGCCCAGCAGAATGAAGAGCGCGTCGGCGCCCTGCTTGAAAGTGTCCACGTGATCTCCCCGATGGTTCTGATGGAATGCGCCCGACTTCGGGGCGTTGATGCGCTCAAATGCAGCGAAGCGCACCACGGACGCAAGAAACATGCCTTTTCTGGTGCATGCCGGATTGCACAAAAGAAGGGCAAAATCAGGCGTCGAGCCGCCTTGAGTCGCCGGGTATCGCGCCTTTGCGGGGCGCTATGCACCAACAACGGGCGTATCGTTTTCGGGGTTTTTGCAACGGCCGGTCAGGGATGACCGGCTGCGGGACTTCAGGGGCCGGGTGCGCCGGCCTTGAACCAGGCACCCAGCAGGGCCCGTTCCTGTTCGGTGATGTTGGTGGCGTTGCTCATCGGCATGATCTTGGTCACCACCGCCTGCTGGTAGATACCCTGGGCCTGCCTGACGATCAGCTCCGGGGTGTGCAACTGCACGTTCTTGGAGGCCACCTGGGCGTTGTGGCACATCTGGCAGCGCTGCTCGATGATGGTGGACACCTGGGCGAACGTCGGTGCCTGGGCGCCCGCGGCGGGGGCCTCGGGGCGCAGCGCCGCAATCGTGCCCAGGATCAGCACGATGCCGGCAATCCACCAGCCCCACTGGATCCTGCCCTTGTGGCGGGCAATGAAGAACTGGCGGATCAGCACGCCGGCCAGCATCAGCACCACCAGCACGATCCAGTTGTGACGGGCCTGGTAGAGCATGCTGTAGTGGTTCGACAGCATGGCCAGCAGCACCGGCAGCGTGAAGTAGGTGTTGTGCACGCTGCGCTGCTTGGCGCGCTTGCCGTGGGCCGGATCGGGCGCCTCCCCGGCCTTCATCGAGGCGATGACCTTGCGTTGCCCCGGAATGATCCAGAAGAACACGTTGGCGCTCATGATGGTGGCAATCATGGCTCCGGTCAGCAGGAAGGCGGCCCGGCCCGAGAACAGCTGGCAGGACAGCCAGGCTGCGAAGACCACCCAGATGCTGACCAGCACACCGACGATCAGGTCGGCCTTCTCGCCCTTTTCGCCGAAGAGGCGGCAAATCGTGTTGTAGACCAGCCAGCCTGCCGCCAGGAAGGCCAGTGCCGCCAGCACCGCAGCGGCGGGCGTGAGGGCCAGCACCTTGGGGTCGATCAGGTAGACGCTGGGGTTGAACAGGTAGAGCACCGTGAACAGGGCAAAGCCGCTCATCCAGGTGGAGTAGCTCTCCCAGTAGAACCAGTGCAGGTGCTCGGGAAGGGCCTTGGGCACGCCCAGGTACTTTTGCGGGTTGTAGAAGCCACCGCCGTGTACCGCCCACAACTCGCCCATCACGCCCTTTTCACGCAGGCTCGCGTCCTGGGGCGGCGTCAGGCTGTTGTCGAGCCACACGAAATAGAACGAGGACCCGATCCAGGCGATGCCGACAATCAGGTGCAGCCAACGCAGCAGGAGGTTGGCCCAATCGATGAGGTACAGGTCCATGGCAGGCTCGATGAATGCGGGGCGGTGCGGTCAGGAACCGCGGTAGGTGGAGTAGCTCCAGGGGCTGACCAGCAAGGGTACATGGTAGTGCTGGCCAGGCTCTGCAATGCCGAAGTCGAGTGGGACGCAGTCCAGGAACGGTACCGCCGGCAAGGCTGTGTTGCGGGCCTTGAAATAGGCGCTGACCTCGAACTCGAGCCGGTAGCGACCGGCCAGCAGCGCTGCCCCCTCGAGCAGACCGCCATCGACGCGGCCGTCACTGTTGGTGACCGCGCTTTTCAGCAGACGGGCCTGGCCATCCTCGATGCGGAACAGCCGCAGGTTCATGCCAGCGGCGGGCTGGCCGTTGGCGGTGTCGAGGACGTGGGTGGTGAGTTTGCCCATGGTGGCAAGGTCCTTTCAGGGCCGGCAGCGGGCCGGACAGGGGAGGGTCAGGGAAGGCAGGATCGCAAGCATGCAGGAACTGCTGGATTTTGCGCACACGATTGTATACAATTTGGTGGCCTTGCGACAAGTCCGGGACGCTGATCGGGTAGCCCGTGAGCCCGCTCAGCGCCTGCCGCTCGAGGCCATCGCCATCCTGTGATCATCATGAATACCGACCGCATCGTCAGCAGTTTGACGCAAGCCATCATCGAACACCAGATCAAGCCGGGTGCGCGCCTGGGCGAGCAGAAGCTGGCCGACCATTTCGGGGTGTCGCGCACCATCGTGCGCCAGGCCCTGTTTCGCATGGCCGACAGCAAGCTGATCGTGCTTGCACCGGGAAGGGGCGCTTCGGTGGCCTCGCCCTCGCTAGAAGAGGCCCGCCAGGTGTTCGCCGTGCGGCGCACCCTGGAGGCGCGGCTGGTTCATGATTTCACCCGCAGCGCCACGGCGCGCGACATCCTCAGGCTGCGCCGCCATCTGCGCGAAGAGCAGCAGTCGGTGCGCACCGCGCGCATTGCCGAGCGGACCCGTCTGCTGGCCGGCTTTCATGTGCTGATGGCCGAGTTGAGTGGCAATCAGGTGCTGGCTGACCTGCTCTCGGACCTGTCCTCGCGCTGTGCCCTGATCACCATGATGTACCAGAGTGGCGTGGCCGCCCAGCACTCGCATGATGAGCATGAGCAGATCGTCAGGGCGATCGAGGCGGGCGAGGCCCGCCAGGCGGCGCGGCTGATGGACGATCACCTGCGCAATGTCGAGAAAGCCCTGGCCCTCGACGAAGGTCAGGATGCGCTGGCCAAGGCCTTGATGTAACCAGGCGGCCTGACCGCCCCACGAAAGACCACCAGGATTTTTCCTCATGCTGACGATCGAACAACTGAACCAGGCCAGTGCCGAGCAGGCCCTGCACATGCTCGATGGCACCTACGAGCACTCGCCCTGGATCGCACAGGGGGCCCTGGCCCACCGTCCCTTTCGAAGCCTCAACCATCTCAAGCAGGTGATGGCCGGCATCGTTCGCAACAGCAGCCAGGAGCAGAAGCTCGCCTTGCTGCGTGCCCACCCCGAGTTGGCCGGCAAGGCCATGGTCTCGAAGGCGTTGACCAGTGAGTCCACCGACGAGCAGAGCCGGGCCGGCCTGACCCACTGCTCGGCCGAGGAATTCGAGGCCCTGCAGACCCTGAACCGTCAGTACAACGCGAAATTTGGCTGGCCCTTCATCCTCGCGGTGCGCGGTCCCCGTGGCGTCGGCCTGACCCGCACCCAGATCATCGACACCTTCCGCCGCCGTCTGGACGGGCAACCCGAGGCCGAGCTGGCCGAGTGCCTGCGCAACATCCACCGCATCGTCGAGATCCGCCTGAATGACAAGTTTGGCCTCACCCCGGCGCAAGGCAATCGGGTCTGGGATTGGGCCGAGGCCCTGGCGGTGCACAGTGACGAGGGCTATCGCGAGAAGGGCCAACTGGCCACCCTGTACATGACGCCCGCGCACAAGGCAGTCGCGGCCCAGCTGGCCGACTGGATGCGCGATTGCGGCTTTGACGAGGTCGCGATCGATCCGGTGGGCAATGTGGTCGGACGCTACCTGGGCAGCGACCCCGCGCGCAAGACGGTATTGACCGGTTCGCATTACGACACGGTCCGCAATGCCGGCAAGTACGACGGGCGCCTGGGCATCCTGGTGCCGATGGCGGTGGTGCGCGAGCTGCATGCAGCGGGTCGGCGCCTGCCCTTCACCCTCGAGGTGATCGGCTTTGCCGAGGAAGAGGGCCAGCGCTACAAGGCCACTTTCCTGGCCGCCGAGGCGGTGATCGGGAAATTCCCGGCCGCCTGCCTGGAGCTGAAGGATGGGCAGGGCATCAGCCTGCTCGAGGCCATCGAGGGCACGGCCCTGGCCCCGGCGGACGCGCCGGCCCGTCGCGCGCAGCTGCTGGCGCGTATCGCGGCGCAAGCGCGCCGGCCGGAGCAGGTCGAGGGCTTCATCGAGGTCCATATCGAACAGGGCCCGGTGTTGCTCGAGGGCGATCACCCGCTGGGCGTGGTCACCTCGATCAATGGGTCGGTGCGGATGATGGTCGAGATCACCGGCGTGGCCAGTCATGCCGGCACGACCCCGATGGCGATCCGCAAGGATGCCGCCATGGCTGCCTGCGAGCTCGGTTTGTACCTCGAGGAGCGCGCCCGCCAGGAGGCCGACCTGGTCGGCACCATCGGCATGTGGCAGGTTCCCAATGGTTCTATCAATGTGGTGCCGGGAGCCTGTCATTTCAGTCTCGACATCCGTGCCCCTGGCGATGCGCAGCGTGACCGGGCGGTGGCCGACGTGCTGGCCCGGCTCGAGGCGATCTGCGCCCGACGGGGGCTGCGCTACCGGATGGAGGAAACCATGCGGGCGGCCGCCGCGCCCAGCGCGCCGGCCTGGCAGGCGCGCTGGGAGCAGGTCGTGACCGAGATGGGCTTCGAATGTTTCCGCCTGCCCAGCGGGGCGGGCCACGATGCCATGAAGATGGCCGAGCTGTGCCCCCAGGCCATGCTGTTCGTGCGCTGCGGCAACGGCGGCATCAGCCACAACCCGCTCGAGACCCTGAGCAACGACGATGCCGAACTGGCGGTGCAGGCCTTCGCCCGTTACCTCGAAAAGCTGGCCTGAGTCCGGGCCGACCGGGTCGCACCGCCTTCATCCCAGCCCTGAATCATTTTTCCATTGCTGAACCATGACCCCTTACCAACAACTTGATGCCTGGATCGACGCCCACTTCGATGAAGAGGTGGCCTTCCTGCAGCAGCTGATCCAGGTCCCCACCGACACACCGCCGGGCAACAATGCGCCCCACGCCGAGCGCACCGCCGAGCTGCTGGCCGGCTTTGGCTATCAGGCTGAAAAGCATCCCGTTCCCGAGGCCGAGGTCAAGGCCTATGGCCTGACCTCGCTGACCAACCTGATCGTGCGCCGGCGCTTCGGTGAGGGCATCACGGTCGCGCTCAATGCCCATGGCGATGTCGTGCCCCCGGGCGAGGGCTGGACCAAGGATCCCTACGGCGGCCAGATCGAGGGTGGGCGCATCTATGGCCGCGCATCTGCGGTGAGCAAGAGTGACTTTGCCACCTATACCTTCGCGCTGCGTGCGCTCGAAGCCCTGGGCTTGCCGCTCAAGGGGGCAGTCGAGTTGCACTTTACCTACGACGAGGAATTCGGTGGCGAGTGCGGCCCGGGCTGGCTGCTGCGCCACAAGCTGACCAAGCCCGACTTTCTGCTCGCGGCGGGCTTTTCGTACCAGGTGGTCACGGCCCACAACGGCTGCCTGCAGATGGAAGTGACGGTGCACGGCAAGATGGCGCACGCCGCCATCCCCGACACCGGTATCGATGCGCTGCAAGGGGCGGTGGGCATCCTCAATGCGCTGTACGCGCAGAACGAGATCTACAGGCAGCGCCTGTCCAAGGTCGAGGGCATCAAGCACCCTTATCTGAACGTGGGCCGGATCGAAGGCGGCACCAACACCAATGTGGTGCCGGGCAAGGTGGTGCTGCGGCTCGATCGTCGCATGATCCCCGAGGAAAACCCGGCCGAGGTCGAAGCCGATGTGCGCCGCGTGATTGCCGAGGCCGCGCGGGGCTTTGCCGGCACGGTCGAGATCAAGCGCCTGCTGCTGGCCAACTCGCTCAAGCCCCTGCCCGGGAACAAGCCGCTGGTCGATGCCCTGCAGGCGCATGGTCGCGAGGTCTTTGGCGAAGACATCCCGACCTCGGGCACGCCGCTGTACACCGATGTGCGGCTGTATGGCGAGCACGGCATTCCAGCCGCGATCTATGGGGCCGGGCCTCGCACCGTGCTCGAGTCGCATGCCAAGCGTGCCGACGAGCGCCTCGAGCTGTCCGACCTGCGCAAGGCCACCCGGGTGGTGGCGCGGGCGCTCTACCAGATGCTGCAAGGCTGATTGCAGGGGGCAGGCAGGCCTGCCCCCGACCCTGCCCAAGAGACGGAAAGTCCGGGGCTTGTCCGAACAACGCATACACAACACGACGACCCCATGATCGTCGCAACCAGGAGGAGATCCCCATGAATGAAGCTAGGCAACAGACGGTGGCGCCCGTCGACGAGGTCTTGCCGGCAGGCAAGCTTACGGCGCTGGGTTTGCAGCATGTGCTGGTGATGTATGCCGGCGCGGTGGCCGTGCCGCTGATCGTAGGGCGTGCCCTGAAGCTGTCGCCGGAGCAGGTGGCGATGCTGATTTCGGCCGACCTGTTCTGCTGCGGCCTGGTCACCCTGATCCAGTCGCTCGGGGCCACGCAGTGGTTTGGCATCCGGCTGCCGGTGATGATGGGCGTGACCTTTGCAGCGGTGGCACCGATGGTGGCGATGGCCAATGCCAAGCCTGGGGTGGAAGGCGCGGGGCTGATCTTCGGGGCGATCATCGGGGCCGGGGTGATCTCGATCCTGATAGCGCCGCTGGTATCGCGCATGCTGCGCTTCTTTCCGCCGGTGGTGACCGGCACGATCATCGCGGTGATCGGCATCAGCCTGATGCGCATCGGCATCAACTGGATTTTCGGCAATCCCTTCGGACCGACCGCGCCGAGCATCGTCAACCCTGAGCATGCCAAGTGGCTGAGCGATGTCGGCGCCGCGGCCAGCGCACCGGGCTCGACCGTGCCTGCGGTGCCCAAGGGCCTGGCGATCGTGGGCACCGTGCCCAATCCCCGCTACGCAGCGCTTGAGGGCGTCGGCGTGGCGGCGATCGTGCTGGTCTCGATCCTGCTGATCACGCGCTTTGCGCGTGGCTTCATCGCCAACATCTCGGTGCTGCTGGGCATCCTGATCGGTGGCGTCGTAGCCACCGCCATGGGCATGATGAATTTCGACAAGGTCGCCAAGGCCGGCTGGTTCGACCTGGTGCTGCCCTTCGAGATCGCCACCCCGGCCTTTGATCCGGTCCTGATTCTCACCATGACCCTGGTGATGATCGTGGTGATGATCGAATCGACTGGCATGTTCCTGGCACTGGGCGAGATGACCGGCAAGCCGGTCGGCCAGAAGGAACTGGCCCAGGGCCTGCGCACGGATGGCCTGGGTACCCTGATCGGCGGCATCTTCAATACCTTCCCCTACACCAGCTTCTCGCAGAACGTCGGCCTGGTGGCGGTGACCGGTGTGCGCAGCCGCTTCGTGGCGGTGGCCGGCGGCCTGATCCTGATCCTGCTCGGCCTGCTGCCCAAGATGGCGGCCCTGGTCGAGTCCCTGCCCACCGTGGTGCTTGGCGGGGCAGGGCTGGTGATGTTCGGCATGGTGGCGGCCACCGGGATTCGCATCCTGGGCGGCGTCGACTTTCGCAACAACCGCTTCAACGCGCTGATCGTGGCCACCTCGATCGGGATCGGCATGATTCCCCTGATCGCGCCCAACTTCAAGCAGTGGATGCCGCACGACCTGCATCCGCTGATCGAGTCGGGCATTTTGCTGGCCTCGATTTCGGCCGTGCTGTTGAACCTTTTCTTCAACGGCGCCAAGGCCGATCAGCGCGCGGCCATCGATGCCGCCAAGCAGTCCGACGCCCACTGAGCGGGTGTATTTTCTCCGGCGCTGCGGAAGGTTTCTTCCGGGCGCCGGGACACCTGCCCCATCTGCCTGGCCCTATACTCGTTGCTCAATGTCGTGGCGCATCCTGAGGGTGCCACACGGGCACGATTCAATGTTCCACACCGCAGCCATTGCGGTTCGTTCAGGGGTGAAGAATGACCGGGTCAGTGACTGGGCGGGGCTGGTTCCGCCGTGTCGTCCAATCCACGAGGCAGGGCCTGGTTCCCGGGCTGCCTCTGCTGCTGGCCTTGTCCAGCGTCCAGGCGGCCGAGCTGCGCAGCTTCTCCCCGGAAGGCGAGGCCGGCGGTGTCACCGAGGTGCGCGCCCAGTTTTCCGCGCCCATGGTGGCCGTTGGCGATCGCAAGGCTGCGCCCCCCTTCCAGGTGGATTGTGCCGCCCCTGCGCAGGGCTTCTGGGCTGACCAGAGCACCTGGGTCCTGGCCTTCGAAAAAAGCCTGCCTGCGGGCCTGACCTGTCGCTTTACGACGCGTCCCCGGCTGGCCAGCCTCGCCGGCGAGGCGGTGCGCAGCAAGCCGCTGTACGTATTCAATACCGGCGGCCCGAGGGTCTTGAACACCCACCCCTGGGTGGGGGCTACGGTCGAGGAACACAATGCCTTCCTCCTGACGCTCAGTGCACCGGTCGATGTGGCTTCGGTCAAGTCGGGGGCCTGGTGTGCACTGGAGGGCGTGGCCGAGCGGGTGCCGCTCAAGCTGATCGAGGGCAAGGAGCGCGAGCAGCTGATCCAGACCGTGCTGGGCATGCGCCCGCGCGGCGGGGCCGCACTGGCCCGCTATGAGGACAGCGAGCGCGCCATGCTCGCGGTCCAGTGCGCCCAGGCGGCCACACCCAAGACGAAGATGGCGATTGTCTGGGGCGCTGGCATCCAGAGCGTCAACGGCATCCGCCAGAGCACGACCCGACGACTCGAGTATGCGGTGCGCGATGTCTTCACCGCCACCATGAGCTGCGAACGCGAGAACGCGCAGGCGCCCTGCACGCCGATCCGTCCGATCACCTTGTCGTTTTCCAGTCCGGTACCGCTCAAGCAGGCCGAGCAGATTCGTCTGAAGACGCCTGATGGCGTACGCCAGCCTCAAATAGGCAGCGAAGAGCGCAAGCAGGCGGTGGTCGGGGATATACGTTTCATGCCGCCCTTTGCCGAAAAGGCCGAGCTGAGCCTCGAGCTGCCCGGCACCCTGACCGATGATGCCGGGCGCACGCTGTCCAATGCCCGCCTGTTCCCGCTGGCCCTGCGCACCGCCGGTGCGCCGCCCCTGGCCAAGTTTGCCAGTGCCGAGTTCGGCCTGATCGAGCGCAAGGCCGATCCGGTGGTGCCGATCACGCTGCGTCGCATCGAGTTGCCGGCGCAGGCCGCTGGCGCCCAGCTGCGTCGTCTTGCGGTCGATGACGATGTCGAAATCCTGAACTGGTTTGGTCGCCTGCGCGAGGCGGCGGGCCGGGAGCGCGGCAGCGATGACCCGAAGGTCAAGGACTCGCGCGCCCAAAGCCTGCTCACTGGTACGCGCGCCGAGACCCTGGCCTTGCCGCGGCCGGGCGGCGAGCCCAAGGAGGGCGAGTATCCCTTCGAGGTCGTCGGCCTGCCGATGCCCAAGCCGGGCTTTTTCGTGCTCGAGCTCGAATCGGCCCGCCTGGGCGAGTCCCTGCTTGCCCGGGGTCCGAAGGGACCCATGCCGATGTTCGTCAAGACCATGGCCCTGGTGACCAACCTGTCGGTTCACCTGCGTCAGGGCGAAGAAAATTCGCTGGTCTGGGTCACCACCCTGGACAAGGCGGCACCGGTGCGTGATGCCGCGCTGCGCCTGACCGACTGTTTTGGAAAGACCGTCTGGGAGGGGAGTACCGATGCGCAGGGCCGTGCCCTGATCGGGATGCGCCTGAACGACATGGCGCGCGGCAGCGGGGATTGCAAGGACGGCAACCTGCCACGCTACATGCTGACGGCGCGCGCCAAGGGGGCCGACGGGGTCACCGATCTGGGGCTGGTGCTCAGCGAGTGGAATCGTGGCATCGAGACCTGGCGCTTCAACCTGCCTTATGCCGACACTTCGAACGGCGGGCAGCGTCACCAGGCCGTGCTCGACCGCAGTTTGTTGCGCGCGGGCGAGACCCTCTCGTTCAAGCTGTTTTCGCGGCTGGAGTCCTCGCGTGGCCTGACCCTGATGCCATCGACCCAGCTGCCCAAGGCCCTGGAGGCGGTGCACCTGGGGTCGGGCGATCGTTTTGCCGTGCCGATGGACTGGCGTGACAACCGCTTTGCCAAGGGACAGTGGGCCATCCCCAGGCAGGCCCGGCTGGGCGTGTACGAACTGCGCCTCAAGCCTGCCGGCAGGCAGGGACGGCCCGGCCTGGGCAATGCCGGCAATGACGCGTCGCAGGATGACGACAGCAGCCCCCAGGTGGTGGCCAGTTTCCGGGTCTCCGAGTTCAAGCTGCCGACCATGACCGGTCGGGTCCAACTCAAGGCCGATGCCACCAAGGTGGCGCCCGAGCGTCTGCCCCTGGCGCTGCAGCTGGACTACCTGTCTTCGGGTCCGGCAGCCCACCATGCGATGACGGTCTCGGCCCTGATGAGCCCGGCGGCCATCGCGTTCGATGGCTTTGATGGCTTCAGTTTCCGGCCGCCGCCGGTCGAGGCGACAGCCGCCCGTGGCGGTGTAGATGCCGAGGGCGAGGAGGGCGCCAGCCAGCGCCGCGTGGTGGCCAGCAATCTGCCCGTCAAGCTCGATGCCAAGGGCTCGGGCGCAGTCGTGATCGAGAAAATGCCCGCCCTTCGCGAACCGGCCGATGTCCAGTTCGAGGCCACCTATGCCGATGCCAATGGCGAGATCCAGACCCTCTCCAGCAAGGCGCGGCTGTGGCCTGCGGCCCTGGTGGTGGGCCTGAAGACCGAGAGCTGGGTTTCGGTGGAAAAGGCGCTCAACACGCAGGTGGTGGTGCTCGATCATGCGGGCAAGCCGATCTCGGGTCAGCAGGTCGAGATCCGCGCCCGCCTGCGCGAGACCTTGAGCACCCGCAAGCGGCTGGTGGGCGGCTTCTATGCCTTCGACAACAGCGTCAATTACCGCGACCTGGGCCGCCTGTGCTCAGCCACCACCAACAGTGCCGGCCTTGCCACCTGCAAGCTCGACATCAAGACGGCCGGCAACATCGAACTGACTGCTCAGGCCAAGGACAGGGAGGGGCATCTGTCGCAGGCCTTTTCAGACCTGTGGGTGACCGACCGTGGCGAGCTGTGGTTCGAGGGCGAGGATCATGACCGCATCGACCTGTTGCCCGAGAAGCGGCGCTATCAGCCCGGTGAGACGGCGCGCTTTCAGGTGCGCATGCCGTTTCGCCATGCCACGGCCCTGGTGGCCGTCGAGCGCGAAGGCGTGATCGACAGTTTTACCGTGTCGCTGCATGGCAAGGACCCAACCCTGGAGGTGCCGATCAAGGCTGACTACGGCCCCAACGTCTACATCTCGGCCCTGGTGGTCCGCGAGCGCCTGCGCGAGGTACCCTGGTACTCGTTTTTCCAGTGGGGCTGGCGCGCCCCGGTGGACTGGTGGAAGGCCTTTCGCGAGAACCTGTCACCAACCGCCACCGTCGACCTGGCCAAGCCGGCCCACAAGCTGGGCATCGCCGAGGTCCAGGTCGGGCTGGGCGGGCAGGCCCTGAAGGTGCAGGTCAAGGCTGACCAGTCTGCCTATCAGGTGCGCAGCCGCGCCAAGGTGCGGGTATCGGTGAGCGATGCGCAGGGCAAACCGCTGCCGGCCGGTACCAGTGTGGCCTTTGCCGCAGTCGATCAGGCCCTGCTCGAGCTGGCGGCCAACGACAGCTGGAACCTGCTCGAGCGCATGTGGATGCGCCGTGGCTACGGCATGGAGACCTATACCGCGCAAATGCATGTCGTGGGCAAGCGTCATTACGGTCGCAAGGCCGCGCCGCCCGGGGGTGGCGGAGGGATGGGGCCGACCCGTGAACTGTTCGACACCTTGCTGTTGTGGAACCCGGAAGTGGTGCTCAATGACAAGGGCGAGGCCGACATCGAGGTGCCGCTCAATGACAGCCTGTCCCGCTTCAGGCTGGTGGCCGTTGCTGACCATGGATCGGGCCAGTTCGGCACCGGCAGTACCACCATCGAGTCGCGTCAGGACCTGCAGCTGATTCCAGGCCTGCCGCAGTTGGCGCGCAGCGATGACCAGTACAGTGCCAGCGTCACGTTGCGCAACACCACCGCGAGGGCGATGAAGGTCGAGGTCAGTGCAGCGCTTGAAGGCCAGACCCTGAAGCTGCCGCCGCAGACGGTGGAGGTTCCCGCGCAAGGGGCGCAGGAGCTGGCCTGGACGGTGGGCAATGGCGAGATCCTCAGGCAACAGGCCGGGACTGAGCGCGCGGTGCTGACCAGTACCGCCAATTTCTCCTGGCTGTTCACGGCGCGCGAGGTCGGTGGCAGCGGCAGTGACCGGGTCCGCATCCAGCAATCAGTGCTGCCCGCGATCAAGCCGGCGGTGCAGCAGGCCAGCCTGTTGCAGCTGGGTGCGGAGAGCAGCGCGTTGCCGCTGGGCCTGCCGCCTCAGACCCTGCCCGGCAGTGGCTCGGCCCAGGTCAGCCTGAGCCGTTCCCTTCTGGGCAGCCAGACCGGCCTGCGCGAGTTCTTCCGGAACTATCCCTTCGCCTGTCTCGAGCAGCGCACCTCGAAGGCGATCGGTCTGCGCGATGCCAACCTCTGGCGCGTCATCGTCTCGCAGTTGCCGCTCTATCTGGATGGCGATGGCCTGGCCATGTACTTTCCCGACAATGCGGGACAGGCCAAGGGCTATGACATCCTGACCGCTTATCTGCTGGCCGTCAGCCACGAGGCTGGTTGGGAGATCCCGGATGGTGAACTGCAGCGCATGCACAAGGGCCTGACCGCCTTTGTCGAGGGTCGCCTGACGCGTGAGTTCTGGTCGCCGCAGAAGGATCTCGCCGTACGCAAGCTGGCAGCCATCGAGGCCTTGTCGCGGCGCGGCGTGGCGCGTCCCGAGATGCTCGAGGCCCTCACCGAAGACCTGGTCGCCTGGCCGACCCAGGCACTGGTCGATTACCGGCAGATCCTCAAGCGCCTGCCGCAGGTAAAGGACCGCGACAATCGCCTCAGGAACACCGACAACGCCTTGCGGGCCCGGCTGGCGCTGTCCGGCACGCGCATGGGCTTTGTCAATGAGCAGGGCGATTACTGGTGGTGGCTGATGGGCAGTGCAGACCTGAATGCGAACCGCCTGATCCTGGCGATGATGGGCGAACCGGCCTGGAGCGCGGACATCGGCCGCCTGGTCACCGGATCCCTGGCCCGTCAGGAGCGCGGGCTGTGGATGACGACCACGGCCAATGTCTGGGGCAGTCTGATGCTCGAGCGCTTTGCCAGCGAATACGAGCGCGTCCCGGTCAGTGGCCAGACGCGTGCCGCCATTGCCGGTGGCAAGACGAGCACCTTCAACTGGCCGCGTGACACCGACCCGGCACCCGCGACGCTGCCCTTCCAGGTGGCTGCCGGTGCCAGTACCAGCCTGTCCCTCCAGCATGCGGGCGAAGGCCGTCCCTGGGCCCAGGTGCAGGTGCTGGCGGCAGTGCCGCGCAATGAACCGGTCGCCGCCGGCTACCGCATCAACAAGACCATGACCCTGGTCGAGGGTGGCAAGTCAGCCGGTTTCAAGCGTGGCGACCTGGTTCGGGTGCGTGTGACCGTCACCGCGGCCACACCGATGACCTGGGTCGTGATCGATGACCCGATCCCGGCCGGCGCCGTGGTCCAGGGCCGGGGCCTGGGTCGTGATTCGGCGATGGCCGCGTCGGGCCAGCAGGGCGGTGGTTCGGCCTGGCCGGTGTTCCAGGAGATCGGTTACGCCGGGGTCAAGAGTTACTTCGACTACGTGCCCAAGGGGGAGTTCAGTATCGAGTACACCATGCGCCTGAATACCCGCGGCGAGTTCGCCTTGCCGGCCACCCGTGCCGAGGCGATGTATGCGCCGGAGGTATTCGGTGAGTTCCCGAATCCGAAGATGGCGGTGCAATGAAGCGGACGCTCGCAGCCCTGGCCTTCATCCTGTTCAGCGGGATGATGCCGGCCCCCGCCGGGGTTGCGGCCGCGCAGCCGCAGGCGGCGTCGGGGCCCTCGCCAGCGATGCGCCGTGAATCGATGCCCGGCTACGGCTGGCTGAGCACGTTGTCGGATCTTCGTGCCCAGCACCGCTCATCGCTGGTCAGTGTGCTGGACCGGCGAGGCGAGCCTCTTGCGCAGCTGCGCCAGGACCATCGCCAGCTGCAACTGGACTGGCTGGCGCTGGAGGACCATTCGCCAGCCCTGATCCGCATGGTGTTGCGCGCCGAGGACCAGGATTTCGAGCGTCATGCCGGAGTGGACTTTGCGGCGCTCCTGGCGGCGCTGCGCCAGCAGGCCCAGGGCGGCAAGCGCGGGGCCTCGACCATCAGCATGCAGCTGGTCGGCATGCTCGATGCCGACCTGGCCCGCGACCGTCGCACCCAGACGCGCAGTGTCGGCCAGAAGATCAGCCAGGCCACCTCGGCGCTGTGGCTGGAGCGTCGCTGGAGCAAGGCCCAGATCCTCGAGGCCTATCTGAACAAGGTGCCCCTGTCGGGCGAGCTCGTCGGCATGGCCGCCGCCAGCCGAGCCTTGTTCGGCAAGGCGGCGCATGGGCTGAATGAGCAGGAGTCCGCCATCCTGGCGGCGATGCTGCGTGCACCCAATGCCGCGCCGGCCACGATCGCGCGACGGGCCTGCCAGTTGCTGCAGGCCAGCGCCTGTGAGTTGATGGAAGGCCAGGTCCGCATCGCCTTGTCGCAGGCGCGCCGGCCGGACCTGGTCGACAAGCCGCTGGCAGCCCACTATGCCCGCCACCTGCTCAGGCCCGACAGCGTGCTGCCCCTGCGCACCACGATCGATGCGCGCCTTCAGCGCCTGGCCAACGAGGCCCTGCAGCGCCACCTGCGCGAGCTGATGCGCCAACAGGTCGAGGATGGCGCGGTGCTGGTGCTGGACCGCCTCAGTGGCGAGGTCCTGGCCTGGGTGGGTTCCTCGGGCAGCCTCTCGGATGCGGCCCAGGTCGACTATGTGCTGGCGCGGCGCCAGGCCGGCAGCACGCTCAAGCCCTTTCTCTATGCCCAGGCCATCGAGGAGCGCCGCCTGACCGCGGCATCCCTGCTCGATGACCGGCCGGTCGACCTGTCCACGGTCGCCGGTCTTTATGTGCCGCGCAATTACGAGGCCCAGTACGCCGGCCCGGTCAGTGCCCGTACCGCGCTGGCATCCTCGCTCAACATTCCGGCGGTACGGGTGGCCGTCATGCTCACGCCTGAGCGTGTCTTCCAGACCCTGAGCGGACTGGGCCTGCGCATGCGCGAGAGCGGGGGTTACTTCGGCTATTCGATCGCCCTCGGATCGGCCGAGGTCAGCCTTCAGGAATTGACCCAGGCCTACCGGCAACTGAGCCTGCTCGACCGGCGCAGCGCCGGCCTGTCGCCGGCCAGCAAGTTCATCGTCGGCGACATGCTGGCCGACAATCCGGCCCGGGCACTGACCTTCGGCCTGAACAGCCCGCTGGCCACGCGCGGCTGGGCCGCAGCCAAGACCGGAACCAGCAAGGACATGCGCGACAACTGGTGCATCGGCTTTACCGACCGCTACGTGATCGGCGTCTGGGTCGGCAATGCCTCGGGTGAGCCGATGCACCGCGTCTCGGGGGTCACCGGGGCTGCGCCGATCTGGGCCGAGCTGGTCCAGGCCCTGCACCGTGATCAGGTCTCACGCCCGCCGCAGGCCCCGGCTGGCCTCGTTCGGCAGGCCCTCCAGTTCGAGGGCGCGGCCCAGGACGTGGCCCGCCAGGAATGGTTCCTGCCGGGCACCGAGCGCTCCCTGGTGCGGCTCGAATCCAGCGCGCAGCAGGCGCCTCGCATCCTTCACCCGGTGAGCGGCACCATCCTGGCCCTGGATCCCGACATCCCGCCCCAGCAGCAGCGCCTCGTGCTTCGGGCCAGCGGCCGGGCGCCCGGGCAGTTCTGGCAGGTCGATGGCCAGCGGCTGCCGGCGGCCGGCGGGCTGCAAAGGGTCGCCGACAGTGCCCAGTGGACCCAGCACTGGCTGCCCCGGCCAGGCCGTCACTGGCTCAGTCTTCATGACGCCAGTGGCCAGTTGGTCGACAAGGTCTGGGTCGAGGTACGCGGCGCGGTGGAGCGTCCGCCGTCCGCTGCCCGCAGGCCGGGCGCGGGTGGGCAGGCGGCGCGCGAGGCTGTTGCCCAAAAGCCCCAGAAAGCCTCTCCCCTCCAGCCCTGAGGGTCCGGGCAACCGATACACTGTCGAGGTTATCCGCATCACAGGGGGCTTGTGCCACCCCTTTCCTGCCGCCATGGCCCTGCGCTCGCCCTGCATTTCCGTCTGCCGCCTTGATCCCTCGTCCCAGGTGTGCGAGGGCTGCCTGCGTCACATCGACGAGATCGCCGCATGGGGCAGCCTGTCCGAAGACGGACAACGCCTTGTCATGCAGAAGGTGCGCGAGCGGCGCCAGGCCCGGCGCCAGGCCCAGGCCGACGCCCTGTCCTCCGACAAGACCCCATGAATGTCCCTTCCGCGGCTGCCGCCTCGCTGCAGCCGCCCCTGTCCCGCAATGGCCTGCCGCCCGGCGTGCACTTCATCCAGCGTGACTGGCTCTCGAGCAATCAGGTCCTGTTGTGCGACAGCGATCCGCAGCGCTGGGCGCAGGAGTGCGCACCGGATCAGGCGCCGCATGATTACACCCTGATCGACACCAGCTACGTCAAGCATCAGCACACGACGCTGGCCCTGCTGCGCCACCAGATCGGTGCGGGCCGGCTACGACGCATCATCAACACCCACCTGCATTCGGACCATTGCGGTGGCAATGCCCTTCTCAGCACCACCTGGGATTGCGAGGTCCTGGTGCCGCGCGCCAGTCTCGAGGATGTCAATCGCTGGGATGCGGTGGCCCTCAGTCATGCCGGCACGGGTCAGGACTGCCCGCCCTTTCGTGCCACGGGCAGCCTGCAGCCGGGCGATGCTTTCGTCGCGGGCGGTCTGGAATGGCAGGTCCATGCCGCGCCGGGCCATGACCACAAGTCCTTGCTGTTCTTTGCGCCGGCGCAGGGCCTGCTGGTATCGGCCGATGCCTTGTGGGAGAACGGGTTCGGCATCCTGTTCCCGGCCCTGGAAGGCGAGTCCGCCTTTGATGAGCAGGACAGCGTGCTCGACCTGATCGAATCCTTGCGGCCGCAACGTGTGCTGCCGGGGCACGGCGCCATGTTCACCGATGTGGCCAAGGCGCTGGCCACCGCCCGTTCGCGTCTGAAGGCGATGCGCGACAAGCCCGAGCGCAATGCACGCAATGCCCTGAAGGCGTTGATCAAGTTCAAGATCCTCGATGTCGAGGTGATGACCATCGAGCACTTCCTGCGCGACTATGCCCGCACCTCGGTCAATCGTGCCGCTGCACGCCAGCTGGGCCAGCCCGCCGAGGTCCTGCTGCACCAGGCGCTGCTCGAGCTGCATGAGGCCGGTCAGGTCCGCATCGAGGGCGATGTCTTCTACAACCGCGAGGTCCCATGATCGATATCCGCGCGGCCCGCGAGGCCGACCTGCCTGCGGTCCAGGCGATCTATGCCCACCATGTCCGCACCGGCACCGGTTCGTTCGAGCTGGAGCCGCCCGATCTGGCCGAGATGACGAACCGCTTTCATGCGGTGCGTGCCAATGGCATGCCCTATCTGGTCGCGCTCAGCCAGGGGCCGTCGCCCGAGGTGATGGGCTATGCCTATGCCAACTGGTTCCGTCCCCGCAAGGCCTACCGTTTCACGGTCGAGGACTCGATCTACCTGGCGCCCCAGGCGCAGGGCCGCGGGTTGGGACGCAGGCTGCTCGAAGCCCTGATCAGTGAATGCGAGGCCCTGGGCTGCCGCCAGATGATCGCCGTGATCGGCGACAGCCAGAACCTGGGCTCGATCGGCGTGCATGCGCGCTGCGGCTTTCGCAACAGTGGCGTACTGCGCTCGAGCGGCTGGAAATTCGATCGCTGGCTCGATACCGTGTTCATGCAGCGCGAGCTGGGCCAGGCCGACCGCAGTCCGCCCGCTGACCCTGCCGGCTGAGACCTCTTCAAGCCCCGGGCTGACGCCATTGGGTGCGTGGCCGGTTCGCTTCGACCTCCAGCAAGGCGGCGCAGGGCCGTACCCCTTTCATGCTGCGCGCCGCCAGTTCGACATACTGGCTGGTGCCGAAGTCCTTGCCGGCGATGTCCTTCTCGCTCAGTTGGCGCACCACGGTGGCTGGTACCCCGGTGGCCAGCACCCTGGGCGGAATCTCGCCGCGCACCTTGACCAGGGCCATGGCGCCGACGATGCTGTACTCGCCCACCCGCGCCCGGTCCAGGACCACCGCATTCATGCCAATCAGCACGCCGCGTCCGATATGACAACCATGGATCACGGCGCCATGGCCGATGTGGCTGCGCGGCTCCATGATGCAATCGAAATCGGGCAGGGAATGGGCTACGCAGTTGTCCTGGAAGTTGGCTTCCTCGCGCAGCTCGATGCGGCCGAAGTCGCCGCGCATCACGGCATTGGCGCCGATGTAGCAATTTGGCCCGATGATCACATCGCCGATCAACACCACGCTTGGATGCAGATAGGCGCTGGGATGCACGACCGGTGTGACGCCTTCGAAACTGTAGATGCCGCTCATCGCTGCCTGCCTGTTGTTGCCGGGTTGGAGGAGCGGCGGGTTCGCGGCGAGGGCTTTGCAGGCTTTGTGACCGAAAGCGGCGCCTTGGCCACGGCCTTGCCTTGCGCGATACTCTGCTCCAGTGCTGCGATCATCTCACGGGCCTCGTCGCCCTGGGGGATGGGTCGGCCCGAATCACGCCAGCGCACCGCATCCTTGAAGCCGTTGACCTGCGCGTGGCGACGAAACCAGAGCCCTTCCGGGTTGTGACGGGTGATGCCATCAAAGACGGTGGCGCTCATCTGGCTTTGCAGCAGGCCCATGTTCTCGACCGCCTGATTGACGATCATCTTCTGCATCATCAGATGGCTCTTGGGAATGCCAGCCATGCGTTCGGCCAGGGCATCGACGGTGGCATCGAGTTGGTTGCCGGGAACGGCATCGATCACCAGGCCCCACTCCTTGGCCGTGCGGCCATCGATCAGGTCACCGGTAAGCAGCAGGCGCTTGGCGCGCTCCGGCCCGAGACGGTAGACCCAGTGCGCCGTGGTCGGACAACCCCAGACCCGCACCGGCATGTAGCCGATGCGCGCAGTCTCTTCCATGATGACCTGGTCGCAGCACAGGGCGATGTCCGAGCCGCCGGCGATTGCATATTTCTGCACCTTGGCGATGGTCGGCTTGTAGGAGCGCCACAGCGACATGAAGTCGTCGGTGAAGCCGCGCATCACCTTGTAGTCCTCGAGCGGGTCCCAGGGATGATGCTCCTGCTTGCAGGGGCTGGAGGCCAGCGCCTCGGCGCCGCCCGGAATGTCATAGCCAGCGCAAAAGGCGGCGCCTTCCCCCTGCACGATGATCACGTGGATGTCTGTGTCGGCATTGGCCAACTCGACCGCGCGCCGGATCTGGGCTGGTGTGTCGCGGGTGATGGCGTTGTACTTCTCGCCGCGCGTGAAGGTGATGCGGCCGACGCGGGGATTGGCCTTGTCCTTGGTCAGTTTCAGGTGTTCAAAGCGCTTGATCAGTACCTGTGCCCGGGGGCTGCCCTTGGCTGTCGTCATGACGGCTTCCTTGAAAGAAAAAAGCCCCCGAAGGGGCTTGCGATACGGGACAGGCGGACATTCAACCGCCCGCGCCGGCCTTGAGATTGGTCGTGATGATGTACGACCAGATCAGTTCGTACTCGTCCGGCTTGAGGTTGTCGCCCCAGGCAGGCATGGCCCGAACGCCATTGCGCACCGAATTCAGGAAGCGCGGCTTTTCGTCGGCCCTGAGCTTGCGCAGGTCGAAGAAGGCGGTACTGGCCACGCGCATGTTCAGGCCATGGCAGCGTGCACAATTCTGGGTGTAGACCCGTTTGCCCTCGTCGGCCTTGGCCGGATCGTAGTTTTTTTGGGGCTCAGACGCAGGCGCAGGGGCTTGCGCCCCTGCGATTTGCGCCGCGAGCAGTGCTGTTGCCAGCACGGCGGCCTTGATCATTCAGACTCCGTCACTTCAGGGCGAAAGTCCACACCGAGCTTCCCGGTGCCACCGGGGGCAGGTTGGGGTCGCCGCCCAGTGCGGCATACACCGTGGCCGCACCGCTGGTGACGGTCACATACTGCTTGCCCTTGTGCTCCCACACGATCGGCAGGCCGGCAATGCCGGAGCCGGTCTGGAACTGCCACAGCTTCTTGCCGTTGTTGGCATCGAAGGCAATGAACTCACCGGTTTGCGCGCCGGTGAAGACCAGGCCGCCAGCCGTGGAGACCACACCTGACCAGTACGGGACCTTGGTGGGGGATTCCCACTTGGTCTTGCCGGTGGCCGGATCGATCGCCGACAGATAGCCGCGATTGCCGTCCTTGGGCTCGACCCAGCCACCAATGTCCACGCCCAGGTACCAGGCACCTTGCTTGTACTCAGGCTTGACGGTCTTGTACTTCCAGCCGAAGTTCATGGTGTTGGCATAGACCAGACCGGTGACCGGGCTGAAGCTGGCCGGCATCCAGTTCTTGGTGCCGAACACGCTGGGCCAGACATCGACGTGATCCTTCATCTCGAGCGTCGCACGGACCATCTTGGTCATGTCGGTGTCGATCGGACGGCCGGTCTTCATGTCGACGCCACTGGCCCAGTTGACGGTCTTGCCGTACTGGTTGGCAGCCAGCAGCTTGCCGTTGGCACGATCGAGCACGTAGAAGAAGCCGTTGCGATTGGCCTGCATGAGGGCCTTCACCGGCTTGCCGCCGACCTTGATATCGCCAATGATCAGCTCGTTGACGCTGTCGTAGTCGTACGGGTCACCCGGCGAGAACTGGAAGAACCACTTGATTTCGCCGGTCTTGGGGCTGATGGCCAGCACCGAGCAGACGTACAGGGAATCGCCACCCCGGAAGGCGGCATTCCAGGGGCCGGCATTGCCGGTACCCCAGTACACCAGGTCCAGTTCCGGATCGTAGCTGCCGGTGATCCAGGTCGGAGCGCCACCCTTGAGGTACTGGTCTTTCTCTTTCCAGGTATCGCCGCCTTTTTCATCCGGGGCTGCGGTGGTGTAACGGGTCCACAGTTCCTTGCCGGACTTGGGGTCCCAGCCCTTGATGAAGCCGCGCGTGCCGAACTCGCCACCTGACATGCCGGTGATCACGACACCATTGGCCACCAGGTGGGCGTGGGTCATGGAGATGCCGGTCTTGTAGTCGCCGGCCTTGCTCTTCCACAGGGTCTTGCCATCGGCGCTGTTGATGGCCATGACCTGGGCATCGAGCGTGGTACGGAAGATCACGCCGTCGGCCATGGCCAGACCACGGGTGTGAATGCCGCAGCAAAGGAAGCCGTTGACGTCGGCGGGCAGTTCGACGGGGACTTTCCACTTGACCTTGCCCGTCAGGGCATCGATCGCCATGGTCGAATCATGGACGGCGACGTACATCACGCCGTTGGCAACCAGGGGCTGGGTCGAGGCATTGGCCAGGCTGCCCATGCTGGCGTTCCAGATCGGCACCAGATTCTTGACGTTGCCGGCGTTGATCTGCTTGGCGGGTGAAAAACGCTGGGCGTTGTAGCCCATGCCGTAGGTAAGCACGTCACCGCCATTGGCGGCATCGGCTTTCAGGTCGGCGGCGCTTTGCGCGTTGACGCCACTGCCGAACAGGCTTGCTGCCGCAACGGCCAGCACGCCTCCCCAGCGCTTGAGCATGGCTGCTCTCTTCATGTGGAACTCCTCGTCATTGGTAATGGGTAGTCGCTGGAGACGCAAGGTGCGCCGCTGGCGATCTTTTTGTTTCGAAGCTTGATATAGGTCTGATATATCAAGTGCGATTGGAACCCAAAGAGCGGCCTTTTGCAAGTCAGCCTCCGGCCAGCCTCAGCCCTGTGCAAGATACTTCTGGTCGGTCTCGATCTGATAGCCGATGGCCAGCCGGTTGGTGGTGCTGGCCAGCGCGATGACGCGCATGAATTCGTCGTACTGCGCGGTGCTCAGTCCCTTGCCCCGTGCCGAGGCGGTGTGGGTGTTGATGCAGTAGCTGCAGTTGTTGGCGATGCTCACGGCAATGTAGATCAGCTCCTTGGTGAGCGGGTCCAGCGCGCCGGGCGCCATCACCGATTTGGCCTGCGCCCAGACCTGGGCCAAATGCGGCGGATCATTGGCCAGCACGCGCCAGAAGTCGTTGATGTAGTCGTTGTTGCGGGTACGGCGGATGTCATCGAAGACGGCGCGCGCCGCCGGGCTGGCCTGGTCGTCATCGAGTTTGGGAAGCAGGGACATCGGGGGCTCCTGAGGGCTCGGAAAGGGAGAAAACAAAGGCGGGCGGAACCCGGAAAGGGGGCGCGATGCTGCGCTGCACCACGACGCCTCGTCGAGGGGTCCGTGCCCGGCCACCGGCTGAATCGCAGAGGCTCGATCAGGGCAGCCTTGTGAGAGTATCAGGCCCACCATGAAATTCCTCTTCCTCGGCGCCGGTGCCATCGGCGGTTATTTCGGCGCCCGACTGATCCAGAACGGGCAGGACGTGTCCTTCCTGTTGCGTCCCGCCCGCAAGGCCTTGCTCGATGCCCAGGGACTGACGGTCACCAGCCCGATGGGCAACTGGCAGGGGCCGGTGCGCAGTTTCACCGAGGTGCCGGCCGGCGAGACCTTCGATGTCGTCGTGCTCACCTGCAAGGCCTATGACCTGGATGCTGCGATGCAGGCGGTGGCGCCCGCCATCGGGCCAGACACGGTGGTCTTGCCCCTGCTCAATGGCCTGTCCCACCTGCCGCGCCTGAACCAGGCCTTCGGCAAGGACAAGGTGCTCGGTGGCCTGGCCAAGATCGTGGTCACGATGACGGCCGATGGCAGGATCCTGCACAGCAACGACTGGTGCATCATCACCTTTGGCGAGCAGGACGGCGGCCTGTCCCCGCGGGTGCAGGCGATCCAGGCCGCCTTCCCCGCAGCCGGTGTCAAGGTCAATGCCGTGCCCGACATTGGCCAGCAGATGTGGGAAAAGCTGGTCCACCTGTCCACCGTGGCCACCGTCACCTGCCTGATGCGGGCCTGTGTCGGCGATGTGGCCAGCGTGCCCGGCGGAACCGATACCTTCCTCAGGGTGCTGCACACTGCGGCGGACATCGCGGCCGCCGAGGGGCATCGCCCGTCCGAGGCCTTCATGGCCGAGTACCGCAAGCTGTTTGCCGATACCGGTGTGCCCTACATGCCCTCGATCCTGCGGGACATCGAACGTGGCAACCGCATCGAGGGCGACCACATCGTCGGCTTCATGGTGCGCAAGGCGCGCGAGCACGGCATTGCGGCCCCCATTCACGAGATCAGCTGGCTGCATCTGCAGGCCTATGAGCAGCGGCGCGCTTCCGGCCGCTCCTGATCCGGCGAGGAGGCCAGACCTGGCGCCTTGCTCCCAAACTTTTCTCCACCTTCACTGAATACCATGAGCCTTACCCATGCCGAGCGCGACCTGCTGGATCAGGCGCAGGACCTTGCCCGAAACATCGTCACCCCGAATGTGGCCCGCTGGGAGCGCGAGCGGCGCATCGATCATGAGGGCTTCCGTGCCGCAGTCGACCTGGGCCTGACCCGGCTGCAGGTACCGGTGGCCCATGGCGGGCTGGGCATGTCCTTTCATTGCAAGGCGCGGCTGGCGGATGTGCTCGGCGCGGCGGACTTCGGTTTCACCATGTCCTTGATCAACACCCAGAATGTGGCGGTCAAGCTGGCGATGGATGCGCCGCCCGAGATCGCGGCGCGCTATGTGCCCGATCTGATGGCGGGTCGACGCTGGGGCTGCACCGCGCTTACCGAGCCACAAGCCGGCTCGGATTTTTCGGCGATCACGATGCATGCCCGGCGCGTGCCCGGCGGATGGCGTCTGGACGGGGCCAAGGCCTGGATCTCCAATGCGGCGCTGGCCGATGTGGTGGTGATGTATGCCCAGACCGAACCGGGCAGCGCCGGCAAGGGGATTGCCGGCTTCGTCATCGATGGTCGTCGCGAGGGCTTCATCCGCGAACCGGCCTTTGCCTTGGGCGGGCAACATACCATCGGCACCGGCGGCTTTCGTCTCGAGGGCTATATCGCCCGCGATGAGGAGATGATCCAGCCGATCGGGCAGGCCTTCAAGTCGGCGATGGGATCGATCAACGGTGCGCGCACCTATATCGCTGCGATGAGTTGCGGCATGGTCGGCGAGGCGCTGCGCGTGGTCAGCGAATTTGGCGAGCAGCGCAAGAGCTTCGGCAAGCCGCTGGCCGATCATCAGGGCTGGCGCTGGCGCCTGGCCGAGGCCAGCGCCGAACTGGCCGCCTGCCGCCTGATGGTGGACCAGGCCGCCGAGATGATCGACCGCAAGGAGGATGCGCAACTGGTGGCCGCCCAGGCCAAGCTGCTGGCCACCCGCATGGCAGACCGGCAGTTGCCGGTGCTGGCCCAGGCGATGGGGGCCGAAGGGCTGCGCGAGCACTACCCGTTTGCACGCCACCTGATCGGCGCGCGGGTGGCAGGCTTCGTGGACGGCTCCACCGAGATGCTGCTCGAGCGCATCTGTGCGGTGATGCGCGGACCTTCCCTGGCCCGATCAGGCAGCGCCGGCCGCTGAAGTCGCCCAAGGGGCGATGGCCACACCGTCTCCTCAAACGAGGGGATGCGCCGCCGGCCACGAGACGGGAGACTCCGCCATGCGCAGGGCCTTGCATCCGCAAGCGCTCTTTCGCGCATGCCAACGTCGGAGACCCCATGAAGTCCATCATCACCACCCTGGCTGTGGCCGGCCCACTACTGCTCGGCTTGCCGGGTTGCGGTGGCGGCGGATCAGGCAGCGCGTCGGACAGCGCCTCGAACGCCTCCCCGAGCGCCTCCAGTTCCTCATCGGGCAGCAGTTCGGGGTCCTCTTCGGGCTCATCGGGCGGTGCTGCTGCAGCCAGCACCTTGACCGGAACCGCCGCCATCGGTGCGCCGATCCAGGGCAATGTCGTCGCGATCGACATCAATGGCAAGGTCTCGCCAGCCGCCTCGACGGCCGCCGATGGTGCCTTCACCGTCGATGTCTCAGGCATGACGGCACCCTTCATGCTCAGCATCACCGGTTCGGCCGCGGGCAAGCAGGTGACGCTCAACTCGGTGGCGACCGCCGCCGGGCAGACGGTCAACCTGACACCCCTGACGGATCTGATCGTGGCCAGCGCAGCCGGCCGGCCGGCCGGCTCGTCGCTGGCGGCGCTTTGTGCGCCAGTCGCCAATGTCGTTGCGCCGGCCTGCCTGAGCGCCCTGTCCGACGCCGCCAATGCCACGCGCCTGACAGCAGCCGTGACGGCGGTCAGCGACATGATCAAGCCGATCAACAGCAGCGGCCTGAATCCCCTGACCGGCAGCTTCAAGGCCGATGGCTCCGGCATGGACGCCGTGCTGGATCAGATCCTGGTGGCACCTGCCACCGCCCTGGGTGCCCAGGCCACGGTGACCCTGATCGCGACCAACACCGCGCTCGGTCAGGTGACCCTGCCCGGCAGCGCTGGCGGAAGCGCAAGCCATGCCACGACCGCCCCCAGCGCACCCCAGTTGGCCGCTGCTGGGGCGGCCGCCTCTGTGCTGCCTGAAATCAAGGCCTGCCTGGCCAGCTTCAATGCCCTGTATACGGGCAAGAATGGCACGCCGCCCTCTGTATCCCGGGTCGGTGACTTCTTCGATGCGGGATTCCGCCTCGGCAAGCTCGATGACAAGGCGGCCCTGACCACCTTCCTGTCGAGCGCGCAGGTCCCGGCCGGTCTCGCCATCCAGGTGGCCGGCCTGTCGCCGATCGACATGACGCCGCTGTCGGCGACGGAACTGCAGACCTTGCAGGCCAATGCCAGTCTCCTGCCGATCGATGTCTTCAAGGCACGCACCACCTCGGCGGTGACGCTGGCCAATGGTGCCCCGGTCAGTGCCTGGGTCCAGATCGGCATTGCCGGTGATGCCAGTTCGAACAACTGGAAGATGGTCAAGGGCGCCGCCTATCCTGGCTGTGCGGGCGGTTGGCGCTTTGCCGGAAGCCAGCATGTCGACATGCACATGATGGCCCGCATCGCGCGCTCGCAGGCCCCCAACGGTACGGTCAGCTACTCGCGTCAATGGGCCTTTCACCTGGAGAAGGAGGCGCTGGCCGACGAGGGGCTGGGGGTTGATACGGTCCTGGTGCGCGGCCCGGGCCTGAGCACCTACAGCGGCAATCCCGCCTCACCGGTCGGATCGACCGGCGTCCGCTTGACGCTCACCGTTCCGGCGCCGGGCGATCTTTCCTCGACCCTGCTGATCGATGGCGGCAACGGCTTCTATGGCAAGGGCGAGGCCCTGCAAAGCTGCCAGGACCTGACGTCCACCTCGGCGCCTGCCGGGACCCCCTGCATCGACGAAAGCGCGGCGCCTCCCGGCAGCATCTATACCTGGAGCCTGCGCAGTGGTGGCGTCAACGGGACGGTAGTCGGCGTCTTTGCCTACCTGACCAATGCCGTGCCGCTGTCCAAGGCCTTCGCGCAGGCCAACGAAGCCAACCTGTTCGCCACTATCACCAGTGTGACCCCCGCCGACCTGAGCGCCTACAAGAGCGCCAGCGCCGCCTTCGCGCCGGGCACGGTCATGGATGGCTTGTTCAGGTTCAATTTCACACAGGGCTCCGCCTACGGCTCGCGGTCGGACAATTGCTTCGTCAACTTCTTTGATGCCACCGGCACAAAGATTTTCGGTGCAGAGCAGAATCCTGGCGGCTCGCAGACCAGTTGCATCTTCAATACCGCGTCGCTCAACTCGGGCACCCTGGCCAAGCCCCAGGCGATTCCGGTCTCGGGATCGATCGGTGTCTCCACGACCGTGCTGGGTAACCAAGCCACCTCGTCTCGCGCCTACTGATGCCGGCTTCAGGTCCGCCGCCGTCGGCCAAGGCCTGTCGCGTCGGAGCCGGGGGATGCCCGCCTACTTGGGCTGAATCCCCGCGGCCTTGGCGATGCCCCGGAAGCGCTCGAGCTCTGCGCTGATGAAGGCCCGCATGTCTGCCGGGCCCAGGTCCATCAGCTTGGAGGGCAGGGACGCCTGATAGGCCCGCCCTTCGGGCGTGGCCATCGCGCGTTTGAAGCCCTCGTACAGTTTCTGGGTGATGTCGTCGGGCGTGTCGGCGCGCACGAAGAAAGAGGTCCAGACCCAGGACTCGAATTCGGGAAAGCCGCTTTCCTTCATGGTCGGAATGTCGGGGAAGGCCGGATCGCGGACATCGGCGGAGATGGCCAGTGCGCGCAGGCGATTTTCACGCAGGCGGGGTGCAGCACCGCCAAAGTCGGTGGCGGCGGTGGTCAGCTGCCCGCCGATGACATCGATCATCATCGGATCGCCGCCCTTGTAGGTGACCGGGATGATCGGCAGGCCGGTCAGGTTGCCGAGCCAGGCACCGATCAGCTCATAGCCCGCCGAATAATTGCCCACCGCCAGGCCCTTGCCTTCCTTGCGGGCGGCATCGATCAGGTCCTTCATGGTCTTGTACGGTGAGTCGGCCTTCACGATGAAGGCGACGGGTCCCTTGCTGACACCGATCACTGGCCGGAAATCCTTGAGCGAGTCGTAGGGCAGGTTCTTCATCACCACCGGATTGACGGTCATCGGCGAGTTGGTGGCGGTCAGGATGGTGTAGCCATCGGCCGGTGCGTTCTTGACCGCCTGCATTGCGAGAATGCCACTGGCCCCGGGCCGGTTCTCGACGATCACCGGCTGGCCAAACAGCTTGGAGAGGATCTCGCCGTAGGCGCGCGAACTGGAATCGGCACCACTGCCGGCCGTGAAGGGCACGATGATGCGGATCGGCTTGTTCGGATAATTGGCGGCCTGGCCATGGCTCAGGGCCGGTGCCAGCAACACCAGTGCGGTGACGATCAGTTTGCGGATCATGGAAGTCCTCCTGCGTTGGGGAATCAAGCCTTGGGACGATACTGGCGCAGCACGCCGGCTTTCTCGAGTGCCTCGAGGCGCTCGCGCGGGATGCCAGCCTGCATCAGGCATTCGATGCTGTGCTCGCCGACCTGCGGGGCAGCACTTCGGATCGAGGCCGGGGTCCTGGCAAACAGGGTGGCCGGCCGCACCGCTACAGTGGCCCCTTCGGTGGGGTGCTGCAGGGGCTGGAACATGCCGACGGCCTTGAGCTGCGGATGTTCGGGCAATTCGTCGAGCGCGTATATGCGCGTGCAGGGGATGTCGAGCCGATCGCACAGGGCGACGCATTCGGCGGTGGTCAGCTTGCGCGTCTGTTCGAACATGTCGGCATACAACTGCTTGACGCGGCCATTGCGTTCGTGACGGGTCTCGGTGCGGCAGCGCTCGGCCAGATCGGGCCTGCCCACACCGGTGAAGAAGGCGACCCAGTGGTCGTTGGTGTAGGGCAGCATCGCCACATGGCCATCGGCGGTGGGCGCCGGCATGCGGCCCCCCGCCATCAGGCGGGCATAGCCGGCCTTGGCCGGCGGTGGGTCGAAGCTCAGTCCGCCCAGATGCTCGGCCAGGGTGAAGGCCGTCATGGTCTCGAGCATCGGCACCTCGACATACTGACCCTCGCCCTTGCGCTCGCGATGGAACAAGGCAGCCAGGATTGCATTGACAACGGCCATGCCTGTGGTCTTGTCAGCGATCAGCGAGGGCACATATTCCGGCGCCCCTCGGGTGTGGCCATTGAGGGCCGCCAGCCCGCAGCCAGCCTGGATCACGTCATCGAAGGCGGGGCGCGCCGCATCCGGGCCGCTCTGTCCAAAGCCGGTGGCCACACAGTAGACGATGTTGGGGTTCAGCTTGACCACCGCCTCATAGCCCATACCCAGGCGTTCGATCGCTGCCACGCGCATGTTGTGCACCAGCACGTCCACGCCCTTGACCAGTTCGTGCAGCAGTGCCTGGCCTTCGGCGGTCTTGAGATCGACAGCCACCGAACGCTTGTTGCGGTTGATGGCCATGAAGATGGAACTCATGCCCGGGGTTTTCGAAACGCCATTGGCACGCATCAGATCGCCCTCGGGGCTTTCGATCTTGATCACGTCGGCCCCGTAATCGGCCAGGATCTGGGTGGCCAGCGGCCCGAGCACGACCGCCGTCAGGTCCAGGATGCGCACGCCGGCCAGGGGGCCGGTGGCGGCAGGGCCCGGGGTCCGGGAAGCGGGGGCGGTGGAGCCGGAAGCAGTCATGGGGTCGTGCTCCGAGCGCGGCGGAGTCTGAGGGTAGGCAACCGTTTCAGGCTAGCACAAGGCCCTGTCGCAAACGGGGTCATGTGCCACTGCTGCACCGGGCTTTCCCCGTGGAATTGCACACGCTCCCTTGTGCGTTGCGGAATCGGTTCACGTTCCGGCGCCACGGGCATGGCATGATGAACCGGATTGGTCATCGGGAGAATCCAAATTCAAGACCTGAACATTGCGCCTTGCAGCTTGCCGCCCGAGTGCGAGGCCTTGCGCGCCGAGGTGCGCGCCTTCCTGGCGGACTTCATGAAAACCTTTCCGCACGAAAAGCGCGTGCGCAACTGGTCCGGCTCCGACCCCGAGTTCAGCCGGCTGATCGGCGCCCGTGGCTGGATCGGCATGACCTGGCCCAAGCGCTATGGCGGTCAGGAGCGCACCGCTCTCGAGCGCTACGTGGTGATGGAAGAAATGCTCTCGGCCGGCGCACCGGTCAGTGCCCACTGGATCGCCGAGCGCCAGAGCGCGCTGTTGCTGATGCGCCTGTCCCCCGAGCTTCTCGCACCCCGCATCGTGCCCGGCATTGCGCGCGGCGAGATCTTCTTTTGCATCGGCATGAGCGAGCCCGATTCCGGCTCCGACCTGGCCTCGATCCGCTCGCGCGCGGTACGCACCGATGCCGGCTGGGTGGTCAATGGCCGCAAGGTCTGGACCTCGCGGGCCCATTCCTCGCACTACATGATCGCCCTGCTGCGCACCGGCGGTCCCAGTGAGCAGCGCCACGCCGGCATGTCGCAGTTCCTGATCGACATGAAGTCGCCGGGCATCACCATCCGCCCGATCATCAACCAATTGGGCGAGCATGACTTCAACGAGGTCACCTTCGATGATGTGCTGGTGCCCCATGAGCACCTGATCGGCGCCGAGGGCGATGGCTGGAAACAGGTCTCGGGCGAGCTGGCCTTTGAGCGCAGCGGCCCCGAGCGCTACCTGAGCAGCTCGCAACTGCTGTTCGAGATGCTCGACGAAGCCAACCCCGACGATCCGCGCGAGGCAGCCGCCATCGGCCGCATCGTGGCCAGCTACGGCGCGCTGCGCCAGATGTCGCTGGGTGTCTCCGGCATGCTGGCCCGGGGCGAAAACCCGGCCCAGGCAGCGGCCCTGGTCAAGGATCAGGGTGCCCTGGTCGAGCAGGCCATGCCCGACATTGCCCATGACCTTTTTGGTGGCCGTACCGTACCGGGCTCCAAGCTGGACTGGGCCCTGTCCTACACCACCCGTGCGGTGCCTTCCTTCTCCCTGCGCGGCGGCACCCGCGAAATCCTGCGCGGCATCATTGCGAAAGGACTCGGACTGCGATGAGCGATTCGATGATTGCAGAAAGCGCGGCACGCATCTTTGCCGACAATGTCGACAAGGCCTTGCTCGAGCGCTTCGAAAAAGGCGAATTCCCCCAACGGCTCTGGCAGACAGTCGTCGACAACGGCCTGAGCCTGGCGCTGGCCAGCGAGGCCTCGGGCGGCATCGGCGCCAGCTGGGCCGATGCCTACCCGATCCTGCGCGGCCTGGGCTATTGGCAGGCGCCCCTGCCGCTGGCCGAGACCATGATCGCCGCACAATTGCTGTCGGCAGCGGGGCTGGATGTGCCGCAGGAACCGATGGCCCTGGTGGACGAAACCCAGGCGGCCGGCCTGAGCCTGGCCGGCGACGGCCTCAGTGGCAGCGCCCCCCGCGTCACCTGGGCACGCTATTGCCGTTGGGCCCTGGTGGCCACCCCTTCCGAACTGGTGATGGTCGATCTGGCGGCCTCGGGCAGTGTCACGATCACACCGCGCACCAATGCCGCCCTCGAGCCGGCCGATGGCGTGGCCTTCGACAAGGCACCCGTGCTCGCGCGCTTTGCCAATCCCTTCAAGTCCCTGGGTCGCCCGGTCGAGAGCCTGGGCGCGCTGGCGCGCTCGGCCATGATGGTCGGTGCCATGGAATGGCTGCTCGAGCAGTCGGTGCAGTACTCGATGGACCGTGTCCAGTTCGGCAAGCCGATCGGTCGCAACCAGGCCATCCAGCAATCCTTGTCCCTGATGGCCGGCGAAGTCTGTGCGGCGCGCGTGGCCGCGCAGGTGGCCTGCAATGACGCGCCCGACGTGACCGGTGGTGACCATCCCCAGGCCTTGTTCAGCATTGCGGTGGCCAAGGTGCGTGGGGGCGAAGCGGCCACGCGCTGCGCATCGATCGCGCACCAGACCCATGGCGCCATCGGCTTTACCTACGATCATGCCCTCAACTTTGCGACCCGCCGCCTGTGGGCCTGGCGTGAAGTCTATGGCTCAGATGCCCAGTGGGCCTTGCGCCTGGGGCAGGCTGCCATCCGTGCCCGCTCCGAGGGCTTCTGGCCTGGCGTCACCGCGCGCCAGTTCGCCTCCCTTTCCTGAAATCCCACCGACGAGGTCAACATGTCTGAAGTCACCACGCCTTCCATCCAGGTCAGCAAGCAAGGCCATGTGGCCATCGTCGAGATGTGCCGTCCGCCGCACAACTTCTTTGACATGGAGATGATCCAGGGTATTGCCAGTGCCTTCGAGGCGCTCGACCTGGATCCCGAGTGCCGCAGCATCGTGCTCGCCTCGCAGGGTTCGTCCTTCTGTGCCGGGGCCAACTTCAGCGACCCCAAGCGCAGCAACAATCAGGTCGACAGCCCGCGCCGCATCAATCCGCTGTACTTCGAGGCGGTGCGCATGTTCTCCTGCGCCAAGCCGGTGATCACGGCGGTGCAGGGTCCGGCCATCGGCGGCGGCCTGGGCCTGGCCCTGGTCGGTGATTTTCGTGTCACCTGCAAGGAGGCCAAGTTCTCGGCCAACTTCACGCGCCTGGGCTTTCACCCCGGCTTCGGCCTGTCGGTGACGCTGCCGCGCCTGGTGGGCGTGCAAAAGGCCGCGATGCTGTTCTACACCGGTCGCCGCGTGACGGGCGATGAGGCTGTGGCCATGGGCCTGGCCGATGTGCTGGTGCCCCAGGACCAGGTCCGTGCCGAAGCCATCAAGCTGGCGGCCGAGATCGCCATCTCGGCACCGCTTGCAGTGCAGGCCACCCGCTCCTCGCTGCGCGTGGGCCTGGTCGATGCCATCCGCACCGCGGTGGCCAACGAGAGCGTGCATCAGAACGCCCAGTTCAAGTCCGAGGACTTCAAGGAAGGCGTCAAGGCCTCGGCGGAGCGGCGCGAGCCGAAGTTCCAGGGCCGTTGAAGGGCGTTCAGCGCACGGCTTTCAGGCTTTGCGCCAGTCCTTCGATCATCTGGTCGATCTCCTCCAGGCTCACCGTCAGCGCCGGCATGAAGCGCAGCACGGCGGGTCGGGGCGCATTGAGCAGCAGGCCTGTGTTGGCCTGTGCGCCACCCAGCATCAATTGTTCGCGCGCATGGGCCACCAGTTGCGCCGCGATCGGCTGACCCAACTCCAGCGCTTGCAGCAGGCCCGCGCCGCGCACCGCGCCCAGTCCGTAGTGCGCTGAAAGCGTTTGCAACCGGCGGGTCAGGTGCTCGCCGGCAGCGCGCACCCGCGGCAGGAAGTCCGGCGCCAGCACTTCGTCGAGCACCGCCTGCCCCACCGCGCACATCAGCGGATTGCCATTGAAGGTGCCGCCCTGATCGCCATGCACGAACACGCAGGCATGCTGGCGTGCCAGCAATGCCCCGATCGGCACGCCACCGCCCAAGCCCTTGGCCAGCGTCGCGATGTCGGGCGTGACGCCGAAGTGCTGGTAGCCGAAGAACTGGCCGAGGCGTCCGATGCCGGTCTGCACCTCATCGAAGATCAGTAGCAACTCGTGCTCATCGCATAGCCGGCGCAGGCCCTGCAGAAAAGCGGTCGTCGCCGGGTTCACGCCGCTCTCGCCCTGGATCGGCTCGAGCATGATGGCCACGGTGTCGGGTCCGATCAAGGCCTGCACCGAGGCCAGGTCGTTGAGATGCGCCTTCGGAAAGCCCGGCACCTGCGGTGCAAACATCCGGTCCCAGCCGGGCTTGCCGGAGGCGGACATGGTTGCGAGCGTACGGCCATGAAAACCGTCCGCGTAGGTGATGATCTCGTGCGCGCCGCCCTTGTGGAGCTGGCCCCATTTGCGCGCCAGCTTGATCGCGCCTTCATTGGCCTCGGCACCGCTGTTGGTGAAGAAGACCTGATCGAAGACGCTGTGCTGCGTAAGTCTGCGGGCCAGTTCGATCGCCGGCGCGTTGTAGAAGGCCGGGCTGGGCGTGAGCAGCAGGCGCGATTGCGCATCGAGCGCCTCGCGGATCACGGCCGGCGCATGGCCGAGCGTGTTCACCGCCCAGCCCTGCACGAAGTCCAGGTAGCGGCGGCCCTGGGTGTCCCAAAGCCAGCTGCCTTCGCCGCGCTCGAAGACCGTGCCCGGGCGGGCGGTGATGTCCATCAGTGCGGTGGGGGTCATGCGGCCTTCTCCAGGGGGTGGGTGTTCAAGGGGCTGGGGCCCACGGCCAGGTTTGTCGCGTGGGTCGGGAGGGCCACTTCGTCTGCGTGGGTCGGGCGTGCCGCATTGGCCGCGTGCCCGAGCATCAGATCGAGGTTCTGCACGGCCGCGCCCGATGCACCCTTGCCCAGGTTGTCGAACACGGCGGTGAGCAGGAACTGGCCATGGTCATCATTCCCGAACACCGCCAGTTGCAGATCGTTGCTGCCATTGAGGGCCTGGGGATCGAGCTTGTCCACGTCGGCGGTCTGCGTGGCATCGAGCACCTGCACATGGGGCTGGTCGCGATAGCGCTGGACCAGCAGCGCGCGCAAGGTTTCGCTGCTGACGTCTTGCGAGAACATCGCGCGATGCAGGGGAATGCTCAGCGCGATGCCCTGCCGGAAGCTGCCGTACGAGGGCACGAAGAAGGGCCGCGCCTGCAGGCCGGCGTGGCGCTGGATCTCGGGTACATGCTTGTGCTGCAGGCTCAGGCCGGAGATCTGGAAGGGCAGGGGCTTGTTTGCTTGATCCGCGCTGTCGGCCGCAGCGGGCCCTTCATGGGCCAGCACCCCCTCCCGCCCCCGGCCGGAGGAGCCCCAGGGGGGGTGGAGGGGGGGGGGGGGCGCGGGG
>JAPOKJ010000102.1 GCA_029977705.1 Burkholderiales bacterium | reverse complement strand
GCCCTCACCGGATCAGACCTGGTGGGGCGTTCGGCAAGCCAGAGGCTCACCGAATCAGTGCGCTAATGGATGATCTACCCGGATGAGATCGATCCGGATGCACCTCGCGGGTGCAGCCCTCCGGGCCCCGGCCGACCGCGACAAAGGTCGACCTGGGGAAGGTCCGCAAAACCTGTCGTGCCCGCGAGAGGTTTTGCGGACCTTCCCTAGAGCCTGTTGGCCTGCCTGCCCAGGACTCAAAGCCTGGACAGCACGTCGCGCATCTTGTTGATGATCTCGTCGATGTGCGACTTCTCGGCGATGAAGGGCGGGGCCATGATCAGCGCATCGCCAGTGCTCTTCAGGTTCAGGCCGGCGTCATACAGGCGCTTTTGCGCCTCGTGACCGCGCACGCCCGGCGCTCCGTCGACGGCTACATCGACCGCCGCCATCAGGCCGATCGAGCGGATGTCGGTGACGATCGGCAGATCGCGCAGGCTGTGCACGCCCTCGATGAAGTAGGGGCTGAGCGCAGCGGCGCGCTCGATCAGCTTTTCCTTGGTGAAGATGTCCATCATCGCCAGGCCCGCCGCGCAGGACGCCGGGTGAGCCGAGTAGGTGTAGCCATGGAAGAACTCGACCCCGGCCGCCGGACCGGCATTGGTGATGGTGTCGTAGACCTCGCGCTTGGCAGCCACCGCGCCCATGGGTTGGGCGCCATTGGTGATCGCCTTGGCCATCGTCATCAGGTCGGGGGTCACGCCGAAGGCCTGGGCACCGAAGTTGGCGCCCATCCGGCCCCAGCCGGTGATGACCTCATCGAACACCAGCAGGATGCCGTGCTGGTCGCAGATCTGGCGCAGCTTGTTCAGGTAGCCCTTGGGCGGCGGCAGGCAGCCGAATGAACCGGCTGCAGGCTCGACGAATACGGCGGCAATGTTCTCGCCACCGAGCAGGGCACAGAAGCGCTGCAGGTCATCGGCCAGATCGGCGCCGTGCTCGGGCTGCCCCTTGGCAAACTTGTTCTCGGCCAGCGCCGTATGACGCATGTGGTACACGCCGGCCAGGCCCACACCGAAGGCGCGGCGGTTGTTCACCATGCCGGACAGGGCCACACCGCCCATGTTCACACCGTGATAGGCGCGCTCGCGCGAGATGAAGATCTGGCGCTGTGCCTGGCCCTTGCTGCGGTGATACATCAAGGCCATCTTCATCGCGGTGTCGACCGCCTCGGAGCCCGAGTTGGTGAAGAACACCCGGTCCATGCCCTTAGGCGTGAATTCCGCGACACGGGTGGCCAGCTCGAAGGCCTTGGGCTGGGCGCGCAGGAAGGGGGCGGTGAAGTCAAGGGTCTGCAACTGCTTGTAGACCGCTTCGGCAATCTCGGGGCGGCAGTGGCCGGCCGCCACGCAGAACAGGCCCGAGGAGGCATCGATCACCTTCTGGCCCTCTGGCGTGTAGAAGTACATGCCCTCGGCACGCGTGAACATCTTGGGTTCCTGCTTGAACTCCTTGTTCGGCGTGAACGGCATCCAGAACGGCTGCAAGGCCTGTTCGACTTGGGGATCAGAATGACCCATGGTGTCTCCGTAGGGAAAAAGGGTAAGGACGCAATCCTAGCGCGGCCCTCGGGAGGCGTCGAGCGATTGGCGCATTTTCCTAAAAAATGGCGAAATCATGAAAATACAATCCCTTTGCCCGTCCGCGCCGACAGGCACTGGGGCGGGGTTTGTTCAGCGCTCCCGGGTGGCCAGCCAGATACCCGGAAGGATCAGCAGGGCGCCCAGTGCGTGATAAAGGTGCGGCATCTCGCCCAGGAAGATCCAGGCCGCGATGGCGCCGTAGATCGGTCCCAGGTACAGCACCAGACCGGTCCTGGCCGCCCCGAGTTCCTTTTGCATGAACGAGTAGGCCTGGTAGGCGCCGACCCCTGGCAGCAGGGCGGCGATCAGGCCCAGCCAGAAGGCCTTGGGCGTGAAGGCCGGTGCCTGCACCGTCAGGGCCTCGATGATCGTGAACGGCACCAGCACCAGGATGCCTCCCAGCGTGATCGCCACCGAGCGGGTGAATACTCCCAGGCTGGTGGTGCGGTTCTTGAGCATCAGCGAGTAAACCGTCCAGGCGCTCACTGCCGCCACGATCCACCAGTCGCCAGTGGTGAAACGCAGGTGCAGGAAGGTCTGCCAGTCGGCCTTGGCAATCACCAGCAGCATGCCAGCCAGCGCCAGCGCGGCACCGCCCCACTGCACCGGCCGCAGGTGTTCATGGAACCACAGCGCCGAGGCGGCAGCGATCAGGACCGGGGCGCAGGCATAGAGCAGTGAAATGTTCACTGCGCTGGTGGTACGGCCGCCGATGTAGACGAAGGCGCCACAGATCCACATGCCCAGGCCGCCCAGCACCAGCAGGTCGCGCCACTCGTGGCGCCACAGTGGCCATTTCACCCAAAGTTCGCGCCAGACGAAGGGCAGCATCACCGCGAAGGCGAGGGACCATCGCAGCAGGGCCAGTGCATGGGGTTCGATCACCCCCACCGCCGCTCGCGCCACGACGTAGTTGGCCGACCACAGGGCCGGGGTCACGAACAGCAGCAGGCGCGCCAGGGATGCGCGGGAAAGTGTCATGGGGTCGGCATTCTACGAGAACCCCGGTGTGACCTTTGGCTACCGTGCGAAACTGCGTCGGCCTCGCGTGCGCAGCATGCTATGTTCCACACCAGCCCCGATGCGCGACAAGCCCCGCCTGTCGTCCGGGATCCTGATCTTCCTGCAAGTGCGCGCCCCGACGTTTCATGAGAGTCCGTCTTCTCAATATCGAGATCGACACCTATACCCTGCAGTCCTTTCTCGAGGCCTTCGATCAGGGGCTGGTCGTAACGCCCAATGTCGATCACATGATCACACTGCAGGAGAATGCCGAGTTCCTCGACATCTACCGAAGCGCCGAATTCGTGCTCGTCGACAGCCAGATCCTGTTCTGGGTGCTCCGGCTGCTGGGGCGGCCGGTACCGGAAAAGCTTTCCGGCTCGGATGTCTTCCCGGCCTTTTGCCGTTTTCATGCCGGCCATCCCGAGGTGTCGGTCTTCCTGCTTGGAGGCAAGCCTGGCGTTGCCGATGCGGCCATGAAGGCCATCAACCAGCGGGTAGGCCGTGACATCGTGATCGCTGGCCTGTCCCCCTCGATGCAGTTTGTCGATGACGCGCAGGAGATCGACCATGCCATCGAGGTGATCAATGCCAGTGGTGCAGACACGCTGGCACTGGGCCTGGGCACGCCCAAGCAGGAACTGTGGTTGCACCGCCATCGCCACCGCCTGATCCATGTCAGGCGCTTCATGGCGGTCGGCGCGACGCTTGATTTCGAGGCCGGCACCGTGCAGCGTGCGCCTGCCTGGATGAGCCGCTGGGGAATGGAGTGGCTTTATCGCCTGATCCAGGAGCCCGCCAGGCTCGGCAAGCGCTACCTCATCCGCGACCCGAAGTTTTTCTATCTGTTGTTGGTCGATGAGTGGCGCCAGCGTTTTCGCTAGGGAAGGTCCGCAAGACCTCTCGCGCCCGCGGCGCAGCCTTTGCGGCACACCACGCTAGCGCTTCCGCCCTGATCAGACCGGTTCGCTGAGCAGCGCCTGCACCTTGTCGCGCAGCGCGCCCGGGCTCACCTGCGAGGCCGGCACGGCCGCGCCCACATGCAATCCCACCCGCGTCAGCAGGCCACGCCTGAAGGGCCTGACCATCGCCTTGCCCTGCTCGATGCGCGAGAAATAGCTGCCCCAGAGGTTTTGCAGGGCCATCGGCACGACCGGCACCGGATGGGTCTCCAGGATGCGCATCAGGCCACCCTTGAACTCACCCACCTGGCCATCACGGGTCAGGACGCCCTCGGGGAAGATGCCCACCAGTTCACCCTCGTCCAAGGCTTTCGCTGCCGCTGAAAAGGCGGCCTCGTAAAGGACCGGGTCGGTCTTTTGCGGGGCGATCGGAATCGCACCGGCCAGGCGAAAGAATGGGCCCAGCACCGGCATCCTGAAGATCTGGTGGTCCATGATGAAGTGGATCGGGCGCGGGCTCGCGGCCATCAGCAACACCGCATCAACGAAGCTCACATGGTTGCAGACGAGCAGTGCTGCACCTTCGGTCGGAATGGCGGCGTCCCCGCGCACCTTGAAGCGGTACAGGAACCGCGATGCGATCCAGGCCACAAAGCGCAGCAGGTACTCGGGCACCAGCAGGAAGATGTAGATCGCCACCAGGGCATTGGCGATGCCGGTGAACAGGAAGAGCTCCGGGATCGTGAAGCCGCGCGACAGCAGGGCACCGGCGATCAGCGAGCTGGCGATCATGAACAGCGCATTCAGGATGTTGTTGGCCGCAATGATGCGGGCCCGATGGCTGGGTGCTGCACGCAACTGGATCAGCGCGTACATCGGCACGCTGAACAGCCCGGCAAACAGCGACAGCAGCATCAGGTCGGCCATCACTCGCCAGTGCGCCGCCTGAGCGATGAAGGCCGACAAGCCCATCGCCGTGCTGCCGTGGCTGATGCCGCGGCTGGCAAAGTACAGGTCGATCGCGAACACGCTCATGCCGAACGCGCCGAAGGGCACCAGACCGATCTCCACATGACGTCGCGACAAGGTCTCGCACAGCAGCGAACCCGTCCCGATACCGATCGAAAACACCACCAGCAGCAGCGAGGCGACCTGCTCATTGCCGCCGAGCACATTGCGGGCCAGGGCCGGAAAATTCGACAGGAAGATGGCCCCGAAGAACCACATCCAGCTGATCCCCAGCAGCGAGCGAAAGACCGCCACGTGCTCCCGGGCCAGCTTGAGGTTGCGCCAGGTCTCGCTGACCGGATTCCAGTTGATGCGCAGTCCCGGATCGGTCGCAGGTGCCTCGGGAATCGCCTGCGCCATGGCCCGGCCCAGGACCGCCAGGGCCAGGCAGGCGCCGGCGACGTAGTGCGGGCCCCCCTCGGGGATGCCGATCAGCAGGCCGCCCGCCACATTGCCCAGCAGGATGGCCACGAAGGTGCCCATCTCGACCAGGCCATTGCCACCGGTGAGCTCGCGCTCATTCAACTGCTGCGGCAGGTAGGCATATTTGACCGGACCGAACAGCGTGGAGTGCAAGCCCATCAGGAAGGTACAGGCGAGCAGCACCGGGACCTGCTTCTGGTAAAAGCCCCAGGCCGCCAGCGCCATGATCGCGATCTCGAGCGACTTGACGAGGCGGATCAGGGCTGTCTTGTTGTACTTGTCTGCCAGCTGGCCGCTGGTGGCCGAAAAAATCAGGTAGGGCAGGATGAACAAGGCCCCGATCACCAGGCCCGCCTGCGCCGCCGGCAGCCATTCGAGTTGCAACTGGTAGGTGACCATCACCGTGAGGGCGAACTTGAACAGGTTGTCGTTGCCCGCTCCCAGGAACTGGGTCCAGAAAAACGGTGCAAAGCGCCGTTGCCCGAGCAGGGCGAACTGGCCGCCATGGCCCGAGTCGTTAGAACTGTCCGGGGTGTGAGTGCTGGCTTTGCTTTCCATGGTCGTCCTTGGGGGAGATGTCATTTAACCCGAGAGCACCAGCCGACGTGAAACCGGAGGACATCGACGGCCGATGAGGCTGCCCTGGGGCGGAACGGCTCCCATCCTGAGGCCTTTCCTCAAAAAGGCCAGCTGATTAATCCTTGGTGCATTCTTTGAGTGCCGGAAGTATCATTGGAGGACACCTTTTGTCCTGAACTTTCCGACCGCCAGCCCCCATGAGCGATTCCAACCCCGTCACCGGCACCCAACAACTGATCGAAGCCCTGAAGGACGAGCTCAAGGCCGCCGGGCTCACCTATGCTGATCTGGCCAGCAGGATCGGCATGAGCGAGTCCAGCGTCAAGCGCATGTTCAGCCGCCGCGAGATGCCCTTGTCGCGCGTCGACGAGATCTGCCTGGCCTGCAAGATCACCTTTGACGAACTGGCGCGCAAGGTGGTCGAGGCCCAGCCGCTGGTCACCGAACTGACCCCGCAGCAGGAAGAGGCGGTCACCAAGGACAAGAAGCTGCTGCTGGTGGCCATCTGCTGCCTGAGCCAATGGACCTTCGAGCAGATCGTCGAGACCTATACCTTGGGCGAGGCCGAGGTGATCGCCTGCATGACGCGCCTGGACCGGCTCGGCGTGATCGAACTCAAGCCGATGAACCGCTATCGCCTGAAACTGGCCAAGACCTTCCGCTGGCGCCCCGATGGCCCTTTGATGCAGTATTTCCGCGAGCATGTCATCCAGGATTACTTCAACGGCCGCTTTGCCCGCGATGGCGAAACCGTCCACATCGTGCACGGCACCATCAGCCAGGCGATGGCCCCCAGCTTCGTCGATCGCCTCAAGCGGCTGGGCCAGGACTTCAGCGCCCAGCACCTGGCCGACCAGAAGCTCAAGCCCGAGCTGACCGGGGGCTACACCCTGATCCTGGCGATGCGCGAATGGGAGTTCGCCCCCTTCACGGAGATGCGGCGGCGAGCAGGCCGCTGAAGGCGAGACTGCGGGTGGGTTGCCAGGGCATGCCGGAACTGCCTCCGCGCCCAAGCGGGCGCCCCAGTACAATCTGCAGCCAGTCAGGTCCGCGCCAACACCCCGGCCGAGCCCTGCTTCCCGCCTGCACCCCAGGCCCCTTCCGGAGACCTGAATTGAACCATCCCCAACCTGTCCTCCAAGCGCTCAAGCGCCCGATGCCCGAGGCCTTTGCCAAGGTCCTGTCCGAGCGCTTCGGTGCGCGCTTTTCGACGGCTGCCGCCGTGCGTGCGCATCACGGCAAGGATGAGTCCCCCTTCGATCCGATCCCGCCGGACGCCGTCGTGTATGCGCACAACACCGAGGAGGTCGCCGAGATCGTCAAGCTGTGCGCCGCGCACAAGTTCCCGATCATTGCCTACGGCGCGGGCTCCTCACTCGAAGGCCACCTGCTTGCCGTGCAGGGCGGCATCACCATCGACCTGTCCGAGATGAACAAGGTGGTGTCGATCAATGCTGAAGACCTGACCGCCACGGTACAGGCCGGCGTCACCCGCAAGGCGCTCAACGAAGCCCTCAAGCCCACCGGCCTGATGTTCCCGATCGATCCCGGCGCCGATGCCAGCCTTGGTGGCATGGCGGCCACCCGCGCCTCGGGGACCAATGCCGTGCGCTACGGCACGATGCGCGAGAACGTGGTCGGCCTGACGGTGGTCACCGCCGATGGCAAGATCATCCGCACTGCAAGCCGGGCCAAGAAGTCCTCGGCCGGCTACGACCTGACGCGCCTGTTCGTCGGCTCGGAGGGTACCCTGGGCATCATCACCGAGGTCACCGTCAAGCTGTATCCGGTCACCGAGGCGATGTCGGCGGCCGTCGTCAACTTCCCCAGCCTGAAGGCTGCGGTCGATACCGTCATCCAGACCATCCAGCTGGGTGTGCCGGTGGCGCGCAGCGAGTACATCTGCGACCGCGCCATTCTCGCGATCAATGCCTACAGCAAGCTCAACCTCAAGCCGGCGCACACGCTGTTCTTCGAGTTCCATGGTTCCGAGGCCAGCGTTGCCGAGCAGGCCGGGATCGTGCAGGACATCGCCCGCGAGCATGGCGGCCAGGACTTCGAATGGGCGACCCGCCCCGAAGACCGCAACCGGCTCTGGACAGCCCGCCACAATGCCTACTTTGCCTCGCTCAATGTCCGAGCCGGCAGCCGTGCCATTTCCACAGACACCTGCGTGCCGATCTCGCGCCTGGCCGATTCCATCATCGGGGCCCGCAAGATCCTGGACCAGGCCGATTTTCCGACCATGATCATCGGTCACGTGGGCGATGGCAATTTCCATTGCGTGCTGGTCATCGACCCCGATGACGAGAAGGAAAACGCCTTTGCCGAACAGCTCAACAACCAGATCGTCGAGCTGGCCTTGTCCATGGATGGCACCTGCACCGGCGAGCATGGCATCGGCCTGCACAAGATGGGCTTTCTGGTCGATGAGGCGGGCGAAGATGCCATCGAGCTGATGCGCCGGATCAAGCGTGCCTTCGACCCCGACAACATCCTGAACCCGGGCAAGATTTTTGCCCTTTGACCCCGCTCGCGCCGATCGGCCGACCCAATTTTTTTGAAGAGGAACTCACATGCTGTTGCAAGACAAAGTCGTCATCGTCACCGGAGCGGGCGGCGGTATTGGTCGTGATTTCGCGCTGGCCTGCGGCAAGGCCGGTGCCAAGGTCGTGGTCAACGACATTGGCGCATCCGTCAAGGGGGAAGGCTTCGATGTGGGCCCCGCCCAGCGCGTGGTCGACGAGATTCGCGCCGCCGGCGGCACGGCCGTTGCCAACACCGACAGTGTGGCCGACTGGGACGCCGCCAACCGCATCGTCAAGACCGCCATCGATGCCTTCGGTCGCATCGACGGCATCATCAACAATGCCGGCATCCTGCGTGACCGCTTCTTCTTCAACATGAGCATCGAAGAGTGGAAGGCCGTCATCGATGTGCACCTGAACGGCGCCTTCTATGTCGCGCGCGCCGCAGCCCCGTACTTCAAGAGCCAGGAAAGCGGTGCCATCGTCAACATGACCTCCACTTCCGGCCTGATCGGCAATGTGGGCCAGGCCAATTACTCGGCCGCCAAGCTGGGGATCGTGGGCCTGTCCAAGTCGATCGCCCTCGACATGGCCAAGTTCAATGTTCGCAGCAATTGCATTGCACCGTTTGCCTGGAGCCGCATGATCAGCTCCATCCCCACCGAGACGCCTGACCAGAAGGCGCGCGTCGAGCGCATGAAGACCATGGAAACCGCCAAGATCGCGCCGATGGGCGTCTATCTGCTCAGCGATCAGGCCAGTGCCGACAAGGTGACCGGACAGATCTTCGGGGTGCGCGCCAACGAGATCTTCCTGTTCAACCACAATCGCCCGATCCGCTCGGTGCATCGCGCCGAGGGCTGGACGCCCGAGACCATCGCCAGCCAGGCCATCCCCGCGATGAAGGGCAGCTTCCCGCGGATGGATGTCTCGGCCGACGTGTTCAGCTGGGATCCGATCTGATCCTGGCCGATTCCGGTCACAACAGGCTTAGTCCCCGGCCATAGGCCAGGACCCAGAGCGCTGTCCATGCAGCCGCCAGCGCCCAAAGCGCGAGGCGGCTTTTTTCATGGCGCCAGCCTGCCATCACCCAGGCCGCGAGCGGCAAGAGCTGTTGCCCCTCCATGCAACACGGCCCAGGCTCATGATCAGTAGCGCAACTGAACCGTCAGCGAACGGGCCTGGCCCTGGCTCAGGTCCAGGGACGACTCCTCCCACTTGGGCGATGACAGCGCATAGGTCTTGTTGTTGCTCACGCCATAGCCCTCTTGCGGAACCCCGAAAAGGTTGGTGTCCATCTTCTGGTTCTTGTTTTCGTCGTGGATCACCGATACCGCATAGCGGCCTGCCGGCAGTGCGTTGAAGATGCAGCGTCCGGTTCCATTGTCGATCGGGCTGAACATCAAGGCGCGCGCCTTGCCGTTCTCTCCGGGGAAACCCTCTGCACCTGTAAACAGCGCGCAGGCGATCTGGCCGGTGCCGCTGCGCACTCCCTGGATCTGCACCTCGATCGAGCCCTGATCCTGGGCCTGCGCGACGGGCAGGGCCAGGGTATGGGCTACGACGATGGCGGCTGCCACTGCGGCGCGAAGAGCCATGTTTTTGATGTTGATGGATTTGAAAGTCGTCGTCATGGTGAACCCCTTTAATTGACGGTGTCTAAATAGGAGATCGCAGTGTATTTAAATTAATAGACGGTGTCAAGTGGTATGATTTCAAACATGACAACCGAAACAAGAAAGTACTTCCCGACATCAACCCGTATTGTATCCCAAAATTACCCGTACGGATACACTCTG
>JAPOKJ010000059.1 GCA_029977705.1 Burkholderiales bacterium | reverse complement strand
ATGCTGGTGATCTCGCATGATCGCGAATTTCTCGATGCGGTCACCCAGGTGACGGTGCAGATCGAAGTCGGCAAGCTCAACCGCTACGGGGGCAACTACAGTGCCTTCGAGGACATGCGGGCCGAGAAGATGGCCCTGCAGCAGGCTGCCTATGCCAAGCAGCAGGACAAGATCGCGCACCTGAAAAAATTCATCGACCGCTTCAAGGCCAAGGCCAGCAAGGCCAAGCAGGCGCAAAGCCGGGTCAAGGCACTGGACCGAATGGAAAAGGTTGCGCCCCTGCTGGCCGAGGCCGAGTTCACCTTCGAGTTCCGCGAGCCGGACAACCTGCCCAATCCGATGCTGGCGATGCAAAGTGCGGTCTTCGGTTATCAGGCCCCCGAGGATGCGCCGCCCGGCGCGGCCCCCACCGTGATCGTGAGCAAGGTCAGCAAGTCGGTGCTGGCAGGCCAGCGCATCGGCATCCTGGGTGCCAACGGACAGGGCAAGTCGACCCTGGTCAAGACCATCGCCGGCGCGATCCCGGTGCTGGGCGGCACGGTCACGCAAGGCCGAGGCCTGAACATTGGCTACTTCGCCCAGCAGGAACTGGACGTGCTGCGACCCGCCGACAATCCGCTGCAGCACATGATCGATCTGGTCAAGCGGCTGGGCGCCGAAGGCAAGCTGGGCGGACAGAGCACCCGCGAGCAGGACCTGCGCAGCTTCCTGGGCCTGTTCAATTTTGGCGGCGACATGGTCAAGCAGGCGGTCGGCAGCATGAGCGGCGGCGAAAAGGCGCGCCTGGTGCTGTGCATGATCGTCTACCAGCGACCGAACCTGCTGCTGCTCGATGAACCGACCAATCACCTGGATCTGGCTACGCGCGAGGCCTTGTCGATGGCGCTCAACGAATTCGAAGGCACGGTGATGCTGGTCAGCCATGACCGGGCCCTGCTGCGCGCCGTCTGCGACGAATTCTGGATGGTCTCCCGGGGCGGCGTCGAACCCTTTGATGGCGACCTGGACGACTACCAGGCCTATCTGCTCGAGTTTGCCCGGCAACAGAAGGAAGGCGCCCGCAAGGAAGGTACCCGCAAGGCCGCCGGCAAGAAGCGCGACGCGGCGCTCGCCCCCGGGCGCTGAGTCCAGTTTCCCTGCCGCCGGGCGGCCCGCCTGCGGGCAGGACTGCATAATCAAGCGCCGCCCCGCAATCGCCGGGCGCCCCTTTTGATCCTCCGGACAAGGCCGGAGGGCCCTTTCAAACGCACACGCACCTCGGGTTGCAGGAGAGTCCGCACATGAAAATCGATTCAAGCATCAGCGCAGTCGTCACGGGTGGCGCATCGGGCCTGGGCAGGGCCACCGCGGAAGCGCTGGCGGCTGCCGGCGCCAAGGTCGCCATCTTCGACGTCAATGATGCCAAGGGCGAGGAAGTCGCCAAGGCCATCGGCGGCCTGTACTGCAAGGTGGACATCAACAGCGAAGAGGCGGTGGTGGCCGGCTTTGCGAAGGCTCGCGCCGCCAACGGCCAGGAGCGCATCCTGGTCCACTGCGCCATGACCTCGCGGCGCGGCAAGACGCTGGCCTTCGACAAGGAGGCCGGCAAGCTCAAGCGTCTGCCCACCAGCGATTTCGAGGCCGGTATCCAGGGCGTGCTGGTGGCCAGCTACCGCCTGGCCTCGCTGTCGGCCGAAGGCATGGCCACCTTGCCCGGACTCGAGGACGGCGAGCGCGGCTGCATCACCCTGACCGCCTCGGTGGCTGCGCAGGACGGACAGATCGGTCAGGTGGTCTATGCCTCGGGCAAGGCCGGCGTCAATGGCCTGGTGCTGCCGATGGCGCGTGACCTGTCCGACCTGGGCATCCGCGTCAACTCGATCATGCCGGGTATCTTCGCCACGCCGCTGATGCTGGGGGCCAAGCAGAACGTGCTCGACAGCCTCAGTGCCTCGGTACCCTTCCCCAAGCGCCTGGGCAAGCCCGAGGAGTTCGCCAGCCTGGCGATGGAGCTGGCCCGCAACGGCTACTTCAATGGCCAATGCATCCGCCTGGACGGCGCCATCCGCATGGCACCGCGCTGATCCCTCTCAGGTTGCCGGAGATCCCCATCATGCCCTCACGCAAGTCATCCCCCTGTTCATCGCTCCCACCCACCCGGACGCAGCCCGCGAGCGCGCCTGCAGGCAGCGGGCCGGCACCGCGTCGCCGCTGGCTCGGCGCCATGCTGGCGGGCAGCAGTGCCCTGCTGCTGTCGGCCTGTGCCCAGATGCCGGGCGCCGGAAAATCCGCCATCAATCCGGCGCCGCTCGATGCCTTCATGAAGCAAGTCGAAAAGGACGTGGGCGCCGGCATCGTGCCGGGGGCAGTGCTGCTGGTAGCGCGTGACGGCAAGATCCAGTACCGCAAGGCGGTGGGCCGGCAGGATCCAGCCGCCGACAAGCCGATGGCCGTCGATTCGCTGTTTCGCGTGTACTCGATGACCAAACCGATCGTGTCGGTGGCTGCCCTGATCCTGATCGAGGAGGGGCGGATGGGGCTGGCCGATCCGGTCAGCATGTACCTGCCGGAGTTGAAGAACCTGAAGGTCGGGGTTGAAAAGCCCGGACCGAACGGCAAGCCGGTGCTCGAACTCGTGCCCTCACGGCGCGACATCACGGTACACGACCTGATGCGGCACATGTCGGGGCTCACCTACGGCGTGTTCGGCTCCTCGCTGGTCAAGAGTGAATACCTCAAGGCCGACATCCGTCCGGGCAGCGAGGACATCGACTATGACAATGCCGAACTGGTGCGTCGCGTCAGCAAGGTCCCGCTCGCCTTCCAGCCCGGCAGCACCTGGGACTACAGCATCTCGACCGACATCCTGGGCGCACTGGTGGAGAAGGTCTCGGGACAAACCCTCGATGTCTTCCTGCAGCAGCGCATCCTTGGGCCGCTGAAAATGAAGGACACCAGCTTCGAGGTGCCCGCCGACAAGCAGGGCCGGGTCGCCGAAGCCTTCGCCCTCGATCCCGACACCAAGCAACCAATGCCCCTGCTCGACAAGCGGCGCAAGCCCAAGCTGCTGGCCGGTGGCGCAGGCCTGTTCTCGACGGCTGACGATTACGCGCGCTTTGCACTCATGCTGGCCCAGGGCGGATCGCTCGAAGGGGTACGCATCGTGTCGCGCAAATCGGTCGAGTGGATGACCCGTGACCATACCGATGGCGTGCGCGGTCCGGCCTATGCGCCAGGCCCGGGCTATGGTTTCGGCCTGGGCGTGGCGGTGCGCCTGGCGGACGGGCAGGCCACCATTCCGGGCAGCAAGGGCGACTTCCACTGGGGCGGCTATGCCGGCACCTTCTGGTGGCATGATCCTGTTGAAAACCTGGTCGCCGTCTGGATGATCCAGGGGCCGGGACGCAGCCGCTACTACCGGCCCATCATGCGCAGCGCCGTTTACTCGTCGCTCGACTGAGCACGCCGCCGTCACGGCGGCTCGACAAAGATCTCGAGCCGCGCCGGGCGGGCCCGCCTGGGCGAACCCGGCTCAACCCCTGTGCGAATGGCGATCAGGGGATCCCGCGGGCATCGACATGAGGTAAGGGGAAAAAGATCCTGGTGCGCCATCGCGCGCCGGCATTTCCGGGCGGATTGGCCTGCATCGTGCAAAATCCCCCCTCGCCCAGATCCTGCCCATGCCTCGACTCACCCGCCCGGGACCTTTATTCGTCCTGTTCACCTTCCTGATCCTCACGGCCGTGCCCTACTTGCCCGGTGCCTTGGGCAAGGCCGTGGACGAGCTGCCACAGTTGCTGCTGCAGGCCTTCCTGTGGCTCAGCCTGTGGGCCTTGTTCAAGCGGCTCGAGTGGGTGCACTGGCTGCTGCTTCCGGCCTTCCTCGCACTGCCGGTGGAGCTTTACCTGCAGGCCCTGTTCGGCCAGGGGATCTCCACCCACCACCTGGGCGTCATCGCGGAGAGCGATCCGCGTGAGGCCGCCGAGTTCCTCGGGGCCAAGGTCTGGCTGCTCGGGGGCCTGCTGGTGCTGGCCTTGCTGTGGTGGTGGCAAAGCGGGCGGGCCTTGCGGCGCATGGCCCTGCCCACCTGGAGGCGCGGGCCCCGTATCGCAGTGCTGGGCCTGGCCCTGGCGGCCATCGGCGTCTGGGGCTACGGGCTGCAGGTGGGGGTGGTGTCCGACTCGGCCAGCGCGAGTGCCTCCGTGTCGGCCTCAGAGCCTGCCTCTGCGCCTGCCTCTGCGCCTGCCTCCGCGCCAGCCCCCGCGCCAAACGCGCAGCCGGTTCCACCCGAGGCCGCACCCGCGCACCCCTGGTACCACCTCGACTGGCCCCTGCTGCCCGCCTGGGCCGGCATCCCGATCGAGGCGAGTCACCTGGAGCGGGCCTGGCCCTTCGCCTGGATCGGACTGGGCTATCAGTTCTGGCACGAGCGTCGCCAATTGGCGGACCTGGCCGAGAAAAACCGCCAATTCCGCTTTGGCGCCCGCCAGGAGCGGCGGCCGGATCTGCCCCAGATCGTCGTGATGGTGATCGGCGAGTCGGCCCGCTATGACCGCTGGAGCCTCAACGGCTACGAACGGGACACCAACCCCTTGCTTCGCCAGGTGCGCAACCTGATCAGCTATGCCGACATGATCACCCCAGTTTCGGCCACGAGGATGTCGGTCCCGGTGATGCTCACGCGCAAGCCCGCCAACCAGAGCCTGGAGTCCGGTTTCAGCGAAAAATCCTTCCTGGCCGCCTTCCGGGAAGCCGGCTACCGGACCTGGTGGCTGTCCAACCAGATGTCGGCCGGCCCCTTCGACACCCCCGTGTCGGTGTTTGCCCGGGAGGCGGAAGTGCTGCAATTCCTGAATCCGGGCGGCACCACCAATGGCTCGACCCTGGACGAGGCGCTGCTCTCACCCCTGAAAGTGGCACTGGCCGACCCCAGCCCGCGCAAGCTGATCGTGCTGCACACCCTGGGCAGCCACTGGAATTACAGCCACCGCCACCCCCCGGCCTTCGAGCGCTGGAAACCCTCGCTGTCCGGCATCGACAAGCCCGACTACGAGAATCTGGCCCTGAAGGAGCGGATCAGCAACAGCTACGACAATGCCCTCCTCTACACCGACTGGTTCCTGGCCCAGGTGATCGGCACCCTGGCCGGTCAGGGGCAGGTGGCCTCGATGCTTTATGTTTCTGACCACGGCCAGACGCTGTACGACGGCACCTGCCTGTACGCCTTCCATGGCCACAACCATCAGTACGAGTTTCACATACCGGCCCTGGCCTGGTACTCGGATGCCTACGAAGCCGCCTTTCCGGACAAGGTGGGACAACTGAAACAGCACCGCCGGGCCCGGCTCTCCACTGAAAACGTCTTCCATACCCTGCTGGACATGGCGGGGGGGCGCTACCCGGACGAGCGGCTGGCCTGGAGTTTTGCCCATCCGGGCCTGCAAAACCACACCCGGCTGGTCGACAGCTACGGCTGGAGCAACTATGACCGGTCGGAATTCCGGGGCGATTGCCGGGAAGTGATCGAAAAAACCAGATAATTTGTCATCAAACTGTCAACCAAACCGTTTTCAGACCCGTTGGCGTAATTCCCCCAACCCCCCAAATGAAAGGAACTTTCATGTCCAAAACCATCGCCTCGCTGATCGTGGCCGCTTTCGCCGCTGTCTCCTTCAACGTCTACGCCCAAGCCGCTTCGGCTTCGGCCAAGGCATCCGCTTCGGCCAAGGCCGAGGCTCCGAAGGCCAAGAAAGCTTCGGCTTCGGCTGCTGCTTCGGCTCCGGCTGCTGCTTCGGCTGCCGCTTCGGCCAAGAAGTGATGCTGCTGGTTGGCGGTCAGCCTCGCAAGATGCGCTGACACCGACCACCCGCCACGCTGCAATCCGCAAGGATTGCAGGCACGCCCGATGGATCCATCGGGCGTTTTTTTTGGAGCAGGGCAGACGGCCGGGCCGGCGGGCAGTTGCATGATGCGCTGCAACATTCAGAAGAGCGGATCGCGCCCCCGGAGGAAGCACCTGGATGACCGCATCCGGCAATAGCCGCCGGTGTGGTGTGCCGGCGGCACACCACGCTACATCCGTCCCTTCCATGGCACCAGCCGCTTCTCGATCAGGCGCATCAGCAGATCGAACAGATAGGCCATCGCCCCGATCACGATGATGCCCATGATCACGATATCGGTACGCAGAAAGTTCGAGGCATTGAGCACCATCTGCCCCAGACCGACCGAGGCAGCGACCATTTCGGCCGCCACCAGGGTGGTCCAGCCAAAGCCGATGGCAATGCGCATGCCCACCAGAATTTCGGGCAGCGCGGCCGGCAGCACCACATGGCGAATCACCTGCCAGTAGCTGGCACCCAGCGAATAGGCGGCATTCATCTGCTCGCTCGAAGCGCTGCGCATGCCGGAGCGTGCTGCCAGGGCGAGCGGCGCAAAGCAGCTCAGGAAGATCAGCAGGATCTTGGGCATCTCGTCGATGCCGAACCAGATGATGATCAGCGGCAGGTAGGCCAGGGGCGGCAAGGGGCGGTAGAACTCGATCGGCGGATCGAAGATGCCACGCGCCACGCGCGACATGCCCATCGCGATGCCCACCGGAATCGCCGTGACGCAGGCCAGCAGGAAGGCCAGAAAGACCCGCGCCATGCTGGCCGCGAAGTGCTCCCAGAGCGGCTTGTCGTTGGCGGCACCGGTCAGGTATTCGATGAACTGCTGCCACACGGCCTGCGGCGCTGGCAGGAACAGCGGCTTGATCAGGCCCAGGCGCGTGACCAGATACCAAAGCAATCCGAGCGCCAGGATCGTGACCACGCTGATCAGGACGCTCGACCCCTCGCCCGGCACCTTGAAGCGGCTGGTGCGCAGGGTCGGGGGTGATGCGCCGGTCTTGTCCTCAGCCATGGGCGGCCTCGCGCTGATGCACCAGGGCCAGCACCTGCTCGCGCATCTGGATGAAGGCCGCGCCGGACTTCACGCGCCGGGCATCGCCATGCTGCAAGAAATCACGCGAGAAGGGCAGGTCGTCAAATACATGGGTGATTCGACCGGGGCTGGGACTCATCACGATCAGGCGAGTGCCCAGGAACAAGGCCTCCTCGACCGAGTGGGTGATGAAGAACACCATCTTGCCGGATCGCGACCAGGCCTGCAGCAGGATCTCCTGCACCTGTTCGCGGGTGAAGGCATCGAGCGCGCCCATCGGCTCGTCCATCAGGAGCAAGGCCGGATCACTGGCCAGCGCGCGGGCAATCCCCACGCGCTGCTGCATGCCGCCCGACAACTCGTAGACCGCACGGGTCGCGAAATCCTGCAGTCCGACCAGGGCCAGCTTCTCGGCGGCGATCCGGTGACGGGTCTGGCGATCCATGCCCCTGAGGCGCAGGCCAAGCGCCACGTTGTCGCGCACATCGAGCCAGGGCAGCAGGGCATGCTTTTGGAAGACCACGCCCCGATCCGCGCCGGGACCAGTGACCTCCTGGCCATCGAGCAGGATCTGCCCGCCCGAGGGGGGCAGGAATCCTGCGATGCAATTGAGCAAGGTGGTTTTGCCACAACCGGAGGCCCCCAGGGCCACCATGAAATCGCCCGCCTGCAGGCTCAGGTTGACGGGCGCCAGGGCCTGCAGGGTGCCGCCCTTGACGGCATAGTTCACCGTCAGGTCGCGGATCTCGAGCACCGGCATGGGGACGCCGTCGCGACGCTCAGCGGGCCTTCTGCACGTAGGTGGTGGTCACGAAGGCACCGTAATCCGCCTTGACCTCCGGAATGCGCCCCTGTTCCTTCAGGAAGGCCGCCGTGTTGGCCATGGCCTTGGCAGCGCCACCGCCCAGCCAGGTGGCCGACAACTGCTCGGTCAGGGTCGGGAACTTGTACAGTGCCATGGCGGCGGGCACGTCCTTGGCATCGGCCTTGGTCCACTTGGCGACGGCCTTGACCTCGGCCGAGTCTGCCGTCCACTTGGCCTTGTTGGCGCGATACTGGGAATCGGCCTTGTTCAGGGCCTTGACCAGGGCCACCATGAAGGCCTCGTTTTCGGCGGCCCATTTGGCATTGACCACGAGGCCATCAAAGGTCGGGTAGCCCTTGGCACCGATCGAGGCGGAGGACGCGATCGCCTTGCCATTGCCCTTGATCTTGCTGAGCACCGGGTCCCAGATGAAGGCGGCATCGATGTCGCCCCGCTCCCAGGCGGCGGCAATCTCGGGCGGACGCAGGTTCATCACGTTGACGCCCTTGGCATCGACCCCTTCAAGCTTGAGGGCTGCCATCAGCTGGTAATGGGCGGTGGACACGAAGGGGGTGGCGACCTTCTTGCCCTTGAGATCCTTGATGCCGTTGATGCCTGAACCATTGCGGGCGATCAGGGCCTCGGCATCGGCAATGTCATCCAGGATCCAGAACAGCCGGATGTCCTGGCCCTGGCTCACCGCCGCCGTGATGGGGCTGGAGCCGGCCTCGCCGATCTGGACATCGCCCGAGGCCATCGCCTTGATGACGTCGCCGCCACCACCGAACATGCGCCAGTTGATCTTGTAGCCGGTGGCCTTCTCGAGCTCACCCGATTCCTGGACGATGCGCAGCGGCACCAGCATGTCCTGATGGGCAAAGGTCACCTGCTTTTGCTGCGCGGCCACCGGGGTGGCGCCGAGCAAGGCGGCTGCGGCGATGCCAAGCATCGCGTTCCTGCGGGCACTGAACGATTTCATGGAAGAGTCTCCCGGGTATGTTGTCGTTGGCGGCGCCAATGCGCCTCGCAAAAGTGTACTACGGGGTCCGGGCGCGCACCGGCTATCTCGCCGTCCGGACCTGCCGGAACAACCAGTCGATCACACGCTGGTCCTTGAAGGTGGTCTCCCAGGAAAAATGGGCATGGCGGGTGGCCATGCCCAACTCGAGAAAGCGCTCGCCGGTGTCGAACTGGTATTCGGAGTAGCGCACTTCCTGGCCGGAATGGCGGTTCTTGCCGACGTACTGCCGAACCAGCGGGCCGTCGCGACGCAGGACCCCACCCATCGGCAGCAACTCGCCCGCCGGCGAAAGGCTGGCCTGCCCGGTCAGTGCGGCAAAGGGCACACGGGCGCCCAGGCTGTTGACCACCGGGTCTGTGTTGGCATGGGTCAGCCACAAAGGCACTGCCACCTTGCTGTAGTCATGGGCCTGCAAGGCCGATATCCAGCGGGTCTGCATCTGCGCCGGCGTCTCGTTGGCAGGGCGGTTGCTCAGCACATCCATGCGCGGCGCCCCTGCGATCAAGACTGCTGCCGCGAACTTGCGCGACACGGCCTCATCGCTGCTGGCAAGCATCAGCCAGGAGCCCAGCGCGCCCATCGACAGACCGGTCAGGTAGAGGCGATTGGTATCGATGTTCGGGTTCTCCGCCAGGGTCTTGTCGATCAGCGAGAGCAGCAGCTTCTGGGTATCGGCGCTGCGCCAGCCAGACTCGCCCGCCGCATCCCTGGTGTCACGAGCGGGCGCCTGGGGCACCAGCACAAAGGCCTTTTCGCCTGAACGCTCGATCCAAGTCACGCCACCCTGGTTGGCCAGCAGGGGCGAGCGCACATCGGCCATCGGCTGGGTGGCAAAGTGCTGATAGTCGTGACTCTGGCCCGAGCCGTGCAGAAAGATCACGAGGGGCAGCTTGGCACCCGCCGTTACATGGGCCGGCTTGTGGAAGTTGTAGGCCAGGAACCGGATACTCGGGTTGGCGGGCATCTCGTGCAGGCCCTGCACGAAATCATCCGCCGTCGCGATCGTTGCACCGGCCGTGCGGAAGGCGGCGCCCGACTTGATCGTCGAGACCTCGGCGCCCGGTTGGTTGGGCTTGAGGTTGGGGGTATTGAAATTCAGGTCGTGCAGCAGTTGCACCTCGTACTTCATCTGGTCCCCGTAGGGAATCATCTGGCGGATGCCCGGATTGAAGCCGGCATACCAGGACCCGGCATTGGCATCATCAGCCTCCATCTCGATGACGACATAACGCCCCTGGTCGGCACTGCCCGGTCTGGGCTGGGCGCTGGTGTAAGCGCGCCGGATGGTGCGCGGTGCCCGGGGCGAGGCGCTGTTGGCGATCACATCGCCGGCATAGGATTTGACCGGCAACAGTTCGGCATTGACCCTGAAGGCCGAGGCCAGTTTCCAGTTGATCGGCAGGTCCCTGCCAAAGTCGATCACCAGGGCGGTGACGCGCGGGCCGGCCTCGCGCACCTCCGATACCAGGGTGAAGGGGTAGGGCCCGGCCTGGGCCCGCAGCAGGGGACTGGTCGCCAGGCAAACGAAGGCAAGCAACAGCGTTCTGAAAAAGCGCATGGCGAACAGGCTCCCGTATTCATGTTGATCGGGGCATCGTATCGCCCGCAAGGAGCAGGCGCGGCTTGCGAGTCCGTTTACGGCAGCGGCGGCCTGCGCCGGACCGTCCCGACGATGCGGTCCGTGCCATCGGGGCCACGCACCCAGACGCTGCAGGAGCCGGCCTCATCGCCTGCCGCCTCGCCGCCCGCGGTGAGCACATCGTCGATGTAGACCGGCTTGACAAAGCGCACGTCCACCTCGAGATCCTGGAAGGCCTGCGCGCCGAAGTTGCGCAGCAGGCACTGCCAGATCAGGCACAGGGACATCGTGCCATGGGCAATCGGCCGACCCATCGCCGTGGTGGCAGCAAAGGCTGGATCCAGATGCAGCGGGTTGAAGTCATCGGTCAGCGCCGCATAGGTGCGGATCGAGTCCCGGGTCACGGTCAGTTGCACCGGCTCGAGGGCATGCGGCTGGAGGGACTGTGGCTGGAGGGACTGCGTCGTGTTCATGTGCAGTTCCTCCTAGGCGGCCCAGACCAGGTGCAGCCGGCCAGTGAACAAGGACCGCCCCTGTGCGCCGGTGCCCCCCACCTCGAGCTCGACGTAGCGACGCTCGCGCCGAACCTGCTTGTCGGCGCAGGTCACCACCACGCGGATGGCCTCGCCGGGGTTGGGCAGGGCCTGCAGCGACAACTGCTGGCGCGCATGTACATTGCCCGGCGGCCGTGGCGTTACCACATGCAGGAAGGCGCGCATCATGTTCACCACCGCCATGCTGGCCGCCTCGGCCGCGGCCTGATCGGCATCCGCCCCTGGGCTGGCGAAGATCGACTGCCAGCGACGCGCCTGCTGTTCGTCATAGACCTCGACACTCTCGCCCATCCGCTGACCGGGCGTGAAATCCTCGAACACAATCGGACGGGCATTCATCGAGACGGCTCCTGTGCACCTGTTGCCCAGGGAGGATATACCAGGGGTGGGGTCCAGGCCCTGCCCCGTACGGAAAACCTGTCAGCGCCAAGCTCCTATACTTTGCAACCTTCAGCCCCTGCCGCTGCAGCCCCGAACCGTCTTGCCGGAGAGCCCTGATGCGCCTGTCCTTGCTGCTTCGCCCCCTGCCCTTGCTTGCGCTCGGTCTGCTCGCGCTGCAGGTGCAGGCGCAGACCCGTCCCCCCGAAGGCTTGCTGCCGGCCGAGACGGCGAGCCGGCTTGCACGGGCCAGCCTGCCCGAATTCCTGGAACTGGTGGCACTGCCCAATGATGCCAGCGTGCCGGCCGACATCCAAAAGAACGTCAACTGGCTCGAGGCGGCCTTTCGCAAGCGCGGATTCATCACCACGCAACTGGCCAACAACGGCAAGCCCATGCTCGCCGCGCAGTGGCCCAAGACCGCCCCCGGTGCCCGGACGGTGCTGTTCTACATGCATCTGGACGGCCAGCCGGTCGTCCCTGCCGAATGGTCGCAACCCGATCCCTGGAAGCCGGTGGTCAAGGCGCGCAACGCCGCCGGCCAATGGGAGATCGTGCCGACCGAGCGCCTGTTCAGCGGGCCGCTCGATCCCGAGTTGCGCGTCTTTGCACGCGCCTCGTCGGATGACAAGGGGCCGATCATGATGTTCCTGGCCGCCTTCGACGCGCTCAGGGAGAAAAACCTCGAACCGGCCATCAATGTCAAGGTGCTGCTGGACAGCGAGGAGGAAAAGGGCTCGCCGTCGATAGCAGCCGTCGTCGGGAAGCACAAGGGTCTGCTGCAGGCCGATGCCATCGTCATCCATGACGGGCCACGTCACGCCAGCGAGCGGCCCACGCTGATCTTCGGCAATCGCGGTGCCGCCCGCGTCACCCTCACCGTATTCGGGCCCAAGGCGCCGCTGCACAGCGGTCACTACGGCAACTACGTGCCCAATCCGGCGCTGCGCCTGGCCAGCCTTCTGGCAACGATGAAGGACGAACAGGGTCGCGTGACCGTGGCAGGCTACTACGATCGCATCCGGCTGAGCGAGGCCGAAAAGCGCATCCTGGCCGATACCGGTGATGATGAGGCCGCCATTCGCAAGCGCGTGGGTATCTCGCGGGCCGAGCGCGTCGGAGGCACCCTTCAGGAGTCGATCCAATACCCATCCCTCAATGTGCGCGGCATGGCGGAGGCCTCGGTGGGCGACAAGGCCTCGAACATCATTCCGAGCCATGCGATTGCCGAGTTCGATCTGCGCACCACCCCGGAAGCACCGCCCGACTACCTGTTCGGGCTGCTCGAGGCGCATATCCGCAAGCAGGGCTACCACCTGGTCAAGGCGGCACCGGGCGATGCCGAGCGCGCCACCCATGACAAGCTGGCCATGCTGAGCATGGGCACGGGCGGCAAGGCGGTGCGCACCCCGATGGATTCACCGCTGGGCCAATGGGCCTACGAGGTGCTGCGACGCACCGATGCGTCCGGCGTGGAACCGGTACGCATCCGCATGATGGGCGGCAGCGTGCCGACGGACCGGCTGGTCGAGGCGCTGGAGGCCCCCTTCGTCATCCTGCCGCTGGTCAATGGCGACAACAACCAGCACACCTACGATGAGAACCTGCGCATCGGCCATTATGTCGGTGGCGTGATGACGGTGTTCGAGCTGCTGCGCACGCCGCTCAAGCCCTGAGCCGCGGGCGAGACAACTCGGCGAGCAGGCGGATGCCCTGCTCGATGGCATCCGGTTCGATCGCCGACAAGCCCAGCCTCAGGTAGCGGCTGGTGCCGCCGGCACCCGCCCTCAAGAAATGCGTACCGGCATCGAACAGCAGTCCCCGCGAACGGGCCTCGCGCTCGAGCCGCGCCGTATCGACGCCGGCCGGCATTTCAACCCACAGTGAACTGCCCCCTGCAGGCATCCTGAAACGGGCCTCGGGCAAGTGCCTGCGAAGGCTGCGCGCGGCGATGCCGATACGCTCGCGAAACGCCTCGATCAGGCGCATGACATAGCGCTGATGATGGCCCTGAGCGATAAAGAAGGCCGCCGCACGCTGATTGTTGATCGGGGGATGGCGCATCATCGCGTGGCGGGCTCGGCGCGCGGCCGCGATGAAATCACTCGGCCCGACCAGGTAGCCCACCCGTATCCCCGGCGCCAGGGTCTTGGACAGGCTGCCCACGTAGATGACCCGCCCCTCACTGTCCTTGGCCTTGATCGCCGGGCGTGCCTTGCCCTTGAAGATCAGCTCGCTGTCGTAGTCGTCCTCGATCAGGATGAGCTTGCTGCGTGATGCAGTCTCGAGCCACAGCCGTCGCCGCTCGGCGGGCATGGTCACCGTGGTAGGGTTTTGATGGCTGGGCATCAGAAAGCAGAACGAGGCGCCGTGCGACCCCGTTTGCGGCAAGGGTCCGTCCGCATCCGAGGCCAGCTCGACACATCCCGCACCGGCTGCCTCGAAAATATTGCGGGCGTCGGGGTAGCAATGATGCTCGAGCGCCACCTTGGAGCCGCGGCGCAGCAGCAGTTGCGCGGTCAGATACAGGGCGTGCTGTGCCCCCAGGGTCACCAGGATCTGCTCCCTGGGGACCCAGATGCCACGGCGGGGCAGCAATTGCCCCTGAACCTGCTCGATGAATTCCGGATCATCCGCCTCGCCCTGGTCCGCGCGCCAGCTGGCCCGGCCTCGTGCACCGGCACGCACACGGTGTGCGGCCAGCACCGATTCACGCCACTCCCGTTCCGGAAAGAGCCCTGGATCCATTTGGCCATGAACGAAGGGAAACGGGTAACTGCGCCATTCGCCCGGGTGCTGGATCGGCACATGCCGGGCACGCTGCAGGATCGGCACTGGCAAGCGCACCGCCTCAGCGGCGGCAGCATCGCCACGGCCCTTGCGAGTGGGCATGCGCGCCTCGAGCGCAAGATGCGGATGGACACGGTGCCCCTGGCGCGGCAGCGCCTCGACAAAGCCGGCATCGACAAGGCCATCGTAGGCCTGGATGACCGTGTTCCTGCTCAGGCCAAGCAGCCGGGCCAGCACACGGGAGGCGGGAAGCGGCGTGCCGGGCAAGAGGCGCCGCCCGATGATGCCGGCCACGATCGCCTCGCGCACCCAGACACCCAGGCTCTGGCGATGGCGCTTGCCCTCATCGAACAAGGATCGCCACATCGGCTGGTCAAGGCGGGCACCACGCATGCGCAAGCTCGGCAGTACAGGGCGTTGCCCGACAGTCATTCAGCGTGTCTGCAGATCACGGAAGCTTCGCTCCAGCGCCTCGGCGACAGGCGTCACATCGTCCATCGACAGGCACAGCGGCGGCACCATGCGCAGCACGTTCTTGTAGATCCCCGACTTGGACAACACCAGGCCATGGACCCGGGTGCGCTCGAACACATAAGCGGTCTCTTCGGATGCAGGCGCTTTCGAGCCGGCATCCTTGACCAGTTCGATAGCCAGCATGAAGCCCTCGCCGCGTACATCACCGATGACCGGAAAGCGTCGCTGCAGGTCGGTCAGGCGCTCTTTCAGGGCCCGCCCGACGCGGCGGGCATTGTCCTGCAGGTTTTCATCGCGGATCACCTGCAGCACCGCCCGTCCCGCCGCACAGGCCATCGGATTGGCGCCGTAAGTGTGGAAGATGAATTTTTCAGCCATCGACTCGGCCACCTCACGCCGGGCCACCACGGCACCGAGCGGAATGCCATTGCCGATGCCCTTGGCCAGCACCATGATGTCGGGAACCACACCTTCACTCTCGAAGCCCCACATCGCACGCCCCGTCTTGCAGAACCCGCTCTGCACCTCATCGACGATGGCCAGTCCCCCCGCTGCCCGCGTGCGCGCGAAAGCGCCCGCCATATAGCCTGGCGGCATGAAAATGATGCCCCCGTAGCCCTGCACCGTCTCGATCAGCATGGCCGCCAGCTTGCCGCTGGTACTGGTATCGATGGTGCGATCCAGATCATCGAGGTAGGGTTGCGTGCCAGGCCCGAACACGCCCCGGTACTGGTTCGGTTCGCAGGCAAACGCCACATTGGGCACCTGCGCCACATTGTGGCGGAACCCCTTGATCCCGGTGACACTCTGCGCCCCATAGGTCGCGCCATGGTACGAGTTGCGCAGCGCGACCACATCCTGGTGTCCGGTGTGGGCGCGCGCCATCATCAGGGCCAGGTCAATCGCCTCGGTCCCCGAGTTGGTGAAATGCACGACCCACTCGAAGCCCTTGGGCATGGTCGCTGCCAGTTCCTCGGCCAGGTGGGCGGGTACCGGATGGTGGAACATCGTCGTGCAATGGGTGAGTTGCTCCACCTGTGCCCTGACCGCAGCCACCACCCGCGGGTGGGCGTGGCCGACGCTGATGCACAGATTCATGCCCAGCAGGTCGGTGAGCCGATTGCCCTCTTCGTCCCACACATACTGGCCTTCGCCCCTGCGAAGGATCAGAGGATTCTGATACGGCACGAAGGCCCGCTGCGAAGCCGCAAAATAGCGGTCACGGCGTCCGATGATCGCCTCGCGCGACCAGTCGACCGACGCCGCGCGGTCATGGGCGCCCGAGGGAAACTGCGGCTTCGAAGACAGGTCGTTCATTCGGATTTCCTTGATTCAGGGCGGGCGGGCGCGCCGCCATCGGCGCGGGATGCAGGCTTGTGCGCACTACCTTGGCGTGCGGGCGCTGCCCGCCGTCTGGAGCAGGACGTCCCGCGCGGCGGCCTCCACCTCAAGCCACAGTTTCCGATATTCCTGGGGACCCTGGTAGTCCAGGTTCACACCCATGGCATCCAGTTTCGCGCGCAGGCCCTCATTCGCGGCCATTTCCCTGAACATGGCGGCCCAGGCATCCACCGCCCCCCGGGGCGTCCCGGCCGCTACCGCGATACCGGTATGACTGAAGTCGTAAAGGTGATAACCCACCGCGGCCGACGTGGGCGCCTCAGGAAAGTACTTCAAGGGACGCTCGCCGCCCACCATCAGGACACGGATGCGGCCCGATCTGACGTGAGGCATCGCGACCGCCACATTCGAGGTGACCACGGCCACATGGCCACCGATCAGGGCATTGACGGCACTGGGCACATCATTGAAGGGCACCAGGTTCACCTTGGCACCGAAGCGCTCGCTCAGCACCTTTGCATGAAGCACACCCACTCCGCGCGCCGCGGGAGATCCGAAGCTGATCTCATCCGGTCGCGCCTTTGCCGCGTCGAACAGGCTGCCTGCCGTCTTGTAAGGGCTGTCGGCCTTGACGACCCACACGCCCGGCGTCCGCTGGACCAGGGCCACCGGCTCGAAGTCGCTGCGAGAATAAGGCGCATTGGCGACCGGGTCGAGGTAGCTCATCACCGTGTCGAAGGTTTGCGTGAACGAGATCGTATAGCCGTTGCGCTTGCTCTTGAACATCTCGTTGAAGGCGAGTTGTCCATTGGCGCCCGGCCGGTTCTGGATCACGGTCCGCGTCCCCCATTTCTGGTCCCAGTAGGCTGCCAGGGTGCGTCCCATCATGTCCACCATGCCACCTGCGCCATACGGCACCCAGAGCGTGATGGTTTGCCCCCGCTCCGGAAAGCTCGCCTCCTGGGCATGGGCCCGGTCAGCAGATCCCCACCACAGGCAGAAGGCGGTCAGCAGGCCCGCCCCGATAGATTCCAGCTTCATGCTCATCCAGGAAAGTGCTCAATGACCCTGGATTCTGCAAGGCGCAGGCAACAGGGGAAAGGGCCACAGAAGGACTTCGGGGGATCCACACATCCGGCGAAGGCGGTATCGTACGGACCCGACCCCTCACGGAGCGAGCGAATGACGATCGAACTATTTGCCTGGAACACCCCGAACGGCCGCAAGATCAGCGTGGCGCTCGAAGAGATGGGCCTGCCCTACGCGGTCCGCCCCATCGACATCGGCAAGGGAGAGCAATTCGGCGAGGCCTTCCTGAAGATCAGCCCGAACAACCGGATCCCGGCGATCATCGATCCGGACGGCCCCGGCGGCCGGCCGATCAGCGTGTTTGAATCCGGCGCGATCCTGCTTTACCTGGGCGAGAAGAGCGGGCGCTTCCTGCCCGCTGATCTGCGCCGGCGCATGCCGGTGCTCGAGTGGCTGATGTTCCAGATGGGTGGCTTCGGTCCGATGCCTGGCCAGGTCCACCACTTCCTGGGGGTGAAGGACCCCCAGGACCAGCGCTACGGACTGGAGCGGTACAGCAAGGAGACGCATCGGCTCTACGGCGTCATGGACCGCAGGCTGGCCGACCGCGAGTTCTTTGCCGACGAGCTGTCGGTCGCGGATTTCGCGATCCTGGGCTGGGCCTGGCGCCATGAGCGTCACCAGGTCGATCTGGCCGCCTACCCCAATGTCAGACGCTGGTACGAGACGCTGATGGCCCGGCCCGCGGTCCGGCGCGGCTTCGAGGTTGCGCTGTCCTGACAGTCGCACGAGACCGTACAAAAGAAAGATTGGTGGGCCGTGTTGGACTTGAACCAACGACCAAAGGACGTGAGCCGGATTCAGCGACGCATTGCGTCGCCCGGCGAGCGGGGAAACGCCTTGCAAGGCGTTTCCCGAGTCCGGGAAAGCGCAGCTTTCCGAGGATTCATGATCCTTTGCGATTCGCGCGAGTGGAGCAATGGTGGGCCGTGTTGGACTTGAACCAACGACCAAAGGATTATGAGTCCTCTGCTCTAACCAACTGAGCTAACGGCCCATGCCCGCAAGCCAGCCGAGAGTATAGCCAGCCCATGAGGGCGTGCCGGGCAGGAAAAACGAAACCGCCATCAAGCTGTTGCGGATGAAAGGGGACATGGGAACTCCAGGGCTGTGGTTGAGAGACATACAATGGGCAAAACACCGCAACCCTCCCGATTATTCCCTGTCCCTTGCCCTCCCCGCCTCCCACCCACACCGGCGCCGCCTTCCGCGCCCAGCTTCAGGCCCTCATGATCGGCGGCTTTTCCTCGATGGCCTCGGCCCGGCTGTGCGATCCGATGCTGCCGCGACTGGCCGCCGAGTTCGGAGGCACGATCAGTTCGGTCTCCCAGGTCGTGGCCAGCTTTGCGATGGCCTATGGCCTGACCCAGCTTGGCTTTGGTCCGCTCGGGGACCGCTACGGCAAGCTTCGCGTGATCTTCTTTGCCTGCATCGCGGCCTGCCTGGGTGCGGTGGCCTGCGCCTTGGCGCCCAACCTGTACGGACTGACCCTGGCGCGCTTTGTGGCCGGCGGCATGGCGGCCGGGGTGATCCCGCTCTCGATCGCCTGGATCGGTGATTCGGTGCCCTACGAGGAACGCCAGCCGGTGATGGCCAAGCTGCTGCTGGGCACCCTTAGCGGCCTGATCCTGGGGCAGATGGCCGGTGGCCTGGCCAGCGACACCATCGGCTGGCGCGGCGCCTTCTGGCTGGTCGCCGGCATGTATGGCCTGTGCGCCTGGCGACTGCGCCATCATGCCCGCGCCACGCCCTCGCATCGCGGTGCCGGGATCGCCGGCGGTTGGCTTGGACTGGCGCGCGCCTATGGCGCCGTGCTGCGCATGCCGATGGCGACCATGGTGCTGCCGGCGGTGATGCTGGAAGGCTTTCTGGTCTTTGCCGCGCTGTCCTTCGTGCCGAGCATGATCCACGAGCGCGACCAGGTCTCGTTGTCGGTGGCCAGCCTGTCGGTGGCCGGCTTCGGGCTGGGCGGACTGGTCTATGCCTGGCGCTCGCAGCCCTGGCTCAGGCGCCTGGGCGAGCAGGGTTTTGCTCGCGTGGGCGGCGCGCTCTTTGGCGCCGGCATCCTGTTCATGCTGCTGGTGCCGGGCCTGCCCTTTGCCATGACCGGATGCTTTGCCGCCGGCCTGGGCTTTTACATGCTGCACAACACCTTGCAGACGCTGGGCTCCCAGATCAGTCCGCAGGCGCGCGGCTCGGCGATGGCCTTGTTCGCATTCTCGCTGTTCTTTGGCCAGACGCTGGGCGTGGCCAGCGCGGCCTGGGTGGTGGAGCACTGGGGCTTTGCGCCGGTGCTGTGGGTGTCCTCTCTGGCCACCGTGGCGCTGGGGCTTCTGCTGGCCGCGCAACTTGCACGTGCGCGCAGCGGGCCGGCCGCCGGCTGAGGATCATCCGGCGCTGAGGGCACTGAGGGCGCTGAAGGCACAGAGGGCACCGAAGGCACTGCAGCCCGGTCGCTCCTCAGGACCGGCGGCGTGGATCCGGATGCCAGGCCCGGCTCCGGCGGGCCACCAAGGCGAGCGTTCCCAGCCCGGCCAGGGCCAGGGCCCATTCCTGCGGCTCTGTCGGCGAAGGTCCCGACAGCAAGGCGCCCCACTGAAGGCGCGGCAGGCGATCGGTCCATCGCCTTTGCGCGGCGTCCTGCGGCTCATCTGCACGCTGCGGCGATCGGGAAGGATGCGCAAGGGCAGGGCTGGCCGGCCATCGGCCTGCTGCTGCAAGCACGGGCCCTTGCGAGGGTCCGGCGGGATCCACAGTAATCGGCGCGGCGCGACACACCCCCGCCTGGAGATCGATCACCACGCACAGCAGGAGAAGCGGCCGCCTGCAGCGGCGGCGCAGTGATGGAGGGATGAAGCGCATGGCCATGGTCCTGAAACTCGATCGCCTCGAGTCTGGACTGTGGCCGCACCTGGGTCATCCCCAAGTTTGACGAAAAAAAGGCCGCCCGAGGGCGGCCGATACGTCCAAGGAGATATCCGGTTCAGATGGCCGAGCCCAGTTCGGTATCGAGGCGAACGGCCTTGTCCTCATGCGAAGGGCGGGCGGCAAGCCGCAGGCCGCCGAGGCTTTCCAGGGCCAGGCTGTTGGCCTGACGCGCCTGCTCGGCTTCTTCGTCGCGGCGCTGCTGCACCAGTGCCAGGGCCTGCAGTTCATGGGCCATGGCCGGCTCGATCGCGCACAGGTCGCGCAGGGTGCGCAATTCGCGCTCCGCCTTCAACTCGGCGCGCAGATAGGCCAGCGCCGGTTGCAGCACCCACAGGCCCACCACCGCCAGGGCCGCCCAGAGGATGGCCCAGTCCAGCATCCACTCCTGGAAGAAGGCCGCCCCATCGGCATCGGCATCAGTGGCCAGGCGGTACGCAGCCAGGAAGGCGGCAACACCGGTCAGCGTCAGCACGCCGGCGGAGCGGCTGGTCAGGGCGCGTTCGCTGCGCTCGGCCAGATGCAGCGAGGTCAGGGGAGCGGTGCTCAGGGAGGAAGAAGATCGGAACATGATGGACCCTTTCGTTATTCGAGGAGGAGGAGGGGCGTTCTTGCGCCTATTGCTATGCAGCAAATGTACGGCCACCCTAGACATAATTCCAATGACCATTAGGAATATGTGATATAAGTTTATCTATATCACTGTCCCAAAGATCTGAGCGACCATGTCTTTCCTGAACCTGGACCTGAACCTGTTGCGGGTGTTCGACGAGGTCATGGCCGAGCGCAAGCTGACCCGCGCGGCCGACAACCTGGCCCTGAGCCAGCCGGCGGTCAGCCAGGCCCTGAACCGCCTGCGCACGGCCCTGAACGACGAGTTGTTCATCCGCAGCGCCCACGGGGTCAGGCCCACGCCCTATGCCGAGAGCATCTGGCCCCCCATCCGCGAAGCCATGGATGCCCTGCAGGCCAGTCTCGAGCCACGCAGCTTCGACCCCGCCCAGACCCACCGGGCCTTCCGCCTGGCCATGGCCGATGCCACGGCGGCCTCGATCATTCCGGGCATCGTGCGCGAGACCGAGAAGCAGGCCCCCGGCATCAGCTTCAGGGTGCTGCCCTTGACGACGCGGGATCCGAGCCCCTTGCTGGAAGCCGGCGAAGTCGATCTGGCGATCGGCTACTTTCCGCGTGCGGTAACTGCCCTGTCGGCGCCCGATGCGCCCGACGCGATCCGCCACCAGCGCCTTTACGACGGCGAATATGTGGTGGTGCTGCGCAAGGATCACCCCCTGACCCGCGAGACGCTGACGCTGGATCGCTACTGCGCCGCCCATCACCTGCTGGTGAGCTTCTCCGGCCGGCCCTTTGGCTTCATCGACGAGGCGCTCGCCGCCATCGGCCGGCGGCGGCACGTGACGATGACAGTCAACCAGTTCTTCACCGCCGGACAGGTGGTGTCACGCTCGGACCTGCTCACGGTGCTGCCCGAGCACTTTCTGGCGGCCACTGGCTATGCCGACGAACTGGTCTTCCGCCGCCTGCCTTTCGAGGTCGCCAAGGTGCATGTGGACATGCTCTGGCATCGCCGCCATCAGCGCGATCCGGCGCATGCCTGGCTGCGCGGCCTGGTGACGCAGGCGGCGGCCGAGCGCTTTCCGCAACAACAGGCCCGGGCCTGAAAAGGGCGCCTGCGGCTGTCCGCAGCCCGCAACGCGCAGCCCTCAGGCCGCTGCCGCCCTTCGCTGGTAAAGGTTGTTGGCGATCAAGGCGCCGACCACCATGGCGGCGCCCAACAGTTCGGAGCGCTCAAAGCGCGCCCCTTCCATGGCCCGGAAGGCAAAGGTGAACATCGGCATCAGGTTGGACAGCAGCATTGCATTGAGCGGTCCGATGCGGCGCGCGCCTTCATTCCACACCATCATCGCCACGAACACGCCTAGGACCGAGACATAGGCGATCTTCAGGCTCCAGGCACTGGCCCACAGGTCGGGCGCCGGCCAGCGCTTGAAGCCCAGGGCCATCGCGACCAGCCAGCACAGGATGATGACCGCCGTCGCTGGCAGGCAATTGACGGTGGCAATGCGCAGCGCCGACCACTCGGCCATGCGGGACGAGGCCAGCACATAGGTCACCCAGGCGATGGCACCGGCAAACACCAGGGCCTCGCCCAGCAATTGGTCGAGTTGGCCGTTGCCCGTCGTGAACAAGGCACTGGCCATCGGCGCGATCGCGGCCCCACCCTGCCCGGTCAGCCCGGAGAAGGTGGCACCGCCGCGCGTGACCGCGACCACCACGCCACAGAAGGCAAAGGCCAGGCACCAGAGCGTGAAATTGGGCGGCCGGCGCTTGAGCCAGACCCACTGGCCGAGGGCGGTCATGCCCGGTTGCAGCGCAATGATGATGACCGCCAGTTCCGGCTTGGTCAGTGACAGGCCGAGAAACACCAGCAAGGCCGAACAGCCCATGCCGAAGGCCCCGCCGATCAGGATGGGACCGGTGTGATGTTCCCAGCGAAACGCCTTGAGGCCTTCCTTCCACCACAGGAAGGCGACGAACAGCACCGAAGCCACGCCGTAGCGCAGCAGCGTGAGCGTGAAGCCGTCCAGATCCGGCATCACGCTCTTGGCGATCGGCAGCTGGCCGCCCCAGATCAGGACGGCGGAGAAGGCGGCGGCGAGGCCGACAAGCGAGTGCGGTGCGTGCAAGAGTCAGCCGATGATCACTGGCCTTCGAGGAAGCTCTTGAGCTTGTCGGCGCGGCTGGGATGACGCAACTTGCGCAGGGCCTTGGCTTCTATCTGGCGGATGCGTTCGCGGGTGACATCGAACTGCTTGCCGACTTCCTCGAGGGTGTGGTCCGTGCTCATCTCGACACCGAAGCGCATGCGCAGCACCTTGGCCTCGCGCGGGGTGAGGGAATCGAGCACTTCCTTGACGACATCACGCATGGATTCGTGAAGCGCGGCATCGGAGGGCGCCAGCGTGGTGGTGTCCTCGATGAAATCGCCCAGATGGCTGTCGTCGTCGTCGCCGATGGGGGTTTCCATCGAGATCGGTTCCTTGGCGATCTTGAGGATCTTGCGGATCTT
>JAPOKJ010000136.1 GCA_029977705.1 Burkholderiales bacterium | reverse complement strand
CGGCTCTCCAGCACCTGCGCCGTCACCCGGACGTTGCCCAGGTCAAATTCACCATCCTCGCCATGACTGATCAGGTGGATCGCCGACACCTTCTGGCCCGCCAGCGTCAGCATCTGCGACAGCCGGCTGATGCCGTCGCTTTGGGCATCGATCACCATCACCGCCAGGTTGCGCCCGCCCTGGATCTGCGCCTGCAGGTCCGCCTGCAGCTGCGCCAGGTTGGGCACCCGGCTGTCGATCAGCACCAGCTCCAGTGGCGCAGCAGGAGCCGCGCCAACGCCGCTGCCCATCTGGCGCAGCAGATCCAGCACGCTGCCGCGATCGGCCGATACCGGCCGTGCGCCGGCCTCGCCCGCGCGATCGGCCGCCGCCTTCTCGGCCCCATAGGCCGCCGGCCGCGCCGCATCGCTGGCACTGCCCTGGCTGCCCGCCCCTTCCACCCCCGGCAAGGCGCCCGTGACGCCCAGGTCCGCCGAGTACAGCGTGCGCGCCTCCAGCGCCGCAAACTGCAGCCGCGAGCGCATCCCCGCCAGACGGCGACGCCCCGGACGCAATGGCCCCTGGCCCACTTTGGCCATGCCTTGCACCACAGAAGAGAACAGTTCCTTTTTCACCCCCTCAGTCTAGGACGGCCATTGGCCGGTGTCTGCCATGGGGCAAGCCGTTTGTCGGCCCTCATGGGCACTTGAGCGGAAAGCGGCGACCGCTGGCGGAAAAAGGCGCGTTCAGGCCGGCAGCTTCTCGAGCGCCTCGGCATCTTCGTTCTCGGCCTGCTTGTTCTGAACCAGGTCTTCGAGGGACTCGTCATCCGGTGCCTTGCCCTTGCTCAGGCTGCCCAGCACCGGCAAGGGATCGACCATGCGCCAGGCCGGCAATGAAGCCAGCAGGCTGGACACCAGCACCCCGCCGCGCATCAGCCACAGCAGGTAGCCGATGGTGAAGGAGGCGCTGACCCCGATGGTGGAGGCCACCACATTGCGGTCCAGGTCGATCGCCCCTTGAATGTCCTCGCGCACCTGGCTGATGCTCTTCTGGAAGTCCTTGTCGGCCACCAGACGCTCGAGGGATACCTGCTGGCTGGGCAGATGGATGCCGGCGGCAAGGGGCAGGGCCCGATCCAATCCCAAGGGGCCGGCGGCCAGATCGCCATAGATCAAGCCGCTACGTCCGGCGATGGACAGGGGTGACGAGGAGGCGGCCAGCAGCGCCGAATCGCCGCTGCGGCCCGAGTCCTGACGGGAGGCCCGCGCAGCCAGGGCATCACCGCCCGCATTGTTTGCAATGGCCAGCATGACCGATACACCCGCATGGCTGCCGGCGCTCCTTTGCGCGGATGAAGCGCCCGCGCTCTCGCCGCCCTGCGCGGAGGCCTGCTGCGCCGGGGCCGACACCATCGAGCCCAAGGCAGCCACAGAGGCCGGATTCGAGAGGGTGGAACTGCTCGCCTTGGCCGTGTCCTTGGCCGTATCCTTGGCCGTATCCTTGACCGCATCGGATTTCGGCGCATCGATCACGACGGATGGCGCGGTCGGAGCGGATCCCAGGGTGCTGGCAACTGCCAGGGGTCTGGGGCTCGCGCTCTGCGTCACTACCGCGCTGACGGTCTGCTCAGGGGCGTCGATCCTGATCGTCATCACGATCGAAGCGGGCGTACCGGGAGGCGCATCGCTGACCAGCAGCTTCAGCTGTTCGGTGCCCAAGGCGTTCTTGGAGGAAGCAAACACCACGCGGTCGCTGTTGATGTCTGCCTGGGTAAAACTGTCTCCCACCCCCAGTGCCTTGCCGTTGAGCAGCATGCGTCCCTGGGCGGGCGCACTGAGCAGGCGGTAGCTGATCTGCGCATCGGGGGTATCGACGTCGCTCACCTGCAAAGTGCCGTTGGCAATCGTCGTCCTCTGACCCGGCTTGATGACGAGGCCACTGTTGATGATGGCATTGGCTGGGTCGTCGACCGGATTCACCACGATATTGACATCCCGCGCGAGGGCCACAATATTGAAGCCGGCGGCATCAACACGGACCCGCATCGTCGCGTTGCCATTGAAATCGCGGGCCGGGGTGAAAACCAGACTGGCCAGGAAGGTATTGATCTGTCCCACCGTGCCACTGAACCCGAAGCTCGCGGGCGGGGGCGATCCGATGCCTGCGGTACCCGTCGCAGACTGCAGCACGCCCTGGGCCGGGTCGACCGAAAGGACCACATGCAAGTTGCTCGTCACACCATCCATGTTGACCAATTGCAGTGCAGGGACCGGTTGGGCGCCCAGTGCCAGGGCGGTATCCTCGTCCGTCGATACGGCGTCACGGACCTGCCAGCCGGGCACCTGAAGCTCCTGGATGTACATCCCGACATCGAAGTCACTCGCGCCCGGGGACTTGAACGAAAGGTATTCGACCAGCACCTTGCCGTTTGCTGCGATGGCAGGCGTCCGGGTACTCCCGAGAGCATCGCCCTCGACGACTTTCGGGCCGTTGACCAGGCCATCACCCCACATGCCATAAGAGAACGTATGGGCATCGGCCATGTCGGCACTCTTGCCGCCTGACCAGACCAGGCCGAAATGGGTGTCATCGAGAAAATCCAGGCTGGAGGCGGTGTTGAAGGGCTGTCCCAGTTGTGCATTGTTGTCGCCTGAGTCAGCAATCGTACTCAGCGACCCGTCCACTGGATTTCGCTTGGCATCAAAGGCCTGGAACATGATTGTGGAACCGGCGGTCTTGCCGGAGCTGTCGCGAATCTCCCTCGTCCACGTCAAGCCAAAGCTGCCATCTGCGGCCGTGGCGATGAAGGGGTCGAAATCATTGGTCTGGAAACCATCAGTGGCATTGAAGACATCCTGCTGGTCAGTCCATTTCACTGGCCCGTCCTTGATGCTGACGCGATGCAGGATGATGTCGGCATCACCTTTCTGCGAAATCGAAGTGCAGGCCACGACGAACACGCCATTTGCGCTGGCAGCGATGGAGGCTTCGCCATCGAACCCGGGGTCTTTGGCAATTTCCTGGTTGGTGAACGACTCCCTGCCGTCCGCCTTGAAACCGGAGGCATAGATGTCGTAGTTCGTTGCCACACCCTTTTGGCTGCCGTCCTTGCTGAACTGGTAGATGATGACGAACTCGCCATCGCGGTCGCTGGCAATATCGGTTGCACGGATGCTGCCATTCGGTAGGTCTTCGACTACCCGAATGAGCTTACCCGCTTCGTTGCCGCCGAGGTCATAGCGCTGCGCCAGAACACTGTCGTATCCATCGTCACCGGTCTGTATCCAGGTGACCACAAATCCCTTCGGAAGCATCGCCACGGACGGCGCCAGCTGGGCTTGATCCTTCATACCGCCGGTCATCAGGATGGGGGGTTTCAATGGATCGCTGATCGCTTTTCCCCCCGAATCAAACACCTGCACCATGACCTGATGCGTATCGGAGTCCTGCCAGGCCACCACCACTTTCCCGTCCCCGTTGACAGCAACCGTGTGGCCGGCAGGCGGCGTCCAGACACCGTCATTTCCTAACCACCCCGACCCCTCGCCGGTGACCGATCCATTGGTCTGATCGCCACGGCCGCCGGCAACGGTCACGGCCGTGGGCGCGCTGCCCGCCAGCAGCCCATTCCAGAGCCGCTGCAAGTCGGTGCTGGCCACCACTGCGGTGTTGATCTGGCCCGCGCGGTACTCCAGGTCCCAGTCCCCGCCCAGCGTCGCCGCACCGGTCAGGTCCTGGCTGGCCGCCACATCGGCACCGGTAAGCTCTCCGAGCCGCGTCACCATCGCCTGGCCGCGCCCATCGAGCGCCACATCGCAGCCATAAATCAGAATGTCCGCACCCGCTCCCAGATACCCCGCCCAGCCCGCAAACTCGCTGCTGCGGCTCTCCAGCACCTGCGCCGTCACCCGGACGTTGCCCAGGTCAAATTCACCATCCTCGCCATGACTGATCAGGTGGATCGCCGACACCTTCTGGCCCGCCAGCGTCAGCATCTGCGACAGCCGGCTGATGCCGTCGCTT
>JAPOKJ010000022.1 GCA_029977705.1 Burkholderiales bacterium | reverse complement strand
GCGGCTATCACATCGCCGAGGCCGGCGCCAACCCGATCTCCCAGTTGGCCTTCACGCTGTCCAATGGCTTTACCTTCGTTGAAGCCTACCTGGCGCGCGGCATGGCCATTGACGACTTTGCGCCCAACCTGAGTTTCTTCTTCAGCAACGGCATGGACCCCGAGTACACCGTGCTCGGACGTGTGGCGCGCCGCATCTGGGCGGTAGCCATGAAGGAGAAATACGGGGCCAATGACCGCAGCCAGAAGCTCAAGTACCACTGCCAGACCAGCGGTCGCAGCCTGCATGCGCAGGAGATCGACTTCAACGACATCCGCACCACGCTGCAGGCCCTGATCGCCACCTACGACAACGCCAACAGCCTGCACACCAATGCCTACGATGAGGCCATCACCACGCCCACCGAGGACAGCGTGCGCCGCGCCATGGCCATCCAGCTCATCATCAATCGCGAGTGGGGCCTGGCGATGAACGAGAACCCCAACCAGGGGTCCTTCATCATCGACGAGCTCACCGACCTGGTCGAAGAGGCCGTGCTGCAGGAGTTCGAGCGCATCGCCGAGCGCGGCGGCGTGCTGGGTGCCATGGAAACCGGCTACCAGCGCGGCAAGATCCAGGACGAGTCGATGCACTACGAGATGCTCAAGCACACCGGCGAGCACCCGATCATCGGCGTCAACACCTTCCGCAATCCCAAGGGCGACACCACGCCCGAAACCCTCGAGCTGGCCCGTTCCACCGAGGAGGAAAAGCAGCGCCAGCTCAAGCGCCTGGCGGCCTTCCATGAGGCCCATGCCGCCGAGCGCCCGGCCATGATCGCCCGCCTGCAGCAGACGGTGATCGACAATGGCAATGTCTTCGAGGTGCTGATGGATGCGGTGCGGGTCTGCTCACTGGGCCAGATCACACATGCGCTGTTCGAGGTGGGCGGGCAGTACCGGCGCAACATGTAGGACGAGGCGCGGGCATCGGCACAGCCCCGCCCCTTCCTGCACACCCCGCCCGTTCCCGCACGCCCGCGCCTGCGCCATCCCATGAGCCCCGCTGCCCCGGCCCCCATCAGCTGGCGATCCCCGGCCCGCTGGCTGGCCCTGGGCTGGGCTGACCTGCGAGCCAATCCGGCACCCGGCATCTTCCACGGACTGATCATGGCGGCCATCGGTGCCGCGCTGTTCTCGCTGGCACGCGACCAGTTCTGGTTGCTGGCGGGTGCCTTCTCCGGCTTTCTGATCGTCGCCCCGATCCTGGCCTCGGGCCTGTACCGGGTCAGTGCCGGGCGCGCCGAGGGCCGCACCGTCAGCCTGCATGAATCCCTGGCGCACTGGCGCTCGGGCGACAAGCGCCTGATCGGCTTTGGCCTGCTTCTCGGCCTGGCGGGTACCGGCTGGGTCATCAATTCGGCCGGCCTGATCACCCTGCTGTCGAAAGTTCCAATCCGCAAGCCGGCCGACTTCCTGCAGCATGTGGTGCTGGCCCCCGAGACCGGCCTGTTCGAGCTCTGGCTGCTGCTCGGGGCGCTGCTGGCTGCCCCGGTATTTGCCTCCAGCGTCACCGCCCTGCCCGCCCTGGTGGCGACCCGGGCCTCGGTCCAGGAGGCGGTCGGGCAGAGCTGGCGCGCGGTGGCCGACCATCCGCTGCCAATGGCCTTGTGGGCGGGGGTGATCGGCCTGCTGGTGGGCCTGGGCATGGCCAGCGCCATGATCGGCCTGGTCTTCATCGTGCCGCTGATCGCCCATGCCAGCTGGCATGTCTATCGCGATGTGCTCGCCTCGCAGTAGCAGGCCGCCGGATGAACAACACCCTCTTCGGTTACACCGAGGCGCAGATCTCGCAGTTCGGCCTGACCTTCGGCCTGGCCGCCTTCATGCTGTACATGCTGTTCATCGTGCTCAAGCTGGCGATCGACTCCAAGGCCGGGAAATTCGGCACCTTCGTGCTCTTTCTGGTCCTGTCGCTGGGCATGCTCGGCTTTGCCGCCAAGGGCATCATCCGCTGGGTGCTGGGGTTGTGAGCCTTTGCAGGCGCCAGATCCCATAAAATCAGAAGCTGCAGTGCTGGCCCCCTGGGGAAGGCCCCAGACATCGACGGAACAGTACCCGATAACCGATACCCGATACCCGATTCACTTCGCGAGCCTCGCACCATGAAAAAACTCCTGCTGATGATCAGCCTGCTGCTGGGCCTGGGGGCCTGCACACCGATGGTGGCGCAAAACCCGGGACGGGGATTCACACCGGTCAATGCCGTCACCGAGGGCGAGGACAAGCACCTGCTGCTGTTCGGCCATGATGTGGTCGCCTATTTCACCGAGGGCAAGCACCGGCTTGGCAGCCCGATGTTCAAGGTGGTCTACAAGGGGGTCACCTTCCGCTTCGCAACGGCCGAAAACAAGGCCTCGTTCGAAAACCAACCCCTGCGGTATCTGCCCCAATACGGCGGCTTTTGTGCCAATGGCATCGTCTACGGCATTCCCTGGGGAGGTGATGCCGATACCTGGAAGATCATCGATGGCCGGCTCTACATCTTCGGCGGCAAGGCCTCTCGCGATGCCTTCATGCTCGATCCCGAGAAGAACATCCAGCTGGCCAACAAGTACTGGTCCGAGGAAGTCATCGGCTCCAATCCGCTGATCCAGCGCACCAAGCGCCTGATCTTCCGTGTGCCGCACTACAAGAGCGGGTCGGAACTGGCGGCCGAGGTGGCCAAGGCCCAGGGCGCGAAGTAGACCTCAGCCCGGTGGCCTCGCCGCAGTGCCGGCAACGCCCTTGGGGCGACCCAGCCAGACCAGGGCGGCGCAGCCCATCCCGACCAGCGTGCACAGCAGCAGGCAGCTGAAATAATTGCCGCTGCGCTCGCGCAGCAGACCCAGCAGGCCAGGCCCGAGCGCATAGACGAACTGGTTGATGGCGGTAGCCCAGCGCGTGACATGGGCAAATTGCTCGCGCGGAAACTCGCGCTGCACCAGCAGGCCTGGCAAGGCAATCATGTTGCCGACCGCGACACCATAGAAAACGCAGGCCAGGTACATGCTGGCCAGGTCCTGGGTGAAGGCAAACAGGAGCAGGCCAATCACCTGGATCGAAAAATTCAGCGCGGCCAGCGCCAGTCGCGGCGCGCGATCGGCCAGGTGTCCCATCAGCAGGCGCCCGGCCATCGCGGCCAGCGTGGTCAGCACCACGCCCCAGGCGGCATGCCGGACGCCGTGACGCTCGGAGAGCATCGTCACCTGGTGCATCAACAGGCCGGCCTGGGCCAGCAGGCCGAGCGAGAAGGGCAGGACATTGGACACAAAGGCGCGCTCGCGCAGCAATTGCCCGATGGACCACAGGCGCGGCGCGGCCGCGTCGGTGCGGTCCTGCCCCCGGAGCGCGGGTGCCCCGGGCCCGTCCGCCTGCTGGCCGAGCAGCGCCGGTTCCCGGACAAAGCAGAACCATGCGGCACCGATCACCGGCAGGGCCAGACCGAGGGCAATCAGGCTGAGGCCGTCACGAAAACCCCAGCGCTCGATCGCAGCCACCATCAGCGGCACCACCAGGATGCCGCCCATGCTGGCACCGGTCAACGCCAGGCTGACGGCCGTCCCGCGCCGGGCATCGAACCAGCGCGACAAGGTGGTGTTGATCGCTGCACCACTCATCCAGCTCCAGCCCAGCGCCAGCAGGGTGAGGGCCGCGTAGAACTGCCACACCGTCTGCACCCGGGCGATGGCCAGGACGGCCAGCGTCATCGCCAGCATGCCCAGGCTCGCCGAGCGCTGCGGCCCGATGTGATCGACCAGCCGGCCCGTGGCGACCAGCAGCACCGCACCGATCCAGAAGTACACGCTCAGGGCTGGCGCGACCTGCCCGACCGGCCAGCCCAGATCGCGCACCAGGTGCGCCAGGTAGACGCCGTTGCCATAAAAGCCCAGGCCCCAGGCCGCCGTGGCCATGATGAAACAGCCGGCCACCACCCAGCCGCCGAAGAAGGCCTGGGGCTGGGCGGCCGGCAGGCGCCGGCGCAGGTTCAATCCCGTCACCACTGCATCCGTGAGGCCTTATTTGCGAAAGCGTGCTTCATCCGGCTGGGTCATGGCCACGACCCCCTGCACCTCGATGATCGACAGGATGCGCTGGCCCAGTGCCTCACCACCCGCCACCGCTGCCAGGGCCTGCTGCGGCGTGACCGGAGCGCCATCGACGCGGAAGTGGGCCACGCCCATCAGGTTGGGCGGCAAGGCCTCACAGAAGGCCTGCAGGCGTTTCACGGGCGTACTGGCCGCATCGCCCCAGTCATCGACCAGCGGCGGCTTGAGCGTCTTGCCGGCGGCATTGGTCGGAATCGCACTCTTGAACACCACGTATTCGGGCACCTCGTAGGGCGCCAGCTGGGCCGCACAATGACTGCGCACCTGGGCGGGGGTGAGCGTGTGACCTGGCTTGAGCACCAGCACCGCCTTCAGACGCTCGGCAAACAGATGATCGGGCACCCCGACCACCGCGGCGCGCAGCACCGCCGGGTGCAGGTAGAGCTTGTTCTCGACCTCGATGCAATAGACGTTCTGGCCGCCGCGCACCACCATGTCCTTCTTGCGGTCGAGCAGCCAAAGGTAGCCTTCCTCGTCGATCTTGGCCCAGTCGCCCGAGAGCACGAAGCCGTCGCGGCGAAACACCTCGGCGGTCTTGCCGGGTTCTTCCCAGTAGCCGGCATTGGTCTGCTGGCCCCGGTAACCGACCTCGCCAATGACATTGGGCGTGGTGACCTCGTTGCCGTCGTCGTCAAAGATCGCAATCTCGCAGATCGGCGTGGCCAGCCCACAGCTGGTGATCTTGCGGATCGCATCCTCGGTGGGCAGGGCAAAGCCCAGGGCCGTGCTCTCGGACACCGAACCGCCATTGACCATCACCGTCGGCGAGAACTTCTGGTGCAACTGGTTGATGTAGGTTTCAGAGGCCGCATGGCCCCCGAACAGGATCTTCTTCATGCTCGAGCAATCGTGCTGCTCGAAGGCCGGGTTGTTCATCATCATCCACAGCATGATCGGCGCAGCCACCGCCCAGGTGGCCTTCTCGCGTGCAATCAGCTCGATGGCCTCCACCGGTGCGAAGGCACTCATGATCACGCACTTGCCTGCAGTGAGCAGGGCCGGCATGAAGTCGGTATAGACCGCCGTGTTGTGATACAGGGGCGGCATGCACAGGTTCACATCATCGACCGTCAGGCCCTTGGAGGCATTGACGATGTTCTGCGCACAGCCCAGGGCGTTGATGTGCATCGCCATCGTGCCCTTGGGTACCCCGGTGGTGCCCGAGGTGAACGAGATGGCACACAGGTCCCATTCATCGACCGACTCGCGCACCGGCGTCTCGTGGCCCTCGCGGTTGAGTTCGGCAAACAGTCGCGTGCCCTGCGGCGCCGGACCTGCACCGGTGATGAAGATGGCCTGCACACTGGGCAGCTGCCCCTGCAGCGCGCTCAGCTTGGCCTCCCACAGCTCGGGCGAGACCACCAGGATCCTGGCGCCGACCTTGTTGATCTGCGCCGCCAGGCCCTCGGCAGTCAGGCCCAGATTGACCGGCACCGCGATGCCGCCGAGCTGCTGCACCGCCAGGTAAGCCACCACATACTCCGGACAACCCAGGGTCAGCAGGCACAGCCGGTCACGCTTGGCAAAGCCTGACTCACGGCGCAACCGGGCGGCCACGCGATCGGCCTGGGCGCCGACCTGACGCCAGGTCAGGCGCTGCCCGCCCGGATGAAAGACATAGGCCTCGCGATCCGGATAACGCTGCACATTGGCATCGAGCAGCCCGGCAATATTGGCGGGCCGGTCGCGATAGGCGGGAATCTCGGTTCCCTCCCAGGCGATGCCGCGGCCGCGCGGTGCCACGATGCGCTCGACCTGCGCACTCAATTCCGGGAAGAGCTCGCACCAGGACTTGCAGGTCCCGCGCGCCGGCCCCTTGATCTCCCATGCACCCATGATCCCTGCCCCCCTCAGCCTTCCAGCTTGATGCCGGCTTCCTTGACCACGCGCGCATTGCGCGCCACCTCGGCGGCCAGGAAGGCGACCGTCTCCTCGACCGTGCCTCCCCCTGGCACGACCCCGGTGCTCTCGAGCTTGGCCCGCACCTCGGGTGTGGCCAGAATCTTGTTGATCTCGGCATTGAGGCGAAGGATGATCTCGCGCGGCGTCCTCGAGGAGGCCAGCACCATCGACCAGGTGTTGCCGATGAAGGGCACGCCCGATTCGTTGAAGGTGGGGTAATCCGGATACGCCGGCAGGCGTTTTTCACTGGACATGCCCAGGCTCTTGATCTTGCCGGCCTTCACGTGAGGCGCCATCGCCAGCGGCACATCGAACAGCAACTGGATCTGTCCGCCGATCAGGTCGGTCAGGGCCGGTTGTGTCCCCTTGTAGGGAATGTGCTGCATCTTCAGGCCGTACTGCTGCTTGAAGGCCTCCATCGCCAGGTGCGCCGCCGCGCCATTGCCACTCGAGCCGAAGTTGAACTGGTTGGGCCTGGACCTGACGTACTCGACCATCTCCTTCAGGTTGTTGACCGGGAACTGGGCGTTGGCCACCAGGATCAGCGGCGCAATGCCGGTCATGGCCACCGGCGTGATGTCCTGCTGCCAGTCGAAGGGCAGGCGCGGGTACAGGGAAGGGTTGGCCGAGTGCGCCGCGATCACCGTGGTGATGGTGTAGCCATCGGCCGGGGCCTTGACCATCAGATCGGTGCCGATGATGCTGTTGGCACCCGGCTTGTAGTCGAACAACACCTGTTGCCCCAGCGCCCGCGACAGCGGCTCGCCGATGGCACGCGCCATGTTGTCGGTGAAGCCGCCGGGGGTGTAGCCCACGATCATGCGGATCGGCTTGTTCGGCCAGGCCCCCTGGGCGCGGACCAGGGGCGCCCCCGCCCACGCGGCCCCCGCCACGGCGCCCTGCAACAGGCGGCGCCGGGTCGGCGCAGGGTTTCCAGAGGGACGATCGTTGCCCGCCGTCTTGCTAGTGCGCATCATGTCTCCTTTTTCATGTCTCGTTCGTGGCCGTGACATTAGCACCGCGCCACGCTCGCCGCTGATCGGGCCTTGCGTCAGCAGGCCTATTCGCCGCTCAGCCAGTGCGACCCTTCCAGGCCTGAGCCGCGCACCGTGATGCGGTGCATCAGGCGACGCTCCCCGTGGTAATCGTTCAGGGCGTAATGCCAGGTGGCGCGGTTGTCCCAGAAGGCGATCGAGCCTTCCTGCCACGTGAAGCGGCAGGTGAATTCCGGACGCGCCGCATGTTGATAAAGGGTTTGCAGCAGGCCCTGGCTTTCCCTCTCGGTCCAGCCATCGAAGCGCGTGGTGAAGGCCGGGTTCACATACAGCACCTCGCGTCCCGAATCCGGATGGCGCAGCACCACCGGGTGGACCACGTCGGGCAATACCTTGTCGGGGTTGCCGATGCGGCCGTCGGCGTCGGCCAGCTTCGCGTAGCCCGCCTGCGCACCAAAGACATGGCGGCTCGAATGCACCGCACGCATGCCGCGCAGCGTCTCCTGCAGGCCGGGCGACAAGGCCTCGAAGGCCGCGCCCATGCTGGCGAACAAGGTGTCGCCGCCCATGGGCGGTACCTCGCGCGCCAGCAGGATCGAGCCCATCGCCGGCTCCAGGTCATAGCTGTGGTCGGTGTGCCAGCCGCCGCCGATATTGGTCTTCTGGCCCGGTTCCTTGCGCACCTCGGCAATTTCCGGATGGGTGTCGGTGGCCTTGAAGAAACGGTTGATGTCGATCGGCGCCCAGCGCCGGGCAAAGGCGATGTGTTGTTCCGGACTCAGGTGCTGGTCGCGGAAGAAGATCACGCCATGGTCGGCCAGCGCCTTGCGCATGGTCTTCATCATGGCCTCATCGATGGGTGCGGCCAGATCGATGCCCTCGATCCAGGCGCCCACCTGGGGGGCGTAAGGGGTGACACGCAGGCGGTCTGAATTCATGAAGTCTCCTCAAGCCGGGATGGGTCCGGTCTTTTCAGCTAAGGTAACACCTCATGAGCGACGTCTACATCATCGGGTCCGCATGCACGCCTTTCGGCAAGCATCCCGACCTCAGCTTCCAGGACCTGGCGCGCCAGGCCTACCTCGAGGTGCTCGCCGACAGCGGCCTGCCCAGCCACGACAGCGCCCTCATCGAGCAGGCCTGGTTCGGCAACTGCGGCATGGGCCAGTGGGGCCAGGGCGGCATCCGCGGCCAGGTGGCCTTCACGCCCCTGGTGGAGGAAGGGCTGTTTCCCGAGCGCGTGCCCATGATCAATGTCGAGGGCGGCTGCGCCACGGCATCCTTCGCCTTTCATGGCGCCTGGAAGGACATCCTCTCCGGCCAGGCCCAGGTCAGCCTGGCCATCGGCGTGGAAAAGCTGGTCAGCCCCGACGATCCGGCGCGCACCGCCGCCATCTTTGCCACCGGCATCGACCAGCTCGAGCCCCAGCGCTGGATGGACTACTACCGCCGGGCGGGCGAAGAATCCGGCAAGCCCTTCGAGACCGGCCCGGGCCGTACCCTGTACATGGACACCTATGCGATGCAGGCGGCCTGGCACATGAAGCGCTGGGGCACCACGCAACGCCAGATCGCCGCTGGCGCGGCCAAGAACCATCATCACGGCAGCCTCAATCCCAAGGCCCAGTACCGCTTCTCGATGACGGTGGACGAAGTCATGGCCGACCGGCCTGTCAGCTTTCCCCTGACCCGCTCGATGTGCTCGCCGATGGGCGATGGTGCCGCGGCCGCCCTGCTGTGCAGCGCTGAGGCCCTGGCGCACTTTCCGGCAGCGGCGCGTGCACGCGCCGTCAGGATCCGCACCAGCCAGCTCTCCGGGGGCAAGTATCGCAGCCTGGACGAACCCGGCCTGTCGCGCATCGCCGCCGACAAGGCCTATGCCCGCAGCGGCCTGACGCCCGCCGACGTCGATGTCGTCGAACTGCACGATGCCACCTCGTTCTGCGAGATCTATCAGCTCGAAATGCTGCGTCTGTGCCCGGACGGCGAGGGCGGCCGCTTCATCGAATCCGGCGCCACCGCCCTGGGCGGCGCACTGCCGGTCAACACCTCGGGCGGGCTGGTCTCGAAGGGCCATCCGGTCGGCGCCACCGGCCTGTCGATGGTCCATGAAACCTGCCTGCAACTGCGCGGCGAGGCAGGCGAGCGCCAGGTGCGCGATGCCCGCATCGGCCTGATCGAGAACGGTGGCGGCGTGATGGGCTTTGATGAGGCCGCCTGTGCGGTCACCCTGCTGGAAAAGTCCTCATGAATGCCCCCCATCACCTCGCCGACCGGCCGCCGCTGGACTGGCATCCCGAGGACCCGGTCAACCTGGCCAACCCCTTCCCGATCTTTGCGCGCCTGCGCGACGAAGACCCCTGCCACTGGAGCCCGCGCCTGAAAAGCTGGGTCATCACCCGCTACGAGGACGTCAAGTCGGTCTGTCTGGACAAGGGCGGCCAGCTGTCCTCGGACCGGCTCAAGCCCTTCTTTGCCACCATGCCCGGGCCCGAGGCCGAGCGCATCGGCAGCATCATGCGCTACCTGACCGAATGGATGGTCTTCAAGGATCCACCCGAGCACACCCGGCTGCGCCATCTGGCCAGCCGCGTCTTTCATGTGAAAAGCATGCACGGCATGCGACCGCAGATCGAGACCCTGACCGAATGGCTGCTCGATCGCATCGCCGATCGCGACGAATTCGATGCCGTGGCCGATTTCGCCGGCCCCCTGCCCTGTCTGGTCATCATGACCATGCTGGGTGTCGACAAGGGCGACCTCGAAAAGGTCAAGCGCATGTCCGACGAGATGGCCCTGTTCATCGGTTCCTCGCGGGTATCGGCCGACAAGTACGACACCGCCGAAGCGGCCACCAAGGAGATGGCAGCGTATTTTCGTGATCTGGCCGAAGATCGCCGCCAGCAGCCACGCAAGGACCTGCTCAGCGAACTGGTGCACCTGCGCGATGGCGATGACCGCCTGAGCGAGGACGAGCTGGTCGCGATGTGCATCCTGCTGCTCTTTGCCGGCCACGAAACCACCACCAACCACATCGCCAACGGCCTGCTCTCGCTGATGCGCTTTCCCGACCAGTACCGGCTGCTGCGCGACAACCCCGGGCTGGCCAATGCGGCAGTGGAGGAACTGCTGCGCTATGACGGGCCATCGGGTGCCCAGGTACGGCTGGTCAAGCAGCCCTACACCCTGCATGGCAAGCAGCTGCTGCCGGGGCAGCGCATGTTCATCATGCTCAATGCCGCCAACCGCGATCCGCGCGCCTATCCGGATCCCGATCGCCTGGACATCGAGCGCGATGGCGTGCCGCACCTGACCTTCGGTTTCGGGCTGCACATCTGCCTGGGCTTTCCACTGGCGCGCACCGAGGGGCAGGTGGCCTTCCCGGCCCTGCTGCGGCGCTACAGGATGCTCGAGCCCACCACGGCCGAGCAGCCCTGGCTCAATTCCCTGGTCTTTCGCGGCATGACAAGCCTTCCGGTGCGGGCTGTGCGGAACTGAGTTTGCGCTCATCCGCAGGCAGGGCCGGCGCCCTCAGGCCCGCAAGCCTGGCGCCGATCGGACCCTTACTGCTTTTGCAGTCCGATCTGCCGGATCATCGTGCCCCATCGGTCGTACGCGGTACGAATTTCTGCGGCGGCTTCCTCGGGCGTGCCGGGTGATGTCTCGTAGGCCCCCTTCGCAATCGTTTCGCGCACCGAGGGCGTGCTCAGGGCCCGTACGAACACCGCATTGACCTGCCTGACCAGGGCCGGCGGCATGTTGGCAGGGCCGGCGACCATGATCCAGCTGGTCAGATCAAGGCCTGCCACGCCTTGCTCGCCAAGCGTCGGGACGGTGGGCATGAAGGGATTGCGGGTCGGTGCCGCCACGCCGATCATGCGGATCTTGCCGGTGCGTTCATTGATGATCGCAGTGGGTGCGGCATCGAAATAGGCCTGCACCCGTCCCTCGAACAGATCGCGCACCGCATCGGCCGTGCCCTTGTAGGGCACATGCACGATGGCAATGCCGGCGGCTTTCGCGAAGGCCTCGGCATACACATGGGAAGAGGTCCCCATGCCGAAGGAGCCGAACACCAGCTTGCCCGGGTTGGCCTTGCCCCAGGCGACCAGTTCGGCGACCGTTTTCGGACCCAGGGCCGAGTTCACCGTCAGCACCAGCGGGCCGCGCGAGGCGATCGTGATCGGCGTGAAATCCTTGAAGGGATCGTAGTTGACGTTGAGCAGGGTATGCGGGTTCTGCGCAAAAATCGACGAAGGCGCGTAGGCCAGGGTGTAGCCATCGGGCGCGGCCCGCACCACCTCGCTGGCCGCCAGCATCATGCTGGCACCGGGCTTGTTCTCGACGATGACTTGATGACCAGTCTGCTCGGCCACGGCCTGGGCGATGGTGCGCGCCTGAAAGTCCAGGGAGCCGCCCGCCGCCAGGCCCACCAGCAGGCGGATCGGTTTGCTGCCCGAGGGATAGGCTGGCAGCGTCTGACCAAGGGCGGATTCATGAACCCCTCCAGGTACCAGCGCCACCCCCAGCAAGGCCTTCAAAGTCATGCGACGTGACATCAGATCTCCTTCACCGGAAAGGCCTGCGCGGCCTTCGGCATCCTTTTGAAATGAGCCGATCTTGCGGCCTGGTGATTCTGTCATAGTCGCCCCGATCAGGCCCTGTGCAGGAGCACCCATGAGAACCACCGTACGCAGCGATGAGCGCATTCTCTCCTCCGATGTGTTTGACCGCCAGGACAACGACCGGATCCTGAACGGGCCGCGTGAGGCCCTGGGCACCATTGAAGAGCCCTCACGCGCCATCCCGGTGTATCGCCAGTGCGATGTGCTCGTCGTGGGCGGCGGCCCCTCCGGCACGGCGGCGGCGATTGCGGCAGCACGAGGCGGTGCCGATGTCATCATGCTCGAGCGCCACAACCATCTGGGTGGCCTGTCCACCGGCGGACTGGTCATCTGGATCGACCGCATGAGCGACTGGCAGGGCGAGCTGGTGATCCGCGGCTTCGCCAAGGAGTTGCTCGATCGCCTGCCGCCCGATGCCATCGCCGGCCCGGACCGCGATGACTGGGGATCGCGCGATGCCGCCAAGGCGGCTCATTGGTCGCAGCGCACCGCTGCCTATCATGGCGTCGTGACCTGGTCACCAACCATCGATCCTGAACGACTCAAGCTGGTGTCGCAGGAGATGGTGCTCGAGGCCGGCGTGCGCCTGGTCTATCACAGCTGGGCCTGTCTGCCGATCATGGAACAGGGCAAGGTCTGCGGCGCCACCTTCGAGAGCAAGGAAGGCCGGATGGCCATTCGTGCGAAGGTGGTGATCGATGCCACCGGTGATGGCGATATCTTTCACCGCGCGGGTGCCGCCTGTGAAGACGATGTCGAGCATGACGACATCCACCACTGCATGAACACCGCCTGGCTGTTCGGCGGCGTCGACATGAATCGCTGGATTGCCTTCAAGGCGGGCGACCCGGAAGGCTTCAGCCGTTTTCTCGCAGCGGGGCGCGAACAATGCGGCCTCTTTGATCGTCCCTTTGTTTCCTGGCGCAATGAGGTGGCGCTCTTCATGGGGCCGCGCCAGTCCGGCTTCTCGGGCCTCAACGTGGACGACATGTCCACCGTGGAAGTACGATCGCACGCCGCCATGGGCAAGATGCTCGACTTCTACCGCGCCCACGCGCCCGGTTTCGAGGGTGCCTTCCTCATCCTTTCGGCGCCGCAGCTGGGGGTACGCCATACCCGGCGCCTGAAGGGCGTGGATGCCGTGCTGCGCAGCCGCTGGCCAGACGGTGTGCCCTTGCCCACCGAGATCGGCGTCAGCCCGGCGGTGTCGCCCAAGTTCCCCAACATCTCCATCCCTTACGGCGCCCTGGTGCCTGAGCGCCTGGACGGTTTGCTGGCCTGCGGCCGGCATGTGTCCTGCGATCGCAATTCACATGGCTTCATGCGCGAGATTCCGCAATGCTGGATCACCGGGCAGGCCGCCGGCGCTGCGGCCGCGCTGGCCGTAAAGGCCGGTGTCGAGTTGCGCCATGTCGACGTCGATGCCTTGCAGGCGGTACTGCTGGACCAGGGGGTGTACCTGCGAGCCCGCAGGGCTGCAGAGGCCACCGCGCCTGCATCACATGCCAGCGGAGAGGCCCTTGCGACTCACCGATGAAGAAAAGGCCATGCGCGATGGCCGCGACGGCGAAGCCGTCGCGCGCGCCATGGACCTGCTGATCCGCTATGGCCAGGCCCTGGGCGCCGAGGACTTTGTCGAGACCCGCAATGTGTGCGGCACCTATACCGCGAGCACGCCCTTCATGCGCGATTTCGCGCTGGCCAAGAGCCGTGAAAGCCAGAAAAACCCGCCATCCTCGCAGTCTTCGAGCCTGGCTGCAGCCCAGGACGCTTCCGATCTTCAGGACGAATCCGGCCTGGATGCGGTGTACAGCGAATTCAATCTCGACAGCACCCAGGTGGTGAGCGTTCCCAAGGTCAAGGCCTTCAGCTCGCACCTGCAACTGGGTTTCGATCCCCATCATCCGGTGGAGATGGGCGTCACCCCCGAGATCGTGCAGTTCTACCGCAGGAGCGAAGCCATGGCCGCGCGGCGCGGCGTGCAGATGCTCAACACCTGCACGCCGTATCAGGTCGGCAACCTGCCCACCTACGGCGAGCACTGCGCGTGGATGGAATCGTCCGCAGTCGTTTATATCAATTCCGTGCTGGGGGCGCGTACCAATTGCGAAGGTCGCGAGAGCACCAGCGCCGCGATGCTGACCTGTCGCATTCCCAATTGGGGTTACCACCTCGATGAGCCCCGACTGGCCACCGTCGCGGTCGATCTGGACATCACCATCGACAGCGTCGAGGACTGGGGGCTGCTCGGCTACTGGATGGGTGACTGGGTGCAGGATCAGGTGGCGGTGATCGATGGCCTGAGGGCCACGCCCAACATGCCCCGGCTCAAGCACTTCGGGGCAGCGGCCTCTTCCTCGGGTGGCGTGGAGTTGTTCCACATCGTCGGTGTCACGCCGGATGCACGCAGCCGCGAGCAGGCCCTCGGTGGACGCAAGCCGGTCGAACTTCGCCGCTATGGCGCCCGCGAGCGGGCCGAAACCTTTGCCCGCATCAATGCCACCGGCAAGGACCGTGAAGTCGACTACGTCATGCTCGGTTGCCCGCACTACACCATCGAGCAGATCTGGGAAGCGGCCCAGCTGATCGAGGGGAGACGCGTCCACGAAAACTGTGCGCTGTGGATCTTCACGCCGGGTGCCATCAAGGCCATGGCCGACCGCAATGGCTATACCCGCATCATCGAGAAAGCTGGCGGCAAGATCATGACCGACAGCTGCTCGGCGATGAGCCGCGCCGTCCCGCCAGGCACGCGGGTGGTCGCACTCGATTCGGCCAAGCAGGCGCACTACCTGCCCGCCATCCTGGGGGTGCAGGCCTGGTTCGGCACCACCGCCCAGTGCATCGATGCCGCCTGCACCGGGCGCTGGCAGGTGATGGCATGACGCCCGAGATCATCCAGATCCGCGGTCGTTGCGTGGTCCCCGGCAAGGCGGCGGCGCAGGCGCTGGTCACCCGCGACCGGATTTCCGGCTGGGGCGGGGTCGATCCGCGAACCGGCACCGTGGTCGAAACCCGTCATGAATTGCGCGGGCAAAGCTTTGCCGGCAAGGTGCTGGTCTTTCCCGGTGCCAAGGGCTCGTCCGGCTGGTCGGCGCAGTTCCACATGACGCGCGTGCTGGGCATGGCACCGGCCGCCTGGCTCTTCAACCGCATGTGTACCAAGATCGCGCTCGGCGCGGTGGTCAGTCACGCACCGGCCATGACCGATTTCGATCGCGATCCCCTGCAATGCATCCAGACCGGCGACTGGGTCGAGGTGGATGCCGATCAGGGGCTGGTGACGATCACCCGATCCAGGACGGGTGCCGGCACCTGAGGGCGCGTTCGCAGCAGGCTCGAAGGCGCATGCTGGTACGCCTCAATCCACCGTTGCGCCAGTCTGCCGCACCACCTGCCCCCATTTGAGCACCTCGCCGCGCACATAGGCGGACAAGGCCGGACGGTCCATGCGCGACACCTCGAGCGACAAGGCCGCGAACTGGTCGTTCAGCGATTTTTGCAGCAAGACCTTGTTGACCTCGGCGTTGAGCAGCTCGAGGATCTCGCGCGGCGTGCCCGCCGGCGCGAACATCGCAAACCAGGTATTGGCCTCGAAGCCGGGATAGCCCAGCTCCTGGACCGTCGGGACCTCCGGCAAGGCCGCACTGCGCCGCAGGCTCATCAGGGCAATCGGTCGCACCTTGCCGGCCTTGGCCAGTTGCACCACGGGTGGCATCGAGGTCGAGCCGATCGGCACCTGGCCGCTCACCACGGCAGTGGCCGCAGCGGCAGGCTGATGGGGCACATGCTGGACCTGCACCTGCAGCAGGTTCCGAAACAGCAGCTCGGCGCCCAGATGGGTGGTGGTGCCATTGCCCGACGAGGCATAGCTCAGGTTGTCACGGCGGGCGAGCGCGGCCAGCTCCTTGAGCGTGGTCGCCTTCACATCGGGGTGCACATACAGGATGTTGGGCGTGACCGCCGCCATCGCCACCGCAGCCAGGTCAGTGTTCGGATCGTAGCCAGCCTTGCTGAACAGGCTCGGGTTGACCGCATAGGCCACGCTGTGCATCAGCAGGGTGTAGCCATCGGGCGCTGCCCTGGCCACCTGCACCGTGCCGATGTTGCCGCCGGCACCGGGCTTGTTCTCGATCACCACCGGCTGTCCCAGTGCGGCCGACAGGTGCTGGCCCAGGGCGCGGGCGACAATGTCGGTGGAGCTGCCTGGCGCAAAGGCCACCACCACGCGGATCGGCTTGTCGGGGTAGGCAGCCTGGGTCGGTGACATCATGCTCAGCCCCAGGGCCAGAAAGCCCGCGACGAAAGCACGCATCGAATGTCGCTTGAAGACAGATGGCATATCAGCCTCTTTGAATCACGGCGGCTTGCGCCTGGGCATGTTGTCGCATCACGGCGCTTCAACGCTCCATGAGGCCCGCTGGTTGAGCGTCTCGGCATCAAAGCCGGCCAGCTTCTTGTACTGCGCTTCAACCGCCTTCAGTTCATCCTTGGCGGCCCCATGGGCATCCTGACGCACCAGGGCACTGATGCGCGCCATCACATCGCCGGCCTGCCGGCGGTTGGCCAGTTGCACCGCACTGGCCACCGGCCGGCGCTCGGCTTCATAGGCGGCCAATCCTGCATCAATGGCCGCATCGGTGGCGGCATCGCCCTTGCCCTGTCTGGCCAGCGCCCAGGCCAGCACCCGCGCATCGAGAATGGCCTGCGAGGCGCCATTGGAGCCAAAGGGATACATCGCGTGGGCGGCGTCGCCGAGCAGCGCGAGGCGCCCGAACACCCATTGCGGGATGGGATCGAAATCGGCCATCGGATACAGCCAGGCCTTCTCGGAACCTGCGATCAGGGCCGGTACATCGAGCCAGTCGAAGCGCCAGTCCGCCACGTGGGCCGCCACCTGCGCCGGGTCCATCTCGCGGTTCCAGTTGCCCAGCTCGCCCGCATCGCCATCGACCGGTCGCACCAGCAGCCAGTTGTTGACCCCCGGCTCGATCGGGTAAACCACCACGCGCAAATGCTCGTCCCCGATGATGACCATCGAGGTGCCACTGAGAAAGGGGGCACCGGGCGTGATGCCGCGATACATCATCCAGCCGTTGGTGGCCAGGCCTTGTGCAGGCATCACCGCCTGGCGCAGCACCGAGCGGATGCCGTCGGCGGCCACCAGCAGATCGGCGCTGTGCTCGAAGGTGTCACCCGCGTGGTTGCGAACCTGCACCTGAAGGGCAGCCGCAGCGGCCGCAACGCCAGCGCCCACACCTTTGCCGGCCGCAGCCTGCATTCCCGTCCCCCGCCGGTCCGTCAGCACCGCCTGCGGCCCCAGCCTTGCCTTGACCGCGTCATACAGCAACTGCTGCAGCTTGCCGCGATGGATCGAGTACTGCGGCCAGCGGTAACCGGCCGCCTTGCCGCGAACCTCGGACCAGATCAACTGGCCGCGCCGGTCATAGTAGGCCAGCTCGGAGGTGGGGATGCCCACCTGGGCCAAGGCATCGCCCAGGCCCAGCTCGGTGAGTTCGCGTACCGCATGCGGCGGCAGGTTGACGCCCACGCCGACCTGGCGGATCTGGCTCGCCGCCTCCAGCACCTGCACCTGCGAAAAGCCCGCGGCATGCAGGCTCAACGCGGCGGTCAGGCCACCGATGCCGCCACCGGCGATCAGGGTGCGCATGCTCATTCCGCCTTGACGTTGGCGGCCGTGATCACCTTGCCCCACTTGACGATCTCGTCGTCCACAAACTTCGCGAACTCGGCCTGCGACAGATTGCCGGGATCGGCGCCCTGCTCGGCAAACAAGGCGCGGATCCTGGCCGAGCGCAAGACATCCAGCAGGTCGGCATTCAGGCGCTGGGCCAGGGCCGGCGCCATCTTGCCGGGCGCGTAAAAGCCGAACCAGGCGGTGGCCTCGAAGCCCTTCACGCCGCTCTCGTCGATGGTCGGAATCTCGGGCGCGGCACTGGCACGCCTGAGCGTGGTCACGCCCAGCGCCCGCAGCTTGCCGGCCCGCACCTGCTGGATCACGCCGGGAAGCGAGTCGAACATCATCGGGATCTGGCCGCCGAGCAGGTCATTGAGGGCTGGCGCCGCGCCCTTGTAAGGGATGTGCACCGCCTCGATGCCGGTCGTGAACTTGAACAACTCGCCGGCCAGGTGGTTGGCCCCGCCGATGCCGGTGGAGCCAAAGCTCAAAGTCCCCGGCTTGTCCTTGGCGTACCTGATCAGCTCCTGCACCGTCTTGACCGGCAGCGAGGGATGCACCAGCAGCACATTGGGCACGGTGGCGATCAGGCCGATCGGCGTGAAGTCGGTGCGGGTGTCGTACTTGAGCTTCTTGTACAGACCCGGGTTGATCACATGGTGCGTGGCCGTGAGCATCAGCGTGTGCCCGTCGGGCGCCGACTGCACCAGCATCTCCGAGCCGATCGTGCCGCTGGCCCCGCCCTTGTTGTCGACAATGACTGCCACCGACCATTTGGTGGCCAGCTCGGCCGCCACCTGGCGCGCCAGGATGTCCGTCGTGCCACCGGCCGGGAAGGGCACGATCAGGCGCACGGTGCGCGAGGGGAACGCCTGGGCCTGCACCCCCAGGGCGGTCAGGCCAAGCGTGGCCGCAAGCAGGAGGCGACGGGGAAGGGAAAACATCGAATCACTCCGTGTAAAGACTCGACCAGGGCCAGCGTCGCGCAGCTCGCGCACCGGGCTCAGACCTGCCCGGGAAATTCCACCAGCGCCTCGCCCTGCGCCACCATCTCGTCGCGCTGGTTGCGCACCACGATGTCCAGCGTCACCCACTGGCTCTTGCCGGTGACCTTCTTGCTGGTGATGGTGCCGGCCGGCGTGATCGTGTCGCCGGGCTTGACCGGCGCCTTCCAGCGCGTCTCCAGGCGGCGGTGCACGCCGCCTTGCGGGTAGAGCCAGTCAGTGATCATCTTGCTGATGACCCCGAAGTTGTTCATCCCGTGCATGATGATGCCGCCGAACTGCGTCTTGCCGAAGCTGTTCTTCATGTACTCATCGTCCAGGTGCAGCGGGTTGTAGTCCAGCGAGGCATCGCAGAATTCGCGGATGGATTCGCGGGTGGGCGAGAAGGGCACACCCTGGATGCGGGCGCCGACCTCGATCAAGTCAAAGGCTGTGGTCATGTCGGGGCTCCTGGTCAGGCGGGACGGATGGTCTGGCCGCGTCCGGAACAGATCACCTGATTGTGCTGGTTGAAAAACACGTTGTCATGGACCACGAACAGGCGATCCTTGCGGATCCACTTGTCCAGGGCCCGCGCCTCCAGCCGGATCACATCACCCGGACGGGCCGGCAGGTTGTAACTCCAGCTCTGGCCCGCATTGACCGTGCCGGGGCTGCGCATCCAGTCATCGGCCGGCGTGCAGGCAAACATCAGCAGGATGTGGATCGAGGGCGGCGCAATCAGGCCCTTGTAGGGCGTGGACTTGGCATAGGCCTCGTCGAAGTAGAGCGGATGCATATCACCCACCACCCGGCAATACTTGTGGATCGCCTCCAGCGTCAGGGTATAAGGCATGGTCTTGCGCGGCTCGCCGGGGATGATCTCGTCCCAGACCTTGCGCAGGCCGGCATGTTTCCAGAAGTCGGTTTCGAAGTCGGTATCCGGGCTCATGGTGGTCGTCATGGGGTACTCAAAGGGGTTGCTTCGGGTCGTTGGAATCGAGTGTGCTTCACACTGGCCTTCAAGATGGCGGGAGGGCGCAGGATTTGGAATATCCACTGATTCCGGAAACCGCCTTTTCCCAAGCGTCCGATTCGGAAGGGCCCAGACTCAAAGAGCATTGACAGTGTTGCGCAACACGCTACGATTTTGAGATGATTGTGTCATTCGAGCACGAAGGTCTCATGAACTGCTTTTTGTCGGGCAGTCTGAAAGGCATTCTCGCGATCCACGCAAAAATACTTCGCCTGCAATTGGCTGTTATCGGTTCAGCCAGCAAGATCGAAGCCCTGGATATTCCAGGCTACCGACTTCACGAACTGAAAGGGGATCGAAAAGGGGTGTGGTCGATCACGGTCAATGCAAGCTGGCGACTCACCTTCAAGTTTTCTGAAGGCAATGCCGAACCCTTGAACTACGAGGACTATCACTGATGGCCATGCACAACCCGCCCCATCCAGGTGAATTCATCATGGGCACCTACCTGGAACCCTTCGGTCTCAGTAGCCGCTTTCTGGCCGAAAAGCTTGGGGTGGCTGCGTCCACCTTGAGCCGTATATTGAAGGGTCAAAGTGGGGTCAGCCCTGAAATGGCGCTTCGCCTTTCCAAGGCTCTGGGACGGTCTCCAGAGAGTTGGCTGACCATGCAGCAAAGCTACGATCTTTGGCAAGCCAGGAAAGTCGTCAAGTTGGGTCAGGTCAAGAAAGTCGATTTCCTGGCCGCCGCCTGAGCCCATCTGGACCCCCATGCTGCCCCGCGAATTCCTGGTCCCCCCTGCCAAGCCCTTTCCCACCCAGGGCCGCTCCGCCGAGGATGTGATGGCCGAGTTGCGCCAGCGCAAGCACGGCGACACCGCCTGGCAGGGCGGCCGCTCCCCAGCCTTCGTGTTCAAGGCCGACAATGCGGTCGATACCCTCGGCCGCGATGCCTTTGTCGAATATTTCGCCGAGAACGCGCTGGGCGCGCTGAGCGCCTTCCCCAGCGTGCGCGGCCTGGAGCAGGAAGTGGTCGCAATGGCCCTGAGCCTGTTCCATGCTCCCGAGGGCGCGGCCGGCTTCATGTCCACCGGGGGCAGCGAAAGCATCCTGCTGGCGGTGCAGGCCTGCCGCAAGCGCGGGCGCGCACGCCGGGGCGATCCCGCCCATCGCGGCAACATCGTCGCCCCCGAAACCCTGCACCCGGCCTTCGACAAGGCCGCCTCGCTGATGGACCTGACGATCCGGCGCGTGCCTGTAGGCGCGGACTTTCGCGCCGATGTGGCCGCCATGGAAGCGGCCATTGATGCCGACACCATCCTGCTGGTGGGCTCGGCGCCCAGCTTTCCCTACGGGATGATCGACCCGATCAGCGACCTGAGCCGCATCGCGGTTCAGCGCGATATCTGGCTGCATGTGGATGCCTGTGTCGGGGGCTACCTCGCGCCTTTTGCACGGGCGCTGGGCCGGCCCGTGCCGGAATTCGACTTTGCACTGCCCGGCGTGCACTCGATATCGGCCGACCTGCACAAGTACGGCTTTGCGCCAAAGCCCGCGTCCACCGTGCTGTACCGGAGTGCCGAGCTGGCGGCCTGTCAGCCCTTCGAGTCCAACGAATGGCCCGCCGGCCGCTTCATGACCACCACCGCGGTGGGCACCCGCCCGGCCGGTGGCGTGGCTGCTGCCTGGGCCACGATCCAGCATCTGGGGCATGAGGGCTATTGCCGCGTGGCGCAGCAACTGCTCGCCGGCATTGATCAGTATGTGGCGGCCCTGCGCAGCATGGACGGGTTGTATGTGGTGGGAGAGCCGGACCTGGCGATCGTTGCCTACGGTGCGCATGAAGTGGATGCCTATGCGATTGCCAAGCAGATGGCGGCCAAGGGCTGGCTACCAAGCCTGCTCAAGCGGCCGCGCGCGGTGCATCGGATGATGTCGATGCTGCATGTGGAGACGCAGGGGGAGTATCTGGGGGATCTGGAAAAGGTGATCCAAAGCGTCAAGGCGGCGGGCAAACCAGAGGACAGTGGGCTGGAGGCGCGCTACTGAGGGCCGGATGCCAGGTCCACAACGTCGATTTGAAGGACGATCACCAGGGGTGCGCCGGCTGTCTCACCCCCTTCTCCAGCACCTCACAGGACTGGCGCAGTGCCGCCAGAAACTGCCCATGCCTTGCTTGCATGACCGGTTTGCGCGCACCGATCGTCATCGCCATGCGCGGCTGACCGGGCATCTCGGGCAGCGCCACCGCCAGGGTGGCACGGTTGGGTAGCGGGTAGTCGACCGTCTTGGCCCAGCCGCGTGCGCGAATCTGCTCGATCTCGCCCAGAAGTTCGCGCAGCACCACCCGGTTCTCGGCGGGCTCCTTGGCATTGGCATGGCGTGCCACCCTCATGACCTCGGCATCGGACAGCTCCGACAGCAGCATTTTTCCGACGGCGGACCTGCAGATCGGCCGCAGCACGCCCACCGGATAGTAGATGCCCTCGGCCTCGAGCCCAGGCAGGCTGAAGATGAAGCGCACATGAATGCCCTGACGCAGCCCGATCATGATGGTCTGACGGGTTCGCTGCCGAAGCTGCTCCATCGCCGCCACGAGACTGCCCTGCCCGAACAACTCATCCTGCAGCCATGAGCCGAGCAACATCACGCGCAAGGTGGGCGAATAGCTCCGGTCTGCAGGATCGAAACGCAGATACCCCAGCGTCGTCAGGCTCGACAGCAGTGCGGTCGTACTCGACTGGGGATAGGTCAGGGCATTGGCCACCTCCATCACGGTGGCCTTCCTGAGCCCCTGGGAAAACAGCTCGAGAATCTCCAGTACGCGACGGGCGGACTTGACGGTAGTCGGTTCAGACATGGCTTTGGGGTCAGGCGGACACGGGCGATTTGATATCACATATGTGATACACGCCTCTGAGAATAGCCCTAAATTGCTCCCGACGACATGGCCTGCAAGGCCGTGCGACACAGACCGTGCGCTCGACATGCCGAGCCAGGAGCACTGTGGCAAGGAGACAGGACATGATCACCGGGGCAACCCCCATCCCACCCACCATGAAGGCCTGGCGAAGCCACCAGGCCGGCGGCCCCGAGTCGCTCAGGCTTGAAGAGGTGGCCGTTCCCGAGCCGACCGGTGACGAGATCCTCGTCAAGGTGCAAGGCGTCGGCATCAACTTCCCGGATGGCCTTTTTCTGCGCGACCTATATCAGGTCAAGGCGCCCAGGCCCCTGGTGCCAGGCAGCGAGTTCAGCGGCATCGTCGCGAAAGCGGGCCCGGACGTAAGCGGCTTCAAGGTCGGTGACGCCGTGATCGGGCGTTGCGGATGGGGCGCGATGGCCGAGTACATCGCGCTGTCGCAGGGCCGGTGCCTGCACCTGCCCGAATCACTGCCCCGCATCGAGGCGGCGGCCTTCATGTTCGCGTACGCCACCGCCTATCACGCCCTGCAGGATCAGGCAGCACTCAAGCCCGGCGAGACCCTTCTGGTGCTCGGCGCCGGAGGCGGCGTGGGTAGCGCCGCAGTCGAGATCGGCCACGCCCTGGGCGCCACCGTGCTGGCCTGCGCCTCGCATCCCGGCAAGATCGACCATGCGCTGGCCCATGGCGCGTCGTCGGGCCTGGTGTACGACCCTGACCTCAAAGAGGGCGAGCCGCAGAAGGCCTTCGCGTCCCGACTCAAGGCCCTCGTGCCCGGCGGCGCAGATGTCGTCTTCGATCCGGTGGGCGGCGCCTACACGGAACCCGCACTGCGCTGCCTCAGCCGCGGCGGACGGCATCTGGTGATCGGTTTCACCGCAGGCATTCCTCGGGTACCCCTGAACCTGACCCTGCTCAAGAGCACCCGGATCATCGGGGTCGACTGGCGCACCTTCGTCAACGCAGAACCCGACGCCCAGGCCCGCAACATGGACGCCCTGTTCGCTCTTTGGCAGACCGGCAAGATCGCCCCCAGGGTGACCGAGGTCTACCCCTTCGCCCAGGCACCGACCGCGATCGCGCGGCTCGAGTCCCGGCAGGCGGTCGGCAAGATCGTCGTCACGGTCCCGATCTGATCGAACGTCACAGCCTCCCCGTCCCTCCCATCGCCGCCGGATCCCTCGATGAGCAGCCTGAAGACTTTCGCGCAACAAAAGCCCGACACGCCCGCGGTCATCATTGCCGAGACCGGCGAGCAGGTCAGCTTCGGCTCATTGCATGCGCGCTCGGCGCGCCTGGCGCAGCACCTGGCCGAACGGTTGCCGCAGGGTGGGGTCATCGCCATCCTGCTGGGCAACCGGCTCGAATACCTCGAGGTGTGCTTTGCAGCGCGCAGGGCCGGGCTTTACTACGTGCCCATCAGCACCCATCTGACGGCTGCGGAGGTCGCCTACATCCTGCGCGATGCCGCCGCGACCTGTCTGGTGACGGAGAAGGCCCATGCCGATATCGTGCGGGCCTTCGAGCCGGCGCTGCGCAGCGGCATGACCGTGCTCAGTGTCGATCAGGTGGCAGATGATGGTCCGCAGGGCGAGCGGGGCAAGAGGAACTACCAGGACTACAAGGACTATCAGGACATCGTCAACACCGGCCCCGTGCCAGAGCTGCCACAGCGCGCCATGGGCGTGGATTTCGCCTACTCATCGGGCACTACCGGCAAGCCCAAGGGCATCAAACATGCCCTGACCGGTGATCCCCAGATCAACGCATCGATGCAACCGGCCAACTGGACCTCGTTTTTCGATCTGGGGCCGGACAGCGTCTACCTCTCGCCTGCCCCGATGTACCACGCAGCACCGCTGCGCTTTTCGATCCGCTGTCTGGCCAGCGGCGGGACGGTGGTGATCATGCGCAAGTTCGATGCACAGCGGGCACTGGCTTTCATCGAGCGCTACCGGATCACCCACTCGCAATGGGTGCCCACCATGTTCGTCCGCTTCCTGGCACTGGCCGAGGACGAAAGGTGCCGTTACGATCTGTCGAGCCATCGCATGGCGCTGCACGCCGCCGCCCCCTGCCCGATCGATGTCAAAAGGCGCATGATCGACTGGTGGGGCCCCATCGTCTGGGAATACTACTCAGGCTCCGAGCGGGCCGGTGCCACCGTCATCTCGCCGCAGGAATGGCTGGCGCATCCCGGTTCGGTAGGCAAGGCGGTACAAGGCCGGCTGCACATCGTCAACGACGAAGGGGCCGACTGTCCCGCCGGTGTCGACGGGCTGGTCTGCTTTGAGGGCGGTCCGCGCTTTCGTTACCACAATGACGAGGCCAAGACCGCCGAGGCGCACACGCCCCAGGGGTGGGCCACGATGGGCGACATCGGTCACGTCGACACTCAGGGCTACCTCTACCTGACCGACCGACGGGCCAACATGATCATTTCCGGCGGCGTCAACATCTATCCGCAGGAGGCCGAGAACCTGCTGCTTGAGCACCCGCTGGTGCTCGACGTTGCCGTGATTGGCGTGCCGCACGCGGACTACGGAGAGGAGGTCAAGGCCGTGGTCGAACTGCGCGACCCGCACAACGCGTCCGAGGCCACCGCGCAGGCCCTGCTGGCGTTCTGCCGGGATCGCCTGTCGCACATCAAGTGCCCGCGCAGCATCGACTTTGCCACCGGCCTGCCCCGAACCGACACCGGAAAGCTGCTCAAGCGACTGGTGCGGGACCAATACCGCGCGCGCCAGGCGCCCCCTGAACGGCCACACCCGCAACGCTGAGCGCCGCCGCCCCCACCGATCCAACAGGAGCCCCAGACCATGAACTTCGAACTTGACGATGATCTGCTCGACCTGCAGCGTCGCGCCCGCGCCTTCGTCCAGGCCGAGGCCGAGCCGCACTACCGCGACTGGCCCATCACCGTTGCTGACTACAGCCCCGAGCTGAAGGCGCATCTGAAAGCGAAGCTGGCCGAGTACGGCCTGACCAAGCTGATCGTGCCCAAGGACCACGGCGGCCAGGGACTGGGCGCAATGGCCGATGTGATCGTGCTCACCGAGCTGTCCAAGGTGCCCCGGCGCATGCCGACCGGCCCCTTCGCCCCCTGGCCGGTGATGTACAAGGCGTCCGAGGCGATCAAGCGCAAATACCTGTATCCGGTCATCGAAGGTGAAACCGGCTGGTCGATGTGCTTCACCGAACCGGAGACCGGATCCGATCTGGCGGCCATCCGAACGAGCGCAGTGCGCAAGGGCGGCGGCTGGGTCATCAATGGCCGCAAGATGTGGCGCACCGGTCACCACGGTGCGTCCTACACGGCCGTCGCGGCAGTGACCGATGCGAGCAAAGGCTACAAGGGCATCAGCATCTTTCTGGTCGACAACGACACACCCGGCTTCGAGAAAGTACGTGACATTCCGGTGCTCTCGCGCACCTGGGGCATCGAGCAGGAGGTCAAGCTCGTCAATGTCGAAGTCCCGGCCGGGAATCTGCTTGGAGAAGAAGGCGCCGGCTTCGAGATCGCACAGCATCAGTTCAACCGTTTCCGCATGCGTCTGGGCGGACTGGCGCTGGGCGTTTCCGAGCGCAGCCAGGAACTGGCCGTCGATTACGCCACGAACCGCAAGGTGTTCGGCAAGTCACTGGGCAGCAACCAGGCCATCCAGTGGATGCTGACCGACAACCAGTACGACATCGAGTCCATCCGCTGGAACACCTACAACGCCGCCTGGCTGGTCGATCGCGGCGGCTTCGACGCTGCCCGCCTTCAGGCCTCCATGGTCAAGGCCTATTGCATCGATGCCGGCCTGCGCGTCGTGGACCGCTCGATGCAGATATTGGGCGGGCGGGGCCTGTCGATCGATGACTATCCCTTCGGTGACTTCTACAACCACCTGCGCATGTGCAAGCAGATGGAGGGCTCGACCGAGATCATGAAGATGGTGATGGCCCGCGAGATTCTGGGCAAGAAGGGCTGAGCGGCCCGCATCTGGCAGCTGAAAGGAAAAACTCATGAAAAAATTGTTGCAATGGATCGCGACCCCTGCCGTTTTGGCACTGACGGTACTGGCCATGACGGCAGGCACCCGGGTCATGGCACAGGGATATCCCGCCAAGCCGGTTCGCATCCTGATCGAGACCACCACCGGAAGCACCAACGACATCTGGTCGCGACGCTTCGCGCAGCGCCTGGGCGACGTGCTCGGCCAGTCCTTCGTCGTCGATGCCAAGCCCGGTGCATCGGGCACCATCGCCGCGGAGACCATGGCCCGATCCACACCGGATGGCCTCACCCTTTTCTTCGGGGGCATGACCGCCCTGATCACCTATCCGTCTGCCGGCGGCGTGACGCGCTACCAGCCGGCCAAGGACTTCGTGCCGATCGCGCTGGGCACTATGGGTTACCCGATGGTCGTCGCGAGTGCAAAGCTCGGCGCCCAGAACCTGGCACAACTGCTTGAGAAAGCACGGGCGCGCGGCGGGGAACTCATCTGCGGTACGGCGGGCCAGGCCTCGCCCCAGCACTTTGCCTGTGCCCAGTTCGCAAAGGCGACTGGCATCCGCATTCGGGCCATCCCCTACAAGGGAGGGGCTGCCGCACTGCTGGATGCAGCCAATGGCGACGTGGATATCGCCATTGGCTGGTCCTCCGAGTTGGAGCCCTTCACCTCCGCCAAGCGCCTGATCGCTGTCACCACCATGGGGCCCACCCGCCATCCCAAATACGGCCAGGTACCGACGCTGGCCGAGGCAGGCTATGCCGCGACCAACCTGGCGGCCTTCAGCGGCCTGTTCGCGCCGGCCGGCACGCCGCAGGAGATCATTGACCGACTCAATGCGGAAATGGTCAGGGCCGCTTTGCGACCGGAGATGAAGGAGTGGATGGAAGCCAATGGCGGCATCTACATGCCGATGAACGCGGCCGAGTTCGGCAACTTCTTCCGCAGCGAACAGAGCAAGTGGAAGCGCATCGCCGAGGAGGGTTCGATACGTCTCGAATAGCGCGCTGCGCCAGCGCAGGCGCGGCGACTCCGCCCGGCAGGGCGGTTGATCAGATCAAGCCGCCAGCAGAATCTCCCCAAGCCTGCGCCGGTGATGCCCCGCATCCCCGAATGCCTGCTGCACCCAGATGGCACGCCGCAGGAACAGTTGCGCGTTGCAATCGTAGGTGAAGCCAAAGCCACCGTGAAATTGCACCGCACGGTCGCCGGCAAACACGAAGCTGTCGCCCGCCTCGGCCTTGCCCATGTGCAGGGCTACCTCAGCATCCTCGCCACGCGCCATCAGGGTGGCCACGTGATAGGCATGTGAACGGGTGCGCTCCAGGCCGATGAGGATCTGTGCGCAGGTGTGCTTGAGGGACTGGTAGCTGCCGATCTTGCGTCCGAAGGTGGTGCGGGTGTTCAGGTAGTCGACCATCACATCCAGGGCGCCGGCGATGCCACCGGCGGCCTCGGCGATGTGCAGCGCCAGCGCGCTGCGGCGGATGGCGGCCAATGCGGCCAGGGCCTTGTCGCCACGGATGAGGGCGGCCTCGTCCACCGTCACGCCATCGAGCGTCAGGCGGTAGGCGCGGCGGGTCTCGTCGATGATGGTCTCGCGCACCGGCCTGCAGGCTGCGATGCCAGCAGCATCGAGCAGCACCAGGGCCGGCTGGCCGTCCAGGCTCACCGACACCAGCAGCGCCTGCGCCACTGCGGCATCGAGCACCAGGGTCTTGCTGCCCGACAGCGCAAAGCCGGCGCCCCGGGCACTGGCCGAAGCACTCAGGTGGGTCAGATCCCAGTCACCCTCGTCCTCGAACAAGGCCACGCTGGCCGCTGCCCCCTGGCTGATGCGCGGCAGCACTGCCTGCTGCTGGGTGGCACTGCCGCCGGCCAACAGGCCCTGCGTGAAGATCTGCGTGCTGGCAAAGGGCGTGGCCAGCAGATGCCGGCCCATCGGTTCGGCAAGGGTGATCGCCTCGGCCAACGACAGGCCACTGCCGCCCAGGCTTTCAGGAATCGCAATGCCGTTCCAGCCGAGTTCGCCGATCTGCTGCCAGACAGCGGTATCAAAGCCGTTATCGCTGCCGATCAGCTGGCGCACCTTGGCCACCGTGGATTGTTCGCGGCAAAAGCTCACGGCCGATTCGAGCAGCATGGCCTGCTCGTCGGTGCACTGTACGAGGTGGGGTTTGACGGTTTCCATCATCAATCCTTGGGCAGGCCGAGCACGCGCTCGCCTACGATGTTGGCCTGGATCTGGCTCGTGCCCCCACCGATGGTGGCCGAGAATGAATTGAAATAGGCGCGCTGCCATTTGCCGCCATCGACGGCCGCTGCATCGCCCACCCAGCGTGCTCCATTGGCACCCTGCAGGGCCAGCGAATACTGGAACAGCTGCCGGCGATGCTCGGTGATGCGCAGCTTGCCGGACAGGCCGATCGCATCGGGCCGCTCGCTGCACAGCGCCGCCACCCGCCCGCGCGCCGCGCACAACTGGTCGCCCCGATCCTCGATCATGAAGCGGACCAGCTGGTCGCGCACCAGCGGGTCCTCGAGGGCCGGGCGGCCATCGCGCCGCGAGCGCCGTGCCAGGGCCACGACATCATCGACGGTAAAGGAAATGCGGTTGATGCCACCCGCCTGCCCGCCGGTGACGCCGCGCTCGAAGGTCAGGGTCATCATGGCGATCTTCCACCCCTCGCCTTCCTTGCCCATCAGGCAATCGGCAGGCACGCGGGCATCGCGGAAGAAGGTCTGGGTGAAGCCATACTCGCCGGTCAGCTTCCTGATCGGCTGGGTCTCGATGCCCGGCACCTTCATCGGAATCAGGAAGAAGGACAAGCCGGCATAGCGCTTTTCCTGGGGATTGGTGCGCGCCAGCAGGATCATGTACTTGGCATAGCTGCCCAGGCTGGTCCAGATCTTGGCGCCATTGAGCACATACTGGTCACCCTCGCGGGCCGCACGCGTCTGGCTGTTGGCCAGATCGGAGCCCTGGTCGGGTTCGGAAAAGCCCTGGCACCAGATGTCATCACCGCTGAGAATGCCGGGGATGAAGCGCTTTTTCTGTTCTTCGGTGCCGATCGCCAGGATCAGCGGCCCGGCCCAGTTCAGGCCGATGGTGTTGGGCACGAAGGGCACCTTCAGGCGCGACATCTCGGCATTGACGATGTCCTGTTCGGCCTGCGGACGACCACCGCCGCCATAGGCCTTGGGCCAGGCGCGCCCCAGATAGCCCGCCTCGTAGACCTTCTTCTGCCAGGCGCGCAGGTACTCGAACTGCTGCTCGGTGCCCACCTCCATGAAGGACTCGGGCAACAGGAAGTCAGGCTCCGGCGGCCGGTTGGCCTCCAGCCACGCGGCCACTTCCTTGCGGAAGGCCTTCAGGTCGACGGCCTGATCGGCCGGCCTGTCGAGGGTTTGTGTGCTCATTGCTTTTTCTCCAGGGCCTGCACCCAGGCCGGTTTGCGTTTCTCACGGAAGGCTGCCATGCCCTCAGCGGCTTCGGCGCTGTCGAACATGCGACGGCTCCACACCGCCATCTCCTTGAAGCCTTCCTCCATCGACAACTGCGGCGCGCGTCGGGCCAGCTTCTTGCACTCGACCACCGCCAGCGGTCCGCCCAGGTTGATCATGTCGATCTCCTGCTGCACCGCCTCGCGCAGTTGCGCCCTTGGTACGGCGCGATGGGCCAGGCCAACGGTGACGGCCTGAGCGCCCGAAAAACGCTCGCCGGTGACGAACAGCTTCATGCCATGCAGGGGCCCCAGCTTGGGCATGCACACCACCGCGATGATGGCCGGAATCACGCCGATGCGCACCTCCGAGAAGCTGCACTCGATCTCCTCGGCTGCAATGACGATGTCGGACGCGCCGACCAGGCCCAGGCCGCCGGCAAAGGCGGCGCCATTGACCGCGGCGATCACCGGCTTGGGGCTGTCGACGATGCGCTTGAGTACATCGGCATACTGCACGCCCGGTTTGCCGGTCGAGGCGCGGCCCGGCGGGTCCTTCAGGTCGGCCCCGGCGCAAAAGGCCGGGTCGGTGCCGGTGATGACGATGCTGCGCACCGCCGGATCCTCGTTGGCAGCCGCGATATGGGCATCCAGTTCATTGACGAGCACCGAGGACAGTGCATTGCGATTGGCCGGGCGGTTCAGCGTGATCCACGCAGCGCCACGATCGATCTCGTAGCGGGTGGCCTCCTGGCCCGGGGTCGGGGTAGCGTTGCTCGACATCATCCCTCCTTCCTTTCTTCCATCTCGATCATCACCGCGCCATTGGCCACCTGCTCGCCGGCAGCCACGCGCACGCCGGTCACGGTGCCGCTGGCCGGTGCCGTGATCACATGCTCCATCTTCATCGCTTCCAGCACCATCAGGGACTGGCCACGCTCGACCGCATCGCCGGTCTTGACCGACACCGCCAGCACCTTGCCCGGCATCGGCGCGCGCAGGCCACCGGCAAAGGCGCCGCGGTCAGGTGCCGGCAGACGTGGCAGCTCCGTCAGTTCGACGTCACCATCGGGCCCATGCACAAAGCAATGGGCGCCCTCCAGACGTACCGCATGGCGGCTGCGCTGGCCATCGATGTCCAGGTCGATCGCCTGGGCACTGACCTCGTGGATGCGCACCATCAGAGGCCGGCCCTGGACCTCGCAGGCCAGATCGCCATTGCGCAGGCTGCGATAGGCCAGCGTCAGCGGGGCCTGCCCGGCACCGAGCTGGTAACTCACCTGCTGCGCCGGCATCACCGAATTGCGGAACCCCGCCGGCAAGGTCTTTTGCACACGGGCCTGGGCGCGCCGCTGCGCCCGTGCGAACAAGGCTGCCGCAATCACTGCCGCCTCAGCCGCAGCCGCTGGCAGGCTGCGCTGCAGGGGCGGCGCCACACGGGTGAGAAAGTCGGTGGTGGTGTCGCCCGCCAGGAAGGCCGGTGAGCGCAGGATGGCCACCAGATGATCGCGGTTGTGGGTCAGGCCCTGCAGGCGCGTGGCCTCCAGCGCCCGCGCCAGCTTGAGCGCCGCCTCGCGCCGCGTGGGGGCATGGGCGATCACCTTGGCAATCATCGGATCGAACTCGATGCCGATGGTGCTGCCCGATTCGATGCCGGCATCAAAGCGCAGGCCCTCGCCCCGGGCCGGTTCCCAGACCGCCACCGTACCGGGGGTCGGCAGAAAGCCGCGTGCCGGATCCTCGGCGCACAGGCGCGCCTCGATGGCATGGCCCTGGATGGCCAGGGCCGATTGCTCGTGCAGCAGCGGCTCGCCCTGGGCCACCAGCAATTGCTCGCGCACCAGGTCGAGCCCGGTGATGGCCTCGGTGACCGGATGCTCCACCTGCAGCCGGGTGTTCACTTCCAGGAAGAAGAACTCGTCGCCACTGACCAGGAATTCGACCGTACCGGCGCTGTAGTAACCGATGGCACGCGCGGCACTGAGCGCTGCCTGGGCCATGCGCTCGCGCAGGTCGGGGCTGAGCGCCGGCGATGGCGCTTCCTCGATGATCTTCTGGTGACGGCGCTGGATCGAGCACTCGCGCTCGAACAGGTGCAACAGCTTGCCATGCTGGTCGCCCAGGATCTGGATCTCGACGTGGCGCGAGGCGGTCAGCCAGCGCTCCATGAAGACCGTGCCATCACCAAACGAGGCCGCCGCCTCGCGTCGGGCGCTGGCAATCGCGGCCGGCAGTTGGTCCGGTGTCTCGACGATGCGCATGCCGCGCCCGCCGCCGCCGGCACTGGCCTTGATGAGGATCGGGTAGCCGATGCGCTGCGCGGCTTCGAGCCCTTCCTGCCCGGCCACGGCATCCGGTGCATCGCCTGAACCCGCCGTCACCTTGATCGCATGTTCCTGCAAGGTGGGCACCGCCACCGCCCGCACCACCTGCTTGGCCGCCAGCTTGTCACCGATGCGGCGGATCGCATCGGGCGAAGGCCCGACCCAGATCAGCCCGGCCTCGATCACCTGCTGCGCGAAGCCAGCATTCTCCGAAAGGAAACCATAGCCAGGATGAATCGCGTCGGCACCACTGGCGCGTGCCGCAGCAATCACCTTGGCGGCATCGAGATAGGTCTGGGCCGAGCTGTTTCCTCGCAGGGCCACCGCCCGGTCGGCCTCACGCACGAAGGGCGCCTGCGCATCGCCATCGGCATATACCGCGACGGTATCGATGCCCATCGCCCGCGCGGTGCGGATGATGCGGCGGGCGATCTCGCCGCGGTTGGCGATCAGCAGGCGCGCGATGGCGCGCCGCGGCACGGCGGCCGGACTTACATGCGCCATGTGCCGTACTCCTTGGTGCCCGCGACGACGTTGTTGTGACAGGCCGACAGCGCCAGGCCCAGCACAGTGCGGGTGTCGCGCGGGTCAATGATCCCGTCGTCGGCGACCCGGGAACTGGCGTAAAGACCCTTGGAACGCTCCTCGGCCCAATGCTCGACGGCGGCGACCCGGCGCTCGTTGGCCGCTTCATCGAACACCTCGCCGCGCCGCTCGGTGGCACTGCGCTGCACGATGGTCATCACGCCAGCCATCTGCCTGGGGCCCATCACCGCAATCTTGGCAGTCGGCCAGCTGAAGGTGAAGCGGGTGCCAAAGGCACGCCCGCTCATGCCGTAATTGCCCGCCCCATACGAGGAGCCGACGATCACCGTCAGGTGCGGCACGGTGGAGTTGGACACCGCATTGATCATCTTCGAGCCATTCTTGGTGATGCCACCCTGCTCGAAATCGGTACCGACGATGAAGCCGGTGATGTTGTGCAGGAACAGCAGCGGCACATCGATCTGGTTGCACAGCTGGATGAACTGCGCCGCCTTGTTGGCCGCCTCCGAGAACAGGGCACCGTTGTTGCCCAGGATGCCGATCGGAAAGCCGTGGATCGAGGCCCAGCCGGTCACCAGGGTCGGGCCGTACAGCGGCTTGAATTCCTCGAAGCGCGAGCCATCGACCACGCGTGCAATCACCTCGCGGATGTCAAAGGGCTGGCGCAGGTCCTCGCCGACCAGGGCCAGCAGGCCCTCGGCATCATGCAGGGGTTCGTCGGCAGGCAGCGACGGGCCTGGCCCGAGCTTGCGCCAGTTCAGGTGGCGCATCACTTCGCGGCACATGCGGATGCCATCGGTTTCATCCTCGGCCAGATAATCGCCCAGGCCCGAGACCGTGCAGTGCATCTGGGCACCGCCCAGGCTTTCCTCATCGGCATCCTCGCCGGTGGCCATCTTGACCAGCGGCGGTCCCCCCAGAAAGACCTTGGACTGGCCGCGGATGAAGATGTTGTAGTCGCTCATGCCCGGCTGGTAGGCGCCACCGGCCGTGGACGCCCCGAACACCACCGAAATGGTCGGGATGCGCAGCTTGGACAATTCGGTGATCTCGTAGAACAGCCGGCCGGATTCGGCAAAGTGCCCGGTCTCACGGCGGATGGCCGCCTCCGGGTCGCCGTCGGCTTCACCGCGCAGGTCGGCACCTGCCGACTCGACGAATTGCACATAGGGCATGCGGTTTTCCCGGGCGATCTCCAGGCCGCGCATCAGCTTCTTGGCATTGAAGGCATTGAAGGCGCCGGCGCGCACCGAAGGATCGTGGCCCAGGATCACACACTCCACGCCCTCGATCACACCAATGCCCACGACAAAACCGGAGCCGACATCGAAGTTCGAGCGCCACGCCGCCAGCGGGCTGATCTCGAGAAAGGCGGAATCGGGATCCAGGACCTTGGCGATCCGTTCGCGCAGCGGCATCTTGCCGCGCTTGCGCAGGCGTGCGACGGCCTCGCGTCCCCCCCCTTCGGCGGCCTGGGCCTGCAAGGCCTCGAGTTCGGCGATCGCCGCCAGCATCTGGGTCCGGTTGCGGACCTGCGCTGGCGCACGCACATCGAGCTGACTGTCGAGAACGCTCACGAGGCAGCACCCTTCATCAGCGGATCGTTGGCCTTCCAGGGCGACAGCTGGCCGGCATAGACCTGCGGACCCTTGCGGAAATGGGCGGCCTCCTCGAGGGTCTCGACAAAGGGCATGTTGGCCGGGTACAGGGCCTTGCCACGCGGGCGGGCACCGGACTTGGAGACATGTCCCCACAGCGGATGGCCGACCACTTCCTCGGCGATGGCCACCGCCTCGATCAGCTTGTCCAGGTTGTAGCCGGTCTCGATGCCCATCTCGTGGCACAAATCGACAAAGTCTTCGGTCGGCACCTGCCCGGCAGCGCGGCCGTTGCCGCAATACGGGCAGCCGCCCATCCCGCCCAGGCAGGTGTCGAATTCGCGCACGCCCAGTTGCAGGGCCTCGTAGTAGCTGGCCAGCGTGGCACCGCGCTGGTTGTGCAGGTGCATGTGGAAATCGGTGATGCCGGGCCAGCGCTCCTTGATCGCCACCAGGGTCTCTCGCACCAGGTGCGGCAGGTTCCAGCCCATCGCCTCCAGGAACGATACGCGCTTGACCGGAATGCCGGCGGCCTCCCACTTGCCGATCATCAGCGCCAGCATGTCCATGCGCTGCTGCAGGCTGTAAGGGCCTTCAAAGTTGGAACCGAAGGGATTGCCGATGCCCACCGAGGCGCCCGTGGCCCCCTTGTTGCGGGCATTCTCGATCGCGATGTCCATCGCCTCGATCTGCTGCGCCTGGCTGCGGTTGTAGTTGCGCCGCGCGAAGGTGTCGCACATCTCGACATTGGTGCCCGGCAGGCGGCCCTTCTTGCGCACATCGAGCTTGGGAAAGTACTGGTCGGCGCGGTCATAACCAGCCTTGTTGAACACCGCGGCGGTGTAGGTGATGCCGGGCTTGGGCACGAAGCGCTGCGCGATCTCGTCGATGCAGGCCATCTGGGGCGTCCACTTGGGATGGGCGAACGAGCCGATCGAGATGGTTTTCGCGCCGGTCTCGCCCAGCGCATCCAGGAGGCGCAGCTTGGCCTCGACGGGGATATCAACGCGCTCGATCTGAAGACCCTCGCGCATGGTGTCGTCGGTGATGATCACGGATTTGGGCAGCAAACTCATGGCAGGCCTCGTCGGTTCAGGGGTGATTTCACAGTCGCGCCGGGCAAACGGGGCTTGCGGCTCCCGGCCCCGGGGCGAACATCCGGCAAATTGCCGGTCGGCTTTCCCGGGTCACCACACTAGCAGAGCCCGGGCACTGGACAGGGCTGGCACTTCAACATTAATATAGACACCGTCAAGTGCTGCAACCTTCAGGAACCCCATGGCCAACCCCGTCGAGAAGTTGATCCGCAACACCGTCACCCAGGGGGTGCTCAAGGTCGCCGCCTACAACCGTGAGCGCCTGCCTGCCCCAAGCGGTCCCCACCCCTTCCTGTCGGGCATCCACACCCCGATGGACAAGGAAGTGACCCTCGGCGACCTGAAGGTGCAGGGCAGCGTTCCACCCGAACTCGATGGCCTGTACCTGCGCATCGGCCCGAACCCGGTCAAACCGCCCAATCCGGCCACCTACCACTGGTTCACCGGTGATGGCATGGTGCACGGCGTACGCCTGCAGGCGGGCAAGGCCCTGTGGTACCGCAACCGCTGGATCCGCTCCCAGGCGGTGAGCAAGGCCCTGGGCGAGGCGCCGGCACCGGGTCCGCGAAACGGCCTCGGGGACAACGTCAACACAAATGTGCTCGGCCACGCCGGCCGCATCTGGGCACTGGTCGAGGCCGGAAGCTTTCCGGTCGAGCTCGATGCCGAACTGAACACCGTGGCCCACAACCCCTTTGATGGCACGCTGCAGGGCTCCTTCAGCGCCCACCCCCACCTGGACCCGGCCACCGGCGAGTTGCATGCGATCTGCTACGCCGGCCAGGACCAGAACAGCATCCGCCATGTGGTCGTTGGCAAGGACGGCAAGGTGCGCCGCGAAGAGCCCATCGCCGTGCGTCACGGGCCCAGCATCCACGATTGCATGATCACGCAGAACCATGTGCTGGTGCTCGACCTGCCGGTCACCTTCTCGATGAAGGCCCTGCTGGCCGGCTACAGCTTCCCGTATCGCTGGAATCCCGACCACCAGGCCCGCGTCGGCCTGCTGCCCCGCGAAGGCAAGGGCAGCGATATCCTGTGGGTCAATGCGCCCATGGCCTACATCTTCCACCCCTGCAATGCCTACGAACGGGCAGACGGCTGCGTCGTGCTGGACGTGGCCGTGCATGCCACCATGTTTGCCGACAGCACGCAGGGGCCCGACTCGAAGACCTTGACCTTTGAGCGCTGGGTGCTCGATCCGGTCAGCCGCAGCACCACCCGGCAGGTGCTCGATACCCAGCCCCAGGAGTTCCCGCGCTGCGACGAACGACTGATGGGCCGGCCGTACCGCTACGCCTATGCCCTGCCAGTGAGTTTTGCGGCCGACAGCGGCCGCTACGATCATCATTACATCAAGCACGACCTGCTGACCGGAGAGCAGCAACGCCACGACTTCGGTGCCGGCCGCGTGCCGGGCGAGTTCGTGTTCGTGCCGCGCCATGCCGGTGCCGGCGAGGATGAGGGCTGGCTGATGGGTTACGTCATCGACACGAACAACGACACCACGGATCTGGTGATTCTCGATGCACAAAACTTCACCGCACCGCCTCAGGCAGTGGTGACGATGCCGCACCGGATTCCGCCGGGCTTCCATGGCAACTGGGTGCCGGCAAGGTAACGCGCGAGAAGCACGGGGCGATCGCTTGAGCTCGAAGGCCCGCTGGGCTTTGGCATTGCTGCTGGGTGCGGGCCTGCTGTGGGCCGCCCATGCTGCCGATCCTGATCATCCCCTGATCAACGCCGTCACCGGCTCGACGCGCAACCCCTATTACGACCCGGCCAAGCCCCACCACACGCCCAATGGCTTTCGCAACCTGTACGGCGGGCAGCAGGAAAAGGGGCTGGGCGAGGTCATCGCCTGGCAGATGAGCCGCCGCTCGCCGCGCCCGCCCCTGCAGGCGATTCCAACCGCCGCACCGCAACTGGATACGCCCGAGCCAAGCGTCACCTGGCTCGGTCATGCCAGCAGCCTGCTGCATGCCGGCGGCCTGCGCATCCTGATGGATCCGCAATTCTCCGAGCGCGCCTCGCCCCTGTCCTGGGCCGGGCCCAAACGGCTACAGCCCCCGCCCCTGCAGCCGGCCCAATTGCCCCATGTCGATGTGGTGCTGATCTCGCACAACCACTACGACCATCTCGATGAAGCCTCGGTCAAGGCCCTGGCGGCACAGGCCGGCGGGTCGCCGCTGTTCATCGTGCCCCTGGGCATCAAGCCCTGGCTCGAAGGGATCGGCATCCGCAACGCCCGGGAGCTGGACTGGTGGGAGAGCCATCGCGTCGGCGCCGTGGAGTTCGTGATCACCCCGGTGCAGCACTGGTCGAGCCGCACGCCCTGGGACCGGCGCGAAACGCTGTGGGGCGGCTGGGCGCTGTTCGCCCCCAACCTGCATGCGTTTTTCAGCGGCGATACCGGCTACAGCGCCGACTTCAAGGCCATCCGTGAGCACTTTGCGCGGCAGGGCGGGCGCGACGGCTTCGACCTGGCGCTGTTGCCGATCGGCTGCTACGAGCCCCGCAGTTTCATGAAGGACCAGCATGTGAATCCCGAGGAGGCGGTGCGCATGCACCTGGACCTGGGTGCGCGTCATTCGATCGGGGTGCACTGGGGCACCTTCCAGGACCTGTGCGACGAACCGCTTGACCAGGCACCCGTCGATCTGGCCCTGGCGCGCAGGCAGCATGGGGTGGCCGATGGGGCATTCGAAACCCTGGCGATCGGCCAGACGAAACGCCTGGGCGCCCGTCCCTGAGACAGCCCGGCAGCATTGCAGGACCTGCAGCCTTCACCTGCGGATCCTGCCTTGGGCGAAAATGGCCCCATGAGCCTGAACCCCGGTCAAACCTGCCAGTCCTGCGGTGCCTGCTGCGCCGCCTATCGCGTCGATTTCTCGATCTACGAATGGGAACCCGAAGGCGGCCCGGTGCCGGAAGGGTTTGCTGAGCCCATCAATGGCAACACCTGTCGCATGCGCGGCACCGACTATGTGCCGATCCGCTGCGCCGCGCTGACCGGCACCATCGGGGCCCGGGTCGGCTGCGGCATCTATGAGTGGCGACCCTCACCCTGCCGCGAGCTGGAGCCGGGCAGCTATGGCTGCGAAAAGGCACGGGCCAGGCACGGTCTGCCACCGCTCGATGGTTGAAGCCGCCCGGGTCGCTCGCGCTGCGGAAAAAGCCCTGGCGGAGGCGCTGTGAAGGGTGCCTGCTTGCGGACTACTATGCAATCCACTCACTGACTGGCGCTGCAGCCTCTTGCAGGGGCTGGGCGATGATATCGATCAGGGTCGGTCCGGGCCAGGCCATGGCCTCGCGCATCACGGCCCCCAGTTGCTGGGGATCGTCGACACGCCAGCTTTTCACCCCGAAGGCCTCGGCCACCTTGGCGTGATCGGTGCGCGAAAAGTCGACCGAGAAATAGCGCTCACCAAAGCCGCTTTTCTGACCAGCCTTGATCCAGCCGAACACGGCATTGGACATCACAATCATGGTCAGCGGCACCTGGTGGCGCACGATGGTTTCGAGTTCGCCACAGGTGAAGCCGAAGCTGCCGTCGCCCATCACCGCCACCACCTTGGAGGCCGGGCTCGCGAACCAGGCCCCGACCGCTGCCGACATCGCGTAGCCAAGTGCGCCATGGGCCCGGTTGGTGATGAAGCGGCGACGCGGCCCCGGCGTGGCCGGATCGGCGGGCGGGGCCTTCATGTCCAGATAGGCGGACAGGTACGGGCAGGGCGTACCGGGATCGGCCACCACGATGGCATCCTCGGGCAAGGCCTGCTTCAGGGCCAGCACCATGCGTTCGGGCGTGATCGGGCGGTCTTCGCTTTGCGCCAGCTTCATGAAGCGCTCATGCTTGGCACGCTTGCGCTCGGCCAGCGTGGCCATGCGGGCACGCAACTGCCCGGTGCGTTGCTGGGACCAGGCCTGCGCGCCAAGCCCCTCGTGCGCTGCCTGCGCAGGCAGCAGCTGCGTTTCGATCAGCTGCTGCAAGGCCTCCAGGCTCAGGCGTGCATCGCCCACCGCACTGGCCGCGGTTTCATAGTTGGTACCGATCACGGCCGGGTCGATGTCCAGGTGCACGATGCGCTGCTGCGGCGTGGGGGCGCGGCGCCGCTCGGTGGTGACTGAACCGGCGCGGCAGCCGATGAAAAAGATCAGGTCGGCCTCGGCGATCACCTGGCGCGTTTCAGCCGCGCCGCCATTGGTGCCGACCACACCGACGCACAGGGGGTCATCCGGCTCGAGCGTGCCCTGGCCGCTGATCGAGGTGGCCACCAGGGCACCGACCGATTGCGCCAGGCGGCGCAGCGCGAGCTGGCCGCCGCTGATGAGCACACCACCGCCGCAGATGATCAGGGGTGCCCGGGATGCGAGCAGTTGTTCGCCGATGGCGCGCAGGGCCTGCGGATCGGCCTGCACCGGGCGCGCGGGCCAGGTCTGCAGGGCCGCATCGGCCCAGATCTCGCTGGCCGGCAGGCTGGCCTTTTGCACATCGAAGGGAAAGCACAGGTGCACCGCACCGGGCCGGCCGGTGCTCATCTCGGTGAAGGCCTTGCGCACCAGGCGTGGCACATCGGCGGCCGCCCCCAGGGTGGTGTTCCACTTGGTCAGCGGACGATACAAGGCCTGCTGGTCCAGTTCGGTCAAGGTGTAGCGGCCGCGCGCGGTGGTACCGATATCGGTGGTGATGGCCAGCACCGCAATGCTCGACTCATTGGCCTCGACCACGCCCGGCAGCAGATAGGTGGCACCGCCGCCGGAGGGCCCTTCGCAAACCCCTACGCGACCGGAGACGCGCGCATAGCCATCGGCCATGTAGGCCGCGGAGCGTTCGTCACGGGTCAGCACATGGGTGATGGGCGGCTTCAGGCGCGCGAAGGCATCGTAGAAGGGCAGGCTGGTATCGCCGCACAGGCCAAAGACATGGCGCACACCATGGGCTTCGAGCATGCGCACCATGGCTTCGCCGCCGGTGCATTCAGGAACGGAGGCGTCAGAAGCGGAGGTTGCCATAGGGTGTCAAGTGATCGGTCGTTGGTGGGCCGGCGAGGCGCGCGCCGGGCGCCGCTTGTGCAGCGGCCAGTTCGCAGGCGGGAATGTGGTCATGCCTGCCGCTGGCAAAGGCGATGTCGAAGCCTTCGCAGTGCAGCCTTGCGCTTCCGGCGGCATCACTGGCCCAGGCCTGTCCGAAGATGCGCGCCATCACCGGGGACAAGGCCGGCAGGTCACGCACCTCGATGCGCACCCCGGTAAAACGGCGGCAGCCATTGCGATGCACGACGAAGCCGGGATCGAAAATCAGCCCGGGGGTCAGGTGCTGACAGAAATACACCCGGCCAAAGGGCAGCGCCTGCGCCGCCCAGGCCGCCTCGAAGCGCACCACCCGGAACGAGGCCTCGCGCTCCCGCCCCTGACTGTCGCGCGCCATGCGGGAAAACTCCTGCACCGGCAGGGCCGGCAGGCCTTGCGCGATGAAGCGATCGAAACAGGCCTGGGCATCATCGATCCGGAACACGATCGCGTTCAGGCCTTGCGGCTGTGCGAGCAACTCCTTGCGGGGGTTGGGCGCCGCGCTGTCGATCGCGATGATTTCAAGGTACGCCCCGTCGAGAATGGCGCAGCGGTTGACCGCGCCGATGCTCTGAAAACTGGGTGGCGTCAGCGTGAAGCCGAGCGACTCGAACCGCTCGCAGCAGGCCTGCAGGTCCTCGCGGGCATTGAGGGTGAGGTGGTCGAAAACCGGCAGGCTCATGGGCGTTCGTGAAGCGGCAGCCGCCGGACGGGCGCGGACTCAGCGCCCCGCCACCTGCATCCAGGCCAGCAGCAGGCTGGTGCAGGCGACCGCCGTCAGGGTGGAGCGCAGGGATGCAAACCACAGCGGCAGGGGATAGTGCCGGTTCAGGCGAAGGTCGACGGCGAGCACGACCAGCAACAGCACCGCCGCCCAGGCCAGTGCCTGCCCGATGGGCAACAGGGCCAGGGGCCAGGCCGCCAGGGCTGGCAACACGCTCCAGACCAGGGCGGTGACGACATAGACCGCCGGCATCTCGTGAAAGACCAGGGCAATGCCCCAGTGAATGCCGCCCAGAAAGCTGATGATGCACACCGAATACAGCAGCAGGGCCTGGGCGAGCATCGGCTGCATGCGCCCATCGACCAGCCACAAGGCCACGCTCAGGGCCACGAAAGGCACCAGTCCGAGCGGGCCCAGCAGCCAGGCGGTGCGCCGCAGGACATTCATGCGCAGGTGATGAAGCTCGAACTGCTCCTGCGTCTGGAAACCGTTGGAGGGATGCTGCATGCCGGTATTGTGCACAGGCCTATCGCAGGCTCAAGCGGTAGATCGCCTGGGTGGCACGCAGGGAAGCCAGGCCATGGACCGGACGACCCTCCTTGAGCAAGGCCTTGTCCACGATCGCCAGGCCCAGCTTGTGGGCCAGGATCTCGAAGTCGCGCGGCGTCGACAGGTGCAGGTTGGGCGTGTCGTACCACTGGTAGGGCATCTCGCGCGACACCGGCATGCGGCCCCGCAGGATCGACCAGGCATGGCTCCAGTGTCCGAAGTTGGGGAAGGAGACAATCGCCTCGCGGCCGACCTCGCAGATCTCGCGCAAGACCTTCTCGGTGCGCTTGGTGGCCTGGATGGCCATCGACAGCACCACCATGTCGAACTGCTGCTGACCGAAAAGTTCCAGCCCTTCCTCGATGTTGCGCTGGATCACGCACACGCCGCGCTGCACGCAGGCCAGCAGGGGCGCATCGTCGATTTCGACGCCGTAGCCCTGGCACTGCTTGTCGTCCTGCAGATGGGCCAGCAGGGCGCCATCGCCACAGCCCAGGTCGAGCACGCGGGACCCCGGCGCAATCCAGCCGGCGATCAGGGAAAGGTCGGGGCGCAAGGGGCGGGCCATGGCGGTGGACGGGCTCATGCGGCACCTGCCTGGGCCGCGCGGGCCTGAGCGGCTGCGCCTGCGGAAGGTGCGATGGACTGCGCAATGCGCTCGAAGTAGGACTTGACCACGGCCATGTACTGGGGGTCCTCGAGCAGGAAGGCGTCATGCCCGTGCGGGGCATCGACCTCGGCATAAGTCACCTTGCGACGGTTGGCCAGCAAGGCCTGCACGATCTCGCGCGAGCGCTCCGGGGCAAAGCGCCAGTCGGTGGTGAAGGACACCAGCAGGAACTGGGCGGTGGCCTTTTCCAGGGCCTTGGCCAGGTGGTGGCCATGGTCGCGGGCCGGATCGTAGTAGTCGAGCGCCCGCGTGATCAGCAGGTAGGTGTTGGCATCGAAGTAGCCGGCGAACTTTTCGCCCTGATAACGCAGGTAGGACTCGATCTCGAAATCGACGTCGGTGAGCGAAAAACTGTAGCGCGCATTTTTCAGCGCACGGCCGAATTTTTCGGCCATCACATCATCGGACAGGTAGGTGATGTGACCGATCATGCGCGCCACTTCCAGGCCGCGCGCCGGTACCACGCCATGGTCGTAGAAGCGGCCGCCGTGAAACTGCGGATCGGTGGTGATGGCGCGGCGCGCCACTTCGTTGAAGGCGATGTTCTGGGCTGACAGTTTGGGCGCCGACGCGATCACGACGCTATGCGCCAGACGCTGCGGATACAGGTAGCTCCAGGCCAGCGCCTGCATGCCGCCCAGGCTGCCGCCCATCACGGCCGCAAAACGCTCGATGCCCAGACCATCGGCCAGGCGGGCCTGGGCGTTGACCCAATCCTCGACCGTGACCACCGGAAAATCGGGCCCGTAGGGCTTGCCGGTCAGGGGCGAGATCGAATGCGGGCCGGTCGAGCCGAAACAGCTGCCCAGGTTGTTGACGCCAACCACGAAGAAGCGGTCGGTGTCGACCGGTTTGCCGGGACCGATCATGTTGTCCCACCAGCCCAGGTTCTTGGGATCGTCCGCATAGACGCCGGCGACATGGTGCGAGGCGTTGAGCGCGTGGCAGATCAGCACCGCATTGGACTTGTCCGCATTCAGGGTGCCGTAGGTTTCGTAGGCCAGTTCGTAGGGCCCGAAATGCTGGCCATTGCTCATCGGCAAGGGCGTCTCAAAGCGCATGCGCTGCGCCTGCACGATGCCCACCGATCCGGCTTGCTTGCTCATGCCGCCCCGCTCCCGACACGCGCCAGGCGGTCAAACAGTTGATGCACCTTGTCCGGATCATCGGCGGACAGGATCTTGCGCACCGGTGCCGCCAGCTGCCCCACGTCGGCGAGCAGGACCTCCTGCTTGACGCGCAGCAGGCTGGCCGGATGCATGGAGAATTCGGTCAGACCCATCCCGATCAGCAGGCGCGTCAGGTGCGGGTCACCGGCCATCTCGCCGCACACCGACACCGGCTTGCCGACCCGCTTGCCCGCCTGGATGGTGCTGGCAATCAGGCGCAGCACGGCCGGGTGGATCGGGTCGTAGAGTGAGGCGACTTCGCGGTCGGTGCGGTCGATGGCCAGGGTGTACTGGATCAGGTCGTTGGTGCCGATCGAGACGAAATCCAGCTTCTTGAGGAAGGCATCGATCATCAGGGCGGCAGCGGGGATTTCGATCATGCCGCCCAGCGCGATGCCCTCGTCGAAGGGGGTTCCTTCGGCACGCAGCTGGGCCTTGGCCAGCTCCAGGTAGCGGCGCGTCTCGGTGATCTCACGCAGGTGCGAAATCATGGGCACCAGAATCTGCAGGTGACCATAGGCCGAGGCGCGCAACATCGCGCGCAGCTGGGCCAGGAACATGTCCGGCTGGGACAGGCTGTAGCGGATGGCCCGCAAGCCGAGGGCCGGGTTGGGCGGGACCACCGCCGGCTGGGTCTCGAGGGCCTTGTCGGCACCGATATCCAGGGTACGCACGGTGACGTGATGGTCCCCCATGGCCTGCACCGCCTTGCGATAGGCCTCGAACTGCTCATCCTCGTCGGGCAGCTCGCGACGGTTCATGAACAGGAACTCGGAGCGGAACAGGCCTACCCCTTGTGCGCCTGCCGCGGCCGCCGGGGCCGCCTCCTCGGGCATTTCGATGTTGGCCAGCAGCCGGATCTCATGGCCATCGAGGGTGACGGCCGCCACGTGGATCAGGCGCTTGAGCTTTTCGGTCTCGAGGGCTCCTGCGGCCTGACGATGACGATATTGCTGCAGGATGGTCTCGTCGGGCGCCACGATCAGCACGCCCTCGTCACCATCGAGCACCAGCCAGTCTTCGTCCTGGATCAGGTCGGACGCATGATGCAGCCCGACCACGGCCGGCACATTCATCGAGCGGGCCAGGATCGCCGAGTGCGAGGTGGTGCCGCCCAGGTCGAGGGCAAAGCCGATGGCATTTTTGAGCGAGAGCATGTCGGCCGGCGCGATGTCCTCGGCCACGAAGATCAGGGGCTCGGCCCCTTCACGTACCGACTTCTTGGCCTGGCCGCGGTCCTGGGCCAGCGCCTTGAGCACTTTCTCGGCCAACTGCCGCACATCGCGGCTGCGCTCGCGCAGGTATTCATCCTCGAACTGGTCGAACTGTTCGGCCAGCACCTGGGCATTGGAGGCAAAGGCCCACTCGGCATTCCAATAGTGATCGCGGATGGCACTGCGCGCAGTATCGATCAGCATCGGGTCCGCAAGCAGCATCTGCTCGATCTCGATCAGGGGTCTGGCCTCGGCGGGCGCATCACCCGGCAGGCTGTCCAGCAGTTCCTCAAGGGACAGGCTGATGCGCGCAAGCGCCGTCTCGAGGCGGACCACCTCCTGCTCAACCGCGTCGGGTGCGATGCGGTAGCGCTGGACATCGCGCAGTTGCGAGGCCAGCTTGCGGGCACGGCCAATGACGATGCCGCCGCCCAGGGGAGTGCCGTGCAGACTGAACACTAGCCCAGATCCTCCCCAAAACCCGAGGCAATCAGTTCGCGGATCGCGGCCATGGCTTCGGCCTCATCGGGGCCGTTGGTCTCGACAGTCAGGGCCGTGCCCTTGCCGGCGGCGAGCATCATCACGCCCATGATGCTCTTGCCATTGATGCGGCGTCCCTTCTTGGTCAGCCAGACCTCGCTCTTGAACTGCGTGGCCACCTGGGTGAGCCGCGCCGAGGGTCGGGCATGAAGGCCCAGCTTGTTCACAACGGTAATGTCTTCTTGCAGCATGTTCAGGATTCGGTGATCGCCATGATGGCATCTTTTGCAGCCGGCATGATCAGGTTGGCCACCTCCTCCAGGTCGCGGCCCCGGCGATAGTTGATGGCCTTGACCAGCATCGGCAGATTGGCCCCGGCGATCACCACCACCTTGAAGGGCTCGGCCAGCGCCGCCGCGATGCGAGAGGGCGTGGCCCCATAAATGTCGGTGAGCACCAGGACCCCGGAGCCATCGTTGATGCGCGCCAGCAACTGGCGCGCCGACTCGCTGGCCGCGGAGGTGTCCTCGTCGGGAATCACGTCCAGGGCCGCGATCTGTGGCGGCAGGCGTCCGAAAATATGGCGGGTACAGCTGAGCAGCGCAGTGCCCAGGGGCTCATGCGAAATGATCAGCACACCAATCATGCCGCCGCCCGCTCCAGCTCATCGATGAACAGCGCTGCCACGCCGAACCCCTTTTGCTGGGTGATTTCCTGGAAACAGGTCGGCGAGGTGACGTTGATCTCGGTCAGGCAGTCGCCGATCACATCGAGCCCGACCAGCAGCAGGCCGCGCTTGACCAGGATCGGCGCCAGATACTCGGCGATCTCGCGGTCGCGGGCCGACAGCTCCTGGGCCCGGCCGGTGCCTCCGGCCGCCAGGTTGCCGCGCGCCTCGCCCAGCTTCGGGATGCGGGCGAGCGCAAAGGGCACGACCTTGCCGCCGATCAGCAGGATGCGCTTGTCGCCCTCGACGATCTGGGGCAGGTAGCGCTGCGCCATCACCGTTCGGGCGCCGAACTGGTTCATGGTCTCGATGATCACTGAAAGGTTCGGGTCATTGGCCCGGGCCTGGAAGATCGAGGCGCCACCCATGCCATCGAGCAGCTTGAACACCGCCTGCTGATGCTCCTGCACGAAGGCGCGCAGGGCCTGCGGGTCGCGGCTGACCAGGGTAGGTGCCGTCAGCTGCGGGAACTCGGTGATGGCCAGCTTCTCGTTGTGGTCGCGCAGCGCACGCGGGTCATTGAAGACCCTGGCCCCGCTGTCCTGGGCACGCTGCAGCAGCAGCGTGGCATACAGGTACTCGGTATCGAAGGGTGGATCCTTGCGCATCACCACGGCCGAGAAGTCCTGCAACAGGGTCGGAACTGCGGCGCCCTGCTCATACCAGTCATGTCCGTGCAGGTCGGGATCCGGCTTCAGGCGCAGCGGGTGGGCCTGGGCCGAGACCTGACCGGCCAGCAGACGCAACTGATGAAGTTCACAGGCAAACAGCTGATGGCCACGGCGGGCCGCCTCGACCATCATCGCGTAGGTCGAGTCCTTGTAGATCTTGAAGCTGTCGAGCGGGTCGACGATGAAGAGCAGGTTCATTGTGGGCGTCCTTCGATGACACGGCCCGGAAAGCCGGATCGAGGTGGGCGCCGCCCAGGCAGGCAGACGCGATCCGTGAATTGTAGCGAAGGCGGGGCACAAGCTTGTGCGCTGCGACACACCGGTGGCCCGGACGGTACAGGATCGGCAGGGCCGACCACCGGCAGCACCAATAAAAACCCCGGGACAAGCCCGGGGAGAACCGCCCCGTCCGGCCAGAATCAGGCCGGACGGGCATCGGAGGAGACTAAAGACAAACCTGCATGAAACCTGTCAATCAGCTGTGGTAGGCACTCTCGCCGTGGGTCGTGATGTCCAGACCCTCGCGCTCTTCGTCCTCTGCCACCCGCAGGCCGATGACCATGTCGACCAGCTTGTAGGCGATCAGCGAGACCACTGCAGACCAGACCAGGGTGGTCAGGACGGCCTGGAACTGGATCCACACCTGGCCGGCGATCGAGTAATCCGGGCTGGCCTTGTTGGTGACGTAATCGAAGATGCCGGTGCCGCCCAGGGAAGGCGCAGCAAAGACACCGGTGAGCAGGGCACCCAGGATGCCGCCGACACCGTGCACGCCGAACACGTCGAGGGAGTCATCGGCGCCGATCATGCGCTTGAGGCCGTTGACGCCCCACAGGCAGACCACACCGGCCAGCAGGCCGATCACCAGCGAACCCATCGGACCGACGAAGCCGCAGGCCGGAGTGATGGCGACCAGGCCAGCCACGGCACCCGAGGCGGCGCCCAGCATCGAGGGCTTGCCCTTGCTCATCCACTCGGCGAAGGTCCAGGACGATACGGCAGCGGCAGTGGCCAGCAGGGTGTTCAGGAAGGCCATCGCGGTCACGCCATTGGCTTCCAGGTTGGAGCCGGCATTGAAGCCGAACCAGCCCACCCACAGCAGCGAGGCGCCGATCATGGTCATCACCAGCGAGTGCGGTGCCATCGATTCACGGCCGTAGCCGATGCGCTTGCCCACCAGGATGGCGCCGATCAGGCCGGCCACACCGGCATTGATGTGCACCACGGTACCGCCGGCAAAGTCCAGGGCACCCTTGGCCCACAGCCAGCCCGCGTTGCCGGTGACGGTTTCAAGCGTCTTGGCATCCGTGATGGCATCGGGACCCGCCCAGTACCAGACCATGTGGGCGACCGGCACGTAGCAGAAGGTGAACCAGAGCACGCTGAACAGCAGCACCGCCGAGAACTTGATGCGCTCGGCAAAGGCGCCGACGATCAGGGCACAGGTGATGGCAGCGAACGTGGCCTGGAAGGCGACGAAGGTCAGTTCGGGGATGTAGACGCCCTTGCTGAAGGTGGCGGCGACCGAATCAGGGGTGATGCCCTTGAGGAACAGCTTGTCGAAGGTGCCGAAGAACTTGCCATCGCCACCAAAGGCCAGCGTGTAGCCGTAGATCATCCACAGCACCATGATGACGCAGGCCACCATCATGACCTGCATCAGCACCGACAGCATGTTCTTGGAGCGGACCAGACCGCCGTAGAACAGGGCCAGGCCCGGCACGATCATCATCAGCACCAGCAAGGTGGCGACCGTCATCCAGGCGGTGTCGCCCTTGTTGGGGACGGGGGTCGGGGCGGGAGCGCTGGCGGCCGGGGCGGCCGCAGCGGCAGATGCCGAGCCGGACGCGGCGGCAGAAGCTGCAGCGGGCGCGGAAGCGGCAGCAGAGGCTGCGGCCGAGGCCGCCGAAGCAGCCGGTGCTGCAGCAGCTGGGGCGGCATCAGCCTTGGGGGCTTCGGCCTTGGGCGCTTCCGCCTTGGCGTCAGCGGCCTGTGCGAATGCCGGCGCACTGGGCACCAGCATGATGGCAACGAGCAGTGCCAGGCACCAGCTCGTCAGGAAGGAAAGGGATTTCATCGTGGACTCCGGGCGTATGGGTATGGGGCCTTGCGGGAAGGACCTGATGGCTTAAAGGGCCGAGTCACCGGTCTCGCCGGTGCGGATGCGGACAACCTGCTCGAGGTTGTAGACAAAGACCTTGCCGTCACCGATCTTGCCGGTACGGGCAGAGCCTTCGATCGCTTCGACCGAACGCTCGACGAGGTCGTCGGGCACGGCCGCCTCGAGCTTGACCTTAGGCAGGAAATCGACGACATACTCGGCACCGCGATACAGCTCGGTATGGCCTTTCTGGCGGCCGAAGCCTTTGACCTCGGTGACGGTGACGCCCTGGACACCGATGCTCGACAAGGCCTCGCGGACCTCGTCAAGCTTGAAGGGCTTGATGATTGCAGTGATCAGTTTCATGGGGACCTCCGTAAGGGCCGGTCATGAGCCGGCTTCGTGATGGGGTGAGGGGCCTTGCGGCCCGGTGCTTCAGAAGTTTTTCTTGACGCCCAGCACCACGGTGCCCTTGCCCAGGTACTTGCCGGCCGGGTTGGTGTAGGACGCCTTGATGCTGTCGGTGCCCACGACCATGGCCGACCACACCAGCCCATAGGCTTCCTTGGTCAGGGTCAGCGAGGCGTCGGTGTAGTTGTAGGCGCCATTCTTGGCGACGGTCTGACGGCCGATGTGCGGCACCAGGCCCCAGCCATTGCCCAGGTCGAAGGTCGCGGACAGGTCAAGGTAGCCCGAACCCTTGGAATCGACAAAGCCGAACAGGTTGGTCAGGCTGTACGAATACTTGGCGGTCACCGGGCCATAGGTACCGGCGCCATAGACCTCGAGGGTGTTGGCATTCGGGTTCAGGTTGTTGCCGGCATACCAGTACTGCAGCAGGCCGACGTCATAGCTGATCGGACCAGCGGTGCCCTTGTAGCCACCGTAGATGTCGATTTCGATGTTGCCCTTGTTGGCAGGCGCCGCATCGGTGATCCAGGTGATGGTCGAACCCCAGGCACCCAGATAGAAGCCGCTCGGGCTGGCGTAATCAACGCCGCCTTGCAGGGCAGGCTTGAAGCTGGTCTGCGAGATGCCGCGATAGCGGTACTCGGTGAACGCGCCGATATTGAAGCTCCAGGGGCTGGCGGGCTCGGCAGCGGGCGCAGGGGCGGGTGCTGCCGCCGTCTGGGCCAGGGCGGGCGTGGCGCCGAGGAGGGCGGAAACGAGAGCAATCGCGCTGGGCAATTTCTTGACGGACATGGTGTTCTCCGGGAATGAGGAATGGAATGTCAAAGAAGCGGGTTGATCCTGTTCAGCATTTCCTGTGCCAGGGCTTTGACTTTCCCGAACATGGGCCAAGATGAGGCGATAAAGCGGATTCGACCGAATTTGGTGCACTGTTATGGTGCACAGGAACCCCTTGCGCCAGTGGGGTGCGCCTTGGCGCCCCTTCTGGGAGGGTGCATGACCGCGCGCACGGGCGGCACGCCTGACAACACGGCGCGCCCCCGCCAGGCCCGCTTGGCCCTAAAATCGCGGCATCAACCGCAAGGAGAAATGAAGATGTCTGAAGCCTATATCGTTGCCGCCGCCCGCACCGCCGGAGGCCGCAAAGGGGGCCGTCTGGCTGGCTGGCACCCTGCCGACCTGGCTGCCCAGGTGCTCGATGCCCTGGTCGAGCGCAGCAAGGCCGACCCGGCCCTGATCGAGGATGTGATCATGGGCTGCGTCGGTCAGGCCGGCGAACAGGCGGTCAACATCGCACGCAATGCAGTGCTGGCCTCCAAGCTGCCCGAATCCGTGCCGGCCACCTCGGTGGATCGCCAGTGCGGCTCCTCGCAGCAGGCCCTGCACTTTGCCGCACAGGCCGTGATGTCGGGGGTGCATGACATCGTCATCGCCGCCGGCGTCGAGAGCATGACCCGGGTGCCGATGGGCATGCCCAGCATCCTGGCCGCCAAGGCCGGCATGGGCACCTACATGAGCCCGGCGATCCAGAAGCGCTATCCAAATGTGCAGTTCAGCCAGTTCACCGGCGCCGAGATGCTGTCGAAAAAATACGGCCTGGACCGCGACACCCTCGATCGTTTCGCCTTTGAGAGCCATCAGCGCGCCATTGCCGCGACCAGAAGCGGCCAGTTCGACGAGGAGATCGTGCCGGTGGCGGTGCGCCTGTCCGATGGCAGCGGCGAGGGCATGCATACCGTGGACGAGGGCATCCGCTTCGACGCCACGCTCGAGGGCATCCGTGGCGTCAAGCTGCTGGCCGAGGGCGGCACCATCACGGCGGCCTCGGCCAGCCAGATCTGCGACGGCGCCGCCGGCCTGATGGTGGTCAATGAGCGCGGCCTCAAGACCCTGGGCGTCAAGCCACTGGCCCGTGTGCATCACATGAGCCTGCTGGGTCACGACCCGGTCGTCATGCTCGAGGCCCCGGTGCCCGCCACCGAACGTGCCCTGAAAAAGGCCGGCATGAAAATCGATGACATCGACCTGTACGAGGTCAATGAAGCCTTCGCGCCAGTGCCCCTGGCCTGGCTCAAGACCCTGGGGGCCGATCATGCCCGCCTGAACGTCAATGGCGGTGCGATTGCCTTGGGCCACCCCCTGGGCGGCTCCGGCGCCAAGCTGATGACCACCCTGGTGCATGCCCTTCACAAGCGCGGCAAGCGTTACGGCCTGCAGACCATGTGTGAGGGGGGCGGCCTGGCCAACGTCACCATCATCGAGCGGCTGTAATGGGCGACGCATCGCAAGCGGGCGCGGGCGGGGAGGAACGCTTCTCGCCCGACTGGCTCAAGAACCGCCTGGGCGAACTGCTGCGCAACAGCCCGGCGGCGGATCTGGAGCGCAACCTCAAGGCGGTCTTGAACCAGGGGGCCCAGCAGATGGGTCTGGTCACCCGGGAAGAGTTCGAGGTGCGGGTCGAACTGGTCGAGCGGCTGGCCGCACGGGTGGCCGCCCTCGAGGCTGAGCTGGCCGCCCTCAGGAAGTAAATAGGCCGGACAGTTCGGCCCGATGGCGGATGGTGCGCCCGGGCGGCGGGCGCTAGGCTGATGCTCATCATGAGTGTCGCCCTGGTCAAAAGCCGCGCCCTGCTCGGGCTGTCCTCCCCGCTGGTCGATGTCGAGATCCATATCGGCAACGGCCTGCCCGCCTTCAACATCGTCGGCCTGCCCGAGGCCGAGGTTCGCGAGAGCCGGGAGCGGGTGCGCGCCGCGCTGCTGCATGGCGGCTTCGAATTTCCCAACCGGCGCCTCACCGTCAATCTGGCGCCAGCCGACCTGCCCAAGCACTCGGGCCGCTTCGACCTGCCCATCGCCATCGGCATCCTGGTGGCCAGCGGCCAGCTCGAGGGCCCCCATTGCGCCGAACTGCTGCCCCAGCTCGAACTGGTCGGGGAGCTCTCCCTGACCGGGGTATTGCGGCCCGGTGCTGGCCTTCTTGCCATGGCGGTGGCCAGTCACCGTGAAAGCAAGCGCTCGCTCGTCGTACCACAAGGCAATGCCGCCGAGCTGGCAGCGCTGCTCGAACCGCGCGTGCTCGCGGCTGCAAGCCTGGCCGAAGTCGCCGACCACCTGAAGGGGCTGGGCAGCCTGACGCGCATCAGCCATCACCGGCCCCCGGCAGCGCCGATGGCCGCCCCGGACTTTGCCGACATCAAGGGCCAGGACCTGGCCAAGCGGGCCTGCGAGGTGGCGGCGGCCGGCGGCCATGGCCTGCTCCTGATCGGCCCGCCCGGCGCCGGCAAGTCCCTGCTGGCCCAGGCCCTGCCCTCCATCCTGCCCCCGCTCGACGAAGACCACGCCCAGGAAGTGATGGTGCTGCAAGACCTCAAGCGTAGTGTCGCGGCACCCGCCTGGGGCCTGCGTCCGTTTCGCGCGCCCCATCATTCGGCCTCGGCTGCCGCGCTGGCCGGCGGTGGCACGCCGCCGCGGCCGGGTGAGGTCAGCCTGGCCCACCATGGGGTGCTGTTTCTCGACGAATTGCCCGAGTTCGCCCGTCGCGCCCTCGAATGCCTGCGCGAACCCCTCGAGACCGGGCAGATCTCGATTGCGCGGGCGCTGCGCCAGGTCACCTTCCCGGCCCGCTTCCAGCTGGTGGCGGCCATGAATCCCTGCCCCTGCGGCTATTTCGGCGATGCCCGCTGCCGCTGCCAGCGCGAGCAGGTGTGGCGGTATCAGTCGCGCATCTCCGGGCCCCTGCTCGACCGCATCGACGTGCAGGTGGCGATCGCGCCGATCGACGAGGCCCAACTGCTTGCCGCAGGCCGTGCGCAGGCCAGCCGGGCCATTGCCGAGCGGGTGGCACGCGCCCACCTGTGCCAGTTGCAGCGGCAGGGTCACCCCAATGCCCAGCTCGAACCCGCCGATCTGGACCGCCACTGCGCCCTGCCCGAAGCCGCCCAGACCCTGCTGGTCAGGGCGGCACGGCAGTTGCGCTGGTCCAGTCGCGCCACCCACCGGGTACTCAAGCTGGCCCGCAGCATTGCCGACCTGGACGAAAGCACCGATATTGCTCAGGCCCATCTGGCCGAGGCGATCGGCTACCGGCGGGCCATCATGGCCGAGCACGCCTGAGCCGGGACGCCCCGCGAGGCATCGAGGGGCGAACAACCCTGCGCCCTGCTGAACAACCCTCTCTGAAGCAGCGCCTTTGTGGTTATAGTGATCCTGCTTGACCAACTTGAACCTGATCCTCATGCAACCGAATCGCCGCCTCCTGAGCCTGGCCGCCCTGGCCCTGACCCTCACCAGCCTGAACGCCCCGATGCCAGCCCTTGCCCAGGCCTGGCCGAGCAAGCCGATCCGCGTGCTGGTC
>JAPOKJ010000094.1 GCA_029977705.1 Burkholderiales bacterium | reverse complement strand
CGGCATCATGGTGGTGAGGATGAACCGCCCCGAGCGCATGAACGCCCTCAACCAGGAAGTGCGCGAGGCCATGGCCGAGGCGTGGAACGAATTCCACACCAGTCGCGAACTGGAGGTGGGCATCATCACCGGCACGGGCACGCGATACGACACCGCGCTTTGCGGCATCGGGACCTGTGGCTGCACGGGCGGCATGGCTTGCGCCAGCAGTTGCGCTCGGGTCTTGGGTGGCAGGCGGTTGAGGCTATTACGCACAGCGTGAGCCAATTGCTGCTGCCGAGCGAACGGGTTGCCCGCATCGAGGCGGCTGGAGAGGATTTCCATGGCCAGGCCCCTGATCAGATGCTGACAACCGTAAAGCCACCACCCACGGGTATGGGCATCTGTTTGACGCGACGTGGTACCAGTCCATCGGGCGTATACACGGCGCGCTCATCGTGCTCGCCAGGGGGGGTGTAGAAGCGCACCGGTTTGCTGTCCAGTCCCGCCGCTTCGGCCTCCAGACGCATCTGGTCATAGAGCGCGCTGTCGGCGCGATCGACGGCATGGTTGAGGTCCCGAAGGACCTCGAATTCGATCCCTGGCAAATCGGTCGGCAGCACCTTGTCGCCGCGTGAACTCAAAAGCTCTGGTTTGACGAACTGCTTCAAGTCACCAAACATGTCGTACCAGTGGAAGGTGGTGACGGCTTCCAATACGTGGTCGGCGGCTTGAGCGGCTTGCATCGCTTGCACATAGGCCTGTGCGGTGTCATAGCAGGCCTGGGCATAGGGTTTGAAGACGTCTTTGGCGACTTGCTGGGCGTCGAACAGATCTTTCATGTGATCTTTCATCTCGGAGGCAATCTCCTTGGCTACCTGCTCCAGAGCTTTGATGCGGGCGGGCTGCTCGACGCGCTCGCGCTGTAAGCGTTCGCTGGCATTGCGCTCGTCTTGCAGGGCTTGGCCGTGCTCGGCATCGAAACGCGCAAGGCCTTCGCTATCGCCGCGTGCCAGCAGCAGTTCGCGCTCGACAGTGAGACGCATGACCGGGGGCTGCGGGTCTTTGAGGTCGATCATGCGATCCCGTGCCTGGGCCAAGGCCAGGATGGCCTGGTCGTAGCGTTGCATCCGCTCGCGCATCGGTTGGATGAGGGCCTTGATGCGGTCCAATCCATCCAGCAGGGGCTCGGATTGCGCGGTCTGGGCTTTGCCGGTCTGACTGGCCTTCTTCAGGGGGGTGCTGAGTTTCATACTCGTCCTTTCAGTAATGTCATCAATGCCGCCCACAAGGTGTGGGACGCCGGGCGGCGTGGCGTGGTCGTTGGGTTGTCTCTATCGATGAGAGGTGCATTCCCAATGCACATCTCTCTCTTTAGAGAGGAATGCCCGGGAACCGGGAATGTCATATAAATCAACGAGTTATGCGTTCCCGGGTGGGGTTGGGAACGGCTGGGCCGGGAACGCACATTTGCCCTCTGGAACAAGGACTTACGCGTTCCCGGGAAGGATTCGTTCCTGGCGGGAACGCGGGAAGCCGGGAACGCTCTGGGTGCCCGGGAATGGGTGTCAGGAAGGTCGATCGGTTTCATGCGGTCCGCCTTTCATCCACCTGCTCGCGCCGAACGAAGCCTGAAACAAAGGTCGGATTGCCCTGTGCCAGATTGCCGCTGGGAACATCCAGCCACTTCACCGATTTGGAGTTGTCGGCCATGGCTTGCACGATTTCCTCGCTGGCCAGCAAGGCGTCGACCATGGACACCAAGCTGTGCTTGCCGATGCCGTGCAGGGCTTCGGGCATTTCGAAGCGGCGCGCGTGCACGCCATTGACGCCGGTCTTGGTGTAGGGCTTGCCATCGGCGGCGGCATCGGCAATCGCCCGCCTGAGCAACGGCAACAGGTCCTCGGCGGAGGTCTTGAGTCGAACCAGATCGTCCGTGCGGTCACACAGTAGGCCTCGCTCATCACGGACATAGGTCACGACCTTGAGCTGCGCCCGGCCTTGATGGCCTTGGCCACAGCGGTGTGGCTCACGCCACGGTTTTGGGCATAGGCCCGGATGGACAGTCCCATCGCATTCCTCCGGGCCGGGCGGGTCAATCAATCGTCAGGGGTGGATCACCTCGGCGTGGAAACGGGTGGCAACTGGCAACCTCTTTGTGTCGCTGGCGCTAGGCGAGCCGGGTGGTTGGCGCGTCCCCCGCTTTTTAGATGGCCCGGGAGGACCCGTCAGATGTGTCAGCCACGATCACTGGGCCTTCGCCAGTTCTTCCCGCAGTGCTCGTTCCATCTGCCGGTAGTACTCCTTCAAGGCCACGCTCCTGACCGTCTCGGCCATGCCGAAACGCGGCTGCACCTTGATCTGGGTCTTCGGACGCAGCAGGTACAAGGCCAGGATGCGTCGCTCGTCCCGGCGCTCGAACACCATGCCCGCCCGGTAAAACACGCTAGGCTTGTTCTTGACCTGGTCGAGCCACTGGCTCTTGGGGATCACCCGGGTCTGTGCCATCTCGCGCAACCGCCCGGCCGGGATGGGTCGCGCATCGGGATGGCTGCCGCCGGACTCCTGTGCCGCCATGAATCGATCCCGCGACCAGACCTCGGCCATCAGCGTGCGGGGCTTGGCCGGCGTGACGCCAATGCCCCGGCTGATCCACGGCCGGCGCAGGTTGAAGCGCTCGGGCAGACCGTCGCGCACCGCATCACGGGCATCGAACGCCGTGCGGGTCAGTGCCTTGGCGGCGGCATCCGGGATGCGCTTGGCGACAACGTCCGAGAGGTACTCGGTCGCCTTGGCCACATCGGCGCTGACATCAAGTTTCAGCATCGGCAGGCTTCCGGCGGCGAGGGGCAGGCGCTTCAGCGGGGGCAACAGGTTCGGCAACGATGCCTGCCTGCTGGGCTAGGATCTGTTCAGCAGTCGGCGTATCGACCTCGACCGTCAGGCCGGGGACGAACGAGCGCGTGCCGCCGTCGCCGGTGATGACCACCGGGCGGGTGATGAGGATTTTCATGGGGGGTCTCCAAGGCTGGGCAGACAGGCGAACGCCAGGCCCAGAAACGACAACGCCCACCAAGGTCTCCCCGGTGGGCGCAGCTATCAGCAGTACGTGATTACTGTACTTTGTGTCCGGACGGGATTCAATCAGGTTTCGGGAAACAGCCTCAAAAAAATTTGAGCCTCTTCCGCCATCGTCGTCACATCACGGTCGCTTCGCTGGTTTTGGGCCTGTGGCGACCGTCACCACTGGAGCGCTCGTACCCGTAGTACCGGGCCAGCACGCCGAGTGCAGCAACCAGGATGCCCTTGGCCTCGTTTTTCTCGACACGCTTACCGTTCCAGCCATCGCGCAATGCCCAATCGCGGATCGACATCTGCAGCCCGGCCACGTACCACAGCGCCGATCCCGCCGGAGAGCCACTGCCGCCGACGGCCTCCAGCGCATCCCGGACCGCACGGGCAGCACCGGCATTGCGCTCAATCATCATCTGCCCGGGCGCTGTCCCAGCTGGCAAACCATCGAGCCGGCTACTGGCCACGCCGCTGGCAAACGCCCGCGCGAAGTCCTGCGAGAACTGTTGGCCGGCATCGTGCATGGCGCCGGTGATGCTGCCGTTCCTGAGCATCAGCGCCAGGGTGTCCACCGTGCGGTAGTGGTCGACCGGCTTCTGGTCGTCATCCTCCTCACGCACGTAGCGGATCACGCTGCCGTCCGGGCGGATTAGCTCATGGCCGATGGGCGGTTTGCGTTCAGCCCTGGCCTTGGCGCGTTGCGTCTTCTTGGTCATGGCCGTCCCTCCCCGAGCTGTCCGAGGGTCGCCAGCGCGCCATCACGGCTCCGCTGAAGCGTCACCGACTTCCCGGTGGTCGCCACCACCGTCCAGGTCTCGCCATCACCCCGATCAATGACCTCGCCCTCGGTCCAAGGTGTGCTCTTGCGGGATGCGACAGTGCGCGCGCCGTAGAGCTTGGTGGCAATGCCGGTCAAAAATACCCGGTCCCAGTCATCAAAGATGTCCTCCAGCGGAACGACCACAATGCCTTGTTTGTGCCAGGCCGCTGCACGCATCGCGCGCAGTTCGTCGCTGCTGGCGGGTGAGGCCGGCGCCAGACGCCCAAGGGCGCAGGGGATGGAAGCGGTATGGGTTCTCATGCCACACCCCCTTGGGACATCGCCCAGTCCAGCAGCGCCAGCGCATCGGCGTGGTTGTCGTCGACCGGTGTGATGCCGCGTGCCTTGGCGGCCGCGATCATCTCGGCCTTGCCGGCGTTGCCCTTGCCGGTGGCGTGCTTCTTGATCGTGCCCACGGGCACGCCCTGATACGGGATCTGGTGGTGCTCGCACCAGGCCGTCAGGTGCGCCATGAAGCCGCCATAGGCATGGGCGGCATCGACCCCAGCGTGCTTTCTCACTTCCTCAAACACCACACAGTCGAGCCCATCGGCGCACTGCTTGATGTCGGTGAGCCAGCGCTTGAAGCGCAGGTATCGCATTCCGCCACCTTCAAAGCGCTGCGGCTTGAAGGATTCGCTGCCGCCGTTGATGAGTCCGTCGCGGCTGGTCAGTGCCCAGCCGGTGGTCGTGCCCAGATCCAGGGCCAAAATCGTTGTCGTCATGTTCGTCAGTCCTGTGTTTTGGGCGGTCTGACGGATCGGACAGGTCTGCCGGTTACCCTCTTCACGCGTGCGCGCGTGTAGGCGTAAATCAGTAAGTCTGTCCGATCCGTCAGAACCGCGTCGATTCATGGTTTGGGTCAGTTGTCGGCATAGGGCGTGAAGCGGTCCTTCGGGATTTCCTTGAGGCCCACCCCCTGGAATCCCCGCAGTCCCATGCCGTTGCGCCACTTCTCCAGGCCTCGGGTGAGCAGCAAATCGGCGAAGCGCTTTTGCGAGCCCACGAACTCCCCGGCCGCCTCCGCCCACTGCTTCCAGTCGGTAAACAGCTCAGCGGTCAGCGACTTGGCATTGGGGTGGCGCACGCAGCGCTCCTCGAGCCAGCGGCCCAGCGCGTCTTCCGCCTCGAAGTACTCGTCCGTCGCATCCAGAACGGATTGAGGCTGGCGCAGTCCCTCGCGCTGCCAGGCCAGGCACCCTTCGACGCCCCAGCTGAAGATCCCATTGGCCTCAGCCAGCAACTTGGTCTGCAGCTGCTTGTCGCGCTTTTCCGGGGGCACGGTGATCGTGAAGGGGATCAGGTGCAGACGCCGGCGCATGGCCTCATCGATGTTGCGGATGGCCGGCTTGTGGTTGCCGGCGATCACCAACTTGAACTGCGGCACATAGGTGAAGAAATCCTGGCGCATGAAGCGCGCGGACACCCGGTCGCCACCGGTGATCTCCTTTATCTTCGACTCGTTCCAGCGCCGACCCTGTTCGGTCTCGGTCGCGCCGACAAAGCGCGAACCGCGCAACCCCGCCAGATCGGTCGGGTGCCGGTCGCCACGCGTTTCCATGAAGGTGTCCATGGGGGCATTGGCCGCGTAGTCACCGAGGATGGTGAACAGCGTATTCACGAACACCGATTTGCCGTTGGCGCCGGTGCCGTAGAGGAAGAACAAGGCGTGTTCGCTGGTCGCGCCGGTCAGGCAATAGCCGAACACCCGCTGCAGGTAGGACTGCAGCTCGGCATCGCCGCCGGTGACCTGCTCCAGAAACCGCATCCAGGTCGGGCAGGTGCTGCCCGGCACCAGGGTGGCCGAAGCAATCTTGGTCATCCGGTCGGCACGGTCGTGCGGGCGCATCCGGCCGGTGCGCAGATCCACCACGCCACCCGGCGTGTTGATGAGCCAGATATCCGCATCCCACTCGTCGGTGGTCGCCGCGTGCCGGCGGTCGGTGCGGGCCAGACGTTCCACACCGCCCACAGTGCTGCTGGCGGCGAGCTTGGCTGCGACCTTGACGCTGTCTGCACGGACTGCCGCGTGACGACAAACGTGGCGGATGAGGTCGGTCGCCGCCAAGGTCTCTTCGGCACACCAGCGCTGCCCATCCCACATCAGCCACTTGCCCCAGGCCGCGATGTAGCGCCAGTCGCGTTGGTAGCGGCGGGGGGAACTCACCGCCAGCGCATCCTCGGTGCCCCAGACCGTGGCATCGCTGTCGTGAGACTCGTCTTGGTCGGCAGCATCGAAGTGAGCCGATGGCGCCTGGTCGTCATCGAAGGGCTGCACCGTGATGCGCGGGCCGGTCGCAATAAAACCCGTGACATCGAAGCCCTCGGCTAAGGCATCCGCCGCATCCCAGCCTTCCGGCTTGGCATCGGGCGGAAGCAGAATCGCGCAGGAGATGGCCCCGGCCATGAGCACGGCTTGTGAGGCGGCCTCGGCATAGCCGAATCCCGGCTTGTCCCGGTCCGGCCAGATGAGCACGGCTTTGCCGGCCAGCGGCGACCAGTCCGTCTTATCGACCGGCGCATTGGCGCCGTGCATCGCGGTGGTCGCCACGATGCCGGCCTCGATCAAGGCCTGCGCGCACTTCTCCCCCTCGACCAGGATCACCTGCTCGGCTGAGACAAGGGCTGGCTGGTTGTAGAGCGGACGCGGCTCGGGTGGAGCCATCTTGCGGCGCTTGGCATCCCAGGGGCGGAACTCCTTACGGCCAGGTGCCGGGTCGTAGCGATAGACGCAGGCGATCAGGTTGCCGGCGGCATCCAGGTAGTCCCACTTGGCGGTGGCCGGGCCGAGTTCGTCGACAGGGGCTTCCGGCTTTTTGCGCTTCGGAGGATGGCTGGTGGCCCGACCGACCAGTTGCCCGGCGATCTCCAGCACCCGGGCGAAGTCCGCCTGGGTATCGAGCCCGTGGTGAGCGGCGATCAGATCGAAGATGTCACCGCCTTCGCCGGTGGCGTGGTCGTGCCACAGGCCAGCCTTTTCGCCTTTGAGCGAGACCTCCAGGCTGTCGCCGGGACTACCGAGCACATCGCCGACCAGGTACTTCTGGCCACGCTTCTTGCTGGCCGGCAGCAGCGTCATCAGCACAGACTCCAGCCGCGCCAGCAGTTCGGAACGGATGGCGTCGCGTTGTTGGTTGAGATCACCACCGACAGCATTGGCCACCGGCGGCACCGAATTGAAATCAAGCATGGATCAGTCCTCCCTGTGGCGGATGGTTGTGGGCGTGGCAGGTGATGGAATGCACGGGCGCGCTGCTGGCGCTGACCACCGGCTCAGTCGGTAGCGGCAGGACCGGCACCTTGATCGGCACCTTCTGCCAATGCGCTTTCTCGTCCGCGAGGTAGCCGGCCTTGCGGGCGACGAAGCGCACGAAGTCCGGATGCAAGCCGACCAGGTCGCACCAGAGCGTGAGGTCGTCCCCGAGCAGAAAGCGCCGGGCCTCGCGCCGCATCCGGCGGTTGGTCAAACTCAGGCTGTCGTGGATGGCGCGGGCGAGCACCGCCACCACCAGCCGGGACTCAGGACAAATCAGGAAGGTGTGACGATTGAGCACCTTTTCGATGGCCTGCAGCCCGACCAGGGGTTTGGGCGGCGACCAGCGATCCACCCACTCGGTGCGGTAGGTCTTGCGGGCGCTGGCGCGCTTGGATGCTGTGCTCATCACACACCTCCCCAGCAGCGCTGCGCATAACTGCAGAACTTGCACTCGAAGTGGCTGGGCTCGGCAAAGGCGCGCGGCAAGAGCTCCCCGGCTTCCGTCGCCTGGATCACCCGCACCGCGCGGTCGGACATCTTCTGGGCCAGCGCCGCATCGAAGGGCACCCGCTCGGCGTAGATCTCCATCGAGTCGGCATTCACCGCCGTGAAAATCACCGGGTGCTCGTGCAGGCCGAGATAGGCCTGATAGGTCACCACCTGGGCGTGGTAGATCGGCTTGGAAACCGCCAGCCCTTTCTTGGCCAGATCCGTCCAGGATTTGTGGTTCAGCGCCTTGCACTCCCAGAGCGCAGGGTAGGCAAAGCCCTCGGGGCCGCCGACGAACACGCCATCGCAATGTCCCTGCAACTTGCCATCGGCCACCGAGAAGCCGAATTGCTGTCCGTCCTTGCCCTCGGTCTTGAGCACGAAGCCCGCTGCACGCAGCCAGCCGACCATGGCATCTTCGATGCGGTGGCCGCGCTCGAAGATACGCAGGATGCGGCCCGAGAAACCCTTGTCCGGATCAACCGGCGCCTGGGCGTACTCGTACTGCAGCTGGCGCTCGCAACTCACTCCGAGGCGCGAGGCCCCGAGGTACTGCCGGCGTGCCTGCTGTTGCTCGCGCGCCTGCAGCCCGGCGTCGATCAAGGCTTCGAAGCGCTCGGGGAAGGTTGAGGTGGAATTGAAGTCCAACATCACTTCGCCCTCCCACGCTTGACTGGCTGCACAGCGGTCGACGCCTCGGTCTCCCAGGGCAGGTCGTCCTCCAGATCCGCGAAGGGGTTGGTCGGATCGAAGGTGACCGTTGCCGAGGCTGGCTCCAACGTGGCCACCGGCTGCGGCGCCTGCGTTTCATACGGCTCAATGCCCCGCACCGGCGGATACTTCGCCTGTTGGTGGTGAGCCGCCATGGCCTCCGTCCAGCCGGTGACGATGGCCTCGATCACCTGCAAGGCCTCGGCCTCGCTGTAGTGACCCAGCGGCTTGTCAAAGCCGATCTCTCCGGCTGCCTCGCCGAAGAACCTCAGGCAAGCGCGCATCGCCGCGCGCTCGAATTCGGTCGGGTCAACCATGAGCACGTCCTCCTGCCTGGGGTCGGTTCGCAGCCACTGGCCGTAGAGCGCGTGAAACGCGTCCTGGCATTTGCGGCTGCAAAAGACCCAATCCATCGGGTACCGACGGGCTTCGCCCACCCGGAAGCGGTTGTCGCTGTGGCCGAGGCCACGGGCCTGCCGCTTGCAGACCCAACACTGCCCGGCCATTCATTGCCCTCCCTCCAGCGCACCGATGAAGAGGGTCATCTGCAGCGGCTGGCTGCCAAAGGCCGTGGCGCAGCGGGTGTCGAAGTCCCGGTAGGTCATCGACGAACGCGCGATCATGGTCACCGCGTGGATCTGCTTTTCCAGGAGGGCGAGACCGCCCTCGCTGAGCCACTGGTGGGCCTTGTCGGACAGGCGCTTGCGGTTACGGATCTCCTCGATGATTTCGCGGGGCATGATCACGTCGTACACCCAGCGCAGGGTGATCTGGCCGATCACCGCCGGCGGGTTCTGCTGATGGCCCTGGTAGTGCCAGCCGAACAGGCGAAACAGCGCCCGGTAGTAGTCGGGGCTGAAGCGCCGCTCCCAGCTGGCCACGCGCTCGCGCAGCAAGCGCGAGATCAAGGCCTGCAGCGCATCGGGGGCGCGGTGGTACTGGTAGCCGGTGGCCTCATCGATCAGCGCGACTTCACCGGTCTTGGCCAGGGCCTTCAGAATGCGCTGGCAGTTGGGCACCAGGTGCTGACGCTTGCGGTGCAGACGACCTTCGAGGGCGGCATCGATCACGCCCGAGGCGACCTCACTGATCACCCCGGCCGGGAAGAAGGCCGTGGTTTGCCCCGAAGGCAGGCGGATGCTGCAGGCGTTGTCCTGCAAGACTTCCGACGCGCCCGGGGCGACATCGGACAGCAGGGTTTTGAGTTGGCTGCCCCGGCGCGATTCGTGCAGGCCGATGGCGGTGGCCAATTGCCGCTGCACATAGCCACGGGTGCCGTCTTCCAGCACGACGGCCTCCACCGCCAGGTCACCGAAACGCACCACGCCGTAGTGGCTGGTCGTGAGAATAGGTGTGCTCATCATCGTCACCCCCTCCCTTACTGCGCCCAGGCGGGCTTGCCGCTGGGAACCGTGGACGCAGCAGGACGTGCTGCAGCCGCCGGTGGCGTATAGCTGGGTGCTGCGACCGCTGCCGGCGCACCGGAGTTGCCACCGGGATTGCCAGTACCACCCTTGGGCATCACCCCCATGACCAGGGCGTAGTCCTTGTGATCCGGCTCAATGGCGGCCTTGATGGTGTTGCGGTCCTCGCCCCGGCCATCCTTCTCGATATCGATGCGGGCGGCAAACTCCAGGCCATCGAGGTCGGCAAAGCCGCTGATGCGTCGGGCGTTCTGCGCGGCCGGGCTGCTGTCGTTCGGATTGATGCCGCGAGCAGAGTTCAGGATGGCCTTGATGAAGGTCCGGCCCATATTGGTCCACTCGGCACCCTTGGCGCTGTACAGGCCAATGAGCGACCACATCTTGCGGCGTGCGAACGGACCGTCGAGCACCACGAACTCGCAATTGAGGTACACCGATCCAGTGCTCAGGGAGCGGGTGGCATAACCGCCGGTCCAGCCCTGGGACGGGTCGTCATAGCCGCCCGGCTTGATGGTCATGCGCACACGCACCACCGTGCCTTTGGGAATGAGGTCGTAGCTGGACTGCTCGGCGGCAGAATTGAAATCGAAAAAGGTCATGATCAGGACTCCTGAGAGGAAACGGATGCCGTGGTGGCGGATGGGGTTGCGTTGGAAGCTGGCTCTGCGGCACTGGCCTGCGGGCGGGCAAAGTCCAGGCGCTCACTGGCGGGACGCGCAGGGCCGACGATCTTCTGCATGAGGCGCCCGAGGTTGGGCTCCTCCATCGGGTCCAGGCGACCGGAGCGGTCCTTGGCCGGGTAGCCCCACTGGTTGAGCGTGTGGCACACGAAGGCGCGGTAGCTGCTGCCGTCATCAGCCTTGACCTCGGCCAACGTGACAACCTCATCGACGATGCCGGGCAACTCCAGACCGGTCTTGGAGCCATCGATCTGCAGCGTGAAAACCCGGCGGTTGAAATCGTCCAGGGCCTCGTTGAGGATCCCGACGAACCACACGTTCTTGCGGCGCGTGTGTTGCAGATGGGTCAGCCAGCCGATCATTTCCTGGCCCATCAGGCCGTAGGCGCCACGGCTGTCGGGCTTGCCGGTTTTCTCGGAATAGGCCTGCGGCTGGCCCTTGCACCATTGCAGGCACAGACGGCCGGCCACGGTGATCGAGTCGACGAACACGGTTTCGTACTTGTCCAGTACGGCCGGATCACCGAAGCGCTGGCACACCGCCTGGTAGTGGGCTTCGCTGTACGGCTGGTCTTCACGCAGGGCCGGGTTCGGCCCACCGATGAACACGGCGAAGTCGCGGCACTCCTGCCAGGTGCGGGGACGGATGGTGTCGCCGGCATAGCCTTCGACGGCCAGATCGCCGGCCTCCAAATCGAAGAACAACGTGGATGCCGGGGGCAGCGTCCAGAGCTGGGAGGTCTTGCCGATGCCGGACTTGCCGACGAGGACGCCCTTGACGCCACGGCGCTCAGCCAGGCGTTGGTCTGCGGTGATGATGGGAAGGCTCATTTCGACACCTCCTCGAACTCATCACCGAAGAACACCTCGGCCACGGTGTTGGTCCCAGCAGCGCCACGCTTTCGCGCCTGCTCATACAGTTCACGCAGCCCGCTCAAGCCACGACGTGCCTTGGCAACTTGGGCTTCGATGCCGACGATGGCAAAGGCCAGGTCGTCCAGCGTGGCGTCTTCCAGCGCGATGGTCATGTCATCGGAGCGATGGCCATCGAGTGCCGGAACAAAGATTTCCTCAGGCAGTTCGCGCACGTACCAGTCAGGACGCTCACGCAATTTCTGGACAGCTGTTTTCTTTTTGAAGAACATGGCAATTACTCCTTCATGAGGGCAAGGCGGTACGAGGGCTTGCCGGTCTTGACCGTGCGTGCAGCCTCGAATGCGGACTTGAGGGTTTCGGGCCAGGCGTTGAACTTGGTCTCGCTCACGCGGTAGGTGATCTCGACGTACTGCCTGGCGTCGTCACCGCTCTCGGTGATACGACGCGTCATGTCGGCCAGGCGGGTCTGGTCCCACTCGACTTTCTTGGGCAGATCTGCGGTGACGCGCACATCGCCGTCATCGAAATGCACGACCCCGGTGTCCTTGCCAGCGTCGTGGCGCAGGTTGCGGGCACGCTCGCCCCACTTGAAGTCGATGGCCTGATCGATGTGATCACTCAGGGCTTTGCCAGCGGCCAACAAATCAGCGGCGGCGCTCTTGATGCTGAAGAGCAGTTCAGCCGGTTGCTGCGCTAACGTGCCTGCCGGGGTGGCCAGCACCTGCTCGGGGGTGAAATTCACATCGGTGCTCATGCTGCACCTCCGCTGACTTCACGCTCGGAAGTG
>JAPOKJ010000011.1 GCA_029977705.1 Burkholderiales bacterium | reverse complement strand
CGTCCATATTCCCCACCCGCATATTGGCCACCATTTGCGGCGGCGGCACGGTGATGGTCTTGACCTCGGTCATGGGGTTGATGCCATAGGTGGCCAGCCAGTAGTACAGCCACATGGCGTGGGTACCGGTCGGGAAGGTCTGGGCGCCTACATACTCGCGCTTGTCGGTCTGCATCAGCTTGGCCAGCGAAGCACCATCCACCGCGCCCTTTTCGGACAGCTTCTTGCTCATGGTGATGGCCTGGCCGTTGCGGTTCAGGTTCATCAGCACCGCCATGTCCTTGCGCGGGCCGCCGATGCCGTTCTGCACGCCATAGATCAGGCCATACAGCACGTGGGCCAGATCGATATCGCCATTGACCAGCTTGTCTCGCACCGAAGCCCAGGACGCTTCCTTGGTGGGCACGATCTTGACGCCGTATTTCTTGTCGATCTCGAGCACCGAGGCCATCACTACCGAGGCGCAGTCGGTCAGCGGGATGAAGCCGATCTTGACCTCCTTTTTCTCGGGTGCGTCCGAGCCGGCCGCCCATACCGCAGCGCGCAGGCTGGCATCGACGAAGGGGACAGCCGAAACCGTGGCGGCCATCGCCGCCTTCTTGACAAAGCGGCGCTTGGCCATGATGACTCCTGCGCCTGAGGCGCGCTCGGGGGATGGGACAGTGGCATGCGACGGCACAGGCGCGGCACCGTCAGTGTCAGAGGAGAGGGGCGAGGTTTTCATGGTCGGGCTCCAAAAAGAAAAGGCGTCACGTCGCTGCCCTGCGCTGAGCGCGCGAGCAGTGACGGACGCCTTTGTCCGGTTCAGGATCTGGTCGACCCACGCCGTTGTGGGTCACACCAAGACTGCTGCAAAAGCCATGCCAGGGGCTTTTGCCGGGAAATCCGCCTCGCGCCGCCACCGCATTGGTGCGTCGCACCAAAAATAGGCGGGCGGGCGCCCAAAACCGCTTCACGACGACCCGGCCGGGGGCCTCGCGCCGACCAGCGCATGCCCACCGCCCAGGCCGAGCCAGGAAAGCGGTACGGCCCCCATGCCCCTATACTCGGAGCATGCGCCACCCGCTCAGCCTGCAGGACGTATCCTTCACCTATGCCCAGGGCACCCAAGCCTTGCAGGCTGTGAACCTGGACATCGAAGCCGGCTGTTTCACCAGCCTGCTCGGCCCCTCCGGCTGCGGCAAGAGCACGGTGCTGCGCCTGATGGCCGGGCTTCTCGAGCCGGCTGGCGGACGGGTGCTGCGGGCGCCCGATGAGGCAGCAGATGCCGAACAGCGCGCAAGCATCGGCTTCGTCTTTCAGGAACCGACCCTGATGCCCTGGGCCTGCGTGGCCGACAACATCGCCCTGCCCCTGCGCCTGGCGGGCCTGCCTGCCGCCCGCCAGCGCGAACGGGTGATGCAGGCGATGGCGGGCGTGGGCCTGGCCGACTTCGCGAAGGCCTTTCCGCGCGAATTGTCGGGCGGCATGAGGATGCGGGTGTCAATCGCACGGGCGCTGGTGACGCAGCCGCGCCTGTTGCTGATGGACGAGCCCTTTGCAGCGCTCGACGAGATCACCCGCTTCAGGCTGAACAATGACCTGCTGGCCCTGACGGCGGCCCAATCGCTGAGCGTGGTCTTTGTGACGCACAGTGTCTTCGAGTCGGTCTACCTGTCACAGCGCGTGGTGGTGATGTCCGCAAGGCCAGGCCGCATCGTCGATGACATCCGCATCCAGGCACCACCGCAGCGCGACGAAATGTGGCGCACCAGCGCCGAGTACGCCCAGCAGTGCCGACGCGTATCGCTGGCACTGGAGCGGGCAGCCGCTGCACCGGCCGGCATGACCGGGTCGCCCCATGCCTGAGTCGCGACGTGAAAAGCTGCTGCGCGTGCTGGTGCCGCTGGCCGTGATGCTGCTGGCGGTGCTGGCATGGGAGGCGGTGGTCAGGATCCACGAGATTCCACACTATCTGGTCCCGGCCCCCTCGCTGGTGCTGCAAACCCTGGTGCGGGACTGGTCCAGCCTGTGGCCCTCGCTGCTGTTCACCCTCAAGCTCAGTTTCAGCGCGCTGGCGGTGGCGGTGCTCGGCGGCGTGCTGATCGCTGCCGCCTTTTCGATGTCGCGCTGGCTGGAGATCGCGCTGTTTCCCTTTGCGGTGGTGCTGCAGGTCACGCCGATCATCGCGATCGCCCCGCTGATCCTGATCTATGTGGACTCGACCTTTGCGGCCCTGCTGATCTGTGCCTGGATCGTGGCCTTCTTTCCGATCCTGTCGAACACCGTGGCCGGACTGCGCGCTGCCGATGCGAACCTGAAGGACCTGTTTCGCCTGTACAAGGCCAGTGCCTGGCAGCGGCTACGGCTGTTGCTGCTGCCCGGCGCCCTGCCGTATTTCATCGCGGGCCTGCGCATCGCCGGCGGCCTGTCGCTGGTGGGCGCGGTGGCGGCCGAATTCGTGGCCGGCTCGGCGGGCAAGGAGACCGGCCTGGCCTCGCGCGTGCTCGAGGCCAGCTTTCGCAACGAAATCCCGCGCATGTTCGCAGCGCTGGTGCTGATCTCGCTGACCGGCATCCTGATCTTCCTGATCTTCAACCTGCTGGCGCGTCGCGTCCTGGGGCGCTGGCACGAGAGCGAAATCGGCCCGCCCTGAGGCCGGCCCCGCCCTATATAGTGCCTGCTGGCGTCGCGCTCCCGGTGAGTGCAAGGCCCGGGCCCGAGCGTCGCGGCCTGAATCGATTCCCGATGGCCTGCCCGGCAGGTCCGAACCGCTGCAACGCACTGGAGCCAATACCCATGGGCCAAGTCCCTGCCCCCGTCGCCCCTGCCCTTACCCGCGCCCAGGCCCTGGCGCAACTGACCGCCCCCGGGCAGCCGCATGAACTGGTCGATGTGCTGGTTCATGGCCGCACGAGGCGCTGGTACCGCAATGCGCCGGGATCGCTGCGCGAGTACTACGAGCAAGGGATCAGTGACCTGACCTTCCTGGTCTACGAGAACGAGCGCCTGAGTTTTTCGCAGAGCTGGCGCATCGCCTCGCAGATCGGCCATGCGATGGTCCATGACTATGGCATCGGCAAGGGTGACCGGGTCGCCCTCTCGATGCGCAACTATCCGGAGTGGATGATCGCCTTCATGGCCATCACCTCGATCGGTGCCATCGCCGTGGCGATGAATGCGATGTGGCAGCACGACGAGATGGCCTACGGCCTGCGCGACAGCGGGGCGCGCCTGCTGTTTGCCGACCAGGAGCGCCTGGACCGGCTCAGTCAGTGCGGGCCGATCGAGGGCCTGAAGGTGATCGCGGTACGCCCCAGGGGCGACTGCGCGCCGCACGCCGAATGGCAGCAACTGCTGGCCGATATGGCGGCTCGCGGACTGCGCGATGTCCCGATGCCCGCCGTCGAGATGGCCCTGGATGACCCGGTCAAGATCCTCTATACCTCCGGCTCCACCGGTCACCCCAAGGGCGTGGTCACCAGCCACCGCAATGCCCTGGCGGCGCTGTGGTCCTGGGAGCTCGATGCCCGCGCGGGCGAACTGATGGCTGGCATCACGCCGCCGGTGCCCACGGTGCAACCGGCGACCCTGCTCGCGGTGCCGCTGTTTCACGTCACCGGCCTGAATGCGGTCTTTCTCACCAGCTTCCGTCTGCAGCGGCGCATCATCTCGATGTACAAGTGGGTGCCCGAGCAGGCTGCGGCCCTGATCGAGAAGGAACGCATCACCTCCTTCGTCGCACCCGCCGCCATGACCGGCGACCTGGTGCGTACCGCGACCGTGACCCGGCACGACCTCAGTTCACTGATGGTCATCGGCGGCGGCGGGGCGCCGCGCGCACCGGAACAGGTCAAGCGCATCGACGAGGTCTTTGCCAATGCGATGCCCAATACCGGCTGGGGCATGACCGAGACCTGTGCCATCGGTTCGGGCATTGGCGGGCCGGAGTACCTGCAGCGTCCGGCCAGCTCGGGCCGCTGCCCGGCCGTGCTGGAGTTGCGTATCGTCGATGCCGAGGGCAAGACCCTGCCCGCGGGCGAGCGCGGCGAGTTGCTGGTGCGCGGCACCTCGGTGTTCAACGGCTACTGGAACCGGCCCGAGCTGAACCGGGAGATCTTCACCGACGACTGGTTCCATACCGGCGATGTCGCCTATCTGGACGAGGAGGGTTACCTGTTCATCGTCGATCGCATCAAGGACATCATCATCCGCGGCGGCGAGAATATCGGTTGTGGCAAGGTCGAGAACGTGCTGCTGATGCATCCCCAGGTGCATGAGGTGGCGGTGTATGGGGTGCCCGACGAGCGGCTCGGTGAAGAGGTGGGCGCCACCATCCGCGGCAGCGCCGACCTGGACCTGGACCAGTTGCGCGCCTTCCTGCAGCAGCATCTGGCCGCCTTCGAGGTGCCGCGCTACCTGATCAAGGCCGATGAGGATCTGCCGCGTACCCCCTCGGGTAAAATCCTGCGACGCGAAATCCGCCTCAAGGCCCTGGGCCAACTCGATTTGCCTGCCGCCTGAAGGGCGCAGGCCCCTGCCCTTCATTCATGTCCCACCACGCGAATCAACACGAAGCCACCGCTCCGCTGGCCCACCTTCACGGTCAGAAGCCCGACGCACCCCAGTGGTTTGTCCAGGCCATGGCCCACGCGCCCGAACGCAGCCAGGTCCAGGTGCAGGGCGCCGCCATCGAGGCGCTGGCCTGGGGCGAGCGCGGCAAGCCCGGCCTGCTGCTGATGCATGGCAACTCGGCCCATGCCGACTGGTACAGCTTCATCGCGCCGCAACTGAGCGCCGACTTCCGGGTGGTCGCCCTGTCCTTCTCGGGCATGGGCGGCTCGCACTGGCGTGAGCGCTATGGCGTGGCCCAGTGGGCCGACGAGGCGCTGGCGGTGGCCGAGGCCGGCGGCCTGTTCGATGCTGCCGCAAAGCCGGTCTTCTTTGGCCATTCCTTCGGCGGCTTTCCGATGATGAATGCCAGCGGCCGCTTCGGCGATCGCCTGCGTCTGGCGATCATCGCCGACACGCCCTTGCGTACCCGCGACCAGACCGACCAGCGTGACCGAGAGCGCCATGAACGCCCCGAGATCCGGCCACACCGCATCTATGACAGCATCGAGCAGGCGGTGGCCCGTTTTCGGCTGCTGCCGCCACAGCGCTGCGAGCACCTGTTCATCCTCGACCACATTGCACGCACCTCGCTCAAGCCCGCCCACCAGGGCGATGGCCGGCCGGGCTGGACCTGGAAATTCGACCCCGGCATCTTCCGCCAGTTCCAGATGGGCAAGCCGGGCGCCGACCTGCGCGCGGCCCGGTGTCCGGTGGCCTGGCTCAATGGAGGGCGATCGAGCCTGATCGATGACCGGGTGCGCGAGAATATCCAGACCTGGTCGCCGCCCGGCACCCTGGTCCGCCAGTTGCCCGATGCCGACCATCACCTGATGATCGATCAGCCCCTGGCCTTTGCCAATGCGCTGCGCGAGATCATTGCCGCGTACTGACCCCCGCCTTTTTCGGAGACCGCCATGCAACGTCGCACCCTCCTGTCCCTGATCGCCCTGCTGGGCAGCGCAGGTGGCATGCCCTCGATGGGCGCAGCGCAGACCCTCGAGAAAGTCAGCTTCGGCACCAACTGGCGGGCCCAGGGTGGCCATGGCGGCTTCTACCAGGCCCTGGCCGATGGCACCTACAAGCGCTACGGCCTGGACGTCGAGATCGTGCAGGGCGGACCGCAGGTGAACAACCGTCCCCTGCTGGCCGCCGGCAAGCTCGACTTCCTGATGGCCGGCAACCTGCTGCACTCTTTCGACAACGTCAAGAACGGCATTCCCACGGTGGCGGTGGCCGCCTTCTTCCAGCGCGACCCGCAGATCCTGATGGCCCACGAGGGCAGCTACAAGGACTTTGCCGCGCTCAAGACCGCCAAGACCATTCTCATCGGCAAGGACGGCCAGTTCAGCTACTGGCAGTGGCTCAAGAGCGAGCATGGCTTTCGCGACGAGCAGCTCAAGCCCTACAACTTCAACATCGCGCCCTTCCTGCAGGACAAGATGATGGTGCAGCAGGGCTATGCCAGCTCCGAGCCTTTCACCGCTCAGTCGCAGGGCGCCAAGCCGCGCGTGTTCCTGCTCGCCGACCAGGGCTGGAGCACCTACAGCACCACGGTCGAGACGCGCAACGACCTGGTCGCAAAGCAGCCCGAGAAGGTGCGCAAGTTTGTCGAGGCCTCAATCATCGGCTGGTACAACTTCCTGTATGGCGACCGCAAGCCGGCCATCGAAGCGATCCGCAAGGCCAATCCCGAGATGACCGAGGCCTTGATCAACAACGAGGTCGAGGCCTTCATGAAGCTGAACATCATCGACTCCGGTGATGCGCTCAGCAAGGGCATCGGTGCCATCGACATGCAGCGGGTGCAGGGCTTCTACGACAAGATGGTCAAGGCGGGCCTGTACAAGGCCGGCGAGGTCGATGTGCGCAAGGCCATCACCGACCAGTTCGTGAACAAGGCGGCGCTGCTCGAGACCAAACGCAAGCTGGGCAAGTAGGCACCGCCGCCGGGGCGCACTGTGCTGGTGCCTTCCGGCCAGCGGGGCGCCAGCGCGCGCGGACCCTGGGAATGCGACGAAAAGCATGCCCGACGCGTGGCTAGCCCAGCAGGGCCGAGGCATCGACCAGCTTTTGCGCCAGGTCCGCCATCTTCATCTTCTGGTCCATCGCCGTCTTGCGCAGCCGCGCATAGGCCTCGTCTTCGCTCAGGCCATGCAGGCGCATCAGGATGCGCTTGGCCTGGTCGATGGTCTTGCGCTCGCTCAGCGCGCTGCGCGCCTGCGCCAGTTCGGCCTGCAGGGCCTGGTCACGCGCGAAGCGGGCGGCGGCAACCTCCAGGATGGAGCGCACCCGCTCCACCTGCAAGCCCTTCACTATGTAAGTTGTCACTCCTCCGGCAATCGCGAGCTTGGCCGCCTCCGGGTCCTCATCGTCGGTGAACATCACGATCGGACGCGGATCGTCGCGGCTGGCCAACACCACCGAATCGACGGCATCACGCGCCCCGGAATGGGCATCCACGATGACCATGTCCGGTTGCAGCTTGCGGATGTGGTCGGTGACCAGGGTATCCATCGGCAGCACGGCGATCACCTGATAGCCCGCCTCCAGCAAGGCAATGCGCAAGGCCCGGTTGCGGGCCTCGATCTGGGGGTCCGCCTGCTCCTCGCCTTCCAGACCGGCCGAGGGGTTGACGATGATGATGCGTAGCGGCGTGAAGCGTTGCGGCATGCCCCGGGTGATGCAAGATCCTTGCCTGCACCGTTTTGGCGCAGCACGGGATGCGCCGAGGCTCAGTCGGCCAGGAGGATCGGCTCGAGGGCCTCGCCCTGCGCCAGCACACGGCCGATGACACAGGCCCGCGCATAGCCGAGGGCATGCAGGGCCGCCAGGCACCCGGCGGCGCGCTCGGGCGCGATGCTCGCCAGCAAGCCCCCGGCGGTCTGGGGATCGAACAGCAGCGGATAGCTGGGATGATTCACCATCGCCTCCTGATTGCGCAGCGCACGACGCAGCCGCACGTTGGCCGGTTGCAGCGAGCTGACGATGCCCAACTGCACCATCTCCTGTGCACCATCGAGCAGCGGCAGGGCCGACAAGTCGAGCTGCGCATCGACACCGGAGGGCTTGGTCATCTCGACCAGGTGACCGAGCAGGCCGAAGCCGGTCAGGTCGGTGGCCGCCGTCACGCCATGCTCGCGCAGGCATTGCGCCGCCGCGCGATTGGACTGCACCATCGATTGCAAGGCGGCATCGATCCAGCGGCCCCGGGCCTGCAGGCGCGCATGCGCAGCGAACAAGGTGCCGGTACCGATCGGCTTGGTCAGCAGCAGCAGATCGCCCGGCTTCATGCTGCCCTTGATCATGGCCGAGCGCAGGTCGGCATCGATCAGGCCATTGACTGCAAAGCCCAGGGCCAGTTCCTTGCCCTCACCGGTATGGCCGCCGACCAGCGCGCAGCCGGCCTCATTGAGCACCTCGACGGCACCCGACATCATCTGGAAGACGAGGTCTTCGGTCTTGCTCTCAAGACCCGACGGCACAGTGGCGATCGCGGTGGCGGTATGGGCCTGCGCGCCCATGGCCCACAGGTCGCCGAGCGCATGATTGGCCGCCACCTTGCCGAATATGTAGGGGTCATCGATGAAGGCGCGGAAAAAATCGACCGACTGCACTACAGCCTTGCCCGCGGGCACCCGCACCACTGCGGCATCATCCGGCGAGCGCAGGCCGATGAGGACATCGTCGTGCTCGATCGGTGCGATCGAGGCCAGGGCGCGCGAGAGCACGGTGGCCCCGACCTTGGCACCGCAGCCACCGCAGCGCATCGCAATCGCCGAGATCGCCTGCTGCTTTTCCTCGGGTTCGAGACGGATCAGGTCGGCCTCGGCAGGCACGGCCTGCGCCATCGGCGCCATGGTCAGCGGGAACTCGCTGAACCTGCGCATGAAGCGGCGATCGATCCAGTCCTTCCAGCGCCACACCCAGTCACCACGGAATCCGAGCCAGCCACGCGAGGCCACCGCATGCCGGTCACCAGTGCTGATCAGGGCCAGCCAGTGCTTCTGGGGCACATAGGGCTTGAGGGCCAGGCCCTTGAGGCTGCGGCGCAGGTTTGCGGCCAGGGGCATGCCCTGACGCACCGCGAACACGCCAGCCTTCTCGAAACGGTGGTTGACCATGCTGGCGCAATCGCCAGCGGCAAAAATGCGCTCGTCATTCAGGCTCTGCAAGTGGTCATCGACGCGGATGAAGCCATCGTCGTCCAGTTCCAGCCCGGTGTCGCGCAACCAGGCAGCACCACCGGCCCGCGTCACCCAGACGATTTCGTCAGCCGCCACCTGCTCGCCCTGAGCGGTGATCAGCAAGTGCGGGCGCACCTCGCTGACGAGGGCACGATCGTGAAGGATCACGCCGCGCTCGAGCAGGGTCTTGCGAAACATCGCGCGCACCCGGGCATTGTGGGTGGGCAGGATCTCGGCGCTGCTGTTGAACAGGTGAAAGACCAGTTCTTCGGGATTGCGCCCCTGTTGCTGCAGCTCGCGGCGCAGCCGGTACTGCATCGCCAGCACCATCTCGACGCCTCCTGCGCCGCCGCCCACCACAGCCAGGGTCGTGCGCCCGGCATGCGAGCGTACCCGCTCGAGCAGGGCCAGCCAGCGCTGGTTGAACTGCACGATCGGCTTGACCGGTACCGCATTCTCGAGGGCGCCAGGCACCTGTGCCACCTGCGGCGTGGAGCCGATATTGATCGACAGCAGGTCGTAGGGCACCGGCGGTCGTCCCGCGCACAGCACCTTGCGCTGGCCGCGATCGATGCCGATGACCCGGTCGCGCAGCAGGCGCGCGCGTGCCGATTCGGCCAGGCGGCTCAGATCGATGTGGCAATCATCATAGGGATAGTGGCCGGCGATGTAACCCGGCAGCATGCCCGAGTAGGGTGTATGTGTGTCGGTGCAGATGACCGTGACCCGGACACCCGCCATCGGCTGCATCGCGAAGTGCTTGAGCACCCCCACATGGCTGTGCCCGCCCCCGACCAGGACGATGTCGCGCAGGATGGGAGCGTCGGGCGCTTGCATGGGATCGGGGAAAGACTCGGATCGTTGAGGACCCTGATTGTAGCCCCGTGCCCAGGACGCGGTCCGGCGGCCAGATGCGCGTGAGGGGCCATGGCATACTGCCCGCCATGTTGATCCTGGGCATCGAGACCTCCTGCGACGAGACCGGCGTGGCGCTGTATGACAGCCAGGCCGGCCTGCGCGCGCAGGCCCTGCACTCGCAGGTGGGCATGCATGCCGAGTATGGCGGCGTGGTGCCGGAGCTGGCCTCGCGTGACCACATCCGGCGTGTGCTGCCCCTGACCCGGCAGGTGGCGCGTGAGGCCGGCATCGAGATGGCCGACATCGACGCCGTCGCCTTCACGCAGGGGCCCGGCCTTGCCGGCGCCCTGCTGGTCGGTGCCAGCACCGCCTGCGCCCTGGCCTTTGCACTGGGTGTGCCGGCCATCGGCGTGCATCACCTGGAGGGGCATCTGCTCTCGCCCCTGCTGTCGCGAGATCCGCCGCAATTTCCCTTCGTCGCCCTGCTGGTCTCCGGCGGGCACACGCAGCTGCTGCACGCACGATCCCTGGGGCATTACGAGTTGCTGGGCGACACCCTCGACGATGCCGCCGGCGAGGCCTTCGACAAGAGCGCCAAGCTGATGGGCCTGGGCTATCCCGGTGGCCCTGCCATCGCGCGCGAGGCGGCCCGGGGCGTGCCCGGCCGCTTCAAGCTGCCCCGGCCCCTGCTGCATTCGGGCGACCTCGATTTCAGTTTCAGCGGCCTCAAGACCGCCGTGCTCAACCAGGTGAACAAGGCCGCGCAGGCCGCAGGTCAGGCAACTTCGCCGGGCACGGCAGCCGTGCTGGATGAGGCTACCCGTGCCGACCTGGCGGCTGAAGTGCAGCAGGCCATCACCGATGTGCTGGTGGCCAAATCCCTGGCCGCCATGCACGCCACCGGGGCCCGCCAACTGGTGATCGCAGGCGGCGTCAGCGCCAACCTGATGCTGCGTGACAAGCTGGCAAAGGCCAGTGCCCCGACGCGCCATCACCCGGGCTTCAAACTGTTCTTTCCCGAACTGAGCCTGTGCACCGACAATGGCGCGATGATCGCACTCGTCGGCGGCCTCAGGCTGCAGGCCGAACCGGCCACCGCGCCACATGACTATCGCCCCACCGTCCGGCCGCGCTGGCCCCTGGAAGATTTGATGAAGCGACAGGCCGCCTGAATGCACAAGCGCATGAACGCATGAATGCACAAACGGGCATTCCCCGCCAGGCCATCTTCCTGCTGATCGCCCTGACCTTCGTATGGGGCACCAATTGGCCCTTGTTCCGGCTGGCCACGGCCGAAGTGTCGGTGTGGACCTTCCGCAGCGTGGCGCTGCTCGCCTCCGGTCTGACCCTGCTCGGGGTGGCCCGCCTGCAGGGCCATCGGCTGGGCATTGCGCGCATCTACTGGTGGCGCATCGGCGCGGCCACCTCGCTGTACCTGGTGATGTGGAATGTCACCAGCACCTATGCCGCCCTGATGATCCCTTCCGGGCAGGCGGCCATCCTCGGCTTCACCATGCCCTTGTGGTCCGGTCTGCTGACCGTGCTGGTGCTGCGCGAACGGCTCGAGACCCGGCTGGTGCTGGCACTGCTGCTGGGCGCGGCCTGCGTGGGCCTGCTGATGAGCCGCAGCCTGTCAGCCTATGCCCAGGCCCCCCTGGGCTTCTTCCTTGGCCTGCTCTCCGGCCTGGGCTGGGCAGTGGGCACGATGATCCTGAAGGCCCGCAAGGTCGACGTGCCGCCAATCGTGCTCACCGGCTGGCAACTGACGGTCTCGGCGGTGCCGATCTCGCTGGTGGCGCTATGGCTGGGCGATCATCAATGGTTCTGGCCCTCGTGGAAGAGCATCGCGGTGATCAGCTATATCGCCCTGGTACCGATGTGCATCGGCAACCTGTGCTGGTTCACCATCGTCGGCATGCTCTCGACCAACACCGCCGGCATTTCCTCGATCATGGTCCCGATGGTGGCGATGGTCTCCGGCGCCCTCCTCAACGGCGAACCCCTGGGACCGGTGCAATGGCTGGCCATGCTGTGCAGCGGTGCGGCGCTGGCCCTGGTCATGCTCAGACCCAGGGCCCAGGCCTAGTGTGGTGTGCCGCCGGCACACCACGCTAGCACCATAGCCAGGCCGCGCCGCGCACACCCGAGGCATCGCCATGGGCTGCGCGCAGCAGGCGGGTCTGCACGGTATCGGAGAACACCCAGCGCGCCCAGCGCTGCGGCACCTGCTGATACAGCGCATCGATCTGCGACAGGCCACCGGCCAGAACGATCACCTGCGGATCGAACAGGTTGATGACGCTGGCCAGGCCGCGCGCCAGGCGCTCGCAGTAACGCTCGAAGGCGGCAGCGGCCAGGGCTTCGCCGGCCTGGGCCTGCTGCAGCAGGGCGGGCACCGAGTCGCAGGCGCCCCCCTGACGACGGTAGTCCGCCAGCAGGCCCGGACCACTGAGCCAGGTTTCGTTGCAGCCGCAACGGCCGCAATAGCAGGCCGGGCCCCGCAACTCATCGGCCTGCGGCCAGGGCAGCGGGTTGTGACCCCATTCGCCGGCGATGCGGTTGTGTCCCTCGAGCAGGCCACCGCGCACCCACAAGGCACCCCCCACCCCGGTGCCCAGGATCACGCCAAAGGCGGTCTCGGCGCCCTGCGCGGCGCCGTCGACACATTCCGACACCAGCATGCAGTTGGCATCGTTGGCGCTGCGTACCGGGCATCCCAGCCGCTGCTCCAGGTCTTGCAGCAGGGGCTGGCCATTGAGGCAGGTGGAGTTGGCATTCTTGATGCGGCCATCGTGCAGCGACACCGCACCGGGCGTGCCGATGCCCACGGTCGGTACCGCATGGCCTGCAAGGGTCGCAGCAGCACGCGCCTGCTGCACCAGACCATGCAGGGCATCGAGGGTGGCCGGATAGTCGCCGGCCGGGGTGGCGACCCGGGTACGCCACAGCACACGGCCCCGGCCATCGAGCAGGCAGGCCTCGATCTTGGTGCCGCCCAGGTCGATGCCCAGGCGGCTGGGTGCAGGCTGCATGAGGACGGGGCCCGGGCCGTGCAGGTTCAGCGCGGCTTGCGCTTGCCGGCCGCCACGCGACCTTCCTGGCCGGTCAGCAGACGGCGGATGTTGTCCTGATGGCGCCAGACCAGCAGGCCGCCCATCACCAGCACGGCGAGCGCCTGCAGGCCGAAGCCAAACACGATCACCTGGTAGACCACCGCCGCGGCGGCGGCCACCAGGGCGGCCACCGACGAGATGCGAAAGAATCCGAACACCAGCAGCCAGGCCACCAGGGTGGCCAGTCCCAGCCCCAGGTTCAGGCCGAACAGGACACCGGCCGCAGTGGCCACGCCCTTGCCGCCCTTGAAGCCATGAAACAGCGGAAAGCAATGACCGATGAAGGCCGCCAGCGCGCACAGGGCAGGCAACGCGTCATCCAGCCCCAGGCGCTCAACCGCCCAGCGCGCCAGCAGCACCGCCACCAGGCCCTTGAGCGCATCACCGATCAGGGTGAACAGCGCAGCGCCCTTGTGGCCCGAGCGCAGCACATTGGTGGCGCCGGGATTGCCCGAGCCATAGCTGCGGGGATCGGCCAGACCAAACAGCCTGCTGCTGAGCACGGCAAAGGAGATCGAGCCCAGCAGGTAGGCGAGCAGGACCGCGCCAATAAACCCCAGGGGACCGGACAGGACGTTGTTCATCGGATCATTTCTCCAGGCCCACCTTGACCGGCACCGGCTGCAGCACGCGCTGCAGATCGGAGGGCACCATCGACACCAGGAAGCCGCGCCGCCCGCCATTGATGTAGAGGCGGGGCAACGACAGGATGGTCTGCTCGACATAGACCGGCATGCGCTTGCGCGTGCCAAAGGGTGAGGTCCCGCCGACCAGATAACCGCTGTGGCGCTGGGCCACCTCGGGCGTGCAGGGCTCGATCGACTTGCGCCGCGCTGCCCGGGCCAGTTCCTTCGTGGACACACTCATCGTGCCATGCATCAGCACGATCAGGGGCTCGCGGCTCTCGTCCTGCATCACCAGGGTCTTGACCACCGCATATTCGTCCACGCCGAGCCTGGCCGCCGAGACGCGGGTACCGCCGTGCTCTTCATAGTCGTACAAATGGCCATCAAAGGCGACGCCGGCTGCTTTCAGCGCCTTGGTGGCCAGGGTTTCAGGAGGAGCCTTGCTCATGCGCCGATTCTAAGGCAAGCCAGCGCCGCCTGCGGGCGGTCGTTCGCGCGCCCGTGCTCAGCCGCGGGGATGGTGGCGGGCATGCAGCAACTTGAGGCGCTCGCGCGCCACATGGGTATAGATCTGGGTGGTGGAGATGTCGGCATGACCGAGCAGCATCTGCACCACGCGCAGGTCCGCGCCATGATTGAGCAGGTGGGTGGCGAAGGCGTGGCGCAGGGTATGCGGCGACAGGGGGGCATGGATGCCGGCGGCCAGCGCATGGCGCTTGATCAGGTTCCAGAACATCTGCCGGCTCATCGCGGCGCCACGGCGCGTGACGAACAAGTCGTCGCTGGCCTGGCCGGCCAGGATCTGCGGGCGCGCCTGGGCGAGGTAGCGCGCCACCCACTCGCGCGCCATCTCGCCCATCGGCACCAGACGCTGCTTGTCGCCCTTGCCGATGACACTGATCACGCCATCGGTGAGCGAAACCTCGGTGGAGCGCAGGCCCACCAGTTCACTGACCCGCAGGCCGCTGGCATACAGCACCTCTAGCATGGCACGATCGCGCAGGCCGAGCGGGTCCTCGACATCCGGCGCCTGGATCAGGGCCTCGACCTGCTGCTCGCTCAGGGTCTTGGGAAAGCGTGGCGGCTGGCGTGCCGAGCGCATCTGCAAGGTGGGATCATCGTCTCGCCACCCCTGGCGCAAGGCGTATCGAAAATACTTGCGCAGCACGCTCAGGCGACGGTTGCTGCTGGTAGCCTTGGACTGTGCAAAGCGGGCCGAGACATAGGCCTGCAGATCACTGGCGCTGGCCTGTCGCAGTGCCGTGCCCCCATGGGCTGCCAGCCAGGCCTGGGTCATGCGCAGGTCGCGGCGGTAGGCCAGCTGGGAATTCTTCGACAGGCCGTCTTCCAGCCACAGCGACTCAATGAAGGTTTCGATGCGATCGGGATCCGCGCCCGCAAGCAACTGCGCCGGATCTGTCCTGCCGGCTCGGCCTGTGCCCGCCTTCCTGCCCGTGCTGCTGTCCGTCATGCCCCCTGCCTCATCCCCTGTCCTGTCCTGCCCGATGCCGCCTGCCTGCGGGAAATGTACCTGATTTGAACGCCGCCCTGCTGCTCATTCCGGAGGCCTCGCTGATCCTGACCGGATTCCTCCTGCGCCGCTACATGGCCTGGCCGGATGCCTTCTGGGTGACGGCGGAAAAACTCGTCTACTACATCCTGTTCCCGGCCCTGCTGTTCAACACCATCGTGCGCACCCGGCTCAGCCTGGAGGCGGCCGGTCCGGCCATCGGCGTGGCCCTGGTGGCGGTCGCCGCCGGCGTGCTGATGGCGCATGGCGCACGCCTGGTGCTGCGTGTCGAGCCGATGCGCTTTGCCTCCGGGGTGCAATGCGCCTTTCGCTTCAACTCCTATGTCGCGCTGGCGATGGCCGAGCGTATCGGCGGGCAGGATGGCCTGGCCCTGGCGGCCCTGGTGGTAGGGGCGAGCGTGCCGCTGTGCAACCTGGTGGCGGTTTATGGCCTGGCTCGTCATGCCGGTTCGAATGTGCTGCGCGAAATCATCCGCAATCCCCTCATCATCGCGACCCTGGCCGGACTGATCGGCAATGCCCTCGGCCTGCAACTGCCCGGGCCACTGAGCCTGACCCTGGCCAAGCTGGGCGCCGCTGCCCTGGCCCTGGGCCTGATCGGTGTCGGCGCGGGCATGCTCTTCGAGCCCCAGGAACGCAACCCGCCCAGCCTGCATGACCGCTTGTTCTCGGTCTGGGTCCTCACCGTCAAGTCCTTCGCACTGCCGGCAGTGGCCTGGTGGGCGGCACGCCACGCCGGCCTGGGCGGCATGGAGAAGAGCGTCATCACGCTGTTTGCAGCCATGCCCACGGCCTCGGCCTGCTATATCCTGGCGGCACGCATGGGGGGCGACGGCCCTTATGTTGCGCGCCTGATCACCTGGTCCCTGCTGATCTCGGCCGTGGCCCTGCCGTTCTGGTTGGCAGTGGTCTAGGGATAGGCATCGCATCCCTGGCCTTGGGCCAGCGCCCAGCACGCATGCTCGCGCAGGATCTCGTCGCTGTCGGCCGCATCGACGATGGCCTGCACGGCCGCCGACAGGGCCGAACGCAGCGCCTGCGGCAGCGACGGCGAGCGCAAGGCATTGCCGGTCACCACGATCAGGTTGCGGCGCCAGCGCCAGTAACCGATGCGACGGATCGGAGAGCCCTCGGTGCGGGCCAGGAACTGTGCTTCATCCCAGGACCACAGGTCGAGCAGGACGGCCTGATCGAGACCGGCGCGAGGCGCCAATTCGCCCACCAGGGAAGGGGCCACCGGTGCCCGCGCAAACTTGTTCCAGGGACAGGCGGCCTGGCAATCGTCACAGCCGTACAGGCGATTACCGATGGCGGCGCGCAAGGACTCGTCGATCGGCCCCCGATGCTCGATGGTCAGATAGCTGATGCAGCGGCGTGCATCGAGCCGGTAGGGCGCGACGATGGCCTGCGTCGGACAGATGTCGATGCACTGGGTGCAGGTCCCGCAATGGGACGATGGCGCCTGGCCGGGCTCGGGCAGGTCCAGGTCGGTGTACAGGCTGCCCAGAAAGAACATCGAGCCTTGCTGGCGATCGAGCAGCAGGGTGTGCTTGCCGCGCCAGCCCAAGCCGGCGCGCTGGGCCAGCGCCACCTCCATCACCGGGGCTGAATCGCAGAAGGCGCGGTGCCTGAAGGCGCCGATGCGCTGCTCCAGTGCCAGCGCCAGCCGCTGCAACCGGTTGCGCAGGATCTTGTGATAGTCGCGGCCCCAGGCGTAGGAAGAGATCGTGGCACGGGCCGGGTCCTGCAGTCCCTGCCAGAAGTGCGCCTGCCAATCCGGATCGGCCGGCCGGTAATCGAGTGTGACCATGATGGCGCTGCGCGCGCCTTCAAAGAGCAGGGCCGGGTCGGCACGCTGGGCGGCATGGCGCTGCATGAAGTCCATGTCGCCGTGGAACTGCTGCGCCAGCCAGGCCTGCAGGCCCTGCGCATCGGCCGCCAGCGCCTGCGCCTCGAGCCTTGCAAATCCCACCGATGAAAAGCCCATCTCGCGAGCCAGGCCTTGCACCAGGGCAATGTCGATAAAATGCGAAGGTGTACGCGACCCTGTCATCCTTGCATCTTAATCTGCCCGACGAAACCGCCACCGCCGCCCTGGCCTCGCGCCTGGCCCGGGCCATGCAGGCCACCGGTACCGGTGAGGGCGGCCGCGGTGGCGTGATCCACCTGAGCGGGCCGCTGGGGGCCGGCAAGACCCATTTCACACGCGCGCTGCTGCGCGCCCTGGGCCACACGGGCCGGGTCCGCAGTCCCAGCTTCACGTTGATGGAACCCTATGAACTTGACGGACTGGACGTGCACCACTTCGACTTCTACCGCTTCACCGGTCGCGAAGAATGGCGCGAGGCAGGCTTTGACGAGATGATCGCGGCCCCCGGGACACTCAGCCTCATCGAATGGCCTGAGATGGCGGCCCAGAGCCTGCAGACGCCCGACCTGACCCTGCAACTCGCGCACCTTGCTGGCGGCGATGGCGACGCCCGCGATGCCCATCTGCAGGCCCATAGCGCCCTCGGACAGCGCTGGCTGCAGGGCCTGAGGGACGCCTGAGCATGTCGCGTACCCAGCCCAGGCCGAAACAAGGCCCGGCCCTGACAGGCCGGCGCCAGTTCCTGCGGCGCCAGCCCGGACGGCTGGCGCGCTGGTCGCTGGTGCTTCAGGTCGGCCTGCTCAGCCGCCCCTCGCAGGCAGCAACGATCCTGTCCGTGCGGGTATGGCCGGCCCGCGACTACACCAGGGTCACCCTGGAGCTGGACCGCCCGCTGCGCTTTACCCAGAACCTGCTGCCCGATCCGCCGCGCATGGTGATCGACCTGGAGCCGGCCGACCTGGACAGCGAAATCCGCGAGCTGGTCTCGAAGGTCAAGTCCGACGATCCCTATATCGCCCAGGTCCGGGTCGGCCAGCTGCGTCCGGGCGTGGTCCGGCTGGTGTTCGACATGAAGGAGCCGGTCAAGCCACAGCTGTTCGCGCTCGAGCCGGTGGCCAACTACCGGCACCGGCTGGTGCTCGATCTGTATCCGCAAAGCCCGCCCGATCCCCTGAAGGCCTTGCTCGAGCAGATCGACCGGCCGGCTGGCAACAGTGCCGGCAGCAAGCCCGCCCCCGGCGACAATTCGCGCAGCGAAACTGGCAAGGGCGGCGCGCCAGGCGCCGGCAAGTCCGCCAGGCCCGAGCCCGCACCGCCGGCACCGGGACACGACCCGCTGGCTGAGCTGATCCGAGAACGCGAGCGAGCCCAGGCCTCGGCCAGTGGCAGCGGCGACCAGAACAGCAGCAGCGGTGCGGTGACCCGGCGCAGCGAACCACGCATCATCCGCCTGGTCACGGTGGCCCTGGATCCTGGCCATGGCGGAGAGGATCCTGGCGCCGTCGGTCGCGCCGGCACGTTCGAAAAGGACGTCGTGCTCTCGATCGGCCAGCTACTTCGCGAGATGATCAACCGCGAGCCCAACATGCGGGCCTACATGACCCGCGATGCCGATTTCTTCGTGCCGCTGGCCACCCGCGTCGAAAAGGCGCGGCGCGTGCAGGCCGACCTGTTCGTCTCGATCCATGCCGATGCCTTCGTCGAACCGGCTGCGCGCGGCGCCTCGGTGTTCGTGCTCTCGGACAAGAGCGCCAGCTCGACGGCGGCACGCTGGCTGGCCAACAAGGAAAACGGCGCCGACCTGATCGGTGGCGCCAATCTGAAAGCCAGCAGCCAGGAGGCTGCGCGCGTGCTGCTCGACATGAGCACCAAGACCCAGATCCGCGACAGCACCCGACTGGGCGAGGTCGTGCTCTCGAACCTGGGCGAAGTGGGCAAGCTGCACAAGCGCGGCGTCGAGCGGGCCGGCTTTGCGGTGCTGCGCGCTCCGGACATCCCCTCGATCCTGGTCGAGACCGCCTTCATCTCCAATCCCCAGGAGGAACGACGCCTGGGTGATCCGGCCTACCAGCAACAGGTGGCAGCGGCCATCTTCAAGGGCATCAAGCGCTACTTCCTCAGGTATCCGCCGCCCCCCCGACAAAGGTCCAGCACATGACCCCTCCAGGCTTCAACGCCCAGGCCTGTCTCCAGCGACTGCTCGACCAATGTGTGAGCGGCCTGCGCGACGAGCAGGAGCGACGCCTCATCGCGCAACGGCTGCCCTTCGAAATCGACGGCAAGGTATGCGGCAGTGTCGCCCCCGATGATGCACGCTGGCTGGCCGAGCGCGTGCCTGGGCTGGTGCTCGATGAGGACAGTCTGGCCCTGGCGCCCTATTGCACCCGCGACAGCGTGCCGGTGCTCGAGCAGATGGCGCTGCAGCTGCGCGATGCCCATCGCCTGCCACGCTGGCGCGGCGAGTTGATGGCGGTGCAATCCGACGATGGCAGCCCGCTGGGCGTGATCGAGCGCGCGGCCATGCGTCCCCTGGGGCTGCACATGGCGGCGGCACACCTGGTCGGGGTGCGCCCCGATGGCCGCTTCTGGTTGCAGCAGCGGGCCTTCGACAAGGACACCGACCCCGGTCTGTGGGACACGCTGGCCGGAGGCCTGGTAGGCACCGAGCGGATCGATGGACGACTGCAGCGCGAGGACCTGCGCCGCGCCACTGTGCGCGAATCCTGGGAGGAGGCAGGCATCCCGGCCCACTTGCTGACGAGCCTGCAACCCCTGCCCACCAGCCACATCAACCGGCTCGTGCCGGAAGGGCACATGGTGCAGGACAACTTCGCCTTTCTGGCGCAATTGCCGGCAAGCTTCGAGCCGCGCAACATGGATGGCGAGGTGGCCGGTTTCGCGCACTTTGACCGGGCCCAGATCGAGGCCCTGATCGACCGGGGACAACTGGCCCTGGAGCCGGCCGTGATCATGCTGCAACTGTTCATCGCCCGGGACGGGGCCTGAACGCACGCAGGATGCGGGTGGAACGGACCGGGTGCGCAACGCCCGCAGTGGTTCACCATCGGGCCTGACCCGAGATTCGACCCCCTCTTGATGGAGCCTTCCCCATGATGCCCCTGCGAACCCTTGGCAACAGCGGCCTGCGCGTCTCGCGCCTGTGCCTGGGCACGATGATGTTCGGTGACCAGACCGATGCCCGCGAGGCCGCCAGCATCATGGCCGCAGCGCGCGAGCACGGCGTCAACTTTCTGGACACCGCCGATGTCTATACCCGCGGCGCCTCGGAACAGATGCTCGCCCCCCTGATCAAGGGCGAGCGGGAGCGCTGGGTGATCGCCAGCAAGCTGGGCAACAAGATGGGCGAGGACCCCAACCAGTCCGGTTATTCGCGCAGCTGGATGATGCGCGCAATCGAGGGCAGCCTGACACGGCTGGGCACCGACCACCTGGATGTCTACTACATGCACCGGGACTATCCCGGTCTCGACCTCGAAGAGCCGGTGCGCACCATGGGCGAGCTGATCGCACAGGGCAAGATCCGCGCCTGGGGCCTGTCCAACTTCCGCGGCTGGCGCATCGCGCAGGCCGTCGAGATGGCGCGCCGCCTGAATGTGCCGCAGCCGGTCATCTGCCAGCCCTACTACAACCTGCTCAACCGCATGCCCGAGGTGGAGATCCTGCCGGCCTGCCAGGCCTATGGGCTGGCGGTGGTGCCCTACAGCCCGATCGCGCGCGGCGTGCTGACCGGCAAGTACACGCCGGGCAGCCCGCCCCCGCAGGACTCGCGCGCCGGCCGCAACGATGCCCGCATCCTGCAGACCGAGTTCCGTCAGGAATCGCTGCACATTGCCGAACAGCTCAAGGTTCGTGCCGCCGAACTGGGCGTGAGCCTGCAGCACTATGCCTGTGCCTGGGTCCTGGCCAATCCGATCGTCACCGGCATCATTGCCGGACCGCGGACCCTGGCCCAGTGGCTGGACTACTTTGCCTGCGTGACGCTCGCCCTGTCGGCGCAGGACGAAGCCCTGATCGACCAGTTGGTCAAGCCTGGGCATCCCTCGACGCCCGGCTACAACGACCCCTCCTATCCGCTGACCGGTCGTCCGCTCTGAAGACACAGGCCAGGCATCCGGCGCGAGCAGCCGGCATCCCGGCCTGCGACGTCCACGCTCAGTCCTGACGGCTCTCCGGCTCCAGCGCCCGCCAGGCCGGCAATCGCCAGTGCCACTGCAGGGCACACAGGCGCAAGGCGCTGGTGACCAGTGCCGCCAGGCCCAGCGTGGCGGACTCCGGCAGGCCCAGCCGATCCAGGCCGATGGCCAGCCAGCCGCCGGCAAAGGCCAGCACCGCATAGGGCTGATGATCGCTGAAAGCCTTGGGCAATTCGTTGCACAACAGGTCGCGCAGCACACCCCCGAAGACGGCGGTCAGGATGCCCATCAGCACCGCAACGATCGCCGGCATGCCGGCCGACCAGGCCCCCATGGTCCCGAGCACGCTGAACAGGCCCAGGCCGAGGGCATCGGGCACCAGGATGGCCCGTTCGGTAAAGGCCAGATGGCGCCCACGCAAGCCTACCAGGGCGAACAGGCACAGGCCGAGCAGGGCCCACACCCAACCCGGGTGCTGAACCCAGAAAAAGGGACGGCGGTCGAGCAGAACGTCACGCAGGGTGCCGCCGCCGAAGGCCGCCACACCGCTGACCATGCACACGCCAAAGGCATCGAGTCGCTTGCGTGCAGCCGCCAGCAGGCCGGACGCCGCAAAGGCCAGCGTGGCGACGATTTCAACGATCAGGGAAAGACTGTGAAAAGTGGGCATGGGGGGAGCCAGGCTTGAAAGCGGCAATACGGCGTATTGCATTCCCGTGCCGGGTCACCACCCGGCCAGGCGCCATCAGATCGCGAAGATCATATCCTGCTCTTCCTGCGCCACCTCGCAACTGCCCTTGCCCTTGCGCTTGACCTCGTACATCACCTGGTCTGCGATCGCCATCAGGATCGGGACCTTGAAGCCATGCCGTGAACCCAGGGCCACACCGATGCTGGCATTGACCGAGATCATGTGATGATCGATGGTGATGGGCTGGGCAATGTGCTGACGCAGGCGCTCGGCGATCTGCCTCGCCAGTTCCGCCGGGTAGCCCAGTCGACCGCCTCCGGAGGGCAGGAGCAGGGCCACCACGAACTCGTCACCGCCCAGGCGCCCGACGCAGTCGCGGTCGCTGATGGCAGACTGGATGCGCTGGCCGATCGCACGCAGGATACGGTCACCCACTGCATGCCCGAACTGGTCATTGACCGGCTTGAAGCCGTCCAGATCAATGAACAGGACCGCCACATCGCCCATCGCCGCATCAAAGTTCTGCATCAATGCCAGCGTGCGCGCCTCGAAGGCCTTGCGGTTGGGCAGGCCGGTCAGGGAGTCGTGCAGGGCATGGTGTTCGATCAGCATGCGGGCATGCTCGGTGGCCAGCAATTCGTTGTTCAACGCGCGCTTGTTCTGGAAGGCCTGACGCTCGAAGGCATCGCGCCCCATCTGCGACAGCAGGCCAATCGACGCCGCGCTGATCAGGACCAGGGCATTGATCGCCACCAGGGCGATGGCCTGAGGGTCCGAGGCACCATGGATGCCGAAGGCGATCGCCAGGTAGGCCAGCAACAGGCCGGCCGTGATCAGGGTGGAGGCCTTGGGATTGAGGAAGGTGAAGGAGTGGATGCCCATGATCGGCAGCAGCAGGCCCGCGAAATAGGCACTGCGCGCCAGATCGCCCGAGCCCGAAAAAGCCACGAAGCCCTCCAGCAGCAGCCCCATCGAGCTGGACACCAGCACGCTCGAGGCCGTGTAATGCTGCAGGTAGCAGGCGCGGAAAGTCCAGGCAAAGGTCGCCAGACAGACGCCGATCAGTGCAGCGCGCAGCCACAAGGTATGCGGGAACAGGGCGGGCAGCGCCCAGGCATCCAGCACCGCAAAAGGCAGCACGAGGAACACGGCCAACAGCATGGCCAGGCGCATGGTTCGCACCTTCTCCGGCCCGATGTAAAGCTGATACTCTCCCTCCAGCTCCGCCGGAAACGGGCTGCTGTGGTGGCCGCGCAGCAAGGCGGGCACGCCGTGGAGGGCTTTTTTGAACAGATGCATGAGGTCGGATGGTTCGCTCCCCCAGATGGTGGAGCCTCGCCCCGGCAAAGGCCTCCCGCAACCGACCAAGCCCCGCCCCAGACCGATGAACGAGCTGTTTTCATGATCTCTGACCTTTCCGGCCCCCCCTCCTGGCGTGCCGTGGCCGAGTGGTACCACGCGGCTTTCACCGGCCTGCTGCTCAGCGTCATCACCCGCCGCGGCACGGCCCGCGCCGCCGAGATGGTCGAGGCGATCTTCGCCCGCCAGCGGGAGGAGCGCTTCCTGCCCGGGCTTCGCAAGCTGGGGCTGGAGGGCCTGCCGCACGCCGTGGCCGCGGCCCAGTACCACTACCTGTCCAACCATATCGGCGGCGTGGCGGTCGAGTACATGCCCGAGAGCGAGCGCAAGGCTTGGGTGCGCTATGGCGCGCCGCGCTGGATCTGGGCCGGTACGGCCTTGTGCGCGATCCCGACCGAAGTGTCGCGTGCAATGTTGGCCGGCTGGCATGCCCAGAACGGCGTCACGCTGGGCAACCCGCGCCTCGGTTTCGTCTGCACCAAGCAGGCAGTCGACGGCCAGAGCGGCCTGGAGGGCTACTACCAGGAATACGACCACGATCTGAGCCCCGGCGAGCGGCTGCGCTTTTCCCGCCTCGAGGACGCACCTGATTTCGATCCGGCCAAGGCCCCGGTCCTGCCCACCAGCAGCTGGCCGGCCGAGCGCCTGGCCAAGGCGCATCGCAACTATGCGATGGAGTACCTGCGCACCGCCATGCCGGTGATGCTGAACCTGTGGGGTCCGCATGAAGCGGTCCCGCTGCTGAACCTGAGCCTGCGCCTGATCGGCATGCAGTTCTATCACCAGACGGCGGCGGGCCTGGGCCTGGCGCCGGCGCGCAGCGCTGCCGCCTTCGCCGCCTTTCTTCAGGCCCTGGGCAGCGCTCAGGATGATGCCGTACGCATCGAGCAGGAGGGCGGGCGATGGCGCGTGGTGCAGGAGGGCTGGCGCCTGATGGCCGGCGTGCCCGGCCTGGACCGCACCCTGATGCCGGCCTGGAATGGCCTGATCGAAGGGGCGCTGGCCGCGCATCACCACCGGCTCGTGATGGACACGCGGATGGACTTTGCCGACGGCCGCCCGCGCTTCATCTGGACCCTGGGCTGAAGCCATGCAGACGTCCCTGCTGCTCGATGCCGCTGCCACCGCCCGGGCCCTGCCCTATCCGGCGCTGGCGCGTGCCATCGCCGACCTGCTGGCCGATGATCAGGTCCGGGTTCCGGCACGGCTGGTGCAACCCCTGCCGGGTGGCGGCAGCCTGTTCGTGATGCCAGCCCACGATGCACACATTGCCATCACCAAGCTCATCACCTTCATCCCCGACAACAGTACGCGGCAACTGCCCAGCATACAGGGCGACATCGTGATCTTCGATGCGCGCAGCGGACAGCGACGCGCCCTCATCGACGGCCCGACCGTGACGGCGCGGCGCACCGCCGCAGTCTCGCTGCTGGCCGCGCAGACCCTGGCCGCGCGCCGCGACGGCCCGCTGCTGATCGTGGGCGCGGGCGTACAGGGCCGGGCACATCTCGAAGCCTTTCAGGCCGGGCTGGGCATCAAAGAGGTGTGGGTGCATTCACGAGGGGAAGCGGGCCGGGAGGCCTTGCTGGCCCATGCCCGGCAAATGGGTCTGCGCACTCGCGCCGTCGATGATCCAGATGCCGCACTGGCCGAATGCCCGCTGGTGGTCACCGCCACCCCTGCCCAGCAGGTGGTGATGCGGGGCCGCCCACGGCAGGACGCCTTCATCGCCGCGGTGGGCGCCTTCACGCCCCGCATGCTCGAGTGGGAGGCGAGCGTCTGCCGGGACCTGGCGGCGCGCGGCACCCTGGTGGTGGACACCCGCGATGCCGACCATGAGGCGGGCGACCTGTTGCAGGCCGGCATCGCGGTGAGCGCGCTGGCAACACTGGCCGAGGTCCTGACCGAGCGCAAGGCGCGGGGCGCGGCACAGCGATCGGCCTCGCCGCAGGGCCTGCCAGCCGGGTCCGGCAAGGCCGCCGCCGTTCAGGGGCCGGTGTTTTTCAAGAGCTGCGGCTGGGCCGGATGGGACCTGGCGGCCGCCCGCTGCGTGATGGCGACGCTGGACAGTGCGGCACTGGCCGGGGCGACACGGGACGGCCCTGTACCGGCCGATGCCCTGCGGCCATGAGCGCGCAAGCCCTGGCCCTGCGCGGCCCGATCGGCTTTCTGCTGCTGCCGCAATTCACCCTGATCGCACTGTCCTCGGCGATCGAACCACTGCGCATCGCCAACCGCTACCTGCCGGACAAGTACCGCTTCCGCCTGCTGTCGCTCGATGGCAAGCCGGTGCCCGATGGCAATGGCATCTCGATCCAGGTCGATGGCAGCATCGATGATGACCTGGCGCTGGGCACCCTGTTCCTGGTATCGGACATCCGGCCGGAGCGCTTTTACTCGCTGCGGCTGCGCCGCTGGCTGCACCAGCTCGAGCGGGCTGGCTGCGTGCTCGGTGGCCTGGACACCGGCTGCTTCCTGCTGGCCCGCGCCGGCCTGCTCGGCCACCATCGCGTCACCCTGCACTGGGAGGTCATCGATGCCTTTCGCGAGCGCTATCCCGACATCGATGTGCATGCCACCCTGTTCGAGATCGACCGCGACCGCCTGAGCAGCGCCGGCGGCAGTGCCAGTCTGGACATGATGCTGCATGCCATCGCGATCGACCACGGCATCACCATGGCCAACCGGGTTGCCGAGCATTGCCTGCATCGCTCGATCCGCGACGGCGAAACCGGGCAGCGCATGCCGGTGCCGATGCGCACCGGCGCCCATCACCCCACCCTGGTGAAGGCGTTGGGCCTGATCGAGGCCCAGCAGGGCAATACCCTGAGCGTGCCCGACCTGGCACGGGCGGTGGGCATCTCGGAGCGCCAGCTGCTGCGCCTGTTCAAGCGCCATGTCGGGCACTCCCCCAGCGGGTATCAGCTGCGCCATCGCCTGAACCAGGCCCGCGCGCTGCTCCTGCAGACCGACCTGAGCATCACCGAGATCGCCGAGGCCTGCGGGTTCCAGTCCCTGAGCCATTTCTCCACCGTCTACCGGCAGCACTTCGGGCACACCCCCAGCCACACGCGCGGACGCAGCATGGCTTCGCACCTGGTGTTGGACGCCCATCGCTGATGGCGGTTTTTCGATGCTTCATGTCTTTTTTGGAAAAGCATGAAGCGCCGCTCACCGCTACAGTCAGGCCTCCGATTCCTCTGGAGTACGCCTGTGAAACCCCTGCTGCTGCGTCTGGCGAGCACTGCCGCGACCGTCCTTGGCCTTGTCCTGTGCACCCAGCCCGCGCGGGCACAGGGCAACAACACCCTGGTGCTGCTGCAACCCGTGGTGGCCCGTCACCTGAACTCCGCGGTGCAATCGGGCACCGCCACCGGCATACCGGCGGCGCAGATCTTTGCCAGCCCCTTGCGCTTCGAGGGCGAGGGCGACTGGACCCCCAAGCCCTACCTGGCAGAGACCTGGGCCTTCCAGGACGATGGGCGTTCGCTGGTGCTGCGCCTGGTCAAGAACGCCACCTTCCATGACGGCAAGCCGATCACCTCCGAGGATGTAGCCTTCTCGATCATGGCGGTGAAGGCCAACCACCCCTTCCAGTCGATGTTCGCACCGGTCGAACGGGTCGACACGCCCTCGCCGCATATCGCCATCATCCGCCTGTCGCAGCCCCATCCGGCCATCCTGCTGGCGATGTCGCCGGCCTTCTGCCCGATCCTGCCCAAGCACATCTATGGCGACGGGCAAGACCTGAAGCTGCATCCGCGCAACAGCGCGAATATCGTCGGCTCGGGTCCGTTCAAGGTGGTGGAGTTCAAGCCCAATGAACACATCATCATGGAAAGGCACGCCGGCTACTTCATGCCCGGCCGTCCCAAGCTGGACCGCCTGATCTGGAAGGTGATCCAGGACTCCACCTCGCAGGTGCTGGCCTTCGAGCGCAAGGACGTGCAGATGCTGCCCTGGAATTCCTCGATCAGCACCACCTCTCAATTGAAGAAGATGGCGCATCTGGAAGTCGTGAGCAACAAGGGCGGTGAGGCCATCGGCCCGCTCGGCTGGCTGGCCTTCAACACCTTGAAGAAACCCTATGACGATGTGCGCGTGCGCCAGGCGGTTGCCTACGCCATCGACCGCGACTTCATCACCAAGGTGCTGCACCGGGGCTTTACCAAGCGCGCCACCGGGCCGATCATGCCGGGCACCCCGATGTACACCGACAAGGTCGAAACCTATGCGCTGAACCTGGACAAGGCCAACAAGCTGCTCGATGCAGCGGGTCTGAAGAAGGACGACAAGGGCATCCGGTTTGCCATGCAGATCGACTACCTGCCCAACACGCCCGACAACTCCCAGAACATCGCCGAATACCTCAAGCCGCAGCTGAAGAAGATCGGTATCGATGTCTCGGTGCGCGGCCAGCCCGATTTTCCGACCTGGGCGCGGCGCGTCAGCAACTACGATTTCGATGTCACCATGGATGGCGCCTTCAACTATGGCGACCCGGTGATCGGCGTGCACCGCACCTACCTGTCCTCCAACATCCGCAAGGGTGTGATCTGGAGCAATACCCAGAACTACAAGAACCCGCGCGTCGACGAGTTGCTGGCCCAGGCCGGCATCGAGCGCGACCCGGCCAAGCGCAAGGCGATGTACGACGAATTCCAGCGCATCATCGCCAATGATGTGCCGGTCACCTTCACCCATGTCTGGCCGCAATCCATGGTCTACGACAAGAGCCTGAAGAACGTGCCGGTCTCGATCTGGGGCGGCTTCACCCCGCTGGACAACGTGTCGCGCTAAATGCAAGGCAATCTTCCCGACCGCTGTGACGTGGTGATCGTCGGCGGCGGCATCATCGGCTGCTCGATCGCCTATCACCTGGCCGCGCTGGGGATCACCGATGTCTGGCTGCTCGAGCGCCGCCAACTCACCTGTGGCACCACCTGGCACGCCGCCGGCCTGGTGCCGCAGTTGCGCGCCACCCGCAACCTGACCGAACTGGCCAAGTACACCTCCGAGCTGCTGCGCACGCTCGAGAAGGAAACCGGCCAGGCCACCGGCTACAAGCAGAACGGCTCGATCGGCGTGGCCAAGACGGCCGAACGCCTGGAGGAGTTCCGCCGCAATGCCTCGATGGCCAAGGGCTTTGGCATCGAGGTCGAGATGCTCACGCCCTCGGACCTGAGGCAGCGCTATCCGCTGTTGCGCACCGATGACGTGGCCGGTGGCATGTGGCTGCCCAAAGACGGGCAGACCAATCCGGTCGACACCACCCAGGCCTATGCCAAGGCCGCGCGCCAGCGCGGCGTGCGCATCCTGGAAGGCGTCGAGGTCGATCGCCTGCTCAGTGAGAACGGCCGCGCCTTTGGCGTGCAGGTGGGCGAACACCAGATCCGCGCCGGCACCGTGGTGCTGGCCGCCGGCATGTGGTCGCACGAGCTGGCCCGCGGCGTCGGCATCCGGCTGCCGCTGCAGGCGGCCGAGCACTTTTACGTGGTCACCGAGCTGATCGCCGACCTGCCGCGCGAGCTGCCGGTGCTGCGCGTGCCGGACGAATACGCGTACTACAAGGAAGACGCCGGCAAGCTGCTGGTCGGCGCCTTCGAACCAGTCGCCAAACCCTGGGGCATGGCGGGCATTCCCAAGGACTTCTGCTTCGATGCCCTGCCCAACGACATGGATCACTTCATGCCGGTGCTGGAGCTGGCCATGCACCGGGTGCCGGTGCTCGAGCGTACCGGCATCGCCACCTGGTTCAATGGCCCGGAAAGCTTCACGCCGGATGACCGCTACCTGCTGGGCGAGACCGCTGAGCTGCGTGACCTGTTCGTGGCCTGCGGCTTCAACTCCATCGGCATCCAGAGTTCGGGCGGCGCCGGCAAGGTGCTGGCACAGTGGATCCGCGACCGGCTCGCCCCCATGGATCTGGCCGACATCGACGTGCGCCGACTGCAGCCGATGCAGGGCACGCGCCAGTACCTGCGCGATCGCACCACCGAGAGCCTGGGCTTGCTGTACGCCATGCACTGGCCCTTTCGCCAGGTGGAGACCGCCCGTCAGGCCCGCCATTCGCCGCTGCACGCGCCGCTGCTGGCGGCTGGCGCCTGCATGGGCGAGTACGGCGGTTGGGAACGTGCCAACTGGTACGGCGCACCGGGCTCATCACCGGCGTATGACTACAGCTATGGCCGGCAGAACTGGTTCGAGGCCTGCGCCGGGGAATGCCGCGCTACCCGCGATGCGGTAGCCTTGTACGACCAGAGTTCTTATCCGAAATATCTGGTGCAGGGACGCGATGCCTGCGCCGTGCTCAACCGCATCAGCTGTGCCCAGATGGATGTGCCGATCGGACGCATCGTCTACACGCAGTGGCTCAATGCCCGTGGCGGCATCGAGGCCGATCTGACCATCACGCGGCTGGCACCCGACCAGTTCCTGGTCGTCAGTGCCGTCGGCAGCCACCAGCGCGACCTGTCCTGGCTGCGGCGTCACATCCCCAGCGAGGCCTTTTGCACGGTGACCGACATCACCGCCGGCATGGCCCTGATCGGCCTGATGGGACCGCAATCGCGCGAACTGTTGCGACAGGTCAGTGGCACCGTGCTCGACAACACGCACTGCCCGTTTGGCCGCTCCGTCGAGATCGAGATCGGCTATGCGATCGTGCGTGCCAGCCGACTCACCTACGTGGGCGAGTTGGGCTGGGAGCTGTACATCCCCAGTGACCAGGCGCTGCATGTGTACGGACGGCTGCGCGAGGCGGGCGAGGCCCTGGGCCTCAGTCATGCCGGCTTTCATGCGATGAATGCCTGCCGCGTCGAGAAGGGCTACCGCCATTGGGGTCACGACATCGGTCCGGAAGATACCCCGCTCGAGGCCGGCCTGGGCTTTACCGTCGCCTGGGACAAAGCAGGCGGCTTCATTGGCGAGGAAGCCCTGAAACGACAGCGTGACCAGGGGCCGCCGCGTCGCCGACTGCTGCAATTGCGCCTGGAAGACGACCAGGCCCTGCTCTACCACGACGAGCCGATCTACCTGGACGACCAGATGGTCGGCATGACCACCTCGGGCATGTATGGCCATCGCCTGCAGGCCTCGCTGGGCATGGGTTATGTGCGGCTCGAAGAGCCGATCAGCAACGAGCGCCTGCAGGCTGCACGCATCGAGATCGAGGTGGCCGGCACACGCCTGCCTGCGCGGGCACAGCTGGGCCCCCACTATGATCCCAAAGGGGTGCGCATCCAGTCTTGACGGGCATGGCCTGCCTGCCCCCTACAATGCCGCACCCCCACCTGACCCCTCAAGACCATGCCCTCCGACCCAGTGATCGACAGCCCCCAGGACGAAGTGGACGAGATTCACGAGCCGCGCCTGTGGAAGGCCAAGGGCTGGACGGCCCGCGTCATCAAAAATGAAGACGACGAAGGTTGGGCGGTGGCGATGTACCTGGATGGGACAAGCGAGCCCGCCCTGATCGGCCCCTGGACGATGGGTCGCGACAAGAAGAACCCGAAACCGCTCGACGGCAATGCCTTCATCACGCTGGTGAAGACGGCCTCGGAGTTCATTCGGCGCAGCGAGCAGCAACTGCAGGCGAGCCTGCATCAGTCGATCAGCGTCGCGGCACTGCAAGGCAGGATCACCGTCGCGCTGGACATCGACCCGGACCCCGACCAGCCGCGCGCGCAACTGAGCGCACATGACGACGAGGGCCTGCTGATCGCCCGAATCAGGGTGGCGCCGGACTTCAAGTTGAACCGCAGCAGTGCCCAGGCCTGGGTTGATCGCGGCTTTGCGGCGCAGGGCGGCAGCCGGGATTGATTCCCGCGCACCGCGCTCAGGCATGCTCGGAAACGAACACTCCCTTCTTCTTCGGAAAGAACGCCGAAGCAAGCCTCGAGCCGACCAGCCATTGCTCCCCCTGACGCCTCACCGAGACCACCTGCACCAGGGCCTCGAAGTCCTGGTTGATCAGGCGAAGCACCTGCCCTGGCTGCACGCTGCAGGCCAGATCGAAGCGGGCGCCGGTCAGCGACAAGTCTCGCAGGCGCGCTGGCACCGGACCGCCCTGCCAGGCGGGATAGACCGTCAGGGGCTGGACCTTGTCGTAGCGGGTCGCCTTGCGCCGGCCCAGCAATTCGCGGGCCGTCGGCACCGGCTGGGGTGCCAGGCCGAGCGGGCTCTGGCATTGCCTGCAGCGGATCTGGGCCGCCATCGCCCCCTGCAAGCCCAGGCCACAGAACGGGCAGGCCAGGCCCGCGCCGTCCCCCGCCCGGGGTGCGGGCCTGGTCTGGAAGGCCTGCGGCCCCGCCGGAGCCTTTCCGGCAGGGCTGCCGGCGCTGGCGCGCATCGCCGCCACGCGCAGGGAACGGTCATAGGCGGCCCGACGCGCCGGATCACTGAGCACGTCCCATGCCGCGTTGATCAACGCCGCGGTTGCATGGTCACCGCCCAGGTCGGGATGCATCTTCAAGGTTCCCATCAAGGTGCGGTAACTGGCCCGGATCACCTCAAAGGGCGCTTCCGGCTGCACATGAAGGACACGGTAATGATTGCGCCGATTCAGCTTCATCGCTTTTATATCGGCACATGCGGGCCCGACTTGAGGGCTGCGCATCCGCACACGATCCCCCGTCAGACAAGGACAGCCCCATGAGCGCCCACGCCCCCATCCCCCGCGACGCCCCGCTCACCATCTACACGGCGCGGCGCATCATCACCATGGACGAATCGCTGCCCGAGGCCACGGCCGTCGGCGTCATCGGCGATCGCATCGTCGCCGTGGGCACGCCGGAGTCGATGCAGGTCTGGCAGGAGGGTCGCAAGGTGACTGTGGACCCGCGCTTCAAGGACAAGGTGATCCTGCCCGGCCTGATCGAGAACCATGTGCACCCTTTCCTGGGCGCGATGCTGCTGCCCTCGCAGATCATCGCCCCCGAGGACTGGCGTCGCCCCGATGGCGGTGTGGCCAAGGCCGCACGCACCCCGCGCGAGTACCGGGCGCGCCTGGCGGAATGGGTGCAGGCCGAGGGCGGCCGTGAGGAATGGCTGGTGACCTGGGGCTATCAGCCCCTGGTGCATGGCCGCCTGGGTCGGCAGGAGCTGGACGAGATCTGCCCCGACCATCCGCTCTATGTGATGCACCGTTCCTATCACGAGGTGTTCGTGAACACCAAGGCGATGGAAAAGCTCGGCCTGAGTGAAACCACCACCGGAGCGCATCCCCAGGTGGACTACGAGCGGGGCCATTTTTTCGAGACCGGCAAGACCATCCCGATGCGCAAGATGATGCCCTACTTCCTGCGCCCGCAGTGGTACAACAAGGGCCTGGCCATGCTCGGCCAGCTGTGCCTGCAGGGCGGCATCACCACCATCGGCGATCAGCTCTTCGGGGGTGTCGATCCGGAGTTCGAACTGGCTGCGATCAAGCGCGAGATCGAGGATCCGGGCCTGCCGCTGCGCATCGTCAACGTGATGGATGCGCGCAGCTTTTCCAACCGGGCCGCGAAGAAGCCCACCGGCGGTCCGGCCACGCCCGTGGAGTGGGACAAGGGCCTGGCCGCCATCGACCAGATCTTCGCGCGCGAGACGCGCCAGGTGAAGTTTGCCAAGGCCATCAAGCTGTTCGCCGACGGCGCAATGTTCTCGCAGCTGATGATGCTGAACAGCCCCGGCTATGCCGATGGCCATCATGGCGAGTGGCTGATGACCCCCGAGGTGCTGGCGGCCGGTCTGAAGACCTTCTGGGACGCCGACTACCAGATCCATGTGCATGTCAATGGCGATGGCGGCATGGATGCCCTGCTCGAGGCGCTGGAAGCGGCACAAAAGGGCCATCCGCGCCCGGACCATCGGCTCACCGCCCATCACCTGGGCTTTCATGCGGCGGCGCAGACGCGGCGCATGGCGGCCGTGGGCATGCTGGCCAGCGTGAACCCCTACTACATCCATGCGCTGGCCGACACTTACGCGGTACTCGGGCTGGGCGGCGACCGGGCGGCGCAGATCGTGCGCGCCGGCTCGATGGTCCGCGCCGGCATCCCGGTGTCCTTCCATTCCGACTATCCGATGGCGCCGGTCGAGCCGCTATTCCTGGCCTGGTGCGCCGCCACCCGCCAGACCCAATCAGGCAAGGTGGTCTCGCCCGCCGAGCGCCTGAGCCTGGAGCAGGCCTTGCGCGGCATCACCATCGATGCCGCCCATGCGCTGCGCATGGATCACGAGATCGGCAGCATCGTCGCCGGCAAGCGCGCCGACTTCACCATCCTCGAGAGCGATCCGCACGAGGGCGGCATCGAAGGCCTGAAAGACCTGCAGATCTGGGGCACGGTGATGGACGGCCAGGTGCATGCGCTGCCGCAGCCCGCGACCAGTGTGCATGCGGCGCGGCAGATGCAACACAGGGGATCAGCCTACAAGGCAGTGGCGGCAGCGTGTTGCGGGACGGCGTTCGATCACTGCGAGGTGGTGCGATCGATCGTGGGCTGGGCGCGGGAGGCCCTGGGCGCCAGCCCGGCCGGTGCGCTGAAACAGGCCTGATACCGGACTGAGACCTGCCCGACGCAGGTGGCAGACAAGCTCAGGCTTTGGCCTTGCCGCGCTTGAGCAAGGCCCGTCCCACCTCGTACACCGCCGGCAAGCCGGGAATGATGATCATCGCCAGCGTCACCCAGGAAAAGTGCGCCTTGACCCATTCGGTGTTGCCGATCAGATAACCCAGCCCGGTCAGACTGACCACCCACAGGACACCGCCGACGACGTTGTAGGTCGCAAAGCGGCCATAGGTCATCTGCGCCATGCCGCCCACGAAGGGCGCGAAGGTACGCACGAAAGGCAGGAAGCGGGCCACGATGATGGTGATCGGCCCATGTCTTTCGTAGAAGGCATGGGTGCGATCGAAAGCCGCCTTGTTGAAGAACCGCGAGTCCTCCCACTGAAACACCTTCGGCCCGAAGTAGCGCCCCACCGAATAGTTCAGTGCATCGCCCAGGATGGCCGCCACGGTCAGCAGCACCATCAGCAGCGGCAGGCTCATCGCGCCGATGCCGGCCAGTGCGCCCGCGACAAAGAGCAGCGAGTCCCCGGGAAGAAAGGGCATGACCACCGCCCCCGTCTCGATGAAGATGATGGCGAACAAGAGGGCATACACCCACACCCCGTATTGGGCAACCACGTTGGCCAGGTGCTTGTCCAGATGCAGGAAGATGTCGATGAGTTGGGCGGCGTCCATGGGGCGGGATTGTAGCCGCCCCACCCTATAATCCCTCTTCCACGCCACGTCCATGACCACCCCCACCCCAACCGCCCCCGCCGACAGCCCGGCCCGGCCGGCAGCCCCCGCACCGGCGGGCCGCCGCGTCATCCGCGCCCTGCCCGACCGGCTGATCTCGCAGATCGCCGCCGGCGAGGTGGTCGAGCGGCCAGCCTCGGTGGTCAAGGAATTGCTCGAGAACGCGGTCGATGCCGGTTCGACCGATATCGAGTTGCGCCTGGAAGAAGGCGGCGTCAAGCGCATCCTGATCAGCGACAACGGCTGCGGCATCCCGCCCGAGGAGCTGCCGCTGGCGCTGCAACGCCACGCCACCAGCAAGATCACGAGCCTGAACGACCTCGAGAACGTGGCCAGTCTGGGCTTCCGTGGCGAGGCGCTGGCGTCGATCGCCTCGGTGGCCCGGGTACGGCTGGCTACGCGCACCGCCGATGCCGAACACGCCTGGAGCATCGACAGCGCACTGGCCGATCCGAGCCCTGCGCCCGCCCAAGGCCCGCAAGGCACCCGCATCGAGGTGCTCGACCTGTATGCCGATACCCCGGCCCGGCGCAAGTTCCTGAAAAGCCCCGGCACCGAGACTGCCCATTGCCTGGAGGCTTTCCGGCGTGTGGCACTGGCCCATCCGCAGGTGGCCTTCCGCGCCTGGGTTGAAGGCAAGCCGGTGGAAAAATGGCCCGCCCAGGACTGGGCCGGCCGCGCCCTGCTCGGCCTGGGGGAGGATTACATCGAAGCCAGCCGCACCCTCGAGGCCCGCCAGCCCTTGTGCAGCCTGCGTGGCCGCATCGGCGCACCCACCGTCTCGCGCAGCCGCGCCGACCGGCAGTTCCTTTACGTGAATGGCCGCTTCGTGCGCGACCGCCTGCTCGGCTTTGCGATCAAGCAGGCCTATGCCGATGTGCTGCATGGCGACCGTCACCCGGCCTATGTGCTGTTCCTGGACATCGAGCCCCATCTGGTCGATGCCAATGTGCATCCGGCCAAGATCGAGGTGCGCTTTCGGGATCCGCAAGCGGTACGCAGCCTGGTGTATCACGCGGTCAAGGATGCGCTGCGGCTGGGGGCCGGCCAGTTTGCATCTTCGCCCTCCGATGAGGACAACGCGATCCCGGCCGCACGCGACAGCGCGCCGCCTCCGGCTCGCGGGAGCGACCCCTTCGGCGAGCGTGCCCGCGCCTGGTCCGGTGCGGCGACGGCTGCGCCGCCATCGGCCGGCGCTTTCAGAGCGCCCGTCCCCGACACGGCGCCCGCGCTGCAGGCCAGCCCCACCATGCGCCTGGACCTGCGCGATCCGGCCACGCCGCTGAGCGCCGCCGAATCGGCCGCTGCCCTCGCCTTTTATGCCCCTGCGGCCAGCGGCAGCGAGACAGAAGCGCCGGTCGTCAGCGGCAGCAAGGCTGAAGTGTCCGCCGCGCTGGGCGGCGCGGTGCAAGCGCCGCCGGAGCTGCCCCTGGGCATGGCCCTGGCCCAGGTGCATGGCGTCTACATCCTGGCACAAAATGCCGACGGCCTGATCCTGGTCGACATGCATGCCGCCCACGAGCGCGTGATGTACGAACGCTTCAAGAGCGCCCGTCTGCAAGGCCCCACCGCCTCTCAGCCCCTGCTGATCCCGGTCACCTTCAAGGCCGATCCGATCGAGGTCGAGGCGGCGCGCGAGAGCCGTGACGACCTGCTCGCACTGGGCCTGGACATCGATGTGCTCTCGCCCAATACCCTGGCCCTGCGCGCGGTGCCGGTCGGCCTGGGCCGCATCGATCCGGGCCGCTTTGCCAAGGGCATCCTGGCCGACCTGATCGACTATGGCCACAGCCGCAAGATCGAAGCCCGCCAGGAGGCCTTGCTGGCCTCGATGGCCTGCCATGCCGCGGTGCGGGCGCATCGCCAGCTCACGCTGGCCGAGATGAATGCCCTGCTGCGCGACATGGAGCGCACCGCCGCCGCCGACCAGTGCAACCATGGCCGTCCCACCTGGATCGCGCTGAGCATGGAGCAGCTCGACAAGCTGTTCCTTCGTGGCCAGTAAAGCCCGGGGCGGCCGCTGATGAACACCCAGCCCTCTGCGGGCAGCCAGCGCGGCATCGGTCTGGTGTGGATGCTGGCAGCCCTGTTCGCGACCCAGCCGATCGCCACTGATCTGTACCTGGCCTCGATGCCCGCGCTCAAGCGCTACTTCGCCGTCAGTGGCGCACAGGTGCAGCTCACGCTCACCGTCTACATCGCCTGCTTCGCGCTGTGCCAGCTGGTGGTCGGCCCCTTGTCGGACCGCTTCGGGCGACGTCCCCTGGTGCTCGGCGGCGCCACGCTGTACCTGCTCGGCAGCCTGATCGGCGCCCTGACCCCGCACTTTGCCGGGCTGATCGTTGCGCGCTGCATGCAGGCGGCTGGCTCCAGTTGCACCGTGATCGGCGCCCGCGCCCTGGTGCGCGACCTGTACGAGCCGCGCGAAGGGGCGCATACCTTGTCGATGGCCTACATGATCATGTCCCTGGTGCCGATGGTCGCCCCGGTGATCGGCGGCTTTGTCGAGGCCAGCCTGGGCTGGCGCGCCAACTTTGCCTTCATCAGCCTGCTGGCCGCAGGCATCCTGCTGGCCTGCTGGCGGCTGCTCGATGAAACCCTGCTGCACAAGAACCCGAAGGCCACCCAGATGGGGGCCGTCTTTCGCAATTACGTCGAACTGGCGCGCTCACCGGTGCTGCGTGCCTACACCGCCTGCACCATGTTCAGCTATGCCGCCCTGTTCGCCTTCATCTCCGGATCGCCCTTCGTCATGATCGAGGTGCTCAAGGTCCCCACAGCCTATTACGGCTTCTGCTTCGGTGTGGTCACGATCGGCTTCATCGTCGGTTCGCGACTGCTGCAGCGGCGGCTGCCGGTGATCGGCATCAAGCGTGCGGTGTTTCGGGGCAGCTGGATCAGCCTGCTCAGCGGCGCCACCCTTTTCGTGCTGGCCTGGCTGCGCATCGAGACCGTGGCGGCCTTCCTGGTGCCGATGTTCGGCATCATGATCGCGCATGGCTTCATCCAGCCCAGTACCCAGGCCGGCGCCATCGGCCCTTTCCCGGAAAAGGCCGGCGCCGCATCCGCCCTGGTGGGTTTCGGCATGTATGTCGGCGCGGCCACCATCGGCACGGTGGTGGGCAGCAGCCACAATGGCAGCACCCTGCCCCTGGCCTCGATCATCTTTGCGATGGCCTGCGGCGTCGCCCTGAGTGCCCAGGTCCTGGTGCGACGCCTGCCCTGAGCCATGGCCGATGTCTTCTTGATCCTGGGCCCGACGGCCAGCGGCAAGTCCTCGCTGGCGATGGCCCTGGCGCAGGCCTTGCAGCCGCAGCATCGCATCGAGCTCATCAACATCGACTCGGCCTTGGTCTATCGCGGCATGGACATCGGTACCGCCAAGCCCAGCGCGCAGGAGCGGGCCCGCGTGCCGCACCACCTGATCGACATCATCGATCCGCTCGAGTCCTATTCGGCCGCCCGCTTCGTCAGCGATGCGCAGGCTTTGATTCGCCAGATCCGCGCCCGCGGTGCCGTGCCCCTGCTGGTGGGCGGCACGATGCTGTACGTCAAGGCCCTGCTCGAAGGCCTGCATGAATTGCCGGCCACCCGGCCCGATGTCAGGCTGACGGTGCTGCAGGAGGCCTCCACCCACGGCTGGCCGGCCATGCATGCGCAACTGGCTCGCATCGATCCGGATACGGCACAACGACTGGCGCCCAACGATGCGCAGCGCATCGGACGGGCGCTGGAATTGTTTCTGCAAACCGGTCGTCCGATGAGCCAGTGGCTGGCGCAACCGCGGGCCGGTCAGGCCGCCACGCCTGGTGGCGGTCGCTACCGTCTCATCTCACTGGAGCCGTCTGATCGCGCGCGCCTGCATGCCCGCATCGCACAGCGCTTCGATGCGATGCTGGCCCAGGGCTTCCTGGACGAGGTGCGCCGTCTGCGCGCGCGGGGTGACCTCGACCCGACCCTGTCCTCGATGCGCTGCGTCGGCTACCGGCAGGCCTGGGACTGGCTCGATGCGAGCGAGACCGCAGCCCGCGAGGGCCGGGCCGGGCCACCGCTGTCGCAACTGCGCGAGCAAGGCATCGCGGCCACGCGACAACTGGCCAAGCGCCAGCTCACCTGGCTGCGCGGCATGGCCCAGCGCGAGGTCTTCGACTGCCTGGCCGCTGACCTGCCTGATCAGGTGCTGCCTTTGGTCAAGGCCGGTCTGCAACCCTGACCCCATGCGGGCATAATGCGGCCATTGCACCGGATGACCCTATGACCACTTCCTCCCTTGCCATGATCGGCCTGGGCCGCATGGGCGGCAACATGGCCCGCCGCCTGTCCCGCGCCGGTATCTCGGTGCACGGCTTCGACGCCCAGGTGGGCAGCGACGCTGCCTTTGCCGCCAGCTTTGCCGGTGAAGCCCATCTGCGCCTGCATGGCAGCCTCGAGGCGGCTGTCGCGGCCCTGCCCGGGCCGGCCGGCCAGCGCTGCATCTGGGTGATGCTGCCGGCCGGTGCCATCACCGAAGGCGCGCTCGAGGCCTTGCTCAAGTGCCTGGCTGCGGGTGATGTCGTGATCGAGGGCGGCAATGCCAACTACCTGGACTCGCAGGCGCGCGCCGGACGCTTTGCCGAACGCGGCATCGACTTCATCGACTGTGGCGTCTCCGGCGGCATCTGGGGCCTGGCCAATGGCTATTGCCTGATGTACGGTGGCAGTGCCGAGGCGGCGGCGCGCGTGGCCCCGGTGATGCAGGCTCTGGCCCCCTCGGCCAGCGATGGCTGGCTGCACTGCGGCCCGAGCGGCGCCGGCCACTTCACCAAGATGATCCACAACGGCATCGAGTACGGCATGATGCAGGCCATCGCCGAAGGCTTTGCCTTGCTCAAGGGCCGCAGCGATCTGGACATTCCGCTGGCCGATGTCGCCGAGCTGTGGCGTCACGGTTCGGTCGTGCGCTCCTGGCTGCTCGATCTGACGGCTGAAGCGCTCAAGCCGGCCGATGCCTTCGCTCAGGTCGGCCCGGTGGTGTCCGATTCCGGTGAAGGCCGCTGGACCATAGACGAGGCCATCCGCCAGGGCACGCCGGCCCCGGTCATCGCCGCCTCGCTGATGAGCCGCTTCGATTCGCAGGGCAAGGCCGATACCGCCAACAAGCTGCTCGCACTGATGCGCCAGGGCTTTGGCGGCCATGCCATCCACAAGGCCTGAGCCGCGCATCATGGGAACTGCCGCCCTCGTCCTGCCTGCGGCCTTCGTGGTCATGGGCGTCTCTGGCTGCGGCAAGAGTGCGCTGTCGCGCGCCCTTCACGAACGGCTGATGGCGGCGGGGCATGCCTCGCGATGGCTCGAGGGCGACGACTTCCACCCGGCGGCCAATGTCGAGAGGATGCGCCGGGGCCAGCCCCTGAACGATGAGGACCGAGCCCCCTGGCTGGCCGAACTCAATGCGCAGATGCGCGCGACCCTCGCGCAGGGTCAGAGCGTCGTGCTGGCCTGCTCAGCGCTCAAGGAGCGCTACCGGCAGATCCTGCGTGCCGGCATCCCGTCCCTCGTGCTGATCCATCCGCAAGGGCCCTTCGAGCTGATCGAGGCGCGCATGAAGGCGCGTCAGCACAAGTACATGCCGGCCTCGCTGCTGCGCAGCCAGTTCGAGACCCTCGAAGTCCCCCAGGATGCCCTGATGCTCGACATCCACGAGCCCATCGACGTCCTCGCGGACCAGTCCCTGCGCGCCCTTGGTCTGTAAGCCCCACAGCCGTGACCGGTCGCAGATGACCGCATCGCGCGGACAGGGTCAGCGTGCTGGCAAGGCCTTCATCAGGCGTGCCCACAATTGCTGGTTGAAGTCCCGATCCGGCGTGGCCTGACCGGTGCGCACCACGACCAGGCGCAGGCTGGGGCTGATGAAGATGCGGCGGTCGAGTGCCCCGAAGGCCATGATCAGGTCAGCCGGTGCGACCGGGATCAAGGCCCCATTGACGCGCTGGCCATCGGCGCGCATGAACCAGTCCGAGCCATTGAGCCACCACAGCCGGCCATAGGAGGGATTGCCTTCGCTGCGCACCACCAGCGCGCCCAGTTGCGCCTCGGACACGACCTGGCGACCGTCGGGTGCACGTCCCCGATCGAGAAACAATTGACCGAGGCGCGCCAGGTCGCGCGGCGTGCTGTATAGCCCGGTCGGATTGCCGACATCGCCGAAGCCCGCCGGGCGCTGGCGCCACTGCGTGTCGGCCATGCCCAGGGGCCCGGTCAGCCAGGCCTGGGTCAGACGCTCCAGCGACTGTCCGGAGGCCTTCTCCAGCACCGGCTTGAGCATCGCATAGGCCGGCGTATTGTAGAAGAATCGCGAACCGGGCACGGCCTCGGGCAACAGCTTCTCGCTCAGGCCGGAACTCATCTCCAGCAGATGCCGGACCGTGATCGCCTGCTCCTGCACGTCCGAGGCCCTGGACCAGCCCTTGCCCAGATAGGCCGAGACCGGCTGCGCGACATCGAGCAGCCCCTTGTCGATCGCCACCGCCACCAGCAGGGCGACCAGGCTCTTTTGCGCCGAGGCGACATCCTCGAGCAGGGCGCCATGGCGGTCCTTGCCCGCCGTCCAGTTCGCCGCAAAGCGCGTATCGCCAGCCTCGAGCGGCCAGTTGCGCTCCAGCACCACCGCGGCCTCCTGGACAATGAGCAGGCCGGTGGTTTTCTGGGAGCGGACATAACCGGCCACCTCCTCGAGGGCGGGCGTCGACCATGATGCGCTGACATCGCCGGCAGGGGGCCGTGGCGAGGAACAGGCGGCCAGCAGTCCGCCAAGCACAGACAGGCAGACCCGGCGATGCAAAATCCTGGTGCGAGCAACCAAGGCGAATCTCCTTTCGACCCCCGACGCTAACCCGAAATCACGCAGACCCGCAGACCCCGTGTCACGCCCATCCGGCAAGCCTTAGTCGAACCAGTGAAAGAGCAGCAGGTCGACCGCGTTTTCAGTGCCGGTCTGGGCCCGGATGCTCAGACGGTTGCTGATGTCGTACTGGATACGCAGCAGGTTCCAGACACCGCGCAGGCCCTGCTCGTAGCTCAGGAACACGCGCGAAGACAAACGCTTGCCAATGCTCAGGACGTTTTGTTGCACAGAGGTACTGCTGACCGCCTGGGTCGAGTGGGTGCCCAGCGGACCCAGCCCGCGACCAATCACCTCGGAAGGGGCGGCGCTGCGCGTCGAGCCCAATGTGATCACGTCCAGCCCGAGCATCTTGGCGAGGTTGCTCGACAGGCCACCGTCCTCATTGCCCAGCAGACTCAGGGCGGCCTGTTGCAAGGCCAGGGTCTGGGTGCCGCCGCGCGCATCATCGATGCCAGTGCCCAGCACCAGCCAGGACAATTTCTCGGCATCCGAGACCTCGGGAGTCGAGATCAGCCGGACCCTGGGTGACAAGGCCGTCCCGGTCACCTGAACACCGGCCTCGACCGGCAGGAAGCGACGCAAGGCCACCAGATCGAGGGAAGGATTGTCCAGTTCGCCCTGGAAGCGCAGCACCCCGCGCTGGACATCCAGCTTCTGCCCATAGGCCTGATAGGTGCCCTCTTTCACCGTGACCACGCCAATGGCACGCGGCTGCGATGGCAGGATGCCCTTCAGGCTCAGCGTGCCCTCCAGTCGCGCCTCGACACCTCCGCCCGAAATGCGCAGGCGCTTGCCCAGGTCAATCTCCAGATCGGCGCCCAGACGCATCGGCGAGTCCTGGGTCAGCGTGGCCAGTTGCGAGGCTGCCGCACGGCGCAGGCCCTCCTCGACCGGGCTGCTCGCCGAAGTGCCATCGGCCACACCGGCACCGGCCGCGCCATTGCTCGCCGCGCCATTGCTCGCCGCACCATTGCTCGCCGCACCATTGCTCGCCGCGCCCTTGCCACCGGCCCGCGCCGCCGCCTTCTGCTGCGCATCGATCAGCACCACATCGGAAGGCAAATCAGGCACCCCAGCCGAGCGCAACTCGATGTAGCCCTCGTCGGCCTGCAACTTGCCGACCCAACGCAAGGACTGCTGGTCGGCAATCACCTGCGTATCACCGGAGAGAATCAGACGCTGACCGGGGCCGAGCGGAATCGGCAGCCGGCTGGCCACCATCCGGAAGTTGCCCTGCAGCGGCGGCAAACCCTTGGCACGGTTGCGGGCCTGCTCGCCGGTCAGCAATCGCGCCTGGCCACTGAGTTCGATGTTGCCCTGCCCGCTTTCCAGGCGCATCTGCTCGAGCACGAAGCCCTTGGCATCGAAGCGTGCTCGCAAGGTTCCGTTGCTGACCCTCCAGCCCAGCGAGCGCTGCGCCAGTTGCAGCCGGCGCCCAGTCAGTTCACCCTGGTACTCGGGCTGCTCGATCGTGCCTTGCACGCGACCGGAGAAACGCAATTCACCATCGGCCATCCACTCGGCGCCCGCATAACGGTTGACGAAGCTGACCGAGGGCAGAGCCAGGTTCAGGCGCCCATCCAGGCGGCCCCTGTCCAGCCGCACATCGGCAGTGTTGTCCTGCCCCAGGTTGAGCCTGACCGCGCCGGGTGTGTCGACCTCGGTCACGGAGACGCTGACCCGGCCACTCAGATCATGGACCCCGTGCCCATCGAGCTGCCAACGGGCCAGCAGCCGCAAGCCATCGACCGGACGCTGGCCCTCGCGGCTGGCACCCGCAGCGCGGCGCTGGGAGAAGTCCTCGATCAGCCGCTCCACCTGACGCAGGGACATGTCCCGCGCCTCGCCCTGGGTCGACAGCTGACCCGACCTCCATCCGAGCGTGTTCAGCACCAGCCGCCCTTCGGCCAGTCGCAACTGAGCATTGTCCAACTGGAACCCGTCCTCGAGCAGCGCCAGCTTCATAACCGAATCCAGCGTGGCCCGGAAGCGCCCACCGAACTCGGCCTGGGCGATCTCTGCCTGGTATCGCTGGCCTTGCCGGGCTTGCGGAAAATAACGGCCCTGGCCGCTGGCGCTGACGCTCTGCCCTTCGCCGCGTCCCTCGACGCGAAACTGGTGCTCAGCAGCGCGGCCGTCGGCATTCAGGGTCAGCCGATCGAGCGTGAACTCGCCCACTTTCAGACGACTGGCCTCGAGCCGGACCAGCAGTTGGCCATCAGCCAGGCGCGGCAGGTTCACCTGGCCTTGCAGACGACCCAGTGTGGCCTGGCCATCGAAGGCCAGGTTTTCGCCACTGAGCTGGGCCTGCACCGAAGGACTGGTCAGGCTGTCACGCAACTCGCCGGTGATCCGCATCACGCCCTTGAGGCGCGGGTCGATGGCGGCCAGATGCGGGGCATCGACCTGGACCACCATTCGGTCACTGGCAAGGCCCAGCGCACCGGTGGCCTTGATCTGATTGCCCTGCGACTGCAGCAGGGCATCGACCTCGCTGACACGCTGGGCCAGCAGGCGTGCACGCACATGACCGGCCAGCGGACGCGACAAGGCCTGGCTCCCTTCCTCGAGGCCCAGGAACACCTGAAGACCGTTGCCGGGCGCGACATCCGGGCGCGGGCGAAGCGACGACAAGGCCCCCTTGATCTCGAACGGGCCGCTGAAGGCCAGGCTGCGCAGATGCTCCTCGAGGGCGGCATCCTCGGTACCCCCTTTGTAGAACTCGGACGGCCGGAATCCCTGGGCGCGTCCGCTCGCATCGATCTCCAGTGAGGCATCCAGTCGCAGGCTGCCACTGGCCGACAGGGACGCCCCCTTGATGCGGGTCTGCAAGGACTCGAAGCGCAATTGGCTATCAAGCAGCCGCATCTGGCCCTTCAGGCTCATCGCGCCGAGGGCATCGAGTCGCTGGCTGGCCGCCACATTGACCGGCGTTTGCTGCAGGTCGACCTGCACCTGGCCCGACTTGACGCGCAGGCTGCCGCTCAGGCGGGTGGGCACCAGACTGGCCAGCAGGCGCGACAGATCCAGATCGCGGGCGCTCAGGTCCAGATCGGTATCGGGCAGGGAAAGTCGCCCGAACTGCTGCCGGGCACCGAAATGGACCATGCCCTTGCCCGCAAGCTGCATCGCGCCGGCCGACCCGGCAACCGCACCGGGGCTGAGGGCGGCCTCGACACTGTCGATCTGCAGGCGCGGGCCATCGAGGGCAAAGCGCAGGCGTCCAGCGCTGAACGGAAACTGCTGCTTGTCGAAGGGTCCGGCCGCGCGGTTCTCGAATTGCACCTGCCCCGGAATGCCATGCACCGGTTCAAATTGCCAGGACAGTTTCAGGTCGGTCCGGGGCGCGCGCACATCGAGCAGGCGCAGGTCGAGCGACTCGCTGCGCAGATCGATGCTTGCAAGGGGCCGCGCTGCCGCCATGCGCAGCCGGGTCTGACCCTCCAGTCGCGTCTTGTAGGTCTCAAGACTGGCCTGGACCTTCAGGTCCAGCAACTCGCCCTCGATGCGGAAATCGCCGCGGGCGCTGCCATCACCGCGCGCCGCCGGGTCGCTCTGGAAATGGGCCCGCTGGAAGAGCTCGTCGAGCCAGTGGGTACGGCCGCGGCCCGACGCGCTGAGCCGGAACGGTGGCTGGTCCTCCAGGTTCAGGCGGGTGCGCTCGATGCTGCCTGCGCTGCTGCTCATGGCGATGCGGTCGATCTCGTAGCGACCGGTGCCGCCGGCGGGCGTTTTTGGCGAGTACTTGCCGCGCAGGGCCAGCTCGCGCAACTCGGTCACCTTGGGCGGCTGCGACACATCGGCCTGCGCCGACTCGATGCGCAGCAGGCCGATCTGGACCAGGGACACGCGCCAGGCGATGGGCAGGGCCAGGCTGGGCGGCAACTGGAGGGGCTCGGCCGAATACGGCAGATGGACTGTCACCGAGCGCGCCAACATCGAGTAGATCACTGGCTCGCGATAGGGCTGCTTTTGCAGCAGTGACATCAAGGACCAGTCCAGCGCGACCTCGCGCGCCTCGATCCGCGGCCCCGGCTGGGACGGCCCCTTGGGCAACACCTGAAGACGCGCGATGCGCATCGAGCCAAACAAGGAGCCCTCGACGCCCTCGACCTTGAGACGTCCCTCGCTGCGCTGAACCGCCTCATCCAGGGCCATCCGCAGCAAGGCGGTCTTGCCCTGTCCCCACAGCACGCCGCCCAACGCCACCACGGCGGCGATCACGACGGCTACGCCGATCAGGCCCCACTTGGCGGTAAAGCGCAGGACCGTATTGCGCAGGCGCCGCCGCGGGGGCAGGGGCGGTGGCGCCTCCCAGTCCTCGTCGCGCTGCGGCGCAGGCAGCTGCGGGCCGGACTCAGAAGACATAGCCCACCGAGAAATGGAAAACGAACTGGTGCGAGGCCTGCCCCCAGGCCAGGTCCGCATTGACCGGTCCGATCGGTGTCTTGACGCGAATTCCTCCACCGATGCCGACCGCCGGCTTGAAGTTGCGGAAGGAATCGGCCGCATTGCCGACATCGATGAACGCCGCCCAGCGCAGCAGGTTGTTGATCGGTCTCTGGTACTCGAGGCTGGCGATGGCCAGCGATCGGCCGCCGATGCTCAGGCCCACGGCGGCCGGCCCCAGCTCCAGGTAGTGGTAGCCACGCAGCGACTGCGAGCCCCCGGCGCGAAACAAGTTTTCGGAAGGGACGTACTGGCTGCTCGAGGAGAACACCTGACCGAACTCGGCCATGCCGATCAGGGTCGAGCCCTTGATCGGTCCTTCATCGGACATCGGCCAGAACTTGAGCATGCGCAGGTAGAGTCGGCTGAAGTTGGTCTCGCTGACCACGCCCTTGACGGCGGTCGAGAACTGCGCGCTGATGGTGTAGCCATCGCGCGGGTCGATGCGCGAGTCCAGTCGCCGCATGTTCCAGGCATACGAGGCGACCAGGGCCTGGCGATAATCGCGCGTCGCCACACCGGTCAGGTTCTGGTCGAGCCGTTCACGCTGGTGCTGCACGGACATGAAGTACTCGACCTCCTCGACGCGACGGCCCCGGCCGAAGTAGAAGTTCGAGCGCAGCGTGGTCTCGTTGTCGTCGGGCACGAGACGCTCGATGCGGGCACCGGTCGCCCAGTAATGGCCTTCGGACTGCGCCGGCGTACGCAGGTTGATGAAGGCGCGCTGGCGCTTTTGCTCGAGCAGCAAGGCGCTCTCCAGTTGCCAGCCAAGGTCGAACAGGTCGCGGTGCTCGAAGCCCAGTTGGCCGCGGGCCCCCTGATCACTGCTGAAACCGATGCCGGTCACGATGCGCTTGGAGCGAAACTCCGAGACCTCGACCACGATCGGCACGGTCGGCTGCTCGGCCTTCTCCACAGCGATCAGGTCAGGCAGGGCCGTCGCCGTCGAGAAGTAGCCCGATTCGCGCAGGCGCTGCTGGAACAGGATCAGCCGGTCATAGTCATAGGGATCGCCCTCACGGAAGGGGCGCAGGTCCTGGACGATCTCGCCGGCATATCGCTGCAGGCCATTGATGCGCACCGCCCCAAAGGCAAAGGCTGGCCCGCTGTCGACCTCGATGCGCAGGGCGGCACTGGTGTTCTCCATGTCGACGCGCGCCTCGCTCACGGTCAGGCGGGCCCGCAGGTAGCCCTTCTGATGGAAGGCATCGATCAGCCGCCGCTTGCCGGCGTCCCAGAACTCGGCATTGAAGAAGCTGCCCTCGGGCAGTTGCCAGCGTCGCAGCACATGCTCGCGAAAGCGCTGGCCCTGCGCCTCGGGCAGTTGCGCAGCCGGCCCCTTGAAGCTGATCTCGACCTGGTTGACCGTGGTGCGGGCGCCGCCGTCGACCACGATGCGGATGCTGGCCGGATCGCCGCTGATCTCGACACTGCCCGAGAAAAAACCAGCGGCCCGCATCAGGCTCTCGACCTCGCCCTTGGCGCGCTCGAAAAGGCCTTCGAACTGGATCGGATCGTAATCGGGACGCATCTGCCAGCGACCAATGAGGGTACGCTGGCGGATCGGATTGAGCAGTTCCTCGGGAGCCTCGATGATCAGTTCGTAATTGGCCTTGGCCGCAGGCGCTGGCGCCTGCGAAGGGCTCTCAACCGTGGCCCCGGCTGGCGCCGGCCCCTGCTGCTGGCCCTGCGCCTGCCCAGCCGATGCGGTCAGGCCGATCACTGCCGCAAGCAGCCAGGCCAGGGGCTTGCGCGGGCCGCCGATCACTCTCGGATGACCACCGTCTGGGGCGCGTCCGGGGCAGGCCGTGCCACGATTTCACCGAGCTGGTAGACCGTCTCGCCCGCCTGTTCGAGCGCCTCACGCGCCGCCTGTACCTGATCGGCCGCTACCACGATGACCATGCCGACGCCGCAATTGAAGACGCGGTACATCTCCTGCCAGTCGATCTGGCCTTCGCGCTGCAGGAAGGCAAACAAGGCAGGCAGCGGCCAGGCCGATTGCCGGATGCTCGCCTGGACGGCCTCGGGCAGGACCCGCGGCACGTTTTCGAGCAGGCCGCCACCCGTGATGTGGGCCAGCCCCTTGAAGCGCACCGACTGCATGGCCTGCAGCACCGCGCGCACATAGATCCGGGTCGGCGCCATCACCGCATCGGCCAGGCTCGGTCCACCGCTCTCGCCGGGCACCGGTTCGTTGAGCCCCGGGGCATCGAGCGACCCGAAGCGCCGCTCCAGCACCTTGCGCAGCAGCGAATACCCGTTGGAATGCGGGCCGCTGGAGGCCAGGCCGAGCAGGACATCGCCCGGGACGATATCGGCCCCGGTGATGATGGCGCTCTTTTCGACCGCACCGACCGCAAAGCCGGCCAGGTCATATTCGCCGTCGGGGTACATGCCCGGCATCTCGGCGGTTTCACCGCCGATCAGGGCGCAATGCGACAGCTCGCAGCCCTTGGCAATGCCGCCAACCACCGATGCAGCGGTATCGACATCGAGCTTGCCGCAGGCAAAGTAATCGAGGAAAAAGAGCGGCTCGGCACCCTGCACCAGAATGTCGTTGACACTCATCGCGACCAGGTCGATACCGACCGTCGAGTGGCGGTTCAGTGCAAAGGCCATCTTCAGCTTGGTGCCCACGCCATCGGTGCCCGACACCAGCACCGGTTCGCGGTACCGCTTGGGCACCTCGAACAGGGCGCCAAAGCCGCCGATGCCGGCCAGCACGCCCTCGCGAAGGGTCTTGCGGGCCAGCGGCTTGATGCGGTCCACCAGGGCGTCTCCGGCGTCGATGTCGACCCCGGCATCCTTGTACGACAGCGCGCCGGCCGCGCCCGTGGGCGTACCCGCCTGTCCTGCGCCTGCCGCGCCCTTGTTCGATTGCGTGCTCACCCCAGCGTCCCAAGTAGAATGTGTCCCCATGATTCTACCTTCCCGGCCTTCGACGATGCAGCGCCAGACCCTGCTGTGGGCGCTGGTCGCCCTGTTCCTCGCAGCCATGATCTGGCTGCTCGGACCGGTGCTGACGCCCTTTTTCGCGGCGGCCATCCTGGCCTATGTGCTGGCCCCGGGGGTAACCTGGCTGCAGGCCCGACGCCTGCCCCGGACACTGGCGGTGCTGATCATGATGGCCCTGTGCATGGGCGTGCTGCTGGTGGTGCTGCTGATCATCCTGCCGATCCTGCAGCAGGAGTTCGGCCAGTTGCGCGACCGCCTCCCGGCCCTGCTCGGCCGCATCTCCGAACAGACCCGACCCTGGCTGGAGCAAAACCTGGACCTGCACCTGCGCCTGGATGCCGCCGGCCTGAAGGAATGGCTCAGCAAGCACCTGGCCAGCGGCGGCGAGGACCTGCTCGCAAAGCTGCTGGAAACGGTCAAGAGCGGGTGGGGCGCCGCCCTGGCCGTCATCGGGCTACTGTTCCTGATGCCGGTGGCCACCTTCTTCCTGCTGCTCGACTGGCCGCGCTTCATGGCCGGCCTGCGCGAATTGCTGCCTCCGCGCTGGGAAGCCCAGGTGTTCGGACTGCTCGAGGAAGTCGATCAGCTGCTGTCGCGCTACATGCGCGGCCAGCTCAAGGTGATGGCGGTCCTGGCGGCCTACTACAGCCTGGCCCTGTTCCTGGCCGGCTTCAAGCTGTGGCTGCCGATCGGGGTGCTCACCGGGTCCCTGGTTGCCATTCCCTACATCGGCTTCGCACTCGGCCTGTGCTTTGCCCTGATCGATGGCATGCTGCAGCTGGGCCCGGCCAAGGGCTTGCTGCTGGTGGCCATCATCTATGGCCTGGGGCAGGTGCTCGAGAGTTTTTACCTGACGCCGCGCCTGATCGGTGACGAGATCGGCCTGCATCCGCTGGCCGTCATTATCGCCCTCATCGCCTTCGGCTATGTCTTCGGCACGGCCGGGGTGCTGCTGGCCCTGCCGCTGGCCGCGATCCTGGCAGTGGGCCTGCGCCGGCTGCGCAAGGCCTACCTGGCCAGCGAGTTCTACACCAGCCAGAACTGAGCCCGCCCTTCCCCGATGCGCCAGTTGCCGCTTGATGTGCGTGTGGTCGCACCCGCCTCCCTGGACAATTTCGTGGCTGGCCCGAACGCCGAGCTGGTGGCGCTGCTGCGCGCCATTGCGGGGGGGCAGCGCCCCGCCAAATGCCTGCTGGTGTGGGGCGAAGCCGGCAGCGGCAAGAGCCACCTGCTGCAGGCCCTGGCGAGCGCTGCCGCAGCCGATGCGGGCCTGGCCCTGCTCGACGATGCCCAGCGCCTGGATGCACGGGGCCAAGCCCGCTGGTTCGCCCGTTTCATTGAGCAGGCCGGCGATCCGGCCGCCATGATCGTGGCCAGTGCCGATGCCGCGCCGATGCACCTGCACCTTCGCGAGGACCTGCGCACCCGGCTCGGCTCGGGCCTGGTGGTGCAACTGCGGCGCCTGAACGACGAGGAAAAGGCCCTGGCCCTGCGCCAGCATGCCGCCGCCCGCCAGATCAACCTGCCCGACGAATTGCTGCGCCACCTGCTGCGCCACTACCCGCGCGACATCCGCACGCTGACCGGCCTGCTGGACAACCTGGACCGCTTTGCCTTCGAGCACCGGCGGGCCCTGAGCCTGCCCCTGCTGCGCGACATGGAGGCGGCTGGCCAGGGCCCTGAAACCGGTCCCGGAGGGCCGGCGGAACCGGCCGGCGGCCGCGGCTGATACACTGCCGCGTCTTTTCAGACCGCAGCTCCCCTCAAGAAGGCACTCCCAAGCGACGGCATGCAACTGGCCCTGTTCGACCTCGACAACACCTTGATCCCGATGGACTCCGACCATCAGTGGGGGGAGTTCATGGTGCGCATCGGCGCGGTCAATGCCGACCGCCACCGCGCCCAGAACGACCAGTTCTACCGGGACTACCAGGCTGGCCGGCTCGACAACGAGGCCTACCTGGCCTTCCAGCTGGCCCCCCTGGCGCGCTACAGCCGGGCCCAGCTCGACGAGTGGCATGCCCAGTTCATGCGCGAGGTGATCCTGCCGGTCGTCACCCCCCAGGCCGAGGCCCTGGTGGCGCAGCACCGTGATCGCGGCGACCTGTGCCTGATGGTGACCGCCACCAATGCCTTCGTCACCGCGCCGATCGCCCGGCGCTTCGGGCTCGAACACCTGATCGCCACCGATCTGGCCACGGTGGGCGACGATCCTGCCGCGCCCTACACCGGGGCCTACAAGGGCGTGCCCAGCTACCGGGAGGGCAAGGTCATCCGCACCCTGGCCTGGCTCGAGCAGCGCGGCCAGCAGTTGAAGGATTTCGAGCGCTCCTGGTTTTACTCCGATTCGGCCAACGACATCCCGCTGCTCGAGAAGGTCAGCGATCCGGTCGCCGTCAACGCCGATGCCCGGCTGCAGGCCCTGGCCCGCGAACGTGGCTGGCGCTGCCTTGACCTGTTCGGCAAAGCATCATGATCAAAGCCCTGATCCAGAAAGTCTTCGGTCGCAAGCCCCGCAAGGACGATGCCGCCGCACCTGCCGGCAAGGCCGCCCGCAGCGGGCTGCAGACCTATCCCGGCGCGCAGCTGGGCATCGATCCGCGCGGCATCTCGCAGGCGGCCTACCGCACCTGCGAAACCTTGCAACAGGCGGGCTACAAGGCCTATGTCGTGGGCGGCGGCGTGCGTGACGCCATCCTCAAGCTCAAGCCCAAGGACTTCGATGTGGCCACCAATGCCACGCCGGATCAGGTACGGGCCTTGTTCCGCCGCTCGCGCATCATCGGGCCGCGTTTCCAGATCGTGCATGTCATGTTCGGCCGTGAGGTCATCGAGACTTCCACCTTCCGGGCGCTGCAATCGGACGCCCTGACCGACGAGCATGGCCGGGTCCTGCGCGACAACGAATGGGGCTCCCAGGAAGACGATGCCGCGCGTCGCGACTTCACCGTCAACGCCCTGTATTACGACCCGGTCGCCGACCAGGTGCTTGATTACCACCAAGGCGTGCGCGACATCCAGTCGCGCACCCTGCGCATGATCGGCGATCCGGCCACCCGCTACCGCGAAGACCCGGTGCGGATGCTGCGCGTGGCGCGCTTTGCCGGCAAGCTGGGCTTTCATGTCGAACCGGCCACCCGCAAACCGGTGGCCGAGCTGGCCCCGCTGCTGGGCAATGTGCCCTCGGCACGCCTGTTCGACGAGATGCTCAAGCTGTTTGCCTCCGGCAAGTCGCTGGCCTGCATCGAGGAATTGCGCGCCGAAGGCCTGCACCACGGCCTGCTGCCCATGCTCGATCTGGTGCTCGAGCTGCCCGAAGGCCAGCGCTTCGTCGAGGCCGCCTTGCGCGCCACCGACGAGCGCATTGCCCAGGACAAGCCGATCTCGCCCGGCTTCCTGTTTGCTGCCCTGCTGTGGCCGCAGATCAATGCCCGCTGGAAGAAGATCCGGGCCGAAGGCGAAGCGCTGTACCAGGCCCTGATGATCGCCATCGACTCGGTGCTGGACGAACAGGCCGAGAAGCTCGCCATCCAGCGTCGCATCGTCTCGGACATGCGCGAGATCTGGTCGGTGCAACCGCGCTTCGAGCGCCGCACCGGCAGCACCCCCTACCGCCTGCTCGAGCATCCGCGCTTCCGGGCCGCCTTCGACTTTCTCCTGCTGCGTTGTGAGAGCGGCGAGCTCGATCCGGCACTAGGCCAATGGTGGCACGACTTTGCCGATGGCGACCGGGACCAGCGTGAAGCCCTGATGGAAGCCGCCAACCCGCGCGGCAAGCCACGCACGGGCGATGCACCGGCACGCAAGCGACGCCGTCGCAGCCGCGGCCCGGGCGAAGGCTCGAACGGGGCGCAAGACAGCGCGCCTGCAGATCCGGGCCATCCCCCTCCAAGCGCCTCCTGAGCCGGTGGGCGGTTCGCGCAGCATCTGGGTCGGGCTGGGCGCCAACCTGGGCGATGCCGGCGCCACCATCAAGGCTGCCCTGCAGCACCTGCGCAAGGCGGCCCCCCGCCTGCAGGCGTCCTCGCTGTACCGCAGCGCGGCCATCGGTGCCCCCGGGCCGGATTACATCAATGCGGTGGCACGCTTTGACAGCGCCGCATCACCCGAGGCCCTGCTCGAGCACCTGCAGGCCCTGGAACAACATTTTGGCCGCACCCGGCCCTATCCGCAGGCCCCGCGTACCCTCGATCTGGATCTGCTGCTGGCGGGCGACGAACAACGCACCAGCGCCCGCCTGACCCTGCCCCATCCGCGCCTGCTGGCACGCGCCTTCGTGCTGCGGCCGATGGCCGAGATCGACCCGCACCTGCAACTGGCCGGCCGTCCGATCGGTGACTGGCTGTCGCAGGTCGCCGATCAGGATTGCACCCGACTGCCCGAGGAGCCTGGACCATGAACGGCTTGCCCGTCCCCTTGCAGACCATTGCCCTGCTGGTCGCCTCAAATGTTTTCATGACGCTCGCCTGGTATGGCCATCTGAAGAACCTGGCCAGCCGGCCCTGGTGGTATGCCGCGATCGCCAGCTGGGGCATTGCCCTGTTCGAGTACCTGCTGCAGGTGCCGGCCAACCGCATCGGCTATGGCCACTTTTCCCTGGCCCAGCTCAAAATCCTCCAGGAGGTGATCACCCTGCTGGTGTTCGTGCCCTTTGCCATCCTGTACATGAACCAGCCGCTGAAACTGGACTTTCTCTGGGCTGGGTTATGCTTGCTGGGCGCGGTGTATTTCATCTTCCGTTAGCGTCCGGCGCGTCCCGGCGCCGAACCTGTCCAGCCCCAGACCATGCCTGCCTCGATCCTGCCGATCTCCAACCCCTTCGAACGCTACAAGCATATTGTGGTGGAGGGCCCGATCGGCGTGGGCAAGACCTCGCTGGCGCGCAAGCTGGCCGAGCGTTTCAATGCCGAACAGGTGCTCGAGCTGCCCGAGGAGAACCCCTTCCTCGAACGCTTTTACCGGGACGGCCGGCGTTACGCCCTGCCCACCCAGCTGTTCTTCCTGTTTCAGCGCGTCAACCAGTTGCGCGAACTGGCCCAGCGCGACCTGTTCTCGCGACCGGTGGTCGGCGACTTTCTGATCGAGAAGGACCAGCTGTTCGCCTCGCTCACGCTCGACAATGACGAACTCAAGCTGTACCGGAACATTCTCGAGCACCTGCGTCCGCAGGTACCGGCCCCGGATCTGGTGATCTACCTGCAAGCCACTGCCGAACGCCTGGAAAACCGCGTGCGCAGGCGCGGCCTGCCGATGGAAAGTTCCATCACCGGGTCCTACCTGGAAGGTCTGTCCGACGCCTACAGCCGCTTTTTCTACCAGTACGAGGCAGCGCCGCTGTTGATCATCAACACCGAGCACCTGAACCCGATCGACCGCGAGGCCGACTTCGACATGCTGATCCGCCAGATCCTCGAACTCAAGGGCCGGCGCAGCTTCTTCAATGTCGCCCAAGGGCTGCTGAAAGACTCCTGAGCCCGAACCACGGGACACCGAGGGCGCCCCCGCAGCCGGGCATCAGCAGCCTCAGATCACGCCCAGTTCCTTGAGCCGGACGCGCTCGGCCGCATCCAGGCCCAGCCAGTCGCCATAGACCTCGTCATTGTCATGGGACAGGGCCTGCGCGCTGTTGGCCAGCGGCGCGGTGCCACTGGAAAAGCGCGGCACCGGCGCCACCTGACGGATCGTGCCGAAGTCGGCATCGGGTACATCGACGAGCGCACCACGGGCGGCAAAGTGGGGATCGCGGGCGATGTCCGCAGAGGAATAGATGCGTGAAATCGTGCCGCCATGCACCCGGAAGGCTTCGCTCACCTGGTCTGCCGTCTGGGTGGCACACCAGTCGCGAAAGATGCCGTTGAGGGCCTTGGCATGGATGACGCGCGAGGCATTGTCCCGAAAGCGCGGATCCTGGATCAGCTCTGGCTGGCCGATCGAGCGGCAGTTGCGCTCCCACAAGGCATTGGTGCTGCCGGCCAGCGTGAACCAGTGGCCATCCGAGGAACGGCACACCAGCGAGGGCGCCGAGTACTGATTGGCATTGCCGCCGCGCTCGCGCACCAGCCCCAGCTGCTCGTATTCGCTGGGCATGTAGTCGCAGATGCGCAGCATGGCCTCGGTCAGCGACAGGTCGATCTCCTCGCCCTTGCGTTCGGGGTTGCGTGCGATCGGCCACAGCGCGGTCATCACCGACATCGCACCGAACAGGCCACCGATCGCATCGCCCAGCGGATAGCCGGCATGCATCGGCTCGCCATCGGCCTCACCGGTGATGTAGGTCAGGCCTCCCATGGCCTCGAAAATGCGCGCAAAGCCAGGCTGGTTGCGATTCGGGCCGGTCTGCCCAAAGCCCGTCACCCGCAGGATCACCAGGCGCGGCTGGAGCGACCACAGCGTGGCCTTGTCCAGGCCCCATTTGTCGAGGGTGCCAGGGCGAAAGTTCTCGATCAGCACATCGACCTGGGGGAGCATGCGCTTGAGCAGCGCAATGCCCTCGGGCTTGTGCAGATCGAGGGTGGCGAACTTCTTGTTGCGGTTGACCGCCTTCCACCACAGCGACTTGCCGTCCTTGAAGGGCGGAAAGTTGCGCAGGCCATCGCCGGCACCCGGCATCTCGAGCTTGAGCACCTGGGCCCCGAACTCGGCCAGCAGTGTGGAGGCCATGGGCGCCGCAATGACAGTGGCCAGATCGAGTACCCGCAGACCGGCAAGCGGACCCACCGCGGGTGCGGCATCAGGGAAAAAGGACAAGCGCAGGCTCCAGGGTGGCGGCGATCAGCCCGCCTTGAGATTCAATTCCGACGCGATCGGCGTCATCCAGCGCAACTCCTCGGAGATGGCCTTGGCCATGAATTCGGCCGGCTGGGCCTGCGCGAACATGCCTTGCTGAGCGAATTTCTGTATCAGCGTCGGCTGCTTGAGGCATTCGATGCAGTTCTTGTAGTGGGCATCGATGACGGCTTTCGGTGTACCGGCGGGCGTGGCGAAGGCGCCCCACAGGTTGAGCGGCGGCACGTCGAGGTTGGCTTCCTTGTAGGTCGGCACATCCGGCGTCAGCGGCGTGCGCTGGTCCAGCAAGGTGGCAATGACGCGGATGCGGCCCTTGAAGGGCACGATCAGTGGCAGGGCCGACACCATGAACTGGATCTCGCCCTGGGCCAGCGCGGTACTGGCATCCGGACCGCCCTTGAAGGGCACCATCTGGGCGCTCAGGCCGTAGCGCTTGAGCATGCCGGCCACCAGCAGGTGATCGACGCCACCGGTCAGGGCACCATAGTTGGCCTTGCCCGGATTGGCCTTCATCCAGTCGATCAGGTCCTTGGCACTCTGGAAAGGCGAGTTCTGGCCAACGAACAGGGCGCCCGGGGTCGAACCCATCAGGCCGATCATGGTCATCTGCTTGAGCATGTCGAAGCGGCCGAAGGTGGCCTGCGTGGCGCTCATGCCGTTGTTCAGGTGGATCCAGGTATTGCCATCGGCCGGCGCGCTGAGCAGGGTCTGGACGCCGATCAGATAGTTGCCGCCGGGGCGGTTGTCGACCACCACCTGCTGCTTGGTGACATTGGTCCAGGCCTCGGCAAAAAAACGCACCGAGGCATCGGCCACGCCACCGGCGGGCAGCGGCACGATGATACGCAGGGGTTTGGATCCTGGGCGATGACCGGCAGGCTGGCGGCAGCGCCCAGGGCGGCACCGGTCTTGATGAAAGTGCGACGTGCAAAAAATTTCGACATGACAGTTCTCCGTGATGACCTTCGCTCGCCGGCCATTGCCGCTGCGAGCACATGGAAAAGGGGATGCGTGTGGAAAAAGTACGCGACGACGATGGGCGCAGGCGTTCTTGGACGCTGCAGCGGGTCAGCCTCCCTTCAGGTTCAGTTCGGCCGAGATCGGCGCCATCCACTTGAGTTCTTCGGCGATGATCCGGCTCATCACATCGCTGGGTGCAGCATGGGCCATCATCCCCTGCTGTGCAAACTTTTGCATCAGCGAAGGATTCTTCAAGGCCTCGACCATCAGCTTGTAGTGGCCTTCGATGACCGGCTTGGGCGTCGAGGCGTGCACTGCAAAGGCGCCGTAGTAGTTGAGCACCGGGCCCTCGAAACCGGCTTCCTTGAAGGTCGGCAGGTCGGGGAAAAGCGGGGAGCGGGTGTCCGAGTTGATCACGATCGGGCGGATGCGGCCCTTGAAGGGCACGATCAGCGGCAAGGCGCTCAGGCAGAACTGGATCTCGTTCTGGGCCAATGCGGTGCAGGCATCCGGCCCGCCCTTGAAGGCCACCATCGTGGCGTTCAGGCCATAACGCTTGAGGATACTGGCGGTGAGCAGGTGCTCGATGCCGCCGAGCACCGTGCCATAGTTGGCCTTGCCCGGGTTGGCCTTCATCCAGTCGATCAGGTCCTTGGCATTCTGGATCGGCGAATTCTGGTTCACGAAGATGCACGAGTGGGTCGAACCGGCCAGCCCGATCGGGGTGATCTGCTTGGTCATGTCATAGCGCCCGAAGGTGGCCTGGGCCGCACTCATGCCGTTGTTCAGGTGAATCCAGGTGTTGCCATCGGGCGGTGCCTGCAGCAGGGTCTGCATGCCGATCAGGAAGCTGCCACCGGGCCGGTTGTCGACGATGACATTCTGCTTGGTCAGCGTGGTCCAGGCATCTGCGAAAAAACGGACCGAGGCATCGGCCACACCGCCTGCCGGCAAGGGCACGATGATGCGCAGGCTGGGCTTGTCCTGGGCCTGCACCGGCAGGCTGGACGAGGCGGCCAGCGCCGCAGCGCCTTTCAGAAAATCACGGCGGTCGGGGAACATGGTCATGGGGTCTCCTGTTGAAAGCATTGCGGCCTCGGGCCGCCTGTGGGTCACGGGCAGGGTCAGCCCGCCTTCAGGTTCAATTCAGCGGCGATTGGTGTCATCCACTTGAGTTCGTCGGCAATGATCCGGGCCATCACCTCTGTCGGCGCTGCATGGGCAAACATGCCCTGGGCCTGGAACTTGGCGATCAGGGCGGGCACCTTGAGGGCCTCGGCACACTGTTTGTAATGGGCATCGATGATGGCGCGCGGCGTGGCCGCCGGCACCGCAAAGGCGCCGTAATAGTTGAGGCCCGGGACATCGAGGCCCGCCTCCTTGAAGGTCGGCACATCGGGCGTCAGCGCAGCGCGCTGCTCGGTCATCATCACGATCGGGCGCACCCGGCCCTTGAAGGGCACGATCAGCGGCAAGGCACTGAGCACGAACTGGATCTCACCCTGCGCCAGACCGGTCATCGTGTCGGGGCCACCCTTGAAGGGCACATGCAGGGCCGACAGGCCGTGGCGCTTGAGCATGCCGGCCAGCATCATGTGCTCGACGCCTCCCAAGATGGCTCCATAGTTGCCCTTGCCCGGATTGGCACGCAACCAGTCGAGCAGGTCTTTGGCCGTCTGGATCGGCGAGTTTGCATTGACGAAGATCGCGGCTGGCGTCGAGCCCATCAGGCCGATCGGCGTGATCTGGCGCGTCAGGTCATAGCGCCCGAAGGTGGCCTGCGTGGCGCTCATGCTGTTGTTCAGGTGGATCCAGGTATTGCCGTCGGCCGGCGCACTGAGCAAGGCCTGCATGCCGATCTGGTAACTGCCGCCAGGCCGGTTGTCGACCACCACATTCTGGCGGGTCAGGGCTGTCCACTGCTCGGCAAAGAAACGCACCGAGGCATCGGCCACACCGCCCGCCGGCAGCGGCACGATGATACGCAAGGGTCCCTTGCTTTCCTGGGCGCGCAGGGGCAAGGCCGTGCCGGCAAGCGCCGCGAGCGCACCCCGGACGACACGCCGACGCGTGGCAATCGACTGTGACAAGCTTGTCTCCTGAAAAATAAGGCCTGCGGCCATGAGGCACGGGCCCGGCACGGCCTGGTCTCTGCGGACCATCGGCAGCGCACGATGACACTGTAACGGATGTTGCAGCGCGATGCGTTGACAGGCCCGCTTACAGCCGGTCTATCGGCAAGGCACGCCGCTCGGTCTGGCGCCGCAACTCCTGCCAGATGCGTTCGGCCAGGGCCAGCGAGGCCTCGTCCTGCCGCGATTCGCACCAGGCCTGCAACCGGATCAGCAAGCGCCGAAGCCGGTCATTGGCAGCGCCCAGGGCACTGACCCGAAGGTCAGGATCGTCGCCCGGAACACCGGCCAGATCGGCTGCCAGCACCGCATCATCGACTTGGTCCAGGGCCTGCGCAAACAAATGCCGCAGGGCCCGGTTCTCTTCGACCAGGCGCGCGGCGGCCCGGTCGAATTCGATCGCGGCAGCGGGCAGCAAGCCCGCCATGCGCAGCACCTGCTGGCCGGCAAAAGAGGTCTCCAGCACGGGTGCCAGTTCCCCGGACAACAATTCAGACAAGCGCTCCAGCGCCAGCGGCACTGCAGGTTTCATCGCAGTCTCCCCATCAGGTCCAGCAAGGCCCGGTCCTCGGTGTTGATCAGGCTCCAGGCGGCCAGCACCATCATCAGGTCGCGATTGCCACCATCCTCGAAAGTGCGGGCGGCCGACAGCCAGATCGCCTGCGCCTTGACCGCATTGAACAGTTCCCACCAATGCAGGGCCTGCGCCTCGGCGCGCAAGCCGCTGGCCGCCTCCCACCAGGCGATCGCCTGTTCGCGGCGCGCCAGGCCACCGACCCGTTCATCGCGCTGAAAGCACCAGGCGCGATTCATGCCCCAGGCCAGATCCTCGAGCGGGTCACCCAGATGCATCATCTCCCAGTCCAGGACGGCGCGGATCCGCCCCTGCCGATCCACCAGCAGATTGCCGGTGCGGTAATCGCCATGCACCACCGCCAGTTGCCGCGGCGGCGGCGGCGGATGGGCGCGCAGCCAGCGCAAGGCCGCCCACAGGACGGGCTGGGCCTGCACCGCATCACGCTCGATCACTGCCTGCCAGTGATCGAGCTCACGGCGCCAGACCTGCTCCGGCGCAACGGCTGGCAGCACCTGGGCCAGCTCGCGCGGCGGAGTGGCTGACAATTGCCCCAGGATGGTCCACTTCTGCGCCGCCAGCGCTTCGTGATGCGAGCGGTAGGGCTCGGCCATCAGTTTCAAGGGCCCCGCCTCGCAGCCGGTGATCTCCTCCATCACGAAGAATGGATGGCCGAGCGGCCCGGGGTCTTCCTCGAGCCACCAGACGCGCGGCACTGGCACTGCCGTGTCGGCAAAGCGCTGGTAGGCGGAAAACTCGATACGCCGCTCGGTCTCGATCAGGCTGGCCTCGGGATCACGACGCAGGATCAGGGGCTGCACCATGCCATCCTGGTGCAACACGAAGCGCCAGGTCTGCCGCGAGGCGCCGCCGAAAATCCTCTGCAAGCCGCTGACATGCAGCGCTCGCGCCTGGGGCAGACGCTGGCGGCAGTAGGCGGTCAGGGCGCTCGCCAGGGCCTCCACCGTCTCGGGCACCGCCGGCTTCGAAGACGCAGGCCCGGGCGCGGCCCGATCGCCGGGCGGCGACGCCATGCTCATGGCGCACCATCGAGCAACCCGGCAAAACCGGAAGGCACATGCGGACCGACGCACAACTGCTCGAGTACCCCCAAGCCGCTGCGGCCCTGGCTGTGGCAGCGCACCAGTTGCTGGATGTGCAGATTCTCGGGGGCCAGGGGATTGAGTGCATCCAGGCGCCAGTGCTCGTGGCCGGTGGCCAGATCACCCTTCCACAGACCATGTCGCCACTGCGGGTGGCCGTATCCGGTCCCCTTCATCTGGAAGCGCAACAAGGGCTCGATCCGGATATCGCGCAGGCTTCCATCCATGGCCATCAGGCGCAGGTCCGCCGAACGCGCCCGGCGTGTCCCACCGGCATAGTCGAGCGTGCGACTGACACCGGCCCAGGCGGTCACCGCCGAACCATCGACCGCATCGGCGACCTCGCCCGGCGCGCAAAGCGGCACCGTCTTGGCCTCGGCATGCAGGCGCAGGCCCTGGCCATCCTCGAAAAAGACCGCCAGGCTGGCATGGTCGTCCCAGAACAGCGGGGCCCACAGGAAGAACACCTGGCGTGCGCCGCCCGGCACGCCAGGATCGGGCTCGCCCACCGGACGACGGCCCCAGGAACGGTCGCGAATGCCATGCGAACGCGCTGCCTGCAGCCGCAGGGTGCGATCACCGATGCGGATCTCGCCCTCCCAGCAGCCGAACTGGGTAAAGCGCGTCACATCCATCATCACCGCCGGGCCCTGGCGCAGCACCTGGCGATCTTCCTCCACGCACACGCTGCGCAGCCGGTAGACCAGATCGCAGCGCAGTCCGCTGTCGTTGTCCTCCAGGCGCAGCCGGAGGCTGCGCATCGGCTCGAGCACCTCCAGGCTGAGCGGACCGACGCGGGTTTCGTCACGCTCGCGGGGCGCGCGGCGCGATGCGTAAAAGGCATGCTGCTCGCCATCGATCACGACGCTGAAGGCCGCATCCATCACACTGCGGTTCGGATACAGGCCAAGACTGGCCGCGAAGTAGAACGAGGCATCGGCCGGAAATCCGCCCAGCCAGTAGCGGTCATAGTGATGACGGTCCATCGAGACCGGATGCGCGATCGGCTCGGGGGTCTGGTGGATCAGGAATTCATCGAAACGCGACAGCATGGTGACTCCGCAAGGCTCAGGTGCCTGGTTGTGGTGTGCCGCAAAGCGTAACAAGGCTTTGTTGATGGCAGGGCCGGCCATACCGAATCGGCCAACGCGACCACCGGGGCTGCCAGAAACACAGTGCCGACGGCTTCTTGGTGTGGAGTGCCGCAAATAACTTGTTTAAGGATTCGACTCAGACGAGGATGATCGAACCTCCTCGGGGCGAAGTGCAATAAGGGCGGTTGCGGCGTTGCGAACCCGGGCCGATAGCCCTAGCCCTTGCGATACCCTGTAGGGTTGCCACTTTGCCAGCGCCAGGCATCGGCGCACATGTCATCGATATCCTTGCTGGCGCGCCAGCCCAGCAACTGCCCGGCCAGCGCGGGGTCTGCATAGCACTGGGCGATGTCGCCCGGTCGGCGCTGCGACACCCGGTAAGGCACCGGACGCCCACTGGCCTTCTCGAAGGCGCGCACCATCTCCAGCACCGAATAGCCCCGTCCCGTTCCCAGGTTCACCGTGAAGGCGCCAGCCTGGCGGGTGACCCGCTCCAGTGCCGCCACATGGCCGCGTGCCAGATCCACCACATGGATGTAATCGCGCACGCCGGTGCCATCGCGGGTCGGATAGTCATCGCCGAACACCGTCAGTTCGGGTCGCCGCCCGACCGCCACCTGGGCAACAAAGGGCATCAGGTTGTTCGGGACGTCGGCCGGATCCTCCCCGATCAGGCCGCTCTCATGAGCCCCCACCGGATTGAAGTAACGCAGGATGCCCATTGCCCATGCCGGATCGGAGGCGGCCAGATCATTGAGGATCATCTCGACCATCCACTTGCTTCGGCCGTAGGGGTTGGTGGCACCGGTACGGGCCCCCTCGCGCAGCGGTACGGTCTCCGGGTCGCCGTAGACAGTCGCCGAGGAACTGAATATGAAGCGCTTGATCCCCGCCTCGCGCATGGCCATCAGCAGGGCCAGCGTGCCGGTGACATTGTTGTCGTAGTAGTCGAGCGGCTTGGCCACCGACTCGCCCACCGCCTTGAGGCCGGCAAAGTGAATCACCGCCGAGAAGGCCTGTCCGGCCATCAACTGCCTGAGCAGGCCTGCGTCACGCACATCGCCGCGCACAAAGCGCAGCGTCTTGCCGGTGATGCGCTCCACCCTTTGCAAGGCCACTTCGCTGGCATTGGACAGGTTGTCCAGCACCGTCACCGGGTAACCGGCCAGCAGCAGTTCGAGCACGGTATGCGATCCGATGTAGCCGGCACCGCCGGTCACGAGAATGGAAGGGGTCATGGGCTCGGGGGTCAAAGTAATGCGGGACGCCCGATTATCGGACAAGGCGGTACCGGCCCACAGGCGGCGGGGACGAGCGGCCGGATTCAGGGCCTTGCGTGGCCGGCGCCCTGTCATCAATCTGACTTGTTGCCGTCATAATGTGTCGGCCATGGCACATACCGTACTCGTCGTCGAGGACGAACTCGACATCCAGGAACTCGTCTGTCTGCACCTTCGCCACTCGGGGATGAACGCCGTGGCCTGCATCTCGGTGGAAGAGGCGCGACAGGTACTCAAGACCCAGCAACTGGACGTGGCCGTGATCGACTGGATGCTGCCTGGCGCCTCCGGCATCGAACTGGCCCGTGAAGTGCGGGCCACCCCGCGCCTGAAGAGCCTGCCGCTGCTGATGCTCACCGCGCGCGGCCGCGAGGGCGACAAGCTCGAGGGCTTCGAGGCCGGCGTCGACGACTTTCTGGTCAAACCCTTCTCGCCCCGCGAATTGGTCGCCCGCATCAAGTCCCTGATCCGGCGCTCGGGCCATGAGGCCGAGGCCAAGCTGCTGGTGTACCGCGACCTGCATCTGGATGCCGACGCGCAGCGCGTCACCATCCTGGGCCGTACCGTGGACCTGAGCCCCACCGAATATCGCCTGCTGCAGACTTTCCTGCGCCACCCCGAGCGGGTGCTGACCCGCACCACCATCCTGGACAAGGTCTGGCAGAACGACGCCTCGATCGACGAGCGCACCGTCGATGTGCACATCCGGCGCCTGCGGCAAGCGTTGAAACCCCATGAATATGAGCATATGATTGAGACCGTGCGCGGCGGTGGCTACCGTCTTGCGCTGGCGACCTCCTGAGCTCTCAACTTCCGCTGGAAAATCCGCTTGATGCCGACCTGGCTCCGGGACGCCGTTCCCTTCGCAATCGCCCTGCTCCTGGCCGCAGCCCTGTATCTGCTCCGACAGCCCGAATGGTCCCTGGCGGTGCTGGCGCTGACCCTGATCGCCGCCTTCGCCTACAACCAGTGGATGCTGGCCCGCCTGACCAGCTGGGCCGCCCTGCCCAGCCGGCGTGACCTGACCCGCCGCGGCGTCAGTGGCGCCTCCTGGTCCGAGGCCTTCGAGCGCCTGAGCCGGGGCTACAACACCCTGAAGTCCGAATCCGAAGCGCTGCGCACCGAATTGCACAGCGTGCATACCGCCGTCGACAAGATCGAGGACGCCCTGGTCGTGCTGGACAAGTACAGCCACATCGAATGGTCGAACCAGCAGGCCCAGGAATTGTTCGGCTTCATCGGCTCGGCGGGACTGCACCGGCCGATCCACCACTTCCTGCGCGACCCACGCTTTTCCGACCTGCTGGACAACCAGTTCCATGCCAAGGCGGGCCATGTCCAGACCATGCAGATCAGCCTGCACAACCGGCCCGGGGCCATTTTCCAGTTGCAGCTGATCAGCGGCGAGCACGGCCAGCAACTGCTGATTGCACGGGACATCACCCGGCAGGCCAAGCTGGATGCGGTCAAGAGCGACTTCATCGCCAATATCTCGCACGAGATCCGCACCCCGCTGACCGTTGTCTCGGGGTATACCGAAACCCTGCTCGACCTGGACCTGGAGAAGGGCGAGCAGCGCAAGCACCTGGAAACCATCCGCAAGCAGAGCCAGACGATGCAGAACCTGGTGGCCGACCTGCTCACCCTGTCCTCGCTGGAGCACAGCATCGATGACAAGACCGAGACCAATGTCGACGTCACCCGGCTGTTCGCCGACATCGAGCAGGAAGCGCGTGCCTTGTCGGCGGGGCAGCACCTCATCCAGTTCAAGGTCGAACACCCGGCCAGCATCCGCTGCAGCGCCGACGAATTCGCCAGTGCGGTGCGCAACCTGGTCAGCAACGCCATCCGCTACACCCCGAAGGGTGGGCAGGTGAACGTCAGCTTCAAGTTCGACCATCGCGTCGGACGGATCAGCGTCGAGGATTCCGGCGTGGGCATTGCGCCCGAGCACATCCCGCGCCTGACCGAGCGCTTTTACCGCGTCGATCGTGGCCGCTCACGCGGCTCGGGTGGCACCGGGCTGGGGTTGGCCATCGTCAAGCGCATTGCCAACCGGCACCAGATGGAACTGGAGATCAAGAGCCGGGTGGGCGAAGGCAGCACCTTCAGCCTGGTCATTCCCGCCGGCCGCATCCTGTTTCCGCAAAGCGACGCCTCCAGGCAGCTGGCACTGGCCTGAGCGCCATCACCGGGGCGTCAGGCGCCCGCCATCGCATCATGCCCGGCACACGCTGTCTTTGATCTGACCCGGGATCGACACAGGGATTTCACAGTCTTGCGCGAGTATTGCCGTCACGACCTGACTGCAAGGAGCAAGACCATGACCCCGATCGCACGCCTGATGGAAACCTCGCGCCAGTATCTGGGCAGTCCCAGGGAACGACAGCTCGAGGCACGCCTGACGCGCAATCGCAGCGAGCGCATCGCGGCACAGAAGCTGCGCAAGGACGTGTTCGCCACCGAGCTTCCGTTCAACAGCCTGGCCTTCCAGACCCTGGATGAAGACGAGTTCGATGACCATTGCCGGCATCTGATCGTCATCGACCACGCCTGCGACCAGATCGTCGGCACCTACCGCATTCTGGACCCGGACGCGGCACGTCGCATCGGCCGCTATTACTCGGAGGGCGAATTCGACCTGACGCCGCTGGCGGGCATCCGTGACGGCCTGCTCGAGCTGGGGCGCAGCTGCGTACACCCGGACTACCGCGATGGCACGGTGATCCGAATGCTCTGGAGCGCCCTGGGCCTGCTGCTGCAGGACAGTCCGGCGCGCTACGTGATCGGCTGCCCCTCGGTCAGTGCCGCCGACGGCGGCCATCTGGCCGCTGCGCTGTACCGCAGCCTGTCGCGTCGCCATCTTTGTGAGCCCGCCTGGCAGGTCAGCCCGCGCCAGCGCCTGGCCTACGAGAGCCTGTATGCCGAATGCGACCCGGTGGTCCCGCCCCTGTTCAAGGGCTATCTGCGGGCAGGTGCCCGACTGATGGGCGAACCGCACTGCGATTCCGAATTTGGCACGATCGATTTCCTGATGATGCTGCCGGTCAGCGACGCCAGCGGGCGCTATGCCCGCAAGTTCCTGGGCGCCGAGAAAGTCCGGCAGGACGAAGCGGCACTGGCCTGAGAGCGCGCTCCTCACCCCTGGCCGGCGATGAAGCCGGGGGGAGGAGGGGCTGGTGCGGCCATAGTATGCTGACGTCTCCAGCCGCAGGCGCATACCGCGCCCGGCGCGAGGACGTCGCCATGCCCGCCTACCTGCCCCGCCACCCCCGCATCGTCGACCCTGAGGGCGTGCCGCCCGGCATCGGTGAGCGCCCCATGGGCAGCACCAGCGACGCCAGTCGCGCCGACACCGCCGGACAGACCGAAGGTCAGCCTCTGGTCGACTTTGCAGGCACCAGCAATCCCTACAACGACTACCAGAGCATCGATCTGCTGCTCTCGATCCAGCATCCGCGCAGCCAGGGCTATGACGAGCGCATCTTCTATGCCATGGGCCAGGTCAAGGAGTTGCTGTTCAAGGCCCTGCACTTCGAGCTGTACAACGCCCAGTGGCAGATCCGCGAAGACCACCTCGACCATGCCCTGGACATCCTGGCCCGCGCCAAGGCGATCGCCCTCTATATCGGCCAGTCCTGGGACGTGCTCTCGACCATCAGCCCGGAGGGCTTCAACCAGTTCCGGGACCATCTGGGCACGGCCTCCGGCCAACTGTCCTTCATGTACCGCCATGTCGAGTTCATCCTGGGCAACAAGAACCGCCGCCTGGCCAGCGCCTTTCGCAACATGCCGCATGTCTGGCCCGGCATCGAGTCAGCTCTGAGAGAAAAGAGCCTGTACGACGAGGTCATCGCACTGCTGGCGCGCCGCGGGCACGCGATCGATCCAGCCCTGCTCGATCGCGACTGGTCGGTCAGCCACACGGTTCACGGCAGCGTGGAAGACGCCTGGCTGCAGGTGTACCAGGACCCGGGCCCGCATCACGACCTGTACCGTCTGGCCGAGGCCCTGGTGGCGCTGGCCGACGCCATGTCACAGTACCGCTGGCGGCATTTCGTCTCGGTGCAACGACTGATCGGACTGAAGCCGGGTACCGGCGGCTCCTCAGGGGTCGACTGGCTGCGCCAGGTCACCGAACATCGCTTCTTCCCGGAGCTGTGGTCGATCCGGACCCGCCTGCAGGCCTGATCGGCCAGGACATCCCGGCCTGGGCGACAAGGCCTGCGCACCGTCCGGCGGATGATTCAGCTCGGGCGTCCGGGACGTGACCCGCGTCACGAAAATGTCATCCATCGAGACTAGACTGGGCAGTCTGTCATGACTGAACCCAGCATCAATCGAGAAGAAGGCATCCTCGGCTTCAATGAGCGCGTGCTGGCCCAGGCACGCGACCAGCGGGTCCCGCTGCTTGAGCGCCTGCGCTTCATCTCCATCGTCAGCAACAACCTCGATGAATTTTTCGAGGTTCGCATTGCTGCGCTGCAAAAATCGATCCGTGACCACAGCCTCCTGGCGCTGGACGGGGAACAGCAGCTCGATGCCCTCACCCGACGGGCCAAGTCACTGATCGAGGCGCAGTACGCGCTGCTGCAGGACGAGATCTTTCCGGCCCTCGAGGCGCAGGGCATCCGGCTCTTCCTGCAGGACAGCTGGACGCCGCAAATCAGGCAGTGGGCGCACAGCGTCTTCGAGTCCGAGGTCGAACCCTTGCTCACCCCGATCGCGCTGGATCCGGCCCACCCGTTTCCGCGCATCCTCAACAAGAGCCTGAATTTCATTGTTGAACTGTCCGGCACCGACGCCTTCGGCAGGGCTGCTGAGGTCGCCATCGTGCAGGCCCCGCGCGCCCTGCCCCGGGTGCTCAAGATGCCCGAGGAACTGAGTGCCCCCTACCAGGGCATGATGCTGCTCAGCTCGATCGTACAGGGCTTCGTGCAGGACCTGTTTCCGGGCATGGAGATCCGCGGCGTGCACCAGTTCCGGGTCACCCGCAACTCCGACATTTCTGTGGACGAGGACGAGGTCAGCGACAAGCGCGATGCGCTGGCCGACGAACTGGTCGAGCGCAATTTCGGTGACCCCGTTCGCCTCGAGGTCTCCTCACGCATCCCTGACCGGCTGGTCAGACTGCTGCGTGAACTGTTCGAACTGCCAGCCCGCGACGTCTACCGTGTGCCAGGCTTCGTGAACCTGATGCGCCTGGCACAGATCATCGATCTGGTCGACCGCCCCGACCTCAAGCACCCCGGCTTCGTGCCGTCGCGACCCCATGTCCTGGGCAGCGACGACATCTTCAGCACCTTGCGCGAACGCGACATCCTGCTCCACCACCCCTACGAATCCTTTGCGCCGGTGGTCGACTTCCTGGGCAGCACTGCCACCGATCCGAACGTCATCGCAATCAAGCAGACGGTGTACCGGACCGGATCCGACTCGGTGCTGATGCGCGCCCTCGAGACGGCGGCGCGCGCCGGCAAGGAAGTCACCGTCATCGTCGAGTTGATGGCGCGCTTTGACGAGGAAACCAACATCAACTGGGCCGACCGCCTTGAAAAGGCCGGCGCCCATGTCGTCTATGGCGTGGTCGGCCTCAAGACCCACGCCAAGATGGCCCTGATCGTGCGTCGCGAGGGTGGACGCCTGAAGCGTTACGCCCACCTGGGTACCGGCAACTACAACCCGCGCACCGCCACGCTGTACGAAGACTTCAGCCTGCTCACGGCCGACGAGCATCTGTGTGCCGATGTCCACGAGGTGTTCCGGCGCCTGACGGGCGTCGGGGTCGCACGTCGCCTAAATGACCTGCTGCAGGCCCCTTTCAACCTGCACGGGCGCATCCTCGAGGCGATCAAGGGTGAAATCGCGCAGGCCCGCGCCGGCAAGCCCGCCTATATCGGCGCCAAGGTCAATGCCTTGACCGAGGCCCGCATCATCCAGAGCCTCTATGAGGCCAGCCAGGAGGGCGTCAAGGTCGACCTGGTGGTAAGGGGCGTGTGCAGCCTCGTTCCGGGACTGGGCAGCAAGGACTGCCCGATCCGGGTACGTTCGACGATCGGGCGCTTTCTGGAGCACTCACGCCTGTTCTGCTTCCATGCGGGCGGTCGCGAGGAGGTCTTCCTGTCCTCCTCTGACTGGATGGAGCGCAACTTCTTCCGCCGCGTCGAACTGGCCTTTCCGATCAAGGACCCGGCCCTGAAGGCCAGGGTGCTGCAGGAAGGCCTTCGCATTCATTTCGAGGATCGGGAAGGCAGCTGGGTCATGCGCGAGGATGGCACCTACGAGCCCCGCACCGCGGTTGACGGTGCGCTGCCGCATGCCCATCTGCATCTGATGCAGGCCATCCCGCAAGTCTGAGCCGTTCAGCTCCAGCCGGCCCGCAGGCCGGCCGGTGAACCTCAAAGGGCCGCGCTGTGACGCAGGTCAACGCCCTCGACCACATTGAACACGAACTCGGAGACGTTCTTGCTGTGATCGCCAATACGCTCGAGCGCCTGCACCGCAAAGACCACCTCGATCGCGTACTGGACATCGCTGGAGTTGTCTTCCATGTAGCCCAGCAGGGCCTGGTTCATCTGGTCGCGAAGGCTGTCCAGGTCCTTGTCGCGGCGTGCCAGTTGCGCGGCGATGCTGCTGTCGTGGCGGGCATAGGCATCAAGCGCGGGGGACAGCATCTGGGTGGCGATCTCGGCCATCGAATGGAAGCGGTCCTTGGGCCAGCGCAGCGTGAATGACTCGGCGCCCGGCTCTGCCATGCGGCGTGCACGCAGCGCGATCTTCTTGGCCTCATCCCCGATGCGCTCGAGGTCATTGATGCAGTGGAGCGACCCGATCACCTCACGCAGGTCGACGGCGATCGGCTGTCGCAGGGCGATGATCTGCTGGCACAGCATGTCGGCCTGAGTGTGCAGGCGATTGACGATTTCCTCGTCGGCCAGCACCTGGGTGATCAGTTGCAGATCCTCCTCAAGCATGGCCTGACAGGCGCGTTTGAGTTGCTGCTCGACCAGGCCGCCGATCTTGAGGACGGCGGAACGCATGCCTTCGATGTCGGTATCGAAACTCTTGGTGGTGTGTTCGTGGGGCATGAAATCTTCCTTGGGGAGGGTACCGGATCAGCCGAAGCGGCCGGTGATGTAGTCTTCCGTCGCTTTGCACTTGGGCTTGAAGAACATCTGGTCTGTCTCGCCGAATTCGATCAGGTCACCCAGGTACATATAGGCGGTGTAGTCGCTGCAACGCGCCGCCTGCTGCATGTTGTGGGTGACGATGACCACCGTATAGTCGCTCTTGAGCTCATCGATCAATTCCTCGATCTTGGCCGTGGAGATCGGGTCGAGCGCCGAGCAGGGTTCGTCGAGCAGCAGGACCTCAGGCTTGATGGCAATGCCACGGGCGATGCACAGGCGCTGCTGCTGCCCGCCCGACAAGCCGGCGCCACTTTGCCCCAGCTTGGTGTTGACCTCATTCCACAGCGCGGCCTTGCGCAAGGCCCACTCGACCCGGTCATCCATGTCGGACTTGCCCAGGTTCTCGAACAGGCGGACACCGAAGGCGATGTTCTCGTAGATCGACATCGGAAACGGCGTCGGCTTCTGGAACACCATGCCCACCTTGGCGCGGATCAGGGCGACGTCCTCGCGCGACTTGAGCAGGTCCTGCCCGTCCAGCTCGATCACGCCCTCGGCACGCTGGTCCGGATACAACTCATACATCCGGTTGAAGGTGCGCAGCAGCGTCGACTTTCCACAGCCGGACGGACCGATGAAGGCAGTCACCTTCTTCTCGGGAATGTCCATGTTGATGTTCTTGAGCGCCTGGAACTTGCCGTAATAAAAGTTCAGGTTCTTCACACTCAGCTTGGGCTTGAGGGCCACCTGCGGTTCAGCCACTGCGTTCATGTCGATTCCTTGCAAAGTTCGGACACCCGCCCCGAGGCCATGACAGGCCCGGGAAGAGCGGCCCGCATCAAGACTAGTGTTTGGCCCGTGTCAGCACACGCGCCAGGATGTTCAGACCAAGCACCGCGATCGTGATCAGAAAGACCCCGGCCCAGGCCAGTTGCTGCCAGTTTTCATACGGGCTCATCGCAAACTTGAAGATGGTCACCGGCAGGCTGGCCATCGGCTCGGCCAGGTTGGAGGTCCAGAACTGGTTGCTCAGGGCGGTGAACAGCAGCGGCGCGGTCTCGCCGGCGATGCGCGCCACCGCCAGCAGCACACCGGTCACGATGCCCGCCCTTGCCGCCTTGACGGTGATGCTCGAAATCACCTTCCACTTCGGAGTCCCCAGCGCATAGGCCGCCTCACGCAGACCGGCCGGCACCAGGGCGAGCATGTTCTCGGTGGTGCGGATCACCACCGGAATCACGATCAGGGCAAGCGCCACCACGCCGGCCAGGCCGGAAAAACTCTTGAAGCGGGCCACGATCAGGGCGTACACGAACAAGCCGATCACGATCGAGGGTGCCGACAGCAGGATGTCATTGACGAAGCGGGTCAGGTTGGCGAGCCAGCCCTCCTTGTCGTACTCGGCCAGATAGATGCCGGCCAACACACCGATCGGCGTGCCTACGAACGCGGCCAGCCCAACCATCAGGCAGGAGCCGTAAATGGCATTGGCCAGTCCTCCGGCCTCGTTCGGCGCCGGAGTCATCTGGGTGAGCGTCGCCAGGTTCAGGCCGCTGATGCCCAGGCGGATCGTTTCGAACAGGATCCAGGCCAGCCAGAACAGGCCGAAGGCCATCGCCCCGAAGGACAGGGTCAGGGCAACCGCATTGACCAACTTGCGCCGCGCGTACTTGGCCGAGCGCCGGGGGGCTGCCTCAGGCGCATGCGACATATCGGAGGCGACCGGGTTCATGATTTCTTCCCTTCATCGCGACGCAGGCGGGCCAGCAGGAGCTTGGACAGTGCCAGCACCACAAAGGTGATGACGAACAGCACCAGCCCCAGATACATCAGCGCCGCCTGGTGCAGGCCCTGGCCAGCCTCGGCAAATTCATTGGCCAGGGTCGAGGTGATGCTGTTGGCCGCCTGAAACAGGCTGAGCGAGTCGAGTTGGTTCATGTTGCCGATGACGAAAGTGACCGCCATGGTCTCGCCCAGGGCACGGCCCAGGCCCAGCATCACGCCACCCACCACGCCGGCCTTGGTGTACGGCAGCACCACCTTGGACATCACCTCCCAGGTCGTGCTGCCCAGGCCATAGGCCGATTCCTTGAGCAGCGGCGGCGTCACTTCGAATACGTCCCGCATCACCGAAGCGATGAAGGGAATGATCATGATCGCCAGGATGATGCCGGCCGACAGGATGCCCAGCCCGACCGGGGGACCGGAGACCAGGGCACCGAGTACCGGGACGCCGCCCAGGGCCTTTTGCAGCGGCGCCTGGACATACTGGGCCAGGATCGGCCCGAACACCAGCAGTCCCCACATGCCATACACCACCGAGGGTACGGCCGCCAGCAACTCGATCGCGATGCCCAGGGGACGACGCAACCAGCCCGGCGCCAGTTCAGTCAGGAACAGGGCGATGCCGAAACTGACCGGCACCGCGATCACCAGCGCGATCAGCGAGGTGCTCAGGGTGCCGTAGATCATCACCAGGCCACCGAATTCCTCCTTGACCGGATCCCAGACGCTGCTGGTCAGAAAGCCCAGCCCATACTTGGACAGGGCCGGCCACGCGCCTACCACCAGCGAGGCGATGATCGCGAAAAGCAGACCCAGGGTGAGCAATGCCGCACCCTTGGATGCGGCACCGAAGAGGCGGTCACCGTAGCGGTTATTGGAGGGCATGGGCGGCTCGGGTGGGGCGACCTTCTTGCGGGGCCGAACCGTTTCGGCGGCCTTCAAGTCCGGCACATCGATGCCGGCCGTGGTGGCGGGTATGGGCTGATACACAGGGCATGACCTCTTGGCCGAACTTGAAGTGAAAGGGAATCAACGCAGCGGAACCGCCTTGCCGCTGCTGTCCTTGATGTCGGCCCAGGTCTTGACGATGGCCGTCTTGACGGTGTCGGGCATCGGCACATAGTCGAGATCATCGGCCGCCTTGTCGCCATTCTTGTAGGCCCACTCGAAGAACTTGAGTGCGGAAGAGGCCTTGCCCGGGTTGTCCTGGGCCTTGTGCATCAGGATGAAGGTGGCACCGGTCAGGGGCCAGGAATCCTTGCCCGGCTGATTGGTCAGGATCTGGTAAAAGCTCTTGGCCCAGTCGGCACCGGCGGCGGCCGCCTTGAAGGCCGTATCGTCCGGGGTCACGAAACTGCCCTGGCTGTTCTGCATCAGGGCATACGTCATCTTGTTCTGCTTGACATAGGCATACTCGACATAGCCGATCGAGTTGGGCAGGCGCGCCACGAAGGCGGCCACGCCCTCATTGCCCTTGCCGCCCGCACCGACCGGCCAGTTCACCGCTGTGCCCTCGCCGACCTTGGCCTTCCACTCGGCATTGACCTTGCTCAGGTAGTTGGTGAAGATGAAGCTGGTGCCCGATCCATCGGCGCGGCGCACCGGCGCAATCGCCTCATCCGGCAGGTTCAGGTTGCCGTTGAGCGCCTTGATGGCCGGATCGCTCCATTTGGTGATCTTGCCCAGGTAGATGTCACCCAGCACCTGGCCATTGAGCTTGAGCTGGCCGGCAGCGATGCCCTTGATGTTGATCACCGGCACCACCCCGCCGATCACCGTCGGGAACTGGACCAGGCCCTTGGCCTTCAGTTCCTCGTCCTTGAGGGGCATGTCGGAGGCGCCGAAATCGACCGTCTTGGCTTCGATCTGCTTGATGCCGGCACCCGAGCCGACCGACTGGTAATTGATCTTGATGCCGCTGAGCTTGTTGTAATCAGAGGCCCATTTCGCGTACAGAGGCGCGGGGAAGGTGGCGCCCGCGCCGGTCACATCCTGGGCCTGTGCCTGCGAGCTCAGGCCCGCTGCGCTGGCCAGGGAGAGAAGGAGGATCGAGAGGTGCTTTTTCATGGCAGTCCTTGTAGGGGGGTCCGTGTCGCGACTATAGGGAGCGTCTGTGACAGGCTTGTGACAGTCCGTGGGGGCCGCTTGAATGACAGGGCGGGCCCGCAAGACTGCCGGATGCCGCGAGGATGTGACAGGAACATGACAAAACGATGACAACATCGTCAAAAAGGCGGGGCATGCGCGCCCGCTGCCGGCCCCGGCACCGCTCTGGTGCGTGCCTGGCCCGAGCCGCGGCGCGCGAGCACGGATCGAGGGCGAGGGGCCGGTATCATGGCGCCGAACCGGATCCCCTCACGCCATGCCCCACCGCACCCCGCCCTCGACCCTCGCCGCCATCGACATGGGCTCCAACAGCTTTCGCCTGGAACTGAGCGAACTGGATGGCGGCCACATTCGCCGCCTGCAATATCTGAAGGAGCCGGTACGCCTGGGCGCCGGGCTCGACGCCGATCGCAACCTCACCCGCGAGGCGATGGAGGCGGGCTGGGCCTGCCTGGGACGCTTCGCCGAAAGACTGAAGGGCTTCGAGCCTCCCCAGGTGCGGGCGGTGGCCACCCAGACCCTGCGCGAGGCCCGCAATGCCGCCGTCTTCCAGCGCACCGCCGAAAAGGTCCTGGGCTTTCCGATCGACATCGTCTCAGGCAAGGAAGAGGCACGCCTGATCTATCAGGGGGTGTGCTATTTCCTTCCGCCGGTGGCCGAGCGGCGTCTGGTCATCGACATCGGCGGGCGCTCGACCGAGTTCATCTATGGCGTGGGGAACCGTCCCCAACAGCTCGATTCCTATCGGGTCGGCAGCGTTTCATGGTCCGGCAAGTATTTCGCCGACGGGCAGTTGCGTCCGGACATCTTCAAGCAGGCCGAGGTGGCGGCCGCGTCCTTTCTGGAAGAAGCCGAAGGCGTCCTGCGAGAAGTGCACTGGGACAAGGTCTACGGCTCCTCCGGCACGGTGGGAGCCATCGCCGACCTGCTGGCCCAGAACCAGCTCGATGTCAGCCGGCCCTATGAGGTCTCGCTGGAAGGACTCCTGCACCTGAAGCAGCTGATGCTCGAGGCGGGGCAAATGGACCGGTTGCGCCTGGCGGGCCTGAAGGACGACCGGCGGCCGGTGCTGGCCGGGGGCCTGGCGGTGTTGCTGGCGATCTTCCGGCTCTTCGGGCTCAAGCGGATCGAAGCGGCCGAGGGTGCGCTGCGCCACGGCGCACTGGTCGAGCTGGCCGACCTCGATGGCCATCGACGGGACCTGCGTGAGCAGACGGTGGCCAGCCTGATGCGGCGCTTCGCGGTCGAAGCGGCACAGTCGCAACGCGTCGCCCAGGTCGCCCAGGTGGTCTTCGACAGCCTGAGCAACGGCCTGGACCTGCCCGAGGACATCGGCCAGCAACTGGTCTGGGCGGCGCGGCTGCATGAGATCGGCGCAGCGGTGTCGCACGAGAACAGCCACCGGCACGGCGCCTACATCCTGGACAACGCCGATGCCGTCGGCTTCTCGCAAGCCGACCTGCACCGCATCAGCCTGCTGGTGCTGGGCCAGAAGGGCAAGGTGCGCAAGCTGGAGGCGGACCTGGGCAATGATGAACTGGTACTTCAGTTGATCGCGATCCGGCTGGCTGTCATCTTTGCCCATGCACGGCAAGACCCGAGGATCATGAAAATCGGATTCCGGCTCGTGGACCGGCGCCGGATCCTGATCCAATTGCCGGAGGGCTGGCCCGAGCGCCATCCCCAGTCCTACTTCCTGCTCACCCAGGAACAGAAAGCCTGGGAGAAGACCGACTGGTCGCTGATGATTCTCTGAGTCCGCCTCCAACCCTGCCCCCTTTATCCCTGCACGCCCATGTCCCAGACCCTGACTGCGCCGATGACCGGCACCCTCGTCTCCTGGCTCGCCCGTCCCGGCGATACGGTTCATGCCGGTCAGCCGGTACTGATCCTGGAGGCCATGAAGATGGAGCATGAGATCCATGCCCCGGGCGATGGCCGGCTGCTGGAAGCCTTCTTCAACGAAGGCGAGACCATCGAGGAAGGCGAGCGCCTGTTCTCATGGCAGGCCGGCGCCGTGCCATCGGGCGCGGTGACGTCAGGCGCTGCGCCCTCACAAGCCGCGGCTGCGGGCACACCGGCGCAGGCGGGGCCGTCAGGCATCCAGGCAACGGGCCAGGGCGGCACCGGCGCGGCCGGCACCGCGCCACGACCCGAGCGCGAGGACCTGCGCCGCCTGCACGATCGGCAAGCCTTCCTGCTCGATGAGAATCGCGATGCGGCGGTGACCAAGCGCCATGCCACCGGCCTGCGCATGGCCCGTGCCAATGTCGCCGACCTGGTCGATGAGGGCAGCTTCATCGAGTACGG
>JAPOKJ010000024.1 GCA_029977705.1 Burkholderiales bacterium | reverse complement strand
GCCGCAGGAGCCGCCGGCGCAGCAGCAGTTGCCGCCGGCTTGGCCGCGACACGGGCCTTATGGTTGGCAGCCGCCTTGTCCTGGTACTTGGCCAGCAGCTCGGCCTCGGTCTTGGCGGCCTCGGCAGCCTTGGCCTTCGCCTCTTCGGCCTTGGCCTTCTGTTCGTCGGTCAGCGGTGCGGGCGGGGGCAGCTTGGCCTGGACCATGGCAGCGCCCAGACCGACCACAAGGGCCAGCAGGATGGGGCTTGCGTTCTGGATGATGCGTTTCATTGAAGTCTCGATCAGGAACGGGGGGTTGCGCGGGTACGGTCAGGCGGCCGGTTTGCCAGGAGGCGTCAGACCAGCCGAGGGCTTGCTGCGCTGGGCGGGGATCTTTCCGCTCTTGACGTCGCGGTACCAGTCTTCGTGATGTTCCTTGGCCCATGATTCATCGACATAGCCCGTCTTCATGGCATCGAGGGCGCCCTCGGTGCCCAGCGTGCCGATGTAGATGTGGCCAATGATCATCGCCATGAAGACCAGCGCGGCCACGGCATGCCAGGACCAGTAGTTCTGCATCTCGGCACGGGTCTGGCCGTAATTCGGGAAGTCCATGATCAGACCGGTGACGCACACGATGGCCCCCAGGCCAACGACCGCCACCCAGAACAGGACCTTTTCGCCGCCATTGAATCGGCCGCTGGGAATGTGGCCGCCCTTCTTGTTGAAGAGCCCGCCGGCCCGCAGCAGCCAGCCGATGTCGCTGAGCTTGGGGATGTTGTCGCGAATGAAGGTCAGGATGATCACGACCAAGGTAACGATGAACAGCGGCCCGACAAAGTTGTGGATGTTCTTGGACAGCATCGCAATCCAGGAAAACAGCGTGTGCCCCAGCACAGGCAGCACGACATGCTTGCCGAAGAGCATCAACAGGCCAGAGATGGCCAGCAGGACAAAGCAGCCAGCATTGGTCCAGTGAACCCCGCGCTCGACCAGGGTGAATCGCTCGATGAGGCGACCGGTGGGCGCCTCGTTGACGCGGATCGGTCCGCGATAGAGGTAGAAAAGGGTGATCAGTGCCAGCACCGCGACCAGGCCCCAGCCGCCCTTGACGGTGACCTCGGCGTTGCGGAACTGCCGCCAGGTCTCGCCCCCTTTCTGCATCAGGACGCCACCTTCACGGAACGGCAGCGTCGTCACCTGCTCGGTGCCGGCGGCCACTTCACGCCACATCGGCGCGTTGTTGCCCGGCTGGGTCTTGACGCGCTCGGCCTGCGAATCCTTTTCCACCGCAAAGATGTTGCCGGATTGCGGCGCAGCGGCCTGGGGGGCCGCTGGAGCCGGCGCACTGGCTGCTGGCGCTGCTGCGGCAGGCGCGGCCGCCGGCGTTGCCTGGGCCAGCGCCAGCGTGGTGGCGCCAGCCATGATCAGGCCCAGCAGATGGGCATATAGGCGGTGGCTCATCACTTCTCCCGGGAGTATTCGTCCTGGCCCTGGATGCGGTTGCGCATATGGGTCTCCCAGGACGTCTTGTCGCCGCGCTTGAAGCTGTTCAGGGCAAAGCGACTGCCCTCGCCCTCGTAGGCGCGGGTGTCACGGGTCACGGTGGCGCCGGCCTTGGCCGGCACCAGGTCCTGGGACTTCTCGCCGCAGGCGCTCAGGCCGGCAAAGGCCAGGGCAGCCACCAGGCAGCCAGCCCAGCGACGGGCGGATTGTGCACGGGGGGACTTGATCATCACGGTGTCTCCTGTTGCTTTTGAGGCGGAACGAGGCTGGTGCGCACGCGCACTCAGGACTGTCCGTCCTTCTTGACCGGTGCCGGCTGGGCCGCTGGCTTGCCGCCCGTGCCGTAGGCCGTCCCCCATCCCCAGACCTCTTCGCCCTTGGAGCGCTTGAGAACCCGGTTGCGATAGATGTCGGCCACCATGTCGCCATCGCCACCGAGCAGCGCCTTGGTCGAGCACATCTCCGCGCAAGCCGGCAGTTTGCCCTCGGACAGGCGGTTGCGGCCGTATTTCTTGAATTCGGCCTCGGAGCCATCCTTCTCGGGTCCGCCCGCGCAGAAGGTGCACTTGTCCATCTTGCCGCGCATGCCAAAGGCGCCGGCCTGAGGGAACTGGGGCGCGCCGAACGGGCAGGCATAGGAGCAGTAGCCACAGCCGATGCACAGGTCCTTGTCATGCAGGACCACGCCTTCATCGGTGCGATAGAAGCAGTCGACCGGGCAGACCGCCATGCAGGGCGCATCCGAGCAATGCATGCAGGCCACCGAGATCGAGCGTTCGCCCGGCTTGCCATCGTTGAGCGTGACAACGCGACGACGGTTCACGCCCCAGGGGATGTCGTGCTCCTGCTTGCAGGCGGTGACACAGCCGTTGCATTCGATGCAGCGCTCGGTGTCGCAGAGGAATTTCATTCGGGCCATTCGTGTTCTCCGAAAACTTTCTGATGGGGATGCGCTCGCCTCAGGCGAACTTCTCGATCTGGCAGATCGTGGTCTTGGTTTCCTGCATCATGGTCACCGAGTCATAGCCGTAAGTAGTACCGGTATTGACCGATTCACCACGCACGATCGGTGCCGCCCCATCGGGGTAATGCTCCTTCAGGTCCTGTCCCTGGAACCAGCCGGAAAAATGGAAGGGCATGAAGGTGGTGTCCGGTCCGACCCGCTCGGTGATCATGGCCTGTACCTTGAGACGGGCACCGGTCGGGGTCTTGAGCCAGACCCATTCCCCGTTGCGGATGTCGCGGGTAGCAGCTGCCTTGGGATTGATCTCTACGAAGGCGTTCTGCTGCAACTCGGCCAGCCAGGGGTTGGAGCGGGTTTCCTCGCCTCCGCCCTCGTACTCGACCAGACGACCCGAGGTCATGACGAGCGGGAACTTCTCGTGAAGCTTGTCTTCGACGTTCTTGTTCTGGATCGACTTGTACAGGGTCGGCAGGCGCCAGAAGGCCTTCTTGTCGTCGTGGGTGGGGTACTTGGCCACGAGGTCGGGACGGTTGCCGTAAAGCGGCTCACGGTGCACCGGAATGGCATCCGGGAAGTTCCAGACCACGGCACGCGCCTTGGCATTGCCGAAGGGATGGCAACCGTGCAGCTTCATGGCCACGCGGATGATGCCGCCGGAGGAGTCGGTCTTCCAGTTCTTGCCCTCGGCCGCTTTCTTCTCGGCCTCGGTGAGTTCATCCCACCAGCCCAGCTTCTTGAGCAGGACATGGTCGAATTCCGGATAACCGGTGGTGATGTCGGCGCCCAGGCTGTGCGAGCCATCTTCGGCCAGCAGAGAGGTACCTTCACGCTCGACACCGAAATTGGCGCGGAAGTTGCCGCCCCCGTCCATCACATGCTTGGAGGGGTCATACAGGTTCGGCGAGCCCGGGTGTTTCATCTCGGGAGTGCCATAGCAGGGCCATGGCAGGCCGAAATAATCGCCCGTCATGTCGTAGCCGCTGACGGCGTCCTTGCCACCCTTGCAGCGCAGCGTCTTGACATCGAACAGATGCATGTTGCGCATGTGCGCCTTCAGGCGCTCGGGCGAATGACCGGTGTAGCCGATGGTCCAGACCGACTTGTTGATCTCGCGCAGGATCGATTCGGGTTCGGGTTCTTTCCACTCGAGACCATGCTTCTTGTAGCTGGTCATCTTGTAGTTCTTGGACAGCTTGTCGCCGTAGCCGAGCCGGTCGGCAAAGGCCTGCATCAGAACGTGGTCAGGCATCGACTCGAACAGGGGCTCGATGACCTTCTCGCGCCACTGGACCGAACGATTGGATGCCGTGCACGAACCGGAGGTCTCGAACTGGGTCGCTGCCGGCAGCAGGTACACCGCCCGGTTGGCATTGAGCTGCCCCGCCGGAGAAGGCATCGCGGCAAGCGCCGCGGTGGCTGAAGGGTAGGGATCGATGACGACCAGCAGCTCGAGCGCGTCGAAGGCCTTCTTCATTTCCAGACCACGGGTCTGGGAGTTGGGCGCATGGCCCCAGAAGATCATGCCCTTGACGTTGGGACCCTGATCGATGTTCTCGTTCTTTTCGAGCACCGCGTCGATCCAGCGCGACACCGTGGTGCCGGACTTTTCCATCATGCCGGGCGCGAACTGGCTCTTGATCCACTCGTAGTCGACGCCCCAGGCATTGGCAAAGTGCTTCCAGGAGCCGGCGGCCAGACCGTAGTAGCCGGGCAGCGAATCCGGATTCGGGCCCACATCGGTGGCACCCTGCACGTTGTCGTGGCCGCGGAAGATGTTGGCACCGCCGCCCGAGACCCCGATATTGCCCAGCGCCAGTTGCAGCAGGCAGGAGGCGCGCACGATGGCGTTGCCGGTGGTGTGCTGGGTCTGGCCCATGCACCAGACGATGGTCGAGGGGCGATTCTTGGCCATCATTTCGGCGGCCTTGAAGACCTGCGCCTCGGGCACACCGCAGACTTCCTCGACCTTGTCGGGGGTCCACTTGGCCATGACCTCTGCACGCACCTTGTCCATGCCCCAGACCCGGTCGTTGATGTACTTCTTGTCTTCCCAGCCGTTCTTGAAGATGTGGTACATCATGCCGAACAGGAAGGCGATGTCAGAGCCCGAGCGCAGTCGGATGTACTCGTCGGCCTTGGCAGCTGTGCGGGTAAAGCGCGGATCGACGACGATCAGCTTGGCGCCGTTTTCCTTGGCATGCACCATGTGCAGCATCGATACCGGATGGGCCTCGGCAGCGTTGGAACCGATATACATCGCACACTTGGTGTTCTGCATGTCGTTGTAGCTGTTGGTCATCGCACCATAGCCCCAGGTGTTCGCAACACCCGCCACCGTGGTCGAATGGCAGATGCGTGCCTGGTGATCCATGTTGTTCGTGCCATAGAAAGACACGAACTTGCGCATCAGGTAGGCCTGTTCGTTGTTGTGCTTGGACGAGCCGACCCAGAAGGTGCCATCGGCCCCCACCGTCTTCTTGATGTCCTGCAGCTTGGCCGTGATCTCGGTCAGGGCCTGATCCCAGGAGATGCGCGTGTACTTGCCGTTGACGAGTTTCATCGGCGTCTTGAGGCGGTGGTCACCATGACCGTGCTCGCGAATCGAGGCCCCCTTGGCGCAATGCGCACCCAGGTTGATCGGCGAATCGAACACCGGTTCCTGGCGCACCCAGACGCCGTCCTCGACCACGGCATCGACCGCGCAGCCCACCGAACAGTGCGTGCACACCGTGCGCTTGACTTCGATCTTGCTGGTGGCCTGGGCCTGGGCCTTGGTGACGCCTTCAAAGGTCAGGCCGGCAACCGCCGCGCCAGCGCCGGCGCCGACGCCCGAGCGCTTGAGGAAGGCGCGCCGGTTCATCGTGGTGCCGAGGGCCTGATTCAGGCCGCGGAACAGGCTACCCGCCAGCGGGGCACCGGAAGCAGCGATGGATGAGGTTTTCTTGCGTTGCAGGGTCATGGGATTCTCCGCCTCAGACGAGGGTGGTGCGGTAGTACTGCTTGACGTGTTCGGTGACGTGGTAGCCGCCGCCTCGCCCTTTGGTGTCGGGCTTGGCAGGGGCCGCCGGTTCGGCCTGGCGCGCAGCGCCCAGGGCGACCGCTGCACCGGTGCCCGCTGCAGCGCCTGCACCGAGCAGGAAGCCGCGGCGTGATGAGGGGGTGGGGTTCTTGGTGGTTTTCATCGCATCACTCCATCAGTCCTCGAAATCGAAGGATTGGCGCTCGATGGCAAGAAAGGCGTGAGCCAGCCTTGCCACGTGCTTGTAAAAGTCGGTATGGCCGCACTGATCGACAGCCTGGCAGGCCTGCTCGAACCAGTCGGCAATGAATCGCTGGAACAGCTCGCGCTGCTCGGCAATGGGTTCACGGTCGAGGATCAGGCGCCGCATCGTGCCGCACAACAGGCTCAGGTGATCCTCGGTATCGGAGGTCTGGCCGCTGAGCGCATAGCCCAGGCGGCCCAGGAACTGGCGCAGGTCCACCAGCGGTTTCTCGTGCAGGAAGCCGGCCTGGTAGTAAGAGGCATTGAGAAACACCTCGGGCTTGCCAGTGCCGATGAAGACGGTATCGAATTCCTGCTTGGACTGCTCCGGGGTCGTCGCTGCGGCAGCCTCGGCCAGGGCATCGTGACGCTGTGCCAGGTCGGAGTCGTCACCAGCCGCACCGCCGCTGGCGGCGAGCATGTCCAGCGATTCCCGGTCGAGCGGACCGCTGAACAGGCGCGCCAGGAGACCGTACCAGTCGGCACGTGCCAGGTCTTCCTCCGACACGGGCTGGATGCGCGAGATGTCGAGCGCCTGCAGGGCCTGGGTCATTCGCCGCGCCTCACGTCGTGGATGGTGGCTTCATTGGTGCTCGAGTACAGGTCGATGACACGACAGTCGGCACACATCTTCAGGCGCTGCGCAGCGGCGCCCGCAAATGCACTGTGTCCCGACAATTTTGACAGCATGTTCTCGATCATCATTTGAGTGCCAAAGGCCTTGCCGCAACTGATGCAGTGATACGGGGAAGCTTCGTGAAGCACCACCTGCTGGTCCCTTTCAGGCCCAAACCACCAGCGCGGCTGCAAGGCAATGGCCTGCTCGGGACAGGTCTTTTCGCAAAGACCGCACTGCACGCAATTGCGCTCCAGAAAGCGCAGTTGCGGACGGTCTTCGCCAGCCTGTTGCCCGTCGAGTACAGCCCCTTCCGGACAGGCCCCGACACAGGCCAGGCACAGCGTACAGCGTTCCGGATCCAATCTCAAGCGGCCAAACGCCGAGCCGGCCGGCAAGGCCACGGCATCGGGCCATTCTGGCAACACTGGGGTTTTCCCTGAGACACCCTCCAGGCCAGAGGCAGCATGACGGACCAGGTGCTGAAGCGCTGCCTCGGTGGCGCGGCGTTTTTCCGGCGGCAGGGCAAAGGTGGCCGCAGCGCTGAGCCTGAGCGCGGACGCCCGGGGTGCGCCTGTACCGACGCCTTCCCCGATGGCTGTCAGCGCGGCCGTCAGTGCCTGCCCGTTCTCGCCCAGTTGCAGGGCGGCGACAAGCGGGTTGGGATGAGCCAGCGGCCCGAGCAGATGGTCCAGGGTGCGGATCTGGGTGCGGGTGGCTTCAACATAGGCCGGCGGCGCATCCGCGGCGAACAGGCAGACAACGCGCCCGGCCCCCCAGGCCAGCGTTGCCAACATGAGGTCGAGCCCGATGCTCGCCACATCGCGGACAAAGACCGGCAGCAGATGGGCCGCCAGTCCGGGGCCCGGTGCCTCGAGCGCCGCGCGCGAGCCTTCATCGCAGAACAGCAGGGTCGGCGGACGACCCTGGGTGCCCGCCAGCTGGCGATACACCTTCAGACCATGGCGGACCCGCTCGCCCAGGGCGGCCGGTGTCGGATACTGATAGCGCAAGGCGCCCGACGGACAGACCGTCGCGCAGGCCCCGCAGCCCATGCACAGGTGTGGTTCCACCTGGATGCGGTCTCCAGCCGAGGAAATCGCCTGCGTGGAGCAGACGTCGATGCACTGGGTACAGCCACTGCGGCGGTTGCGGCCATGGGCACAGATCTGCGGCTGGTAATGAAAATACTTGGGCTTCTCGAATTCGCCCACCTGTCCGAGCAGGGTCATCATCGCGCGCAGCCGGGCCTGGGGTTCGACGCCCGGCCGGTGATAACCCTGTGGCGGATGAAACTGGGTGAACAGCGGCGCAGCACCCTCTTCGCGCAGGTCCAGCACGAGATCGAAGGTCTCCTCGCGGGCAGTACTGCCGCGCAGAAAATCGATGGCGCCGATCCCGGCACAGGCCTTGACACAGGCGCGACGCGCGTCGCAGCGGCTCAGGTCGACCTGGAAGTCGGGCCCGATGGCCTGGCTGGGACAGGCTTCGATACAGGCGCCGCACCGCACGCAGGCCTCGAGATCGATCGGGTTGGCCAGTTGCCACTTGGCCTTGAAATCGCCCAGCCAACCCTGCAGGGACAAGCCAGCCCCACTGAGCACGGGGAAATGGCGGGCGCGGCTTTGCAGCCTGAGCTCGTGTCGCTGACCGACCAGCAGGAAGCTGACCTGGAGCCGGCCTTCCGGAAGGGATTGACCTGCCTCATGCAGGCGTTCGGCCCAGTCGAGGGCGGCTTCGTCCTCGCCTACGACCAACAAGCGGCCCTCGGAGGCGTAGGACACCGAAGCCACCGGATCGACCAGCTCGCGCGAGGCCATTTCCACCAGCGCAGCGATCTTGGGACCGGCCTGCTGGCCCTCGCGCCCCCAACCCGCCTGCTCGCGCAGGTTCACAAAACGGATCGGAGCGATCGCCTGACGCACCTGGGCCAGCTCTGAAAACAGGGGGGCTTCCTGGGTGCAACCGACAAGAATGTCCTGCGTGCCGGCCAGGGCGGCGTCGAGACGGGTGACCTCGCGGCGGCACAGTTGCTGGGCCCGTTCGACCTGATGGCGACCCAGGGCCTGATCCAGCGCGGGCGAGGCCTCCGGCAAGGGCAGACTGCCATTGCAAGAACACAGAAAGGTCCTCGAACCGGGTGCGCTCAACCGTGTCTCCTGGGGGTGCCCGATTGGCGGGCCGGGCGCGTACTCGCGATACCGAGCGACACCTCTGACCAAATTCTATCGGCAACAGTGCAGGCATTCCGACAGAAGGGCTATTCCGGTCGCCTCGTTTGCGATGGGAGAGGGCCGGGCGCGACAGCTTCGGGGGCCACCGCAATGCGCGGCCCCGGGGCCGGCTCATCAAGCACCGACTCATCAGTCACCTGCTCGCCGCCTGACGGATCGGGCGCAACGGGCAGACCGGCCACTTCCTGGTCGGTTGGGCCAGGCACTGCCAAGGCGCTGGAATCGGGCGCCGGCGCTTCCTGATCATTCCGACTGAACAGCCCCAGGGTTTGCGACTGGACCAGGCCCCGCAGCATCTCGTCGGGAATCGGGTCGGGCAGGCTGTAGTCGTCGATATAGATATCGAGGCCGTCCATGACATTGAAGGACGGATCGGAAAACAGTTTGCGCAGCGCAGCATTGCGTGTGGCTGGCGCCACATCGGTCCGCATGAAGGGTTTGAAGTCAGCGTCGAAATCCAGGCTCTCGACCGGAGGCAAGGCCGGGGCCGGCGCTGCAGGTTCGTCGTTGTCCTGCGCCGGATCGGCCGGCACTTGTGGGGAGGGGACATCGGTCGCCGGCAGACCCGCGGCTGGAACACCGGGAATGCTCGGGTTGCTCCAGATGCCGCGCGGTGCCTCCTGTGCCGGCTCGACCGTCGGCGGCGCCGGCTCTTCCGGGGCCGGGGAGACGCCGCCTCGCTTCAGGCGCGACCAGCGGGACAGGAAGCCTTCGCTCATCCGCGGACACTCCCGGGGTCCGGTTCAGCTGGGCGGCCGAGGCCTTTCTCGCGCTCGACCATTTCGTCAAATTCGCCCGCCGACATGAAGGAGGGACGGTTGCGCATCCCCTTCTTCTTCTTCTTTTGTTCAGGCTCGTAGTGAAGGTTGACGTACTCGGTCAGCCAGGCGGTCAATTCATCGGGCATGGGCAAGGCCTCGACCATCTCGCCGGCATCGAGCAGGCGGCCAGCTTCGTTGTAGCTGAGCGTGACCAGCATCGGCTCCGGCGCGGCCGCCTGGCGCCAGTGCACAAAAATGGCCGGTTGCGGGAAGGTGACGTTCAGGTAGTACCCCTCGGCCTCATCGGGGTACAGGCGGATTTCCATGCCCTTGGGCCCGCCCTGAATGGCCGGCGTAACGGCCACCGGACGCCACAGGCCCTCATCGCCCATCCAGTCGAAGCGCACCTCGACCGGGATCGGATCGGGCGTCGGATTGGCGATCAGTATCTGTTCTTCGGATGGGGAGGTCATGGCAAACCGAATGTGGACGATGGCAGCAACGCGTCGAGCCCGAGTGTCGGCACAGGGCGCACTCAGGATCCCATCTTCAGGTCGAGGATGCGGGTCGAGGAACGCAGCACGCCAATCGGTGACTCGATGATGTCCTGGGTATTGAGGAACATGCCCAGCACGTCGAGAAAATAAACCGTCGAAGTCATTTTGACATCAAAGCCCTTGTAACGGCCCTTACCCTCGCACACGATAAGGCTGGCCTCCCCGGCCAGACGGGCATGGACCTGGCTGGCCGCCACCCGCGCGGAAACGGTACAGGTCTGACCGATGTCGATACCGGGGTCGCGCACCCGGACCCGGAAGCTCTTGCCGGCAAGCAGCGGGAACACCAGGCCTTCGACGCGGGCCCCGACATGATCGTCCTCAGGCGACACCCGCACCAGCCCGCGCACCGTCACCGCGTCGCTGGTGGCATCGCCCTCGCGGGGCAGGTCGTGGCGAAAAGTCGCACTCATGCCCGGCGGCCCAGCAAGGCGGCTGCCTTCGAAATATTCCTGGACCTCACGCGCCCGTCGCAAGGGCCGCTTGAGCTCGAGCCGCCACTGGAAGGCCGGAATGGCCGGTCCGCTGTCCAGCCCGAGGCCCGCATCGCGCACCTGCTGCATCAGTGGTCGGGGCAGATCCTCGGCATGGATACGGAATTCGCCAAAGGCACCTGCCGGCAACGCGAAAAGCCCGAGCAGCAGGGCCACCGCAGGGCGCCATCGCCGGGCTCGCTGACTCGAAAGCGGGGACCGATACGGGTTCATCCTTGCCTTAAACTGGCGTATTGCCAGCGCCGCCATGTTGATCCGGTGCAGCGCCTGGGCAGGTAGTTTAAACAACCATGGAAGCATCGATGAACCTCACGCATGATCCCCAGGCCCGCAGCTGGCTGGCCTCTGCCAACCAGCCCGGGTGCGATTTCCCGATCCAGAACCTGCCTTTCGCGGTGGCCCTGCGCAAAGGTGCGCAGGAAAATGCACGCGGCATGGTGGCGATCGGGGACCAGGCCATCGATCTGGCACAACTGGCCATGGCGGGGGCGGCCGCCGGATTTTCAGGACTCGCCGGCGAGGCACTGCTGGCCGCTTCAGGATCGACCCTCAACGCTCTGATGGCGATGGGCCCGAAGGCATGGTCGGCCTTGCGGCTCGGTCTATTCAACGCCCTCAAGGCTGGTTCCCCCGCCCAGGCCGCGGTTCAGCCCTGCCTGATCCCGCTGGCCGACCTGGCCTATCGCCTGCCCGCCCAGGTGGCCGATTACACGGACTTTTATGCCTCGGTGCATCATGCGCGCAGCGTCGGCAAGCTGTTTCGCCCGGACAACCCGCTGACCCCCAATTACCAGTGGGTGCCGATCGCTTACCATGGGCGCAGTTCAAGCCTGCAACTGGACGGCTACGCCTTTCGCCGTCCGCGTGGCCAGATCCTGCCGCCCGGAGCCAGCGCGCCGGTATTCAGTGCCTGCAAGCGGCTGGACTACGAGTTCGAGTTGGGGGTCTTCCTGGGCCAGGGCAATGTGCAGGGCGAACCGATCCCGATCGACCAGACCGAGGAGCAGGCCTTCGGCATGGTGCTGCTCAACGACTGGTCGGCACGCGACATCCAGTCCTGGGAATACGTCCCGCTGGGGCCCTTCCTGGCGAAGAATTTCTGCACCACGATTTCGCCCTGGATCGTCACGCTGGAGGCCCTGGAGCCCTACCGCCAGCCCTGGAGCCGTCCGGCCAGCGACCCGCAACCCCTGCCCTACCTGGAGGACCGCTCGGTTCGCGAGCGCGGCGCCATCGACATACAGCTGGAGACCTGGCTGCAGACCGAGGCCATGGCCAAGGCGGGCAAGGCGGCAGACCGTATCGCCACCTCAAACTTCAACCACTGCTACTGGAGCATCTTCCAGATGATCGCCCATCACACGGTGGGCGGCTGCAATTTCCAGCCGGGTGACCTGATCGGCACCGGCACGCAGTCGGGTCCGACCCAGGCCGAAGCAGGCTCCTTGCTGGAACTGTCAGAAGGCGGCAAGACGCCCCTGACCCTTCCCAATGGCGAAACCCGCACCTTCCTGCAGGACGGGGATACGCTGATCCTGAAGGCCTTCTGCGAAAAGCCGGGTGCGGCGCGCATCGGCTTTGGCCAGTGCGCCGGGACGGTGCTGCCGGCACTGGGCTGACCCTGGCAGGCGCGCCCGGCCCAGCGGGCGCGCCGCAGGCTCAGTTGGTGATGATGACCTTGCCCATCACCTTGCGGTTCATCATGTCGTTCAAGGCCTGACGGCCCTCGGCGAGCGGGTAACGCGCCGAGATGTGGGGGCGCATCTTGCCCTCCTGGATCCAGCGGATCATCTCGGCGATGCCTTCTGCATCGGGCTTGGGCTCGCGGCGGCGGAAATCGCCCCAGAACACGCCAACGACCGACGCGCCCTTGAGCAGCATCAGGTTGAAGGGCAGCTTGGGGATGTCGCCGGCCGCAAAGCCGATCACCAGGTAACGGCCGCGCCAGGCAATGCTGCGGAAGGCCGGTTCGGCATACGGGCCGCCAACCGGGTCGTAGATCACGTCGGGGCCCTTGCCGCCGGTGAGCACCTTGAGGCGCTCGCGCATGTCCTCGGTCGAGTAGTTGATCAGCTCGTCGGCGCCGTGCTCCTTGCAGACGGCCAGTTTCTCGGCGCTCGAGGCCGCCGCAATGACACGGGCGCCGAGCACCTTGCCGATCTCGATCGCCGCCAGGCCGACGCCGCCGGCAGCGCCCAGCACCAGCAGGGTTTCGCCGGCCTTGAGCTCACCCCGGTCCTTGAGCGCGTGGTGCGAAGTCCCGTAGGTCAGCGTGAACGCGGCTGCGGTATCGAAGTCCATGCCCTCGGGCAGGGGATAGAGGTTCTGGGCGGGGACCATCACCTGCTCGGCGAAGGCGCCATGGCCCGAGGAACCGACCACCTTGTCACCCGGCTTGAACTGGGTCACCCCTTCGCCGACTGCGGCAACGATGCCGGCCAGTTCCGAGCCCGGCGAAAACGGCAGTTCGGGCTTGAACTGGTACTTGTTCTGGATGATGAGCACGTCCGGGAAATTGACGCCGGCCGCCTTCATGTTGACCAGCACATGGCCGGGCTTGACCGGTCCGAGATCGTGATCTTCGAGGACCAGGGTGTCGGGCAGTCCGTGGGCTTTGCACAGCAGCGCTTTCATGGGCGGATTTCCTTGTTCTCAGGGGATGGCGGGCAATCATAGCCCAAGGGGACCGGCGACTATAATGCGCGATTCACTTGTTGCCCCTTACTGCCCCATGTCCGCCATGCAAGACCGCTACGACGCACCCTCCATCGAAGCCCAGGCGCGCCAGCACTGGGAAGCGTCCGACGCCTACCGCGCCACGGAAAACGATCCGCGCTTTCCCAAGGGCAAGTTCTACGCCTGCTCGATGCTGCCCTACCCCTCGGGCAAGCTGCATATGGGCCATGTGCGCAACTACACCATCAATGATGTGATGTACCGCTACCTGCGCATGAACGGCTACAACGTGCTGATGCCGATGGGCTGGGACGCCTTCGGCTTGCCCGCCGAAAACGCCGCCATCGACAAGAAGGTCGCGCCAGCGGTCTGGACGCGCGCCAACATCGAGGACATGAAGACGCAGATGAAGCCGCTCGGCCTGTCCTTCGACTGGTCGCGCGAGATCGCCACCTGCGATCCCGACTATTACCGCTGGAACCAGTGGCTGTTCCTGAAGATGCTCGAGAAGGGCATTGCCTACCGCAAGACCCAGGTGGTGAACTGGGACCCGATCGACAATACCGTGCTGGCCAACGAGCAGGTGATCGACGGCCGTGGCTGGCGCTCCGGCGCGCTGGTGGAAAAACGCGAGATCCCCGGCTACTACCTCGGCATCACCCAGTACGCCGAAGAGTTGCTCGAGCATACCCAGCACAAGCTGCCCGGGTGGCCGGAGCGGGTACGACTGATGCAGGAGAACTGGATCGGCCGCAGCCAGGGCGTCAATTTCGGCTTCCCCTACGACCTGGAAGGCGAAAAGAAACTGCTGCGCGTGTTCACCACACGGGCCGACACCATCATGGGGGTCACCTTCTGCGCCGTGGCGGCTGAGCATCCGCTGGCCACGCACTGCGCCAAGGGCAACGCCGCGCTGGCCGCCTTCATCGAGGAGTGCAAGAAGGGCGGCGTGTCCGAAGCCGAGATCGCCACGGCAGAGAAAAAGGGCATGGCCACCGGCTTTTTTGTCGCCCACCCGCTGACCGGCGAGCAGGTCGAGGTATGGGTCGGCAACTACGTGCTGATGGGCTACGGCGAGGGCGCGGTGATGGGCGTGCCGGCGCATGACGAGCGTGACTTTGCCTTTGCCAAGAAGTACGGCCTGCCGATCCGGCAGGTGGTCCAGGTGGGCGACAAGCCCTTCTCCACGCAGGCCTGGCAGGAACACTATGGCGAGAAGGACGGCGCACGCTGCGTCAACTCCGGCAAGTACGACGGGCTCGAATTTGCCGCTGCCGTCCAGGCCATCGCCGCCGACCTGAAAGCCAAGGGCCTGGGTGATCTGCAGACCACCTTCCGGCTGCGCGACTGGGGCATCAGCCGCCAGCGCTACTGGGGCACGCCGATCCCCATCATTCACTGCGAGGCCTGCGGTCCGGTACCCGTGCCCTACAAGGACCTGCCGGTCGTGCTGCCGGAAGACCTGATCCCGGATGGCAGCGGCAATCCGCTCAACAAGGACGAGCGCTTCCTCAAGTGCCAGTGCCCCAGCTGCGGCAAGCCCGCCCGGCGCGAGACCGACACCATGGACACCTTCGTCGATTCGTCCTGGTACTTCATGCGCTATTGCTCGCCCGATGCCGAGGAAAGCATGATCGATGCGCGCAATGATTACTGGATGCCGATGGACCAGTACATTGGCGGCATCGAGCACGCGGGGCTGCACCTGCTATACGCGCGCTTCTGGACCAAGGTGATGCGCGACCTGGGCCTGGTGCGCTTCGACGAGCCCTTCACCAACCTGTTCACCCAGGGCATGCTGCTCAATGAGTGCTACTACCGCGAGGACGAGGCTGGCAAGAAGCGCTGGTTCTACCCGAGCGAAGTTGAAATCACCTATGACGAAAAAGGCAAGCCGGTGGCAGCCACCGCCCGCGAGGACGGCCAGCCGGTGATCCAGGGCGGCATCGAGAAGATGTCCAAGTCCAAGAACAACGTGGTCGAGCCGCGCGATGTGATCGAAAAATACGGTGCCGACACGGCGCGCTTTTTCATCATGTTTGCCGGACCTCCCGACCAGAGCGCGGTGTACTCCGAATCGGGCATCGAGGGCGCCCATCGTTTCCTCAAGCGCCTGTGGAGCTTCATCTATCAGCAAAAGGGTCTCGTTGGCGGCGCGCACAAGCCTCTGCCTGCCACCCTGCCCGAGGCGCACAAGGCCCTGCGCCGGCAGATCCACCTGCTGTTGCAGCAGGCCGAGTTCGACTTCAAGCGCCTGCAGTACAACACCGTGGTGTCGGCCTGCATGAAGATGCTCAATGCCATCGACGATGCCAGGCTGCCGGTCGCCGATGCCGCCACCGCGCCGGTGGTGCAGGAGGCCGTCAGCATCCTGATCCGGGTGCTTTATCCGGTCACCCCGCATGCCTGCCAGGGGCTGTGGAGCGGACTGGGCTTTGCCAGCGAGCATGAACTGATCGATGCCCCCTGGCCCCAGGTCGATGCCCAGGCTCTCAAGCAGGAGAACATCGAACTGGTCCTGCAGATCAATGGCAAGGTGCGGGGCGCACTGTCGGTCGCAGCCAGCGCCGACAAGGCCACGATCGAGGCCTTGGCCGCTGCCCACGAGATGGTCGCCAAGCATGGCGAGGGCCGAGCGCCCAAGAAAATCGTGGTCGTGCCTGGCCGGCTGGTCAACGTGGTCGTCTGATCCGAACAGCCGGCCATCCCATGCGCCAGACCACCCGCGCCATGCCCGTTGCCCGTGACCGTACGTCGCGACGGCAGCTGCTCCTGGCCATGGCTGCAGGACTGGCGGGTTCGGGTTGCGGCTTCAAGCTGCGCGGCGACCAGCGCTTTACCTTCGAGACCCTGCACACCGGTTTTGCGGCGACCTCGGCGATGGGCGCGCAATTCCGGCGCATCGTGCGCCTGACGGGTTCGGCCCGCCTGGTCGATGATCCGCGCCAGGCCCAGGCCCGCCTCGTGATCCATCGCGAGATGCGCGAGCGCGAGATCGTCGGTCTGTCGACCACCGGCCAGCCACGCGAGTATCAATTGCGCCTGCGCCTGAGCTTCAGCCTGTTGGGCGCCCTGTCCGACGATCCGGTGCGCACCTTGATTCCCGAAAGCGAGATCGTGCTGCGTCGGGACGTGTCGACCACCGATACACAAATCGTGGCCAAGCGCCAGGAAGAGGAACTGCTCTACCAGGAGATGCAGTCGGACATCGTGCAGCAGTTGCTGCGACGTCTTGCCGCGGTGCGACTGACTACGGTCAATCGCTGATCCGTCCATGCAGCTCAAGTTCGAACAGCTCATGAGCCGTCTGGCCCCGGCCAGCGGCACGGCCCGCGCGCCCCAGAGCCTGCCAGCGGTGCTCTGGGTGCACAGCAATGAACCCTTGCTGCTGCTCGAGGCCGGCGATGCCGCCCGGGCCTGCGCGCGTGCCTCAGGCACCAGTGAGCGGGTGGTGCTCGATGTCGATCGCCAGTTCAAGCTTGAGCACCTGATGGGGCAGCTCAATGCCCTGTCCCTGTTTGCCGAGAGCCGGCTGATCGAGCTGCGCTTTTCGGCCAAGCCCGCCAAGGAAATCGGTGAAGCGCTTGGCGAACAGGCGCCACGCCTGGATGAGCAGACACGCCTGCTGGTGACCAGCCCGCAACTGGACAAGAGCGTCACGGGCGCGGCCTGGTTTGCCGCGATCGACCAGGCCGGCTGGGTCTGCGGCGTCTACCCGGTCGAGCGCGCCGAGATGCCGCAGTGGATCGCGCAGCGCCTGGCCCGCCAGCAGCAGCGCTGCTCGCGCGAAGCCCTGCAATGGCTGAGCGAGAACCTGGAAGGCAACCTGCTGGCGGCACGTCAGGAAATCCTTAAGCTGGCCCTGCTGTTTCCTGCCGGCGAGATTGCGCTGGCCGATCTGCAGGCCACCGTGCTCAGCGTGTCGCGCTTTGACAGTTTCGATCTGGTGGCAGCGGCGCTGGCCGGCGACGCCAACCGCTGCCTGCGGCTGCTGCAGGCCATCGAGGCGGAAGGCGAGGCCGCCGTGATGGTGCTGTTTGCCCTGGGCAATTGCGCGCGCGACCTGAACGCGGCCAGCGAGGCGGTGGCGCGCGGCCAGTCCGCCGAGAGCGTGCTGCGCGGCGTCTTCTGGAAGACCCGGCCTGCCTATGAGCAGGCCCTGCGACGCCTGAAGCCCGCCCAGATTCGCCGCGCCCTGCTGCTGGCCGCCCAAGCCGATACAATTGCCAAGGGCATCGCCGCCAGCACCCTGCCCCGCCTGGCCCACAAACAGGCCTGGCAGTCACTGACCGAGCTGGCACTCGCCCTGTGCGGCAAGGATCACCTGATCTATGAAAACTGAACTTCCCGACGTCCAGGCCTACATGCGCCAGATCGGCGCCGCCGCCCGCAAGGCTGGCCGCCAACTGGCGCGTGCCCATGCTGCGGCCAAGAACCAGGCCCTGCTCGCCACCGCGGCCGCCATCCGGCGCGAGGCGCAGGCCCTGCAGCGTGCCAATGCCCTCGATCTGGCAAATGCGCAGGCCGCCGGCCAGGACGCCGCCTTCGTCGACCGTCTGCGGCTCACCGACAAGGTCATCGAGAGCATGGCCGAAGGTCTCGAGCAGATCGTGGCCCTGCCCGACCCGGTCGGCGAAATGAGCGAGCTGCGCTTTCGTCCCAGCGGTATCCAGGTGGGCAAGATGCGCGTGCCCCTGGGTGTCGTCGGCATCATTTACGAATCACGCCCCAACGTCACGATCGACGCTGCCGGACTGTGCATCAAGTCGGGCAACGCCACCATCCTGCGCGGCGGCTCGGAGGCCGTGCACAGCAACCAGGCCCTGGCACAACTGATCCAGGAGGGGCTGCGCAGCGCCGGCCTGCCCTTTGATGCGGTACAGGTGGTCGAGACCACCGACCGCGCCGCGGTGGGCCACTTGATTGCCGACACAGAACATGTCGATGTCATCATCCCGCGTGGCGGCAAGTCACTGACCAGCCGCATTGCCAGCGAGGCCAAGGTGCCGGTGATCAAGCACCTCGATGGCATCTGCCATGTGTACGTCGACCGCGAGGCCGACCTGGACAAGGCGGTGGTGGTCGCCGACAACGCCAAGACGCAGCGCTACTCCCCCTGCAACACCATGGAGACCCTGCTGGTGCATGAACAGGTGGCGGCTGCCCTGCTGCCGCGCCTGGGCCGCATCTATGCCGACAAGGGGGTCGAGATGCGCGGCTGTGCGGCCACCCTGGCGATCCTTCGTCAGGCCGGCCTGCCCGCAGTGGCGGCCACCGACGAGGACTGGGCCACCGAATACCTGGCGCCGATCCTGTCGATCCGCATCGTCGAAGGCCTGGATGCCGCCATGGACCACATCGCCCGCTACGGCTCGCAGCACACCGAGGCCATCATCACCGAGAACCACAGCCATGCGATGCGCTTCCTGCGGGAAGTCGACTCCTCCTCGGTGATGATCAATGCCTCGACCCGCTTTGCCGATGGCTTCGAGTACGGCCTGGGCGCCGAGATCGGCATCTCGACGAACAAGCTGCATGCGCGCGGCCCGGTGGGCCTGGAAGGCCTGACCAGCCAGAAATGGGTGGTCTTTGGCAATGGCCAGGTCCGTACCTGATCGATGGAAGCGACCTACCTGTGGGCCAAGGCCCTTCACATCGTCTTTGTGACCAGCTGGTTCGCGGGCCTGTTCTACCTGCCCCGCATCTTCGTGAACCTGGCCATGGTCGATGCCGGTCCGACCCGTACCAGCACGGCAGCCGAGCGCGAACGCCTGCTGCTGATGGCCCGCAAGCTGTATCGCTTCATGCTGCCCCTGTCCGTGCTCGCCCTGGTGCTGGGGCTGTGGCTGTGGCTCGGTGTGGGCATCGGCAAGGCGCGTCCCGATGGGCCGCCGGTCGGCTGGATGCATGCCAAGCTGCTGATCGTGCTCCTGCTGGTGGGCTATCACCATGGCTGCGGCGTGCTGCTGCGAAAGTTCGAGCGTGGGGAGAATACCCGCTCGCATGTCTGGTTCCGCTGGTTCAACGAGGCGCCGGTGCTGCTGCTGCTGGTCGCCGTGATTCTCGTCGTGGTCAAGCCCTTTTGAGGGGTGACCTTTCCCGCCATTTTCGCGAAAGCCTTTCATGATCGTCATCGATTACTTCGTGGCCCCGCAATCGCCCTGGACCTACCTGGGTCATGAGCGGATCGTCTCCCTGGCGGCTCGGCATGGTGCCCGGCTCAACTGCAAACCGGCCGATTTCGGCAAGATCTTTTCGGTCTCGGGCGGCTTGCCGCTGGGCAAGCGCGCACCGCAGCGCCAGGCCTACCGACTGAAGGAACTGGCGCGCTGGCGCGAGGCCACCGGGCTGCCGCTGAACATCCATCCGAAATTCTTTCCCGTGGCTGGCGATGATGCCGCACGCCTGATCATCGCAGCCCGCCAGCGGCATGGCGATGCCGTGGCCCTGACCCTTGCCGGGAAGGTGCTCAAGGCCGTCTGGGCTGACGAGCTGGACATCTCCGACCGAACCCAGCTGGTGCAACTGGCCAAGGCCAGCGGTGCGGCCGACCTGCAGGCGCAGGACTGCGACCAGGCAGCAGCGCAGGCCGAGTACGAGGCCAATACCCAATCCGCCATCGACCTGCAGGCCTTCGGTGCCCCCTGGTACCAGATCGGCGACGAAGGTTTCTGGGGCCAGGACCGCCTCGACTTCGTGGCCCGCAAGCTGGCCTCACTGAGCGGCCAGGCTTGATCCTTTTCGCGCCCTGCCCGCGCGGACTCGAGCCGCCCCTGGCCGCCGAATTGACAGGGCTGGGTGCGCACATCCTCGAGCAAGTCCCAGGCGGCATCAGCTTCGAGGCGGCCGACATGCCGGCGGAGGAATCGGCTGCGCTGCGCCACGCCTGGGCCTTGGTGTACCGCGTCAACCTGTGGTCCAGGCTGGCCAGCCGTGTGCTGATCCAGCTCGATCAGGCACCGTATCGAAAGGAAAAGGACCTCTATGCCCTGGCCTTCGAACAGCCCTGGGAAGCGATCATGCATCCGGGCCAGACGCTGCGCATCGACACTTCGGCCACCCGCTCGCCCCTCAAGAGCCTGAACTTTGCCAACCTGCTGATCAAGGATGCGATCTGCGACCGGCTGCGCCAGCATCTGGGCGACCGGCCCTCGATCGATACCGAACAACCCGATGTGCGCGTCTTCCTGTTCCTGGACGCCTTCAAGGCCACCTTGTATGTCGACAGCTCCGGAGAGAACCTGTTCAAGCGCGGCTGGCGCCAAAGCGATGACAAGGGCGAGGCACCCATCAAGGAGAACCTGGCCGCGGGTCTGATCGCGCTCAGTGGCTGGCAGGGCGCACAACCTTTTGCCGACCCGTTCTGCGGCTCGGGCACGATCGCGATCGAGGCGGCGCAGCAAGCCCTGGACATTGCGCCCGGCCTGCAGCGCGACTTCGGCTTCCAGCGCCTGGGCGATTTCGACGAAGCGCTCTGGCAGCAGGAGCGCGAGACGGCGCTGGCCCGGGCATCGGCTGGCCGGCTGCGCGCACCGATACAGGCCAGCGACATCGATCCCGGCATGATTGCGCTGGCGCGTGCCAATGCGCAGCGTGCCGGTCTGCCGCGCGAGGCCATTACCTGGAGCGTCTGCGCTGCCGAACAGGCCAGACCCCTCGCATCCGCAGCCGGCAATGGCGGCTTCATCATCAGCAACCCGCCCTATGGCGAGCGCATGGGGCCCTCTTTCGATCCGGTGGCGCTGGGCAACAACCTGCGCCAGGCCTGGGCCGGCTGGCAGGCCTGGATCATCACCTCCGACCGCGACTTGCCGGGGCAGATCCGGCTGCGTGAGTCGCGCAAGATTCCCCTGTTCAACGGGACGCTCGAATGCCGGCTGTTCTGCTTTCAGATGAAGGCCTTGCCGACGCCAGGGGCTGTCGCGAAGACTTGAAGCGAGCGACAGGCCCCCGCGATGAATCAGCCCAGCACCGATTTCGCCGCCCTGTGCCACGCCCTGGTCAAGGAGCTGGGCCTGGCCCTTGAAGCCGACATCACGGCGATCGAGGCACTGGCCGGCGGCGTGTCCTCCGATATTGCAAGGGTGCGCATCGGCGAGCGCTGGCTGTGCATCAAGGCAGCCCTGCCCAAGCTCAAGGTGGCTGCGGACTGGCGCGCGCCCACCCATCGCAATGACACCGAGTATCGTTGGCTGTCCTGGGTCCGCAGCGTGAGACCCGATGCCGTGCCGCAACTGTATGGACAATCGACCAGGCTGGGCGCCTTCGCGATGCAATGGCTCGACCCTGATCAGCATCGCAACTGGAAATCGCAGTTGCTGGCCGGGCTGGTGGATGGCGTGGTGGCGTCGCAGGTGGGTGAAACCCTGGCACGCATCCATCAGCGATCGACCGAAGCCGCTTTCGATACCAAAGCCTTTCAGCAGAAAGCCGACTTCTTCGCGCTGCGACTGGAGCCCTATCTGGAGACCATTGTCCGGGTCCATCCCGACCTGACGATGCCGGTTCGCGCCGAGATCGAACGCCTGGACCGCGCGCAGATCGCACTGGTGCATGGAGATATCAGCCCCAAGAACATCCTGATCGGCCCGCGCGGCCCAATCCTGCTCGATGCCGAGTGCGCCGTCATGGGCGATCCTGCCTTCGACATCGCCTTCTGTCTGAATCACGCCCTGCTCAAGGCCTTGCACCTGCCGGCGCAGCGCGCCGCCCTGCTCGCCCTGGTACCAGCGTTCTGGCAGGCCTATGCGGCTGGCGTGCAATGGGAATCACCAGCGGCGCTCGAGGCGCGCGTGGCGCGACTGTTGCCGATGCTGCTGCTGGCACGCGTGGATGGCAAGTCGCCGGTCGAGTATCTGGACGAGACTGAACGCGCACGGCTGCGGCCGCTGGCCCGCGATCTCATCGCCTATCCCGCGCCCGATCTGCATGCACTGGTCGAGCGCTTCAATCAAGGTTGCACCGAGCCGCCGGCCTGAGGTTCGGCCGATGTGCGTTCCTCCACCTGCCTGAAAGTCCATCCATGCCCGACCCCGCCCTCATCACCGCCGTACACGCCGAACGCGTCTGGGACTCCCGCGGCTGGCCGACCATCGAAGTACAGGTGCAACTGGACGATGGACAAAGCGGCCAGGCCATCGCACCGGCGGGAGCCTCGCGCGGCACACGCGAAGCCGTCGACCTGCGCGATGGTGGCCCACGCTTGGCCGGCAAGGATGTGCAGCAGGCCCTGGCGGCGGTGCGTGAACGGATCGCGCCGATGCTGATTGGTCGGGCGGTCGGCGACCAGGAGGGCATCGATGCCGCCATGATCGCACTCGACGGCACTGCGCTGAAATCGCGTCTCGGTGGCAACGCCATGGTGGCGACTTCCCTGGCAGTGCTGCATGCCGCGGCAGCCTCGGCCCGACAACCCTTGTGGCAATACCTGTCGCAGCGGCAAGGCACGCAGCCCAGCCTGCCCCTGCCCGAGATCCAGATCTTCGGTGGCGGCGCCCATGCCGGCCGGCGTGTCGACATCCAGGATTTCATGGTGATGGTGCCCGGTGCCGGCAGCTATGCCGAGACGCTGGAGGTCACGGCCGAGATCTACCATGCCGCCGGCAGCCTGATGAAGCAGGCCGGCAAGCTCGCAGGTGTGGCCGATGAGGGCGGCTGGTGGCCGATGTTCGATGACAATCGCGAAGCGCTGGACATGCTGATGCGCGCCATCGAACTGGCCGGAGAAAGGCCTGGCGATCGTGTTGTGATCTCGCTGGACATTGCCGCCTCGGAGTTCGGATCGAAGGGCCGTTACCGGCTCGGACTGGAAGACCGGGCACTTGATACCGAAGGCATGATCCGCATGCTGGGCGAATGGCTGCAGGCCTACCCGATCGCCTCGATCGAGGATCCGCTGGCCGAGGATGATCCGGAAGGGATGCGTGCCTTTACCCAGGCCTGGGGACATCATCTGCAGATCATCGGCGACGATTTTCTGGTCACTCAGGAACGCCTGCTCGAACAGGCCATCGCGCAAGGCGCCTGCAATGCGGTGCTGATCAAATGCAATCAGGCCGGGACGGTGAGTGAGACCCTGCGTACATGGGATCGTGCGCGACGCGCCGGATGGGGACAGATCGTGTCGGCGCGCTCGGGTGAGACCGAGGATGTCTCGATCGTGCACCTGAGTGTGGGCCTGGATGCCGCGCAGCTGAAGGTGGGCTCCTTCGCACGCAGCGAACGCATGGTCAAGTGGAATGAAGGGCTGCGCATCGCAAGGGCGATGGGGTCACAGGCGCGCTTTGCGGGCGGACGGGCATTGGCGGGCACCTGGTGGGGCCGGCAGCATGCTGCGGTACGTTCGACCCCGGCCTGATCATTCGGGTCGGCCAGGCCTCTGAGGCCCGAGGCTTCAGCCCGTCCCTGCCTGGGGCGGGGCCGTCGTCTTTCCGAACGGCGCACGCGCCATGCCGAACCACAAGCGGAAATAACCCAGGCGTCGCGCCAGCAGGTAGCTCAGTGCGCTGAGCAGGAAGGTCAGCAGGATCAGGGCCGGGCCTTCCAGCCAGGGGGGCACATCGAGCGGCCGCATCACCTGGGTGAGCACGATGATCCAGGTCTGATGGAAGATGTAGAAGGGGAACACCGCCTCGGTCAGGACGGCCCGCCAACGATGATCCCGGTTCCAGTACTGATGGGCAAAGCCGATCGCGGCCAGCAAGGCGCACCATTGCTGACTGGCCAGCAGCGCTTGCGACAACCACCCCGGCACCTGTCGATAGCTGAGCAGGAAGACAGCCCAACTGCAAAGGGCCAATACCAGGCTGATGCGCCGGCGTGCACCGATCCAGGCCCACATCTCGGCGCGCTGCGCAAAGCAGGCGCCGAGCAAGAAGATGCACAGAAATTGCGCGTGGCTGTACAGGTCATGGATCCAGTCATAGCTTTGCGGAAAGCGCTTCTCGAGCGCGAGCCGGAACACCAGGAGCAGCACCCAGGGCAAGCAGACCCAGGCCCTGAGGCCGAGCCGGTGTGACAGCCTGTCCAGGCCCTTCGGATCGAGACGCATCCAAAGCCACAGCACCGCGGTATAGCTCCACAGATAAGGCAGAAACCAGAGATGATTCCAGGTGGGCATGTCCAGGCATCTGCTGCCTTCGCAAAAGCCGTGATAGCCGCTGTAGTACAGCTTGAGGAAATCCAGAAACGAGCCGCTGTAGTGGTACTTGAAGACCACCTCGATGTAGGTCTGCGGCGGAATCACCACCAGCATGCCGATCAGCAGCGGCAACAGCAGGCGGCGACTGCGCTGGCGCAGCATCGCGCCATCCGTCTTTTCTCGCATCATGAAGGCACTGGCGATGCCTGCGATAAAAAAGATGAGGGACATGCGCCAGGGCGAACTGAGCATCATCCAGGGCTCGAGTGCTGGCGACGCATGCGGGCTCTTGACATGGAAAGACCAGCTTACGTAGTACATGCCCACGTGATAGGGCACGAGCAGGCCAAAGGCGGCGATGCGCAGCCAGTCCAGGAACAGCAGGCGGGAGGAAGAAGGCGCGGGGGCTTCGCTCATCGGAAAACAGGCTTGTCTGGCGACGAGCGTATCACCGCAGCGCAGCTGCGGGCGCATGTCATCTGCCATGGCATGCATGGCGCTTGAGCGCGGGCCGGCCACCAATCCTGGAGAAGCCGAAGGAATCAGTTCCTGGGGAAGGTCCGCAAAACCTCTCGCGCCCGCGGCCGAGTCTTTGCGGATCTTCCCTAGACGATGCCCAGATGCTCGGTCGCCTGACCGAAGTTGCGGGCGCTGCGCTTGCTGTTCAGCTTCACATTCAGACGCAGGTCGTTGACCGAGTCGGCGTTGCGCAAGGCATCCTCGTAGTCGATCTTGGCAGCCTCGTAGAGATCGAACAAGGCCTGATCGAAGGTTTGCATGCCCAGCTCGCGGCTCTTTTTCATCAAGTCCTTGATGAGCGCCACCTCGCCCTTGAAGATCAGGTCGGCAACCAAGGGTGAATTGAGCATCACCTCGACCGCAGGCACGCGGCCCTTGCCCTGCGACATCGGAATCAGTCGCTGCGAGATGATGGCCTTCAGGTTCAGGGACAGGTCCATCAGCAATTGCTGACGACGCTCCTCGGGGAAGAAGTTGATGATCCGGTCGAGCGCCTGATTGGCGCTGTTGGCATGCAGGGTGGCCACACACAGATGACCGGTCTCTGCAAAAGTGACCGCATGCTCCATGGTTTCACGGTCGCGGATCTCGCCGATCATGATCACATCTGGCGCCTGCCGCAAGGTGTTCTTGAGCGCCACCTCCCAGCCTTCGGTGTCGACGCCCACTTCGCGATGGGTGACGATGCAGTTCTTGTGCGGGTGAACGAATTCGACCGGGTCCTCGATGGTCACGATATGGCCCTGAGTCATCTCATTGCGGTGACCGATCATCGCCGCCAGGGTATTGGACTTGCCCGATCCGGTGGCGCCGACCACGATGATCAGTCCGCGCTTGCTCAGGACCAGTTCCGAGAGGATCGGAGGCAGATGCAATTCCTCGATCGAGGGAATCGCGGTCTTGATGGTCCGCAGCACGATTCCGACCTTGTTCTGCTGCATGAAGGCATTGACCCGGAATCGGCCGATGCCGGTCGGACTGATCGCGAAATTCACCTCCAGATGCCTTTCGAAATCGGCCGCCTGCCGGTCATTCATCAGGGCGCGCGCCAGCTCGAGCGTGTGCTGGCCGGTAAGCGGCACATTCGACACCGGCTGCAGGCGGCCATCGATCTTGAAGGCGGGTGGAAACTCGGCCGTCAGGAACAGGTCGGACCCATTCTTGGAGCGCATGAGACGAAGCAGGTCATGCAAGAATTTGGAGGCTTGTTCGCGTTCCATGGAGAGAGTCCTGGTGCTGGATGGAGGTGACGCTGGGGCGTGCTGTTTCCGGATGCTTGCGACTGAGCCAGGGACCGCCTGGGCCGCATTGTCCAGGTCAGCCCGGGAAGTTCTCTTTCACGGCAGCGGCCTGCCGCGCTTCATGCATGCTGATGACATTGCGGCGTACCAGGTCGGTCAGGCATTGATCGAGCGTCTGCATGCCCAGGCCGCCACCGGTCTGGATGGTGGCGTTCATCTGCGCCACCTTGGCCTCGCGGATCAGGTTGCGGATGGCAGGCGTGCCGAGCATGATCTCGTGGGCGGCGACGCGGCCGCTGCCGTCCTTGGTCTTGAGCAGGGACTGTGAGATCACTGCCTTGAGCGATTCGGACAACATGGCACGCACCATGTCTTTTTCCGCTGCCGGGAACACATCGACGATCCGGTCGATGGTCTTGGCGGCCGACGAGGTGTGCAGGGTGCCAAAAACCAGGTGGCCGGTCTCGGCGGCCGTCAGTGCCAGCCGGATGGTTTCCAGGTCGCGCAACTCGCCCACCAGGATGACGTCCGGGTCTTCACGAAGCGCGCTCTTGAGGGCGTTGTTGAAGGACAGGGTCATCGGACCGACTTCACGCTGGTTCACCAGACAACGCTTGGACTCGTGCACGAATTCGATCGGATCCTCGACGGTGAGAATGTGGCCATAGACGTTCTCGTTGATCCAGTTGACCATCGCCGCCAGGGTGGTGGACTTGCCCGAACCGGTCGGGCCAGTCACCAGTATGATGCCGCGCGGGGTTTGCGCCAGTTCGGTGAACACCTTGGGGCAGTTCAGTTCCTCGAGCGTGAGGATCTTGGACGGAATCGTCCGCATCACCGCACCGGCGCCACGGTTGTGCATGAAGGCATTGACACGGAAACGCGCCAGGCCCGGGATCGCGAAGGAGAAGTCGCACTCGAGGTTCTCCTCGTAGTCCTTGCGCTGCGAGTCGCTCATGATGTCGTAGATCATGCCGTGGACATCCTTGTGCTCCATCGGCGGCAGATTGATGCGACGCACATCGCCGTGCACGCGGATCATCGGGGGCAGGCCGGCTGACAGATGCAGGTCAGAGGCCTTGTTCTTGACGGCAAAAGCGAGAAGTTCAGCGATATCCATGGGTAGGCGAGCCTTGGGCGGTTTACTGCGGTAAGCTTGCTCACTCCCGTGCCCCCAGACCAGAGCACGCCGATGAATCGAGTTTTTCTGCGATGAACGGTCGATCCGAGCCTTCTTCTTCCCCTTCCGGCAACAGTTCCCTTCCCGGTGCCGCCGAGGCCTGCGGGCCGGCCAGCGCGGCGCTGGCCGGCGTAGAGTCGGGAATCACCCTGGCCTGCCTGGCGGCGGCGCGGCCGCGACCGACGGTGCAGTTGCTCGCGGTGAGCAAGACCTTCCCGGCGCCCGCGGTGCTCGACTTTGCCCGGCTCGGGCAGCGCGCCTTCGGCGAGAACTATCTGCAGGAGGCGCTCGACAAGCAGCTGGCCTGTGCCAGCCTCGACGCAACGCTGGCGGCACAGATCGAATGGCATTTCATCGGGCCGATCCAGTCGAACAAGACACGCCCGATCGCCGAGCACTTCGCCTGGGTACACAGCGTGGACCGGGACAAGATCGCGCGCCGGCTGATCGAGCAGCGGCCACGCCAGTTGCCGCCGGTGCAATTGTGCCTGCAGGTCAACATCAGCGGCGAGGCCAGCAAGAGCGGTGTGGCGCCCGAGGCCCTGGGCGACCTAGTCATAGCGGTGGCCGACATGATTTCGGCGCAGCGCGATGGCAGCGGCCTGGGCGGTGCCCGGTTGCGCGGTGTGATGTGCATTCCCGAAGCGGCCGGGGATGAGGCCGCGCAGCGCAAGCCCTTTGCGGACATGCGGCGTCTGTTCGGGGCAGCAAGGGATCGCCTGCGGGGCCATGCCCCGGATCAGGCCGCTGACTTCGATACCCTGTCGATGGGCATGAGCGCCGACCTGAAGGCCGCGATCCTGGAAGGTGCGACGATCGTCAGGGTCGGATCGGCGCTGTTCGGCGCGCGCAGCGCGCCGGCATGAGATCCCTCAGGATCAGGCCATTGCCTTGACGGCTGCAGCCAGACGGCTCTTTTGGCGCGAGGCGGTGTTCTTGTGAATGATCTTCTTGTCGGCGATGCGGTCGATGGTGCTCATCGACTGCTGGAAGACCGCCGCAGCAGCGGCTTTGTCGCCCTTGGCGACGGCCTTGCGAACAGCCTTGATGGCGGTGCGCAGCGTCGAGCGCAGGCTGGAGTTGTGCGCGTTCAGCTTCACGGCTTGACGCGCGCGCTTGCGGGCGGAGGCAATATTGGCCATGCGAAAAATCGTCCTAAATGTGGAATCGGGGATCGCCGCCAGCGGGACGGGTTTTGTCTCTGATCGGGCGGTTTATCCGGAAAAGCCTTAAATTATAGCCCATGACCAAAAAAGAAGCCAGAAAAGCAGGGAAAGGCCCCGGATGAACCTGTTCAAGGCGGCGGCCACCGTCTCCGGGCTGACCCTGTTGTCCCGCATTACCGGCCTGATCCGCGAAAACATGACCGCCGCGCTGTTCGGGGCCGGGGTGATGACCGACGCCTTTTTCGTCGCCTTCCGGCTGCCCAACCTGCTGCGCCGGATGTTTGCCGAGGGGGCTTTTTCCCAGGCCTTCGTGCCCCTGCTGGGCCGGGCCAAGTTGCGTGCCGAGCAGGAAGGCGAGGCCGGCGGCAGCGTCATGGTGATGATCAACCATGTCACCACCGCCCTCTTCTGGGTGCTGGTACTGATCTCGGCCCTGGGGGTGCTGGCGGCGCCCGCGCTGGTCTACCTGATGGCCTCGGGCCTGGCCCGCAACCCGGCCGCCTTCGACGCCTCGGTGACGATGACCCGCTGGATGTTCCCCTACATCCTGTTCATGGGCATGGTGGCGCTGTCGGCCGGCATCCTGAACACCTGGAAAAAGGTCGCCATCCCGGCCTTCACACCGGTGCTGCTGAACCTGAGCTTCATCGCAGCGGGCCTGCTGCTGCGCGACCATTTCCAGCCACCGGTGCTGGCGTTGGCGGCCGGCGTGATGATCGGCGGCCTGCTGCAGGTCGCCCTCCAGGTCCCGGCCCTGCTGCGCCTGGGCCTGCTGCCCCGTATCGGCCTGGGCGTGCGCGAGGCCTTTGCCGATCCCCAGACGCGGCAGATCATGCGCCAGATGCTGCCGGCCATGCTGGCGGTCTCGGTGGCCCAGGTCAGCCTGATCCTGAACACCCAGATCGCCTCGCGACTGGCCCCCGGCTCGGTCTCCTGGATCTCCTACGGCGACCGCCTGATGGAGTTTCCCACCGCCTTGCTGGGCGTGGCACTGGGCACCGTCCTGCTGCCCAGCCTGTCGCGCGCCGCGGCTGCCCGCGACGACCTGCAGTACGGCCAACTGCTCGACTGGGGCCTGCGCCTGGCCTGGCTGCTGGCCGTGCCCGCCACCCTGGGTCTGGCCCTGATGGCCGAGCCCCTGACTGCGATGCTCTTCCACTACGGACGCTTCACCGCGCACGATGTACAGATGACGCGCATGGCCGTGACCGGCTACAGCATCGGCCTGATCGGACTGATCGCCATCAAGGTGCTGGCGCCGGCCTTCTATGCGCGCCAGGATGTCCGCACGCCCCTGAAGATCGGCATCGGCGTGCTGATTGCCACGCAGTTGATGAACCTGGTGTTCGTACCCTGGCTGGCCCATGCCGGCCTGGCCCTGTCGATCTCGATCGGTGCCCTGGCCAATGCCGGCTGGCTGTATCACGGACTGCGCCGCCAGGGCCTGTACCGCCCTGCCCCCGGCTGGGCCGGCTTCCTGGCCCGGGTGCTGGTGGCAGGCCTGCTGATGGGCCTGTTCGTCCACGATGCCACCCTGCGCTTTGACTGGACGGGCCTGCGTGCCCAGCCCTTCGAGCGCATCGCCTGGGCCCTGGGCATCATCGGCCTGGGCGCCCTCATCTACGGGCTGAGCCTGATGGTGATGGGCGTGCGTCCCCGTCAATTCCTGAGAAAGAACCTGTGACATGAAGATTGCCTTCATCGGTGGCGGCAACATGGCAACCGCCATGATTCTCGGCCTGCTGAACAAGAACCCCGCACACCGCATCGCGGTCGTCGAACCCTTCGAGGCCGCGCGCCAGGCCTTGCAGGACCGCCAGCTGGGCGGTCTGCGCGTCTACGCCGATGCTGCCCTGGCTGCGGCCGACGAGGCCCTGCAGGCCGATGTCCTGATCCTGGCGGTCAAGCCGCAGGTGATGTCGGCGGTGGCCAAGGGTCTGGCGCCCTACCTGAAGCAACAGCTGGTCCTCAGCGTGGCCGCCGGCATACGCCTGCAGGACCTGAGCCGCTGGCTCGGCGGGTACCGGCAACTGGTGCGCGCGATGCCCAACACCCCGGCCCTGATCGGCATGGGCATTACCGGCTATACCGCCCTGCCCGACGTCGATGCGTCCGGCCGTGCCAAGGCCGATGAACTGCTCGCCAGTGTCGGTGAATCGGTGTGGATCGAACGCGAGGAGCAGATCGACGCCGTCACCGCCCTGAGCGGCAGCGGTCCGGCCTACGTCTTTCTCGTCCTCGAGGCGATGCAGGCGGCCGGCGAGCAACTCGGCCTGGGCACCCGGGAGGCCGCCTTGCTGGCGCGCCATACCCTGCGCGGGGCAGCGGAGCTGGCCCAGCGCTCGGACGAAGCGCCCGCCATCCTGCGCGAGCGGGTCACCTCCAAGGGAGGTACCACCGCCGCCGCACTGGCGGTGATGCAGGAGCGTGACCTGATGGGGCTGTTCCGTCAGGCCCTGAAAGCGGCCAATGATCGCGGTGCCGAGATGGGCCTGGCATTCGGCAAGGACTAGGTGTGAAGGTCCGCAAAACCTCTCGTGCCCGCACCTAGCCCCGCGCCTCTGCCAGGCTCAGACCAAGTCCGGCACTGGCCCAGCGCCGGCCCTGCTTGTCGACCAACACGCATTGCCCCTGCCAGTGCGCGCACAGGGCCGCCGATCGGCCGACCCAGCCCTGGAAGCTCCCCGGGCCTTCTGCGGCCATGAAGAACACCTTGGTCAGGGCATCGGCGAGCGCGCAGGAGCCGGCCACCACTGCCACGGCACTGGCCTGTGCTGGCGAGCGGCCGCTGCGCGGATCGAGGATGTGATGGTCGCGACCATCGGCTGAAAAACGGGTCTGCGCATCGGTGGAATAAGCCAGGCTTCGTCCGTGCAGTGCGATGGTCCCCAGCAGGGCCTGGCCCGCCAGCGGATCCGCCAGCGCAATGCGCCAGGGCGCCATTGCCTCTGGCGCAGCGCCATGGTCACCTGGCGGGCTGCCGAGGCTGCTCCATTCACCGCAATCGAGCAGGGCGTGTTGCACGCCATGCGCCTGCAGGCACTGGCGGGCGGCATCTGCCGCATAACCTTGTGCGATGCCATTCAGGCTGAGGGCCATGCCGGCACGCTGAAGGCGCAGGCGTCCCTCCTCGATCGCCAGCGCCTGCCAGCCAACGAGCCGACAGGCTCGGGCCAGATCGGCAGCGGCGGGGCGGTGTCCCGATTGCATGGCCTCGCTCCAGACCTGCCACAAGGGCTGCATGCTGACATCGAAGGCCCCGTGGCTGGCCGCCGATACCTGTCTGGCCAGCCGCAGGACGGCGAGCAGGTCGGCAGGCGGGCGATCCAGATACCCCTGCCGGTTGAGCCGGTTCAGGGCGCTGTCGGCCTGGAACAGGCTCATGGCGGACTCAATGTCGCGCAGGCGGAGCACGGTCTTGTCGAGGGCACGCTGCAGCGCTTGCGGGTCATGGTGACCCGCCTGCAACCACAGGCGGGTGCCAAAGCCCTGCAGCACGCGCTGATCCCAGTGCAGGCGCCGCACCGCCGCCTGGACGGTCGGCTGTGCCGTCCCGCCCCCAAGGGCCGCAGCCCCCAGGCCGAGGGCCAGGCGAAGGCCACGCCGCCGTGCCAGGCCTGGCAGCACCGCAGGCTGTGCCAGGGTGACTGGTGTCCGCAGGCTCATGACGGCACCCCCTTGCCATCGACCGGCACCAGCGCAATGACCCGAGCGGCCTGGCGGCGCTCGAGCAACAAGGGGGCGCAGCGATCGACGTGATCATGAATGTCGACACAGTCCAGGCACTGGAAACACTCGGCGTAATCGATCTTGCCGCTCGGTGCAATCGCCTGGTAGCCACAGCGATGACGGCAGGTCTGGCAGGGCTGCCCACATTGCGCACGGCGCGGAATCCAGTTCAGGATGCGCAGGCGGTCGACCACGGCCAGGGCAGCCCCCAGCGGACACAGATAGCGGCAATAGCCCCGGTACACCCAGACACTGGCGAGCAGACACAACACGGCCCACAGCACATAAGGCCAGTCACGCTGGAACATCAGGCTGATCGAGGTCTTGAAGGGCTCGACCTCGGCCAGTGTCGGCGTCCAGGCCGGCATGAAGAGCGCCGACGCCAGCAGCAAGGCCAGCACCCCGTATTTGAGCTTCTTGAGACGGGCATCGGTGTCGCGATGGAAGCGATGCGACTTGAATCCGGTCAGCGCCGCTGCCCTGGCAAGCAACTCCTGCAGGGCACCGAAGGGGCAGAGCCAACCGCAAAACGTGCCGCGTCCCCAGACCAGCAGGCTGAGCAGCACGAAGACCCACAGCGTCAAGGACATCGGGTCGAACATCAGGTATTGCAGTCCGGTCCCGGCGCGAAGGGACTCGACCACGCCGGTCAGGTTGACCACCGACAACTGGCCTTGTCCGTACCAGCCGACAAAGATCAGGGTGAACAACAGAAAGACCACCCGGAAGCGCTGCAGGCGGGCGCTCAGGGCGACCAGGGCATGCTGTTGCCACAGGGCCAGGGCCAGCACGGCCAGTGCGAGCACCAGCACCAGCACGTGGGGCCAGGCACTGAGCCAGGCATCGCGCCAGGGTGCGGGCGGAGCGGGCGGCGGCTCGACGTAACGCTGCGGCACGCGGATCTGCAAGGGGAAGGATTTCTCGAACACCTGCTTGTAGAAACTGCCCTGGCTGCGGCTGACCCGATAGGACAGCTCGAGAGGCTGGGCCGGATCAATCGGAACATGGCCGTCGATCAGGGCCACCCGCAGTTGCGCGCCCTGCCACTGTGGCGGCAAGCGGATCGGATGGTCGAAGATGAAATCCTTGAGCTGATGCACGGTCTCGCCCTGCTTCAGGGTCAGCCGCTGCATCGGTCCGGCACGCGCCTCGCCTTCGCCCGCCAGACCATAATCACCACTCGCCACCAGCAGGAGGCTGTGCGTGCCCTTGTCGCGAAGGGCCTTGATTTTCTGGTAACCGGCCTCGTCCAGCAGGTTGCGACCGACCTGCGGCAGGCTGAGCAGGGCCACCCTGAGTCGAAGGGCCGGGCGATCCGGTGCAGCGCCCGGTATCGGTGTCTGCGTCACCGGCGTACCGACGAAGGCGCGCTCGATATCGGTGTGGCGCAGATCGAGGGCCTGCACCAGGGACTCGCGCTCGAGCCCGTCCCAGTCGGCTGGCGAAAAAAGGTCCAGTCGCAGCCGACCCATCTTCTGGGGATCGACTGTGCCCACGATGCCCAGGCGGGCGGAAGCCACCTTGATCGCCGCCTGCATGATCGACTTGTCCATCAGTTCCGCCGTCACCGTCCCACGCGCGATGCCATGCAGCGCGACGACACCAGCGGGCACGCTGCCCGGCTGCGAGGCAGCCTCGCCCAGGATGCGCGTGCTCTGGCGCACCGACACGCCGCGATACTGGGCGGCGAACTGGGCCATCAGGCGATCCCCCAGACCACCGACAAACAGCGGCTCGCGGGGCGACAGCAGCCGCACCTCGACCAACTGACCGGACGCATCGATAAGGATGAGCAGGTTGATGAGTTTGCCGGAGTAGCCGGCCACTGGCGCAACATCGACGGACTCGAAGGCATAGCCACGCAAGGGGCCGGGCGGCCTGGCCGCAGAGGGCGTGGCTGCACCGGGGCCTGCAGTCGACTGGCCCGGGGCCGTCGACGCAGAAGAGGCGCCGGGCCAGACGGTTCGTCCCTGCGGGTCGAGCGCCACGCCGGCCGGGCTGGCGGGCCCCTCGCGCCGGTACAGCGGCCACAGCTTGAGGGCCGGGTCGAATTCCCCGAGGACCCAGGGCGCCGGCAGGAGCCGCTCGAGGGCGGCGCGATCAAGTTCGCCAGCCACTGAAGGTACGCTGACGGCCATCAGCAGCAAGGCAAGCGCGCGGAGAAAGACAATGGCCCGCCACCACCAGACCGAGGCCACAGGCCAGCGGCATCGGCCGGTCGCGTGAGGAGCGATGAGCCGGGCCATCAGATCCAGTACGCTGCAAGAATGCCGATGAAGACCACCGCACCCAGCCAGTTGTTGTGGTTGAAGGCCTTGAAGCATCCATCCCGGTCACGCTTGCGGATCAGGATGAAGTGATACAGGGCGATGAGGGCCGCCAGCGCCAGTGCGCCGTAGTAGAGCTCATCGAGATCGGCCAGCGCCCCCACCAGTGCAAGCAGGCCCAGCGTGGCGGCATAGAACAGCATCACTGCCATCACATCGAAGCGACCGAAGGTGATGGCCGAGGTCTTGATGCCGATTTTCAGGTCGTCCTCGCGATCGACCATCGCGTACTCGGTGTCGTAGGCCAGGGCCCAGCAGATGTTGGCCAGGAGCATGACCCACGCGATCAGGGGCACCTGGCCCTGCACCTGGGCAAAGGCCATCGGGATGCCAAAGCCGAACGCAATGCCGAGGTAGGCCTGCGGCAACGGAAAGAATCGCTTGGTGAAGGGATAACTGGCCGCCAGGAAGACGGCCACCAGAGCCAATACCCAGGTCAGGGGGCGGAAGGGAATCAGCAACAGGGCCGCCAGCAAGCACAGCACCACGAACAAGAACAGGGCCTCACGGGTACTGACCAGCCCGGCGGTGAGGGGGCGGTCCCGGGTGCGTTCGACATGCCGGTCAAAGTCGCGATCGGCATAGTCATTGATGACGCAACCGGCCGAGCGCATCAGCAAGGTCCCCAGCGAAAACGCGAACAGATCGTAAAGATCCATGTCGCCATTGGAGGCCATGCACAGCGCCCACAGCGTCGGCCACAGCAGCAGCAGGGTGCCGATCGGCCGGTGCAGGCGCATCAGCCGGGCATACAGCCGCCAGCGCGGCTCGCGGGCCGGTGCGATCCCGGTGGCGGATTCCATGACCGGATCGGGCAGGCCCATCAGGTCACCGCCTTGCGCTGTGCGAAGCGGGGCTCGCGCCACTGGCCGCTGTGCATGATGTTGCGCAGCGCCTCGATCGCATCCCACAGGTCGACATGGCGCACATACAGCGGTGCAAAGCCGAAGCGCAGGATGTCAGGGGCACGAAAATCCCCAATCACGCCGCGCGCGATCAGCGCCTGCATGATGGCGTAGCCCTGCTCATGGGTCAGCGAGACCTGGCTGCCGCGGCGAGCGGCCTCGCGGGGCGAGGCCAGCCCAAAGCCGAAGCCGGCCAGTCGCTCGTCGACCAGCCGCACGAACAAGTCTCCCAGGGCCATGCTCTTGGCCCGCACCTGCGCCAGCTCGACGCCTTCATAGGCCTGCAGCGCGGCCTCGAAGGCGATCAGACCCAATTGCGATGCGGTGCCCACCAGCATCTGGTCGATGCCCGGATGCGGCTCGTAGTCATGGCTGAATTCGAAGGGCCGCTTGTGGCCATGCCAGCCCTGCAGGGGCTGACGGATCTCGGACAGGTGATCCTCGCGCACGTACACATAGGCCGGTGCACCCGGTCCCCCGTTGAGGTACTTGTAGCCGCAGCCGACGGCAAAGTCGACCCGCAGGGCCGACAACTGCAGGTCGATCACGCCGGCACTGTGCGCCAGATCCCAGATCACCACCGCGCCCAGCGCCTGGGTTCGTGCGGTGAGGGCCGCCATGTCATACAGCTGCCCGCTCTTGTAGTGCACATGGGTCAGCTGCACTACCGCCAACTCATGCCCGGCCGCCTCGATGGCCGCTGGCACCTGATCGGGGTCGGCGTAGATCACATCGACCTTCATCAGCTCGGCCACACTGTTCACGATGTAGGCATCGGTTGGAAAGTTGCCGCGCTCGCACACCACGATGCGTCGCCTCGGTCGCAGGCGCAAGGCCGCCACCAGCACCTTGTACAGGTTCACCGAGGTGGAATCACAGACCACCACCTCGTGGCCCTGTGCCCCGATCAGGCGGGCAATGGTCTGCCCGACCCGCAGCGGCGCCGGGTACCAGTCGGCATCATTCCAGGAGCGGATCAGCCCCTGGCCCCATTCCTCTCGGATGGCCCGCTCGACCCGCTCAGCGACGCCCTTGGGCAGGGCGCCCAGCGAATTGCCGTCGAGGTAATTGATGCCTTCGGGCAGCTCGAAACGCTGACGCAGGGGCGCCAGGACATCGGCCGCGTCGAGGGACTGGGTATCGGCACGCGTCAGGGGGCGTTGTGGCAATGGGGCGATCGTCATGACAGAAAGGAAAGGGCAGCCTTGAACAGGGGATCGTCGCTGCGCCCAAGCGCGTTGACAAGATCAAAGTGATTGCGGCCTTCCCGTTCGAGGGCCTGCACACGTGTCCCGTGTGCCCGCAATGATCGGGCAAAGGCACGGCTTTGGCGCCGGAACTCATCGGTTTCGACCGTGCCGCAGGCAATGAAGGTCGGCGGCAACAGGTGGCCCGGTACGGGACGGCGCCCCTCGGGCCCCATCAGGCAGGCCTGGGGACTGAACGCCCGGGCCTGCTGGACTGAAAGACCCAGGGCCTGGTTGATCGAGGTGCCCACCAGGGGCTCGAGCTCATAGACACCGGAGAGCAGCAGGGCAGCGGCCAGGGGCGGCTGGCCAGGCGGACGGGCCGCCAGGCCTGGCAAGGCGCCCGCGTCGGCCAGGCACAGCATGGCCGCCAGATGGGCACCGGCCGAGCTGCCAGCCAGGACGATGCGGCGGGCATCGATGCCCAGAGGACCTGCCTGGCTGCGCAGCCAGGCCAGTGCCTGGTGGCACTGCTGAAGAATCTGCCCGAGCGAGGCCGCGGGGGCGAGGTCATAGTCGATCACCGCATGGGCCCAGCCAGCGCCCACCCAGGCCGGCGCCAGAAGGGCGGACTCATGCCTTGACAGCTCCTGCCAGTAACCACCATGGATGAACACCAAAAGGCCGGCTCCGGCCTGCGATGCCGGGAAAAAATCGAGCAGGCAGCGTGGCCCCGCCGCATAGCGCAGCGCTTCGCGACAGGTCAGACGGGCCCGCGCCTGCGCGCTCTCCCGGGCATAAGCCTCAATGAAGGGCTGGTAATGACCGCCGATCATCGAGCTGGGCGACATGGCGCGCTCGCGTTCGGCCGCAGACAGTTCGGACCAGTGCATGTCCGGCATGTTAACCCGGGGGCTGGAGACGAAAAAAAACCCGGTCCTGGGACCGGGTTCCGTTTGCAGGGGCTGGGCCCCCGCACACTTGCCAACAGAGGATTACTTCTCTTTCTTGGCATCGGCCTTGGCATCAGCCTTGGCAGCCGGCTTGTCATCGGCTTTCTTGGCATCGGCTTTCGGCGCATCTTTCTTGGCATCAGCTTTCGCATCAGCCTTGGGAGCGTCCTTCTTGGCAGCGGCAGCAGCCTTCTTCTCGGCAGCTTCCTTCTTCTTGGCTTCAGCAGCCGCTTTCTTCTCGTCGTCAGCCTTCTTCTTGGCTTCAGCAGCAGCTTTCTTCTTCTCGTCGTCGGCCTTCTTCTTGGCTTCAGCAGCAGCCTTCTTCTCTTCAGCAGCCTTCTTCTTGGCTTCGGCCTTGTCGTCTACCTTGGCGGCAGGCTTGGCATCGGCTTTGGCGTCAGCTTTCGGCGCGTCTTTCTTGGCATCTGCCTTCGGGGCATCCTTGGCGCCAGCGTCGGCTTTCGGAGCATCTTTCTTGGCATCAGCCTTGGCTTCGGCTTTCGGTGCAGCACCACCACCGATGCTCAGGCCGGCAGCAGCCATTTTCTTGACGTTTTCTTCGCCAATCCCTTTGACACGGGTTTCCAGATCTTTCAGGTCCTTGAAGTTGCCCTTCTTGCGCTCTTCGATGATGCGGCCAGCCAGCACCGGACCAATGCCGGAAACCGACTCAAGCTCAGCCTGGGTCGCCTTGTTGGCATCCACGGCAGCAAATGCCAGGCCGAACGAGCCCAGGAACATGGCGACCGCGGTGAACAGCGCCCCAAACAGTTTTTTCATCTTTGACTCCTAGTTGAACATGGATCATGTAAGCACCCTGCTTACCGCCAGATCAACGAGTTTCACGGGACTACGGTTGACTTCCTGCACCGAAGCGGCGCGGCAAATTCAGCAGCCTACTGCGTGCGGTGCATTCCTGCGCCGATGTCGGGCCGGTCGCAGCCGCCAACGCCCAGCGATCAGAGGCGGCGCGGGGGATAGCTGTCCCATTGGTTGCAGGCCTGACAGCGCCAGTAAAAGTGCTTGGCCTGAAAGCCGCACTGCTTGCAGGTGTAGCGCGCCTTGGGTTCGGCATGGGTGGCCACCAGTTGCTTGAGCCAGTCCTGGTCACTGCCCTGCCCCTTGAGCATCTGGTTCAGTGCCCCCAGCGAGGCCGACTGCTGGATCTGCGGTCGCGCCCATTCATCGGCCATGGCCTTGCCATCACGGGCCAGGCGGGCCTCGTAGACCGCCTGGAAGACGTCGCTTGAGAAATGGCTGGCCAGAACTTTTTCGAGCACGGCCAGACCTTCGGTATCCGAAGGATTCAGGTCCTGATGCGCCTGCAGCCAGGGCCGGGCGATCAGCCCCATGAATTCAGGATGCTGCTCAGCCACCTGGTGCCAGGCATCGATGGCGGCCTGCGTACGCCCCTGGCGCAAGGCTTCCTCGCCCAGCATCAGCAGGGGACGGGGGTGACTGGGCAGCGCCTGCGCCGCACCCGCGGCATCGCCCTGCTCGCAGCGGAAATGGCACAACTGCCGGTCGTGATGGCCATCACCGCCGCGCTGCAGTTGCTCGGCCAGGTCGATGGCCTGCGGCCAGTCGCTGACCATCTGCGCAATGCTCAGCCGGTGGCGCAGCGCCGCCCCGGCGTAGGGTCCGCTCGCTAGGCGATTGAAAGCGTCTTCGGCCCGGTCGAGCAATCCGGCGCGCAGATAATCCTGTCCGAGTTCGTAAAGGGCATGGGCCTTTTGCTCATCCTTGATATCGGCCCGCTCGAACAGGTTCTGGTGCACGCGGATGGCACGGTCGTACTCACCACGGCGACGAAACAGGTTGCCCAATGCGAAATGCAGTTCGACGGTTTCAGGCTCGAGGCGCACCACATCGACAAAGGCATCGATGGCCTTGTCAGGCTGCTCATTGAGCAAAAAGTTGAGTCCCTTGAAATACGCCTCGGGCAGGCTGCCCTGCGCGGGTGACGCCACCGAGCGGGCATCGGCCCGGGAGGCAAACCAGCCGAGGGCGAAGAACAGGGGCAGGGCCAGCAGCCACCAATACTCGAAGGTCATCGTGCCGGGCCCGGGTCAGAAACCGCCCACCGGCGGCACCGGCGGATCGAGGTCGCGGGCCGCTACCGAGCCAGGTGCTGGCTTGGCCGCCAGGCGGACATCCTTGCGCAGCCGGGCGATTTCGCGACGGCCACGAAAATAAGAGGGGATCACCGACAGCAGGCCCGCCACCACGCCGGCGACGAAAAACACCAGCAGGTAGATGACCAGCGGAAAGTTCCAGACGTAATCGCCGGTGAAGAAAAAGAAGCGCAACTCGGTGGGCGCGGTGTTCTTGATCGCAAAGCCCAGCGCCAGGATGAACAACAGGCCGTTGATGACCCAGGTGATGAATCGCATCGAGATCTCCTAGATGGCGAAAGCCCCGGTGTCGGGGGCTTCACCGGTCAGACAGGAGTGTATGTCATGGCCGCGCCTGGCAGGCAGCCGCTGCGCCGGCTCAGAGCTGGCCGATCTGCAAGGCCTGATCGACCCGCTCGCGCAGTTCCTTGCCCGGCTTGAAATGGGGCACGCGCTTGGGCGGCACCACCACCTTGGCACCCGACTTGGGATTGCGACCGACCCGGGAGGGCCGGTGCGACAGCGCGAAGCTGCCAAAGCCGCGGATCTCGATGCGCTGGCCTTCGGCCAAGGCCTTGGCCATGGCATCGAGAATGGTTTTTACGGCCTCTTCGGCATCCTTGGCAACCAGCTGCGGATAGTGATCGGCCAACCGGGCAATCAATTGCGAGCGCGTGACTGCGCCACCAGCGTCGTCGTCACCGGCTTCCACGATGTCAAAACCCGACTCGGATTTGCTCGCGGGGGCCGGAGCGAGGCCTGCCGGCTTGTCGTCCTTGAATTCCTGGTTCATGCCCTTCACTCCACTGCTGAACGGTTCCGGCCCGCCCAAAGGCTGGCCGGAACGGCACCTTGCTTACTTGTTGTCGCCACCATCCAGCTTGGCACGCAACAGGGCGCCCAGGTTGGTGGTGCCGGCATTGCCCGCCGACTCGGCGGCCATCTTCTGCATGGCTTCTGCGGTCTCAGCCGTGTCCTTGGCCTTGATCGACAGGTTGATGACGCGGTTCTTGCGATCGATGTTGATCACCATCACCTCGACTTCATCGCCTTCCTTGAGCACATTGCGCGCATCTTCGACACGGTCACGCGAGATCTCGGAAGCACGCAGGTAGCCGGTCAGGTCAGGCGCCACCTCGACGGTCGCGCCCTTGGCATCGACCTGGATCAGCTTGCCACGCACCAGCGAGCCTTTCTCGTGGGTCGAGGCATAGTTGTCGAAGGGATCGCCCTCGAGCTGCTTGATGCCCAGGGAAATGCGCTCGCGCTCGACATCGATGGCCAGCACAACGGCTTCGACCTCGTCGCCCTTCTTGAACTCGCGTACGGCCTCTTCGCCGGGCTTGGCCCAGGACAGGTCGGACAGGTGCACCAGACCGTCGATGCCACCGGGCAGGCCGATGAACACGCCGAAGTCGGTGATCGACTTGATGGCGCCCTTGACGCGATCGCCCTTGCGGTTGTTCTGGGCAAACTCGTCCCAGGGGTTCGGACGGCACTGCTTCATGCCCAGCGAGATGCGGCGACGATCCTCGTCGATCTCCAGGACCATGACTTCGGTCTCTTCACCCAGGCTGACGGCCTTGGACGGGTTGATGTTCTTGTTGGTCCAGTCCATCTCGGAGACGTGTACCAGGCCTTCGATGCCGGGTTCGATCTCGATGAAGGCACCGTAGTCGGTGATGTTGGTGACCTTGCCGAACATGCGGGTGCCGGTCGGGTAGCGACGGGCAATGCCGTTCCAGGGATCGTCGCCCAGTTGCTTGATGCCCAGCGAGACGCGGTTCTTTTCCTGATCGAACTTGAGCACCTTGGCGGTGACTTCCTGACCGACCTGCACCACCTCGGAGGGGTGACGGACACGGCGCCAGGCCATATCGGTGATGTGCAGCAGGCCATCGATGCCGCCCAGGTCAACGAAGGCACCGTAGTCGGTGATGTTCTTGACAGTCCCGGTGACGATGGCGCCTTCGGCCAGGTTCTCGAGCAGCTTGGCGCGCTCTTCGCCCTGGCTCAGTTCGACCACGGCACGACGCGACAGCACGACGTTGTTGCGCTTGCGATCCAGCTTGATGACCCGGAAGTCCATCGTCTTGCCCTCGAAGGGCGTGGTGTCCTTGATGGGGCGGGTGTCGATCAGCGAACCGGGCAGGAAGGCGCGGATGCCATTGGTCATGACGGTCAGGCCGCCCTTGACCTTGCCGGTCACGGTGCCGCTCACCAGCGTTTCCTGCTCCATCGCCAACTCGAGGTTGACCCAGGCCGACAGGCGCTTGGCGCGATCGCGCGACAGGCGGGTTTCACCATAGCCGTCTTCGAGCGATTCGATCGCGACGGAGATGAAATCACCGATATTGACCTCGGCAACGCCTTGGTCATTGTGGAATTCTTCGATGGGGATGAAGCTCTCGGACTTCAGGCCGGCGTTGACGACCACGAAGTTGTGATCGATGCGCACGACTTCAGCCGTGATCACCTCACCATGACGCATCTCCTTCTTGGAGAGCGATTCTTCGAACATGGCGGCAAAGCTCTCGCCGCTGGTGGAGGCCGCGAATGCGGCGTTGGTTGCAGTAGACAAAAGGATGGTTCCGGGTTGCACGCCCGAAGCACTTGGGATCGTCCTTGTTCAAGACGGGCCCGGGCGGAGTTTCAAAATGCCGGAGCCCCATCGCAAGACGATGCAGCCCCGACGCTCAGGTCATGCGCTGCTGCCAGGCCCACAGCACCGTCTGCACCACCTCGTCGATGGTCAGGGCGCTGGAATCGACCAGCAACGCATCTTCTGCAGGCTTGAGGGGCGCGGCAGCGCGATCAGCATCGCGCGCATCGCGCGCCTTCAGGTCGGCGAGAAGACCCGGCAGGTTAGCGGAAAACCCCTTTTCAATCAACTGTTTATAACGCCTCTGGGCACGGATTTCCGCGCTCGCTGTCAGAAAGATCTTGAGCGGTGCGTCGGCAAACACCACCGAGCCCATGTCACGCCCGTCGGCCACCAGGCCCGGGGCCTGCCGGAAATCGCGCTGGCGCTGCAGCAGGGCCTGGCGCAGCGCAGGGTGCACGGCGATGCGCGAGGCCATGGACCCGACCGCTTCGGCCCGGATCGCCAGGCTGACGTCCTCATCGCCCAGGAACACCTGTTCGGCGAGGAAACGCGGCCGCAGTCGGGCGGCCAGGGCAGCCAGCCCCGGTGCATCGTCGGCCGCAATGCCCTCGCGCATCGCACACAAGGCGGTGATCCGGTAGATGGCCCCTGAGTCCAGGTAATGCCAGCCCAGCGCATCGGCCACGCGATGCGCGATCGCCCCCTTGCCGGACGCGGTGGGGCCGTCGATGGCGATGACCGGGACCGCCATGGGCGCGTTCACCGTGCCCCCGGGGCACAGGCCCGGGCGGCATTCAAACGTTGCCAAAACGCAACAGTCATGCCTGCTCCACGATGTCCAGCCCTGCCTGGCGGGCCAGCGTCACGAAGCCCGGGAAGGAAGTGGCCACGTTCAGGGTGTCCAGGATGCGGATAGGCGCGGCCGCCCGCAGCGCGGCCATCGCAAAGGCCATCGCGATGCGATGGTCACCATGGGACTGGATCTGGCCGCCACTGAAGACGGGGCCGTCCTGCCCCCCCTTGCCCTCGATGCTCATGCCATCGGGCTGGGTGCTGAGCGAAATGCCAAGGGCCTGCAAGCCCTCGGCCATCACCGCGATGCGGTCGGATTCCTTGACCCTCAATTCCTCGGCACCGGTGACCACGGTACGCCCCTGGGCGCAGGCCGCAGCCACGAAGAGCACCGGGAATTCGTCGATGGCCAGCGGTACCAGGTGCTCGGGCACGGCAATGCCCTTGAGCGGCGCGTGGCGGACGCGCAGGTCGGCTACCGGTTCGCCGCCGACCTCGCGCGGGTTCTCGAGGGTGATGTCGGCGCCCATCAGGCGCAGGATGTCGAGCACGCCGGTGCGCGTTGGATTGACGCCGACATGCTCGAGCAGCAGGTCTGACCCCGGCGCAATGCTCGCGGCCACCAGGAAGAAGGCGGCCGATGAAATGTCGGCCGGTACGTCGATGCGGGTCGCCTTCAGGCGCTGTCCGCCCTGCATCGAGATGATCTGCTGCTCGGCGCCGCCCTCTCGCTGGCGCTCGATGGACACCTCGACACCGAAGGCGCGCAGCATGCGCTCGCTGTGGTCGCGCGTCACCTCAGGCTCGATGACACGGGTCTGGCCGCGCGCGTAAAGGCCGGCCAGCAGCACCGCCGACTTGACCTGGGCACTGGCCACCGGCATGCGGAAGGTGATCGCCCTCAGGTCGGGTGCAGGCTCGATGCGCACGGGCGGCAGGCCATCGCGGGTGGTGATGCGGGCGCCCATCTCGGACAGGGGCCCGGATACACGGCGCATCGGGCGCTTGCTCAGGCTCTCGTCGCCGATCAAGGTGGTCGGGAAGGACTGACCGGCCATCAGGCCCATCAGCAGGCGCATCGCGGTACCGGCATTGCCGCAGTCCAGGTCTGCACCCGGCGCTTTCAGGCCGTGCAGGCCGACCCCCTCGATGCGCACCCGGCCCAGCTCGGGCCCCTCGATGTGCACGCCCATCTGGCGAAAGACATCCCGGGTGGACAGGGCGTCGGCCCCGGAGAGAAAGCCGCTGACCTCGGTCACCCCATCGGCCAGGGCGCCAAACATGATGGCGCGGTGGGAGATGGATTTGTCACCGGGGACACGGGCCCGCCCCTGGAGGCGGGAAGAAGGCTGGACGAGGAAGGACTGTGGCATGGACAGGATATTCGGGCAGGCGGACTTGCCGTTCATCGGCGCGAATATCTCGTCCGGCAAGCGCAAGAGGATGGTGTTCAACATTCATGCGAATCTGGACTCAAGTTTAACGGGTTCACAAAACATGGGCACCACCAACTCTCCCTACACCTTTGGCCGCTTCCAGCTCAAGCAAGGCCAGGACGAGACCGTCAGCCTTGTTCCCAAGGCCCCGACACCCAGTGGGAAGCCGGAAACGCTGCCCTCTGCGCGCTCGGCCGTGCCGCTGAGCCAGCGCTCGATGCAGGTTCTGGCCGCGCTGCCCACCGCCTATCAGATGATCGAGACCCGCAAGCTTTATCCGCACGTCCTGAACCGGATTTCGGAGGCCTTCTATGACCCCGAATTCTTCGCCCACGTGGTCCGCAACTTCCTGATCGACCAGCGCGGGGGCCGCAACGGCTTTCCCTTCACGGTGCTGGCGGAAATCACCAACCTGCGCGAGTTCTACTTCAGCGTTCTGCACCCCGAAGTGCAGGACCGCTTCGACCGGGACATCTGATCCCGGCAGCGTCCTGACCCGGCCGGGGACCCGCTGGCCGGCCCGGGATGCCTGAACCACCGGCCCCGCCGCGCTGCCGGCCCGGCCTACAATGCCTTCCATGACCCGACGCCGCTTCCGGCGCGCTGTCAATGGAACAACGCATGACCACCCAACGCCCCAACATCCTGTACATCCTGGCGGACGACCTGGGATCGGCCGACCTGGGCTGCTATGGCGGGCAGGCCCGCTTCCCGGTTTCACCACGCCTGGATCAGCTGGCCGCACGCGGGCTGCGCTTTGCCCAGGGCTACAGCAACTCGCCGGTCTGCTCCCCGACACGCTTTGCGCTGCTGACCGGGCGCTATCAGTACCGCCTGCGGGGTGCGGCCGACGAACCGCTCTCGAGCGCGGCGCGTGGCGGCAGCGCACTGGGCCTGCCCCCTGAGCACCCGACCCATGCCTCGCTGCTCAAAGCTGCGGGCTACCGCACCGCGCTGGTGGGCAAATGGCACCTGGGCTTTCCGCCCGAGTTCGGCCCCAACAAGAGCGGCTTCGATTATTTCTGGGGCGCCACCTCGGGGGGGCTGGACTACTTCACCCACAAGGACAGCCGTGGCAACCCCGACCTGTGGGAAAACGACCGTCAAATCGAGCGCTCCGGGTATCTGACCGACCTGATCAGCGAACGGGCCGCACAGTGGATCGACGAGCAGGATGACCAGGCACCGTTCCTGCTCAACCTGCACTACACCTCGCCCCACTGGCCCTGGGTGACCCGCGATGACGAGGCCGAGTCGCGCCGTCTCGAGGCCAAGGGGCGCGGGGGCATCTTCCATGTCGACGGCGGCAATCTGGAGACCTACTGGCGGATGATCCATCACATGGACGAAGGCATCGGCCGCATCGTCGATGTGCTGGCGCGCAAGGGCCAGCTCGACAACACCCTGATCATTTTCTCCAGCGACAACGGCGGTGAGCGCTTCTCCAACAACTGGCCCTTTGTCGGGGGCAAGATGGACCTGCTCGAGGGCGGCATCCGCGTGCCGGTCATCGTGCACTGGCCGCGGGGCCTGTCCGATCAGGCGCGGGGGGCCTGCGCCCAGGTGCCCAACCTGACGATGGACTGGACCGCCACCATGCTGGCAGCGGCCGGTGTGACGGCTGCACCGGACCACCCGCTCGATGGCCTGAGCCTGCTGCCGGTGCTGCAGGATCCCGGCTGGGACCCTGGCCGGCCCCTGTTCTGGCGCATGAAGCACCGCATGCAACGGGCAGTACGCGAGGGCGACTGGAAATACCTGGCCATCGGCGAGCATGAATACCTGTTCAACATCGTCAAGGACCAGCGCGAGAAGGCCAACCTGATCCATCTCGAGCCGCAGCGCCTGGCGCACATGCGTCAGCTTTGGCAGGACTTTGCCGCCACCATGCCCGGCATTCCGCCGGACGCCGTGGTCAGCAATGTGTACGGCGAGGCCGAGATTCCCAAGCCCAGCAATTGAGTGTCCCCTGGCCGGTGACCTGCGACCAGGCAGGCCTGGCACCTGCTCAGGTGACGTTCTTGCGCCACTGGCTGGCGCGCTCGATGGCCGCCGCCAGCGCCGGCCGATCGCCGGACTCGAGCAAGCCACGCATCTGCGCCAGGGACGCCTCGAAGCGATCGATGGACGCCAGCAGATGACGACGGTTGTCGATGAAGATGTCGGTCCACAGGCTTGCCGACGATGCGCCGATGCGGGTCGTGTCCTTGAGCCCGGCCCCGCTCTGGGTCAGCGCGGCCTCGCCATGCGGGCCATCAGCGATGCCCAGGCAGGCGGCAAAGACCATCCAGTGCGGAAAGTGCGAGATCTCGGCGAACAGCGCATCATGCGCCTGAGCATCGACCGGCCTGACCTGACTGCCCAGGGCTTCGAGCACCGGCGTCAGTTCTGCCGCCAGCGCCTGCTGGGCGGCATTTTGCGGCGACAGCAGCCAGTTGCGCTTGACGAACAGGTGCGCCGAGGCGCCCGCCGGGCCGTGCCGCTCGGAGCCGGCAATCGGATGCCCGGGCAGGAATCGGTCAAAAGCAGGCCCGAGCGCCTGACGCGCCGCCTCGATCACCGAGCATTTGGTGCTGCCGCAGTCGGTGACCCGGCGCCATTGCCCCTGCACGGCCGCCATTTCGTCGAGTACGGCCGGCATCGTCCCCACCGGGCAGCACAGGAACACCCAGTCGGTGTCGCGGACACAGTCGGCCACGCTCGGGGCGATCTCGTCGATCAGGCCCAGTTGCTCGGCGACACGGGCATCGTTGTCACGGGAATGACCCTTGATGCGGGTGTCCGGAAACACGCGCCGGAACGATGCTGCAATCGAGCCGCCGATCAGACCGGTACCGATGATGCCGATGCAGGCCGGAGCGGCCCCGGCACTCATGACTGGCCCAGGATCGCAGCCAGCGCCTCCAGGAAGCGCTGGTTTTCATCGGGCAGGCCGATCGACACGCGCAGCCACTCGGGCAGGCCATAGCCCGCCACCGGACGCACGATGACACCGGCACGCAGCAGCTTTTCGTTGATGCCGCGCGCATCGCCCACCCGCACCAGCACGAAGTTGCCATAAGACTTGACGAAGGGCAGCCCCATCCGTGTAAAGGCTGCCTCGAGGGTTTGCAGGCCCTGCTTGTTGAGCGCTGCACTGCGCTTGAGAAAGTCGTGGTCGGCCAGGGCTGCCACGGCAGCTGCCTGTGCCAGCGAATTGACATTGAAGGGCTGACGCACCCGGTTCATCAGGTCGGTCAGTTCGGCCGAGGTGATGGCAAAGCCGACCCGCAGCCCGGCAAGCCCGTAGGCCTTGGAGAAGGTGCGCGAGACCACCAGGTTCGGAAAACGCTTGAGCCACTGGGTCGAGTCGAATTGCAATTCGGGATCGAGGTACTCGTTGTAGGCCTCATCGAGCACCACCACCACCCGCGAGGGCACCTTGGCCAGGAAGGCCTCGATCGCCTGGGGCGTCAGGTAGGTTCCGGTCGGATTGTTGGGGTTGGCGATGAAGATCAGACGGGTCTTGGCAGTGATGGCAGCCGCCATCGCATCCAGGTCATGGCCATGGTCCTTGGCGGGCGTCACCACTGCGGTGGCCCCCACTGCCTGGGTGGCCAGGGCATACACGACGAAGGAGTACTGCGAATAAATCGCCTCGTCTCCCTTGGACAGCAGGGTATGGGCCACCAGTTCGAGCACGTCGTTGGAGCCATTGCCCAGCGTGATGCAGTCCTCGCTCACCTGGTAGCGGGAGGCCAGCGCCCGCTTCAACTCGAAGCCGTTGGCATCCGGGTAGCGTCCCAGTTCAGCAGCGGCCAGCGCGATGGCGTGGCGAGCCGAGGCTGGCATGCCCAGGGGGTTTTCATTGGAGGCCAGCTTGACGATACGGGTTTCATCCAGCCCGTACTCGCGGGCCACTTCGCCAATCGGCTTGCCGGCCTGGTACGGTGCCATGGCACGGATGTAATCGGGGGCCTTGACCGGGCTGGCGGTATTCGCGTCTGCGCTCATTGCGTGAAATGTCCTGTGAGGGGCTCGGGCTGCAGGTTCAGGAGCGGGGGTAGGAACCCACCAGCTTGAAAAAGGCCGCATGCTGCCTGATTTCGGCCAGTGCCTTGACCAGTTGCGGATCCGTGCGATGACCAAGCAGGTCGATATAGAAATAATACTCCCAGGCTCCCTGCCGGGCCGGGCGTGATTCGAAGCGTTTCATCGACACGCCATGTCGCGCCAGCGGCTCGATCAGGGCATGCACGGCGCCGGCCTTGTCGGGCACGGACAGGATCAGGGACGTCTGGTCGCTGCCCGAAGGACCGCATTCGTAACGTCCCAGAACCAGGAAGCGGGTGCGGTTCAGGGGATCGTCCTGGATCGCCCGGGCAACCACCTGCAGGCCGTAGATGTGGGCTGCGCGCTCGGAGGCGATGCCCGCCACGGTCGGATCCTGGGCAGCCATGCGGGCCGCCTCGGCATTGCTGGACACCGGGGTGCGCTCGATGCCGGGCGCATGGCGGTCCAGCCAGCCCTGGCACTGGGCCAGTGATTGGGGGTGGGTGCAGATGCGCTGGATGCCCTCGAGCGAGCCACTGAGCGACAACAGGGAATGCTCGACCGGCACCGTGACCTCGCCACTGATGACCAAGGGCGTGTTCAGCAACAGGTCGAGAGGCCGGTTGACCGCCCCCTCGGTGGAGTTCTCGACCGGCACCACGGCAAAGTCGACACCACCGGCCTCGGTGATGCGAAAGATCTCGTCGAAACCGTTGCACGGCACGCCCTCGATCGAGGAGCCGAAATGACGCAGCATGGCCATCTCGGAGAAGGTGCCCGAGGGGCCAAGATAGGCGACCTTGAGGCGTCGCTCCAATTCGCGACAGGCCGACACCACCTCTCGGTAGATGTTCTCGAGCGCAGCCCCCGAAAGCGGTCCCTGCTCGGGACCGGGTTGGCGCGCCCGCAGCCGCCCGAAGATCTGGGCTTCGCGCTCGGGCCGGTAGACCGGCGCATTGACCTCATGCTTGACGACGCCGACCTGCTGGGCCAGCTTGGCACGCTCGTTGAGCAGCTTGATGATCGCCTCGTCAGTGGCGTCGATCTGGACCCGCAGGGCCTGCAGGCGTTCGTCTACGGAAGCAGTCATCGGTTCGAAGGTCGTCTGGAGCGGCTCGCAACGGCAAGGGGACCGGACCCTGGCGGTTGCAGCACCGGGGACGGACAGGGGTGCGGTTTTGCACGCACGGCAGCCCTGAATCGTACCGGATTGGCGGATTCCCGGCTTTCTGCGCGCCACTGTGCGCTCCGTCACAGGTCGGCTGGCACACCGGGCCTAGGATCGTCGTCACAACAAGGCGTCGATCCCCTGGAATCGCATCGCCCTCACATGGAGCTCCCCCATGCGCTTTCTCTCCAAATGTCTCGCGGCCGGGCTGCTCAGCCTTGGTCTGGCCAGTGGCGCACAGGCCACCAGCGTCAGCTTCACCGGCTTTTCGAGTGGTTCGGCGACGGTGCAACTGGCCACGCCCTGGGCCGGCTCGGTGTCGGCCGGCGAATTCAACGTGTCGGTCGACGGCATGCCGCTGACCACCTTTTGCATCGACCTGATGCAAAGCATCACCTTCGGGCAGACCTACACCAGCTACTACAAGGCGGCGCTCACCGGCCTGAACGAGGGCGTCAGCGCCCTGCAGCTGGGGCGCTTCAGCCGCCTGTACGAAAACTATCTCGGGGTGGCGCGCAGCAGTGCCGACGGCAGCGCCGCCTTCCAGACGGCCGTCTGGGAAATCATCAATGACGGCAATGGCAACCTGAACCTGGCGGCCGGCAATTTCTCGCTGGCCAGCGGTTTCAGCTCGGCCTCCTCGAACCTGGCACAGACCTGGCTCGCAGGCCTGGATGGCAAGGCTGCCGGCAACTGGAACTTCACCAAGCTGGGCAGTCCCACCCAGCAGGACCAGCTGGTGGGGCAACGCGTTCCCGGCCAGGTGCCGCTACCGGCCACCCTCGGGCTGCTGGCGATCGGCGTTGTCGGCCTGGGACTGGCGCGCCGGCGAAGCGACCGCACCTGATTGACGGGC
>JAPOKJ010000119.1 GCA_029977705.1 Burkholderiales bacterium | reverse complement strand
TGAAGGCCGGGGCGCTGTCCGGATGTCGGCGCTGCCCTCTGACCGTCATTGTGCCGGGTTTTGGGCGCGCACCGGGCGTTTCATCGCAGGCTCAGGCTGGCGCGCTTCCAGCCTGCATCCTGCCAGCGCTGGAAGGCGGCCAGGCGGGAGGGATCGGAAGCGCTCTTGTCGATGTTCAGGGTGTCGGCCTGCAGCACCTCGAAGCTGCGCCGCAGCTTGCCTTGCACACGGGATTCGCGGGCCACCAGCACCTGCTGGCCATCGGGTGAGAAGCCCGCAAATTCGGCATAGCCCAGCTCCGGACCCTGCTCGGCAGGCGGAAGCACTGCCAGCTGCCATTCCTGCCCGACCTTGCGCAGCACCCACAGTTCGCGCCAGGTCTCGGTCGGCTGGGCAGCCAGGGTGATCAGCTTGCCCGAGGCATGGATCGAGGCCGACGCCATCCACAGCACGCTGTAGCTGCAGTGGCGCAGGGCGGGCCGCGCGGTGCCAGCCTCGAAGACGAGCAGACAGGTCTGTCCGGCTTCGCCCGCCTCGCTGCCCAGGGTGACGCCCGGGCGGGCTACGGCACTGGTGGATGCGGCCATGGGCGCGGCCGGCAGCAGACCCCAGCGCGACACATTGACGCGGATGGCGGTGTCCTCGTGCAGGGGCAGGTCATCCTCGGCCAATTCACTGCGACGCACCTGCGACAGGGCTTGCAGGGCCAGCGCGGCGCTGGCCTGGGGGGCGGGCAGCTTCAGGCCTTCGGGCAGCGGGCTGCCGCTGGCGGTGCTGCGCTGGGCGGCATGGGTCAGGGTGGCCCACAGGCTGGCGCGTCGCATCAGCAGGCGGTTGCGCAGGGGCTCGGGCAGTTCGCTGTCGGGGGTCTGCTCGAGCAGTTGGGCCTGCTGCAGCAGGCGCTGCAGTCGCACGGCCGGGCGCAGGCCGGGGTTGAGGCAATCGGGCCGCGTCAGCGCAATGGCGGCACGCGCCCGCTGCGGTGCGGTGGCGGTCATCCCGAGCAGGCGCTGGTAGGCGTCGCCGTCGTAGCAGACCAGCATCCGCCCCTCCTGCTCGAAGCTGGTGAAGTTCAGGCCGTAGCTGCGCGCCACTTCCAGGTGCGAGGCCAGGGCCTGCTCCCAGGTCTTGTTCTGCACGCTGCTGTTCGAGGCGCGCAGCGCCAGGCGCTGGGCCATGCCTCCCAGGGCATCGAGCACCTCGGCGCCCTCGGCCGACTGGGCCTGGCGCGCCGGCACCGCCCGCAGCCATGCGGCGGCGTAACCGATGCCCAGCGTCTCCGACCCGGGGGTGTCGCGCAGAAAGCGCAGCACGGCGAGCAGCTCGGGCGCCTCCTCGGGGCTCAGGCCGATCAGCTTGACGCGCTGGGCCCGTACATAGCCGGCCCGCTCGCGGCGATGCTCATAGACCTGCAGGAAGTCCTGCCGCTCGCCGCGTACCTCGAGCACTTCGCCAGCGGCCAGCTGGGCATGGGCCTGGGCACTGTCGCGGGGCGCGGCGCGCAGGCTGATCTGGTCCTGCAGGACGATGGCCAGGCGGGTCTGGGGAGCGCTTGCCGCTACCGGTGCCGCGGTTGCGGGCGCCGAAGTTGCGGCCTCGGCGGTCATGCAGCCCATGGCGCTGGCGGCCATGCCCAGGGTGGTGACGCGCAGGGCGCGCCAGATCAGGGCCAGGGGCGATTGCGTGGGCAGGGAGGGGGTCATGTAAGTCTCCTTGGGGACGAGTGGGTCGATCGGCTGCGTGCTTCGGTCATGGCCCGGCCATCGCCGGGGCTGCCCTCAGTCATCCTTGTCCTGAGGGGCGGCACCGCGACTGCCTTCGCTCCCCTCGGTCGGGGTGCTGGTGCCGCGGGGCGTACCCAGTGCACCGATCAGGCCCGAACCGATGAAACCGTCGCGCGCGGGCGGCGCGATGATCACCTGCACCTTGTCGCTGAGCTTGTCGGCCATGGCCTTCTGGATCAGCAAGGGGTGCTTGGTGATCAGGGCGCCCTCGCGGGCCATCTGCTCGGCACTGACCTTGTTGACCTTCTCGAGACGGTAGATCTCGGCATCGGCCAGCTTCTGGCGCGAGTCAGCCTCGCCTGAGGCCTCGACGCGGCGGGCCTGGGCATTGCCCTCGGCGCGGCGGATGGCGGCGACCTTCTCGGCCTCGGCTTCGAGCTGGCGCTGTTCGATCTGGCGCTGCTTGAAGGGCAGCACATGCTTCATCGCCTCCTCCTGGCCACGTGCGGCGATGACCTGCTCGCGCGCCGCTGCTTCGGCGGCTTTCTCGCGGCGTACCTTGTCGGCCTCTGCGTCGAGCTCGGTCTCCTTGACGCGCTTGTCCTTGAGTTCGAGCGTGTAGCGCATTTTCTGGGCCGCCAGCTCCTCGGCCAGCAAGGTGTCCATGCCGCGCCGGTAGTCGGCTGGCAGATCGACCTTGCCGATGTTCACGCCTTTCAGGATCAGGCCCTCGGCAGCCAGACGGGCCTTCAGCTCGGTCTCGATGCCTTGCAGGATCTCGGTGCGTTTGCTCGAGAAGATCTCGCGCACCGTATAGCGGGCAAAGGTGCGGTAGACGATGCCTTGCAGGGCCGGTTCAACCACCTCGCGCTGCAGGTCGCCGCCGCTGGCGCGGGCCACCTGGTTCAGGCGCGCCGGATCGACGGCATAGCGCACCGTCAGGTCCACGCCCAGGGACAGGCCCTCCACCGATTGCAGCGGGGCGCTGCCTTCGGCCTTGCTCATCGCTTCGGCGCGCCAGGTCTGGTCACGCAGGGAAACGCGGGCAAAGTCGTGTACCAGCGGGATCACCAGCACGCTGCCCTCGCGCCACTGTGAGACCGATCCGCTCAGGTGGTTGGTGCGCACGCCGGCCTCGCCGGGCTCCAGGGTCTGCATCGGCGGATGGCTGATCAGCATCCAGCCGGCGATACCGGCCAGGGCCAGGCCGATCAGACGGGGCGAGGGGCGCAGGCGACCGACCTTCAGGTCCGCGGCGGGGGCGGGGATGCGCCACTGGCGGATGGCCTCGGTGATGGCATTGATGCGGATGCTGATGCGTGCTTTCAGGTTCGGGAACATGGTGTGACTCCTTGTGTCGTCGTTGGGGTGAAGTCATTGTTCCCAGCCCGCCCGGAAGGCACCAGAGCGACGAACGGTGGTCTTGCTCACGGCAGCGGCGGCTTTGCTCCGGGCGCGGAAGAAAAACTCACACCGGTTCCGAACCCGCACGGCGATAATCGGGACATGAACGCGCCCGCCCGCATTGCCGTCATCGAAGACGACGCCCCGACCAGCAACCAGCTCGTGGGCTGGATCCGCGCCGCCCGCCCGGAGCTGCGCATCGACCAGTGGTTCAACCGCGACGAGGCCGAGAGCGCACTGGAGCGCGAGGACTATGACGTGGTCCTGCTCGACATCGAACTGGGCCGCGAGCGCCATGCCGGTGTGGCGCTGATCAATGCCATCAACAAGCGCGCCCAGGGCACGCCGGTGCTGGTGGTCTCGGCGATGCCGGCGGCGATCTATCGCAGCATCATGAAGGCGCTCGATGCCTGGGATTACCTGCAAAAGACCAGCTTCGACGAGGCCGAATTCATCGATACCTTTCTCGAGGTGCTGCGTGCCGCGCGGGCCCGCCGCAGCGAGCGTGAGAGACTGGCCGCCGCCAGTGCGCCCCCTGCGCCGGCAGCGGGCGGTGCGGTACGCGAATTGCAGCTCGATCCGCTGTGGCAGCGCAGCCCGATCTGGCGCGGCGAGCGCATCAACCTGCCGCTGACCGCACAGCGCATCCTCGCCACGCTGTACCAGCGCAGCGGCGAGGTGGTCTCCTACGAGGACTTGTTCGAGGTCGTCAAGAGCGGCCGCAATCGCGACAATGTGCGCAAGCACGTGGCCACCATCCGCGAAGCCTTCAGGGACGTCGATCCGGCCTTTGACGGTATCGAGAACGTGCCGATGCGCGGCTTTCGCTGGACCCAAGCTGCGGCCCGGGCGGCTCGATGACACTGGCTTCGCGCTGGCGTCGGTGGCGCGCTGGCAGGCTCGCGCTGCCGGCCATCGGCATGCCGAACCTGGAAATGCCGCGTATCGAAATGCCGCGTCTGGGCTTTGCGGCTTTCCGGCGCCGCATCCTGTTCCGTCTGGCCTTCGTGCTGCTGATCGTGGTGACCCTGGCCCTGGCCCTGGCCGTGCTCAAGGAAGAAAAGCAGCGCAGCGTGCGCCTGTATGGCGAAGGCGCCAAGCGCACCCTGGCTGAGGTGGCCGGCCGCCTGCGTCACCCGAGCGGTCAACTGGCCCTGCTCAATCCGGAGGCGCCCGGACTGAATGCACCCGCTGCCGTGTCACCGCCCGAGGGCCTGGTGCGCCCCCTGGTCCTGCCCTATGCCGGCCTTGATTTTTCAGATCAGGCCAAGGCGCAGCAGGCGGTCGAGACGGCCGATTGCCAGATGCAGTACCCCGACGGGTCGACCCTTTGCGTGGCCATTGGCAACAGTGCCCGCGCCGGCGGTTTCGTCTATCTGGTGGGCAGCTTTGCAACCACTCGCCTGGTGGCGCGTGAGCCGCGTGAACTGGAGCTGACCCGCGTCCATCGCGCCCGTGTCACGCTCAAGGTCGATGCGGAAACAGCGCGCTGGATTGCACCCTTCGAGCTGACTGAGGACAACGCCGCACCGGGCCTGCGTGGCCGGCTCACCGGCTTTGTCGAGACCCCTTCCAATGCCGGAGCCATCACGACCCAGGCCCTGGAACGACAGACCCGTCCGGTGCGCGAGTTCCGCGCCTGGATCTGGCAGGATGCCGAGTGCCAGCAGCAGGACCGGGCTGACGAGGCCTGTCCGCGGCGCAGCTTCTTTTCCATTCGCGTGCCGGTCGAGGCGTATCGCGAGCTGATCTTTCGCGAGCAGCGCCCGGCCTGGCCGCCTGCCCTGCTGGGGCGTACCGGTGTTCGTCTCGAGATGTTCGCGCCCGGGGCCGAGCAGGCGGTGTTCGACAGCGCAACCCCGGGCGCCCTGCCGCCTTTTTCCTGGGCTGACCTGGGCGCCTCACTGGCACCGGGAGAAAGACTCCGGGTGCGGCGCCTGGACGGTGATCCCGCACAGCGCCGTGAACTGCTCTCGCTGCGCGGTGCCGAGGATGCGCAATTGCAGGCCGCTGGCTGGATCTCCCGTCTGGTGGCCCTGCTGCCGCTCGGGCCGGTCGAGGTCTCGCCCACCCTGAGCCAGATCATCGCCACGCCGGTCGGTCGCTTCGAGCTGACCCTGAGCGGGGACGTGCGTGCCATCGAGCGCAACCTGGCCGCCACCGCTACCCGCCTGTCCTGGTTCGTGGCGGCCATGCTTGGTGCCATTGCACTGGCCTGGCTGCTGATCGAGATTGGCCTGATCCGGCGCATCGCCGTGCTCACGCGTCGTGCCGCAGCGCTGTCCCACAACGTCAACATCAATACCGCGCTGGCCGGTGGCCTCGAGGTGGAGGACCTGCGCGGCAAGGACGAACTGGGCATCCTGGCCGCCGGCCTGGCCGACCTTTTGCAGCGCGTTCAGACCGACCTGCGCCGTGAGCAGATCCGCGCCGAACAGGAGCGCGACACCTGGCATGCCGTGGGTCACGAGATCATGTCGCCCCTGCAGTCGCTGATGGCGCTGCATGGCCAGGAAAGCGACCCCGCGCATCGCTATGTCAAGCGCATGCAGCAGGCCATCAAGGTCTTGTACGGGCAGGCCTCGCCGAGCGAGGCCTTGCAGGCGACCCAGCTCGAGCTGGCAAGCCTGGATCTGGTCGCCTTCCTTCGGCATGTGGCCGACAATGCCCACTACGCGGGCATTGGCCAGGTGAGCTTTGAAAGCACGCTTGGCCAGTGCCTCGTTCGGGCCGACGAGTACTCACTCGAGGATGTCGTCACCCATGTGCTGAGCAATGCGCAGCGCCATCGTGTGGCCGGTTCGGCTATCCGTATCCGTCTCGAGGAAGCGGGTCGCGAGGCCCTCATCAGCATCAGCAATCAGGGGCCACAGATCCCCGCAGCACTGATCGATGCGATTTTCGAGTACGGCGTGTCGGGCGCGGCAGCGAACGAGCCGCAGGCCGGCGAGCATCGTGGCCAGGGCTTGTTCGTGGCCCGAACCTACATGGCCAAGATGCAGGGCAGCATCGCCGCCCTCAATACCGCGGACGGCGTGCAGATCGTGCTGCGCCTGCCGCTTGTCTGAACGGCCGCGGGCGGGGGCGCCTCATCCGTTTTGAGGGTGCGCGAAATCAGATCAAGTGGCCGAATGACGGTTGGGAAAACAAGGCGCTTGAGTCGGTCCGGGGAGTTTGATCATGAGAATGTCGCGGTCTTTGAAACTGGCTTCTGGCTTGCTGCTCGGAGCTCTGCTCATCGGCTCTGTCTCAGCCCAGACAGCCACAGG
>JAPOKJ010000130.1 GCA_029977705.1 Burkholderiales bacterium | reverse complement strand
CCGCCAGGAGGGGCAGCATGGCCGCGTCGCCTGCTGTCATGCGAATGCTCGCGTCGAGGGTCTCGTGGCGCACGGCGCCTCCTTGGGCCTATCATTGCCAGGAGAAATACGGCTATGTGTGGGTGGCGCTTGAAGACCCGCTGGCACCGATTCCTGACTTTCCCGAAGAGCGTTCGGGCAGGCACCGGCGCATCCTGCAGTTCTATGAATTGTGGAAGACCAGTCCGGTGCGCATGATGGAGAACTCCTTCGACAATTCTCATTTCTCCTTCGTGCACAAGGCCAATTTCGGTCTGTTCAACCAGCCCAAGCCGGCCCCTTACGAGTTTCGCGACACGGACTATGGCTTCGAGGCCGAGACTCTGGTGCCGATCCGCAACCCCGAGGAAAGCTTCCGCATCACCGGCACCCGCGAGCCGATCACCCACCGCCACCTGGTCAACCGCTACTACCTGCCCTTCAGTCGGCGCTTTGGCTGTCATTACCCGGCCAGCGGCATCGATCATGTGATCTACAACTGCGCCACGCCGATCGATGATGGCCGCATGATGCTGGCGCAGTGGCTGTACCGCAGTGACAGCGAGGCCGATTGCTCGACCGAGGAGCTGATCGCCTGGGACAAGGCCATCACCATCGAGGACCGCGACATCCTCGAGGCGACCGATCCGGATGCCTGCATCGACACGCGCCGGCGTGTCGAGTTCCACATGAGCTCGGACAAGCCCGGCCTGGTCATCCGCCAGAAACTGCTGGCCCTGCTGCAGGCGCATGGCGAGGAGGAAGTGCATGGCTGAGGCTGTGATCGCCGATGCCGCGCGGCCCGGCCCCCTGATTCTTGGTGACGGGCTGCACAAGGTCTATGACAACGGGACCGAGGCGCTCAAGGATGTGCACCTCGAGATTGCCGCCGGCGAATTCGTCTCCCTGCTCGGGCCCTCGGGTTGCGGCAAGAGCACCTTGCTGCGCATGATCGCCGGCCTGGAGCAGCCCTCCAATGGGGTGTTGCGCTGGTGGAACCGGCCGCGTCCGCCCCGTCGCGCCGACCGGGAACGCATTGCGATGGTGTTTCAGGAGCCCACCCTCATGCCTTGGGCGACGGCCCTGGGCAATGTGCGCCTGCCCCTGGAGCTGGCCGGTCTGCCCGAGCCGCTGATTGCGCAGCGCTCGCAGGAGGCGCTCACCCTGGTCGGCCTGGCCGGCTTCGAGAAGTCCCGCCCGCGCGAGCTGTCGGGCGGCATGCAGATGCGGGTGGCCATTGCCCGCGCCCTGGCCACCGAGCCCGACCTGCTCCTGATGGATGAACCCTTCGGCGCCCTCGACGAGTTCACCCGTAACCGGCTCGATGAAGATCTGCGCGCCATCTGGCGCGAGCGCCGCATGACCGTGGTGTTCGTGACGCACAGCATCTATGAGGCGGTCTTCCTGTCGCAACGCGTGGTGGTGATGGCCGCAAGGCCGGGACGGGTGCTCGAACAGTTGCAGGTGGCAGGCGAGGGTGAGCGCGGCGAGGATTTTCGCCATGCGCCGGCCTTCGTCGAAGCCTGTCGCCTGCTGTCCCAGTCGATCTCGCTGGCACACCGCTCGCCTGCTGGAGCGCATTCATGAGCCGCCTGTCCGCCGATCGCAGTGCGCGCCTGCGCTGGTTCGCACCCCTCATGGTGGGACTGCTGGTGCTGGCCCTGTGGCAGGGCATCTGCACCGCCTTCAAGGTTCCCGAATACCTGGTGCCCTCGCCCGTGCGCATCGCCCAGACCCTGGGCAAGGAGGCGCCGGTGCTGATGGCGGCCTGGTGGGTCACCCTGAAGATCACGCTGATGGCCTTGCTCGCGGCCGTTGGGGTAGGGGTCACGATCGCCTTCCTGCTGGTGCAAAGCCGCCTCATCGAGGTCAGCCTGCTGCCCTATGCGGTGCTCCTGCAGGTGACCCCGGTGGTGGCGATCGCGCCGCTGATCATCATCTGGGTGAAGGCCCCTTTGCCGGCACTGGTGATCTGCGCCACCCTGGTGGCCTTGTTTCCGATCATCTCCAACACCTTGCTCGGATTGCGCAGTGTGCATCCGGGCCTGCTGCGGCTGTTTGCGCTCAGTCATGCAAGTCGCTGGCAGACGCTCGTGCGGCTGCGCGTGCCCAGTGCCCTGCCATACTTTTTCGGCGGGCTGCGGGTGTCCTCGGGGCTGGCGCTGATCGGAGCGGTGGTGGCCGAGTTCGTCGCGGGCACCGGCGGCTCCGGTACAGGACTGGCGTTCCAGATTCTTCAGGCGGGGTTTCAGCTCAACATTCCGCTGATGTTCGCGGCCCTGCTGCTGATCGCGCTCACCGGGGTGCTGCTGTACTCGGCCATGTCCCTGTTGATGCGGCTGGCTCTGCGGGGCTGGCATGAAAGTCAGGCAGGATGATCCCCATGAATCAGGACGACAGCTTTCTCATCCGTGGCGCACGCGCCATTGCCACCGGCCTGCCGGGCGCCCAGGGCTGCGCGCTCGGCCATGACCTGCGCGTGGTGGCGGGCCGCATCGCCGCCATTGGCGACTTGCCACCGCTGCCCGGGGAGCGCATTCACGAGGCCCGGGACTGCGTGCTCTATCCGGCCTGGATCAACACCCATCACCATTTGTTTCAGTCCCTGCTCAAGGCGGTGCCGGCCGGTCTCGATGCCAGCCTGACGCCGTGGCTGAGCGCCGTGCCCTATGCCTGGCGGGCGCGTTTCGATGCTGACACCTTCCGGATCGCGGTGCGCATTGGCCTGGTCGAATTGCTGCTCTCGGGCTGTGCCACGGTGGCCGATCACAACTACCTGTACCACCCGGGCCAGGGCTGGGATCCCTCGGCGATCCTGTTCGAGGAGGCCGAAGCGCTGGGCATGCGCATGGTGCTGTGCCGTGGCGGCGCCACGATGATGCGCGATACCGAGACCCATCTGCCGCAGGCCCTCCAGCCCGAATCATTCGACGCCTACCTGTCCGATGTGCAGCGGCTGGTGAGCCGCTACCACCAGGGCGCAGACGATGCGATGCGGCGCGTGGTGCTGGCACCGACCACCCCCAACTTCTCGATGACGCCCACCCAGATGCGCGAGTGTGCGCAAGAGGCGCGGCGCCTGGGCATCCGCATGCACTCGCATCTGTCCGAGACGGTGAACTACCAGGATGCGATCGCCCGTCAGCATGGCTGCAAGCCGGTCGAATTTGTCGAGTCCCTCGGCTGGCTGGGCCCGGACGTCTGGTATGCCCATCTGGTCAAGCTCGATGCCGATGAGATCGCGCTGCTCGGTCGCACCCGTACCGGTATCGCGCATTGTCCGCAGAGCAATGCCCGACTGGGCAGCGGCATTGCGCCGGTGCGCGAACTGGCCAAGGCCGGTGCACCGGTATCGCTCGGTGTGGATGGAGCGGCCTCCAACGAGGCGGCCGACATGCTCAGCGAGGTCCATGCGGCCTGGCAATTCCAGCGACTGGCCCAGGGCCAGGCGGCGCTGGCCGAAACCCGTGGCGGCGGCGGTGAGCCCGGCCTGGACCTGCTGCCGGCGTCCGAGGTCCTGCACTGGGGCACCGCGGGTGGCGCCACCGTGCTGGGCATGCCGCGCATCGGGACGCTCGAGGTCGGGCAGCTGGCCGACCTGGCCCTGTATGACCTGGGCACCGACCCACGCTACTTCGGCCAGCATGAGGTCCTGCATGCACCGGTGCGCTCGGGTGGCCGCGCCGACCTTCGCGGCCTGTGGGTGCAGGGCCGTCAGCGCGTGGCCCAAGGGCGCTGCCTGGGCCTTGACCTGGTGCAACTGCAGCGTCAGGCTGCCGCTGCGATTGCGCAGTTGCAGGGGGCTTGATCCCCTGGCATCGGCGCGGTGCGGCTGCGAAGGCTCACATCGCCTTGAACTGCTGCGCGTAGAGTCGGCTCACCGCCAGGGTCTCGCGCTGGCCCCGAAGCTTCAGGTGCTGCCGTCCCGCCTCGTCGCGCAGCACCGCCTCGATGGCGGCCGCGCGCACGATGGTCCCGCGATGCACCTGCCAGAAAAGCGCGGGATCCAGTTGCGCAATCAGTTCCTTGAGCGGGGTGCGGATCAGCCAGTCCTTGCCATCGGCAGTGACCACCCGTACGTATTTGTCGGCGGCCTCGAAGTAGCAGACCTCATCGATCGGGATCATCCGGATCTGCTGTCCGACACCGGCCTGCAGGATGCGCAGCGGTGCAGCGCTCGATACCGTTGCAGCTGGCTCGGTACGGTGCCCCGCCGCGGCACCGGGCAGGCCCGACTGCAACAGCGAGCGCAGCTGCGCGAGACTGTCCTCCAGGCCTGATGCCGGACTCAGGCGCTGCTGAAGGCGCTGCACGGTGCTTGCCAGGCGCCCGCTTTGGACCGGTTTGACCAGGTAGTCGATGGCGCGGGCCTCGAAGGCCTGCAAGGCATAGTCATCATAGGCAGTGACGAAGACGATGGCCGGAAAGCTGTCGGCATCCGGCCAGGCATCGACCAGTTCCAGCGCGGCGTCCAGGCCGGTCATCACCGGCATGCGAATGTCCAGGAACAGCACCTGGGGCTTGAGGGCCAGCGCGCGCTCGATGGCCGATTGGCCATCGCCCACTTCGGCCACGATCTGCAAGGCGGGCCACAGCTTGCGCAGCTCGGCCTTCAGGGCCATCGCCAGCAGCGGCTCGTCCTCGGCGATCAGGCCAGTGGCCATTGCACCCTCACCTGTGTGCCGCTGCCCGCCTGCGACTGGATGTCCAGGCCCGCAGCGGGCCCGAAAACGGTGCGCAGGCGTTCGCGCACCTGGTCCAGTCCGAAGCCGGTGCTCTCGGCCGCCTCGGGCGCCGCGTCCATGCCCTTGCCGGTATCCTCGATCAGGATATGGAGGACGTCCTGCGAGCGCGAGGCACGCACCGCAATGCGCCCGCCCGCCTTGTTCGG
>JAPOKJ010000140.1 GCA_029977705.1 Burkholderiales bacterium | reverse complement strand
GCACTTACGGGGCGCGCTTTTGGATCGACGTCTACTTTGGCGACATAGTAAATGTTGCCTTGCCGGTCAACGTCCATGCCGTGATAGACGTCGTGCCAGAAGCCTACCTGCATGGCGTGATCGACGAACAGGGCATTGCTGCCGGTCGCTTGGAAAGGAATCGGATTCCCCTCGCGGTCGAAGCGGAGCAACTCCACGCCGGCCTTCCCCAGTTTCCACCGGTAGACGCGGCCGTCTTTTCCGAAAATGGAGTCGATAAAGAGCGGCTCCTCCGGATAACGGAACTGGCGCTCGATCAGGATGCGGCCATCGTCAAACAAGGGCACCATGGCGGCCGCGCCCGGGTGCACGATGTACTCGCGCTCGCCGGTGCGTCCATCGGGCAGACGGGCACTGTCCTTGCGCAGCTTCAGGAACTTGCCCTGATAGACCAGTTCGGAGGATAGGGTCTCCTCGTGCAGGCCGCTGCGACCCATCAGGTGGCCAGGGCCTGCTTGATGGCTTCCAGGCAGGCGGCAAACAGGGTGGATGACACCAGCGCCAGCACCAGCACCATCGCGCCATTGAGGGCCAGCACGAAGCGGGCATCGCCATGGGCTTGCACCGGGGCGGTATCGGCCGGCTCGTCAAAGTACATGGTCTTGACGATGCGCAGGTAGTAGAACGCACCGATCAGCGACATCAGCACGGCATAGACCGCCAGACCGACCTGACCGGCCTTGACCGTCGCCTCGAGCACCCCGAGCTTGGCAAAAAAGCCCACCGTCGGCGGCACGCCGGCCAGCGAGAACATCAAGGCCAGCATGACCAGCGCAATCCAGGGGCTGCGCTTGTTCAGGCCACGCAGGTCGGCGATGTTGTCGGATTCGAAACCCTGGCGCGCCAGCACCTGGATCAGGCCGAAGGTGCCCAGCGTGGTGAACACATAGGTGATGATGTAGAACATCGCCGAGCTGTAGGCCTCGGGGCGCGGCGCAGCGCCATCGGTGACGCCCGAGAGCAGACCCAGGAAGACAAAACCCACCTGCGCGATGGTCGAGTAGGCCAGCATGCGCTTCAGATTCGTCTGCGAAATCGCGATCAGGTTGCCCAGACCCATCGACAGCACCGCCAGAACGATCAGCATCTGCTGCCAGTCCTTGGCCACCGGCACCAGGCCCTCGACCAGCAGGCGGAATGCAATCGCGAAGGCGGCCAGCTTGGGCGCTCCGGCGATCATCAGCGTGGCATTGGTCGGCGTGCCCTGGTAGACATCCGGCACCCACATGTGGAAGGGCACCGCACCGAACTTGAAGGCCAGGCCCGCGACAAGGAAGACGGTGCCGAAGACCAGCACCGTCTTGTTGGTGCCGGTCTCGGAGAAGGCCTTGGCAATCGCCGACAGCTGCAGGTCGCCCGTACCGCCATAGACCATGGACATGCCATAGAGCAGGAAGCCCGAGGCCAGTGCGCCGAGCACGAAGTACTTCATGGCCGCCTCGGTGGCCACGCCGTTTTCACGACGCAGGGCGGCCAGCGAGTAAAGCGACAGCGACATCAACTCCAGGCCCAGATAGATCAGCAACATGTTGCTGGCCGAGATCATGATCATCATGCCCAGCAGCGCGAACAAGCTGAGGGAGTAGTACTCGCCTCTGTTCATTTCGCGATCGGCTGCATAGCGGCGCGAGTAGATGATGGTGACGGCCACCGCGATGTAGCTGCACAGCTTGAGCATGTGAGCGAACTGGTCGGCCACATACATACCGTTGTAGCCGTAGTCGGTCTTGCCGCCCCACTGGCTCAGCGTGGCCCAGAGCGGGAACAAGAGGGCCAGCAGGGCCAGCCGGTCAATCGGAAAGCGCGTCTTGCCGGAGAGAAAGACGTCGGCCATCAGCACGAGGCAGGCCGCGATCAGCAGCGCGATCTCGGGCAGGGCGATGGCGAGGTTGAGTTTGTCCATGGTGCTTATTTGATCTTGCTGACGGCCACGTGCTTCAACAGGTTGTCGACGCTGGGTCCGAGGAGGTCGGTGACCGGCTTGGGCTGAAGGCCCATCCACAGGCTGACGATGGCCAGCGCGGCCAGCATCCAGAATTCACGGCCGTTGACATCCTTGAGTTCAGCCACATGTTCATTGGCCACGGCACCGAAGACCACGCGCTTGTACATCCAGAGCGAGTAGGCGGCCCCCAGGATCAGGGTCGAGGCAGCAGCGAAGGCGACCCAGAAGTTGTACTTGACCGCACCCAGGATGACCATGAACTCGCCGACAAAGCCGGAGGTGGCCGGCAAGCCGCAATTGGCCATCGCGAAGAACAGGAACAGCGCGCCGAACTTGGGCATCGTGTTGACCACGCCGCCGTAGTCGGCGATGCGGCGCGAGTGCATCCGGTCATAAAGCACGCCGATGCACAGGAACATCGCGCCCGAAACCACGCCATGCGAGATCATCTGCACGATGGCCCCCTGCACCGCCATGTCGTTGAACATGAAAAAGCCCAGGGTGACAAAGCCCATGTGCGCAATCGATGAATAGGCCACGAGCTTTTTCATGTCCTCCTGCACCAATGCGACGAAACCGATATAGACCACCGCAATCAGCGACAGGGCAATCATCATGCCGGCCAGATGGTGGCTGGCATCGGGTGCGATAGGCAGCGAGAACCGCAGGAAGCCATAGGCACCGAGCTTGAGCATGATCGCGGCCAGCACCACCGAGCCTCCGGTCGGCGCTTCCACATGGGCATCAGGCAGCCAGGTATGCACCGGCCACATCGGCACCTTGACGGCGAAGGCCATCAGGAAGGCAAAGAAGATCAGTACCTGCTCATGCATCGTCAGCGGCAGTTTGTGCCAGGTGAGGATGTCGAAGGATCCGGACTTGAAGTAAAGATAGAGCAGCGCGACCAGCGTGAGCAGCGAGCCGAGCAGGGTGTACAGGAAGAACTTGAACGCCGCGTAGATTCGGTTGGGACCGCCCCAGATGCCGATGATCAGGTACATCGGGATCAGGGTGGCTTCGAAGAAGACGTAGAACAGCAGGCCATCCAGGGCCGCGAACACCCCGATCATCAGGCCCGACAGAATCAGGAAGCAGGCCATGTACTGGGCGACCTTTTCCTCGATCACTTCCCAGGCGGCAATCACCACAAAGATGGTGATGAAGGCGGTCAGCAGCACGAACCAGACCGACAGGCCGTCCACCCCGAGGTGGTAGTGCACGTTGAAGCGCTCGATCCAGTCCGCCTTCTCGGTGAACTGCATGGCCGCGGTGGAGGCGTCGAAGCCGCCGATGAGCGGCAGCGTGACGGCGAGACCCGCGATCGCGCCGATCAGCGCGATCCAGCGCACCACGTCGGCATGCTGGTCACGGCCGACAGCCAGCAGGAGCGCTCCGAAGGCAATCGGCACCCAGACGGCGAGGGACAGCAGCATCAGCGTCCCCCTCAGCGCGCCAGCCACACGAACCAGGTCATCAGCGCGAACACGCCGACGATCATGACCAGTGCGTAGTGGTAGATGAAGCCCGTCTGCAGCTGGCGCGCGAGCCCGGCGATCCAGCCG
>JAPOKJ010000073.1 GCA_029977705.1 Burkholderiales bacterium | reverse complement strand
TGCACGTGGCCCAGGAGGAGCTGCCTTTCGGCGGCGTCGGCCACCATTCCGGAGTGATCCGCATCATCCCTGATGCCTTGCAACCCCCTTCGACCGAGACCGACATGAATGCACCTACCCCGATCGGCCTGCAGCGCTATCCCCATGTCTTCAAGCCCCTGGACCTGGGCTTCACGCAACTGAAGAACCGCATCCTGATGGGTTCGATGCATACCGGTCTCGAGGAGGCCCCCGATGGCTTCCCGCGCATGGCCGAATACTTTGCCGAGCGCGCACGCGGGGGCGTGGGCATGATCATTACCGGCGGCATCTCGCCGAATGCCGAAGGCGGCTACGGCAGCAAACTGTCCACCCCCGAGGAGTCGGACCGGCACCGGCTGATCACCGAGGCGGTGCACCGCGCCGACGCCGATGTGAAGATCTGCCTGCAGATCTTGCACAGCGGGCCGCTGGCGCGCACCGAGGCCTGCGTCGCGGCCTCTGCGGTCAAGTCGCGCATCGGGGCCTACAAGCCCAACGAACTGACTGAAGAGGGCATCGAGAAACAGATCGCCGACTTTGCCAACTGCGCCGCCATGGCGCAGCGCGCCGGCTATGACGGCGTCGAGATCATCGGCTCGGCAGGCTATCTGCTGTCGACCTTCCTGGTGCAAAAGACCAACCTGCGCACCGATGCCTGGGGCGGCCCCTGGGAAAACCGGATGCGCTTTCCGGTCGAGGTGGTCAGGCGGGTACGCCAGGCGGTGGGGCCCAATTTCATCCTGATCTTCCGCATCTCGGCGATGGACATGCTCGAGGGCGGCCTGGCCTGGGACGAAGTGGTCTCGCTGGGCAAGGCCATCGAGGCGGCCGGTGCCAACATCATCAGCACTCATTTCTGCTGGCATGAAGCGCCGGTGCCGACCATTGCCACCATGGTGCCGCGCGCCGCCTTCGCCCAGGTCACCGGCCGTCTGCGCAAGGAACTGAAGGTACCGATGATCACCAGCAACCGCATCAACATGCCCGAGGTGGCCGAGCAGGTGCTGGCGCGCGGTGATGCCGACCTGGTCTCCATGGCTCGCCCGATGCTTGCCGACCCGGACCTGGTCAACAAGGCCCTGGCCGGCCGCGAGCGCGAGATCAATACCTGCATCGCCTGCAACCAGGCCTGCCTGGACCATACCTTCGGCGGCCGCAAGCAGGTCAGTTGCCTGGTCAATCCGCGCGCCTGCAACGAAACCCTGCTGCGCTACGAGCGCACGCCCAGGGGCAAGCGCATTGCGGTGGTGGGGGCCGGCCCGGCCGGCCTGTCGTTTGCGACGGTGGCGGCGCAGCGCGGCCACCAGGTCACCCTGTTCGACGCCGCCAGCGAGATCGGCGGCCAGTTCAACCTGGCCAAGCGCATTCCCGGCAAGGAGGAGTTCCACGAGACGCTGCGCTATTTCGGTCGCATGATCGAGGTGCTGGGCATCGACCTGAAACTGAACACCCGTGCCGATGCGGCCCTGCTCAAGGCCGGCGGCTTTGACGAGGTGGTGATCGCCACAGGCATCGAGCCGCGCAAGCCTGATCTGCCCGGCATCGACCATCCCAAGGTGGTGCCCTACATCGATGCCATCCTTGGTCGCAAGCCGATCGGCAAGCGGGTGGCGATCATGGGGGCGGGCGGTATCGGCTTCGACGTGGCCGAACTGGTGTCGCATGAAGGCGTCTCGGCCTCGATGGACATCGACGTGTTTGCCCGCGAGTGGGGGATCGATTTCAAGAACCATCCGCGCGGCGGCGTGACCGGCGTCCAGCCCCAGGTGGCCGTGGCCGACCGGACCGTCTACCTGATGCAGCGCAAGGCCGACCTGATGGGCAAGACGCTGGGCCGCACCACCGGCTGGACCCATCGCATCACCCTGGGCCGGCGTGGCGTGCAGATGATCAACGGGGTCGAGTACCTGCACATCGACGACCAGGGCCTGCACACCCGGGTCAATGGCGAACCCCGCCTGTTCGAGGTCGACACCGTCATCATCTGTGCCGGCCAGACACCGCTGCGCCAGTTGCATGACCAGTTGCAGGCCGAGGGCCTGAAGACCCGCCTGGTGGGTGGCGCCTTCGAGGCCTCGGAACTGGATGCCAAGCGCGCCATCGACCAGGCCAGCCGTCTGGCGGCACAGGTTTGAGGGCATGCCCGTGCTCAAAGGAAAGACGCCGTCCATGCTGCCTGACCGCTTTGCGCTGAAATCGCCCGATGCCAATGCCGATGTGATGCGTCGGACGCTGATGTGGGTCTGCTGTGCCGCCGTGTTGGGAGCGATTCCCGGCAGGGTCTTGGCCCAGACCAATGCCTTGCCAGCGGGCCCGGTGGAGATCCAGGCCGGCAACGCCCGCTATGTGGGTCGCTTCGTGGCCGAGGGCAGCAATGTCTCCGGCACCGGCCAGATCCTCTGGCCCAACGGCGACAAATACGACGGCGAGGTCGTCAAGAACCGCCGTCAGGGCCAGGGCAGCTTCACCTGGGCCAACGGCCAGAGTTATACCGGCACCTGGAACGACGACGAGCCCAGCGGGCGGGGCCAGATCCGCTTTGCCAACCGCGACCGCTATGAAGGCCAGGTGGAGCGCGGCCTGCCCCATGGCCAGGGCGTGTTGCGCATGGCCTCCGGGGACATCCTCGAGGGCCGCTTCGTGCGGGGTGCGCTCGAGGGCCCCGGCAAGTATCGCTGGATCAGTGGCCAGGACTATGAGGGCAGCTTTCAGAACAACCTGCCGGCCGGTCGCGGCAAGATCCGCTTCGTCAATGGCAATGTCTATGAAGGCGAGGTGGCGCGGGGCCAGCCGCAGGGCAGTGGCCGCATGCAATACGCCACGGGGGATCGCTACGAGGGCGGTTTCGAGCAAGGCCAGCCCCACGGCATGGGCCTTTATCGATGGATCAACGGCGACGTCTACAACGGCCGCTGGCGGCAGGGCCAGAAGCATGGCGAAGGCCAGCTGACCTGGTCCACCGGGGATCGCTGGGTGGGCATGTTCCAGAACGACCAGCAGACCAGCGATGGCAAGCTGATCCGCAAGGGCGGCTGAACCGGCCGCACCCGGGCAGGGGCCCGCGCCCCTAGCCCCTAGCCCAGATTCCGCTTGAACAGGTCCAGGATCCGGACCCAATGGCGCTCTGCCGAGGCCTTGTCGTAACAGGCGCGCTGCGGAAACACGAAGCCGTGTTCGACCTTCGGATACCACTCGATGCGGTATCGGTTGCCGGCTGCCTTGAGGCCGGCCTCGAGCTTGTCGATGTCGGCGGGCGGCGCCCACTTGTCGATCTCGGCACAGGCGAAATAGCCTTCGCAGCGGATCTTGGCCGGCATCCGATGCGGTGAGTCGGGCGCATCGGTGGCCATGTTGGCGCCATGGATCGAGGCATAGCACTTGATGCGATCCGGGAAGGCTGCGGCCGCCCACATCACGAAGGGGCCGCTCATGCAATAGCCCACCACGCCGATGCGCGAGCGGTCGGCCTCGGGCTGGGCGTCGACAAACTTGAGCATGGCGGCGGTGTCGGTCTGGGTGGTGGCGTTGGTCAGCGAGGCCATGTGCTCGAACATCACGGCCAGCTTGGCCTCGGTGCGTTCGGTCAGCCAGAAGTCGCGGCTGCGCCGGTAGTACAGGTTGGGCAGCACCACGTAATAGCCGACCGAGGCCAGGCGCCGCGCCATGTCGTGCAGTTCCTCGCGCTTGCCGGGGGCGTCCATGTAGAACAGCACCACCGGGTGCGGGCCTCCCTCGTCGGGGTAGACGACGAAGCTGTTCATGGCGCCATCGGCAGTGGCAATGTCCAGGTGTTTTTCGATCATGGCGGGTCCGTTTCGTCAGAAAGGTGGGTGAGGGTTCAGGGCTTGACGAATTTCATGACGAAATCGTCCTTGGGTTGGGGAGGGTCGGGATTGTTGCGATCACGCGGATCGTTCGGGTTGCGCAGAAAGCCTGCCTCGGCCACGAAACGAAAGCCGGCCCGCTCGATTTCGGCACGCAGGTACTGCTCGTCGATGCGATGCAGCGTGCCGGCCTCGCTGATGCCGGTGCCGGGGCGACCCGCGTGATCGCCGATGATGTACAGCCCGCCTGGCTTGAGGGCGGCGAAGACGGCCCGGTTCATGCGCTCGCGGTCCACGCCCATCCAGACCAGATCGTGGTAGTTGAACATCAGGGTGACGCGATCGATGCTCCCCGCTGGCGCGGATGCGGGCACTGGTGTCTCGAAGCGCTGCACCACGGCCTCGATCGGTGCCGCATCGACGCCGGCGCGCAGCAGGGCCTGCTGCCGGTTGTTGACGGCCACATCGGAGGCAATGCGGGCCGGCGCGGCGGGCGCGCCCGCGGCCGGCGCTGCAGCGGCGCCCCCTTCCGGTGCCGCCGGAGCGCCACGAATCGCCTCGCGCGGCTGACTCTGGCCCCAGACCCTGCCCTCCCGGCCGGCGGCGCGCGCCAGCAACTCGGTGGTGTAGCCGCCGCCGGCGCTCAGGTCCAGTGCCCACATGCCGCGCCGTACTTCCATGAAGGCGAGCAAGGGGGCGGGCTTGCGGCGCTGGTCGTTGCTGCGGTCGGCGCTGCTGCGCTCGGGGCTGGCCAGCAGGCGCTCGATGGCGCTGGCATCGAGCAGGGCGGGGGCCGGCGCACGCGGCGCCAGGCTGCAGGCGGCCAGCAGTGCCGCGACCGCCAGTGAGCCCAGGCCGCGCCAGGAGTGGATGCGGCGGGCCGCCTGGGTCATCATCCGGTCAGTGTCTGTCTGGTTCATGGTCTCAGCCCTCCAGGTCCATCAAGCCCATCTTGCGGGCGATCACCATCATCATCACCTCATCGGCACCGCCGCCGATCGAACCCAGGCGCATGTCGCGGTAGGCGCGCGAGACCCGGTTGTCCCAGGTGTAGCCCATGCCGCCCTGGAACTGCATGCACCAGTCGGCTACCTCGCGGCCCAGGCGTCCGGCCTTGAGCTTGGCCATCGAGGCCAGTTCGATCACATCGTCGCCCCGCACATAGGCCTCGCAGGCGCTGTGGGTGAGGGCGCGCAGGGCTTCCAGCTCAGTCTTGAGCTCGGCCAGCTTGTACTGGATGAACTGGTTGTCCAGGAGCGGCTTGCCAAAGGCCTTGCGCTGGCGCAGGTAGGCCACCGTGTCGTCGATCAGGGCCAGGGTGCCCAGGCGGCGCGCAGCGCCATCCAGACGCTCTTCCTGGAACTGCTTCATCTGGTAGATGAAGCCCATGCCTTCCTCGCCGATGCGGTTGCGCACCGGCACCCGCACTTCGTCGAAGAAGATCTGCGCGGTGTCCGAGGCCCACATGCCGAATTTCTTGATCTTCTGCACCTGCACGCCCTTGACCCGCCGGCCGTTCTCCTTCAAGGGCACCACGATCAGCGACTTGTTGCGGTGACCCGTCCCCTCCGAGGTATTGCACAGCAGGCAGATCCAGTCGGCCTGGGTCCCGTTGGTGATCCACATCTTGGAGCCGCTGATGACGTAGTCGTCGCCGTCACGCCGCGCCCGGGTGCGCACCGAGGCGACATCGGAACCCGCCCCCTGCTCGGAAACACCGATGCAGGCCACCAGTTCACCGGCAATCGAGGGGGCCAGATAATCGCGTCGCAACGCGTCCGAGCCGAAGCTGGCCAGGGCGGGCGTGGCCATGTTGGTCTGCACCCCGATGCCCATGGCCACCCCCTGGCTGCGGGCATAGCCGAGCGCCTCGGAGGCGGCCAGCGCGTAGGAGAAATCCAGCCCCAGGCCGCCATAGGCCTCGGGTTTGTTGATGCCCAGAAAGCCGAGCTGGCCCATTTTCCTGAACAGCTCATGGGCCGGGAAGATCTCGGCCGCCTCCCATTCGTCGGCATGCGGGTCGATTTCCTCGCTGATGAAGCGGCGCAGGCTGTCCATCAGGGCGCGGTGCTGGTCGGTGTAGAGCATGGATCCCTCGTCGGTCGGCAACCAACATAGCCGAGCCCGGCGGCCACCGGGCCAGGCGCCCGAGCGGAATGAAACGCCGTGGCTTGACCCCTCGCCGGCCCGGGTCGCTGCCGGCCTTGATGCACAATGCGGGTTCCTCCCGCGCTACCTTTTCGCACGAGTCCTGACATGAGTGTCCAGCCCCAGATCCCGTCCCGTACCCAGGTCGCCATCATCGGCGGCGGCCCCTCCGGCCTGTTGCTCGGCCAATTGCTGCACAAGGCCGGCATCGACAACATCGTGCTGGAGCGCCAGAGCGGCGAATATGTGCTGGGCCGGATCCGGGCCGGGGTGCTGGAGCAGGTGACCATGGACCTGCTCGATGAGTGCGGCGTCGGCGAACGCATGCATCGCGAGGGCCTGGTCCACACCGGCTTCGAGATGATGTTCGATGGCCAGCGCCATCGCATCGACATGCATCGCCTGACCGGCGGCAAGAAGGTTATGGTCTATGGGCAGACCGAGCTGACCCGTGACCTGATGGAGGCGCGCCAGGCCAGCGGGCAGCTCACCGTGTATCAGGCCGAGGAGGTCTCGGTGCACGACTATGACACTGCCCAGCCGCGCGTGCGCTTCATGCACGAGGGGCGCAGCCACGAGCTGGCCTGCGACTTCATCGCCGGCTGCGACGGCTTTCATGGCGTGTGCCGGGCCAGCGTGCCGCGCGGCGCCATCACCGAGTTCGAGAAGGTCTATCCCTTTGGTTGGCTGGGCCTGCTGGCCGACACGCCGCCAGTGTCTGACGAGCTGATCTACATCAACAGCCCGCGCGGCTTCAGCCTGTGCTCGCAGCGCAGCCGCAGCCGCAGCCGCTACTACCTGCAGGTGCCGCTGACCGACAAGATCGAGGCCTGGAGCGATGAAGCCTTCTGGGCCGAGCTGCGCCTGCGGCTCGATGAGGAGGGGCGCGAGCGTCTGGTCACCGGCCCATCCATCGAAAAAAGCATTGCACCCTTGCGCAGTTTCGTGACCGAGCCGCTGCGATTTGGCCGCATGTTCCTGGCCGGCGATGCCGGTCATATCGTGCCGCCGACCGGCGCCAAGGGCCTGAATCTGGCCGCCACCGACGTCAAGTATCTGTCCCAGGCGCTGATCGAGTATTTCCAGGAGCGCAGCGAGGCCGGCATCGATCATTACTCGGCCCGCTGCCTGCGCCGCATCTGGCGGGCCGAGCGTTTTTCCTGGTGGTTCACCACCCTGATGCACCGCTTCCCCGGCAATGGCCCGATCGATGCCAAGTTCCAGGAGGCCGAGATCGATTACCTGCTCCATTCCGAGGCCGGTGCGCGCACCATCGCCGAGAACTACGTCGGGTTGCCGCTCGATTTCGGGGCCTGAGCCGGCGCCAGCAGGTCGGCGCCGATCTGGCTGATCTGGCGCACGCCGCACAGCTGCATCGTGCGCTGCAATTCGTCGCGCAGGATGGCGATGGCGCGGGCGGCACCGTCCTGGCCATCGGCCATGGCGCCGAACAGGGTGGCCCGGCCCACCAGCACGCCGCTGGCCCCGCTGGCCAGGGCCTTGAGGATGTCGCTGCCGCGCCGGATGCCGCCATCCATCAGCACCGGCACGCGGCCGGCCACCGCGTCCAGCACGGCCGGCAGGGCATCGATGGTGGCCAGGCCGCCGTCGAGCTGGCGGCCGCCGTGGTTGGACACCACCAGGGCGTCGATGCCCATCGCGGACAGGCGCGCCGCATCGGCCGGATGGCAGACCCCCTTGACGATCATCTTGCGCGGCCATTGCTCGCGCAGCCGGGCCAGGGCCTCCCAGTCGAAGGCAGCGTCATAGTTGCGCCCCACCGAGGAGGCCAGGGCCGAGGCGCCGCGGGTGCCGGCGCCGGCTGCACCATCGGGATGGGCGCCGGCATCCAGTCCGACCAGGTTTTCCATCACCGGCATGCCCTTGCGCAGGATCTCGAGCACCCAGCGCGGATGGCAGGCGAAGTCAGGCAGGTTGCGGCGATTGAAGCGGAACGGGACCGCAAAACCATTGTGGAAATCGCGCTCGCGCTTGCCACCGACCGGCAGATCCAGCGTGGTGACCAGGGCTTCGTAGCCAGCCACGCGTGCGCGCTCGATCATCCGGGCCAGGAAGGGCTTGTCACGAAGGATGTAGGCCTGGAACCAGAGCCGGCCGGGGGCGGCATCGGCGATGCGCTCGATCGAGGCGGTGGCCGTGCTCGACAAGGTGTAGGGAATGCCGGCGGCCACGGCGGCGCGGGCGATGTCCAGATCGGCACCCGGGCGACCGTAGCCCAGGGCGCCGGTCGGTGCGATCGCAAAGGGCAGGGCGCTGGGGGCGCCCACCAGCACGGTATCGAGCTCGATCCGGCTGACATCGCGCAACACCCTTGGCAGCAGGCGCATGCGCCGGAAGGCCTCGTTGTTGTCGCGCAGGCTGATCTCGTCTTCGGCGCCGCCATCGAAAAAATCGAACAAGGCCCGTGGCAGGCGCTGGCCCGCCAGGTGGCGCAGGTCCGCGATCGAATAGGCCTGTGCGGCGCGTCGCGACATCGGCCGGATCAGTTCAGGTCGACCTTGATGGCGGCCGCCTTGATCACGCCTTCCCAGCGGTCATGGTCACGCCTGAGAAAGGCGGCGAATTCGGCCGGTGTGTCACCCACCACGATGGCGCCGAGCCGGTCCAGTTGCGTGCGCACCTCGGCCTTGGCCAGCGCCTTGCTCATCGCCTCGTACAGGCTGTTGATGATCGGCGCCGGGGTGCGCGCCGGTGCCAGCATGCCGACCCAGGGCGCGGTTTCCTCGAAGCCCGGAAAGCCGGATTCTGACATGGTGGGTACGTCTGGAAACTGCGGCAGACGCTTGGCGGTGCCGACGGCCAGCACGGTCAGGCGCTTGGCAGCAACCTGGTCGGCAATGCCGATGACCGGATAGAACATGAAATCGACACGGCCGCCCACGACATCGATCAGGGCCGGGCCGTTGCCCTTGTAGGGCACGTGCAGCATCTTGGTCTTGAGTAGGGTGGCCAGCAATTCGCCCGCCAGATGGCCAGAGCCGCCCGGGCCAGAGGACGCAAAGCTGACCGCATTGGCGCCCGAGCGCGCCTTCTTGAGCAGGTCGGCGATCGACTTGATCGGCGAGTCGTAGCCGGCGACCGCCACCAGGGGCAGGTTGGCGGCATTGGAGATTGGCGAAAAATCGGTTTTCGGGTTGTAGCCCGCCTTGTCGCCGATGAGCAGGGGATTGACATTCATGCCCAGGGAAGAGAACAGCAGGGTGTAGCCATCCGGGGCCGCGTTGCGCACCTCGCGGGTGGCGATCATGGAACTGGCGCCTGCCTTGTTCTCGACCACCACCGACTGGCCCAGGCTTAGCGACAGGTCCTTGGCCAGCACCCGGGCGATGACATCGGTTGGCCCGCCACTGGCAAAGCCGACCAGCAGGCGGATCGGCTTGCTCGGGTAGGGCTCGGCCGCGTGCAGCGGGCGCCCCAGCAGGCCCAGTCCCAGGGCTGCGCTACCGGCACCGAGCAGTGCGCGGCGAGGGCCGTGAAGGCGGCGGGGCTGGGAAGGGTCCTGAGGCATGGCAAACCTTTGCTTGAGGGCGAAGAAGGGATCAGATGATGTCATGTTCGAGGGTACCGACGCCCGAGACTTCCAGGCGCAGCCGATCTCCCGGCTTCAGGTATAGCGGCGGCGTCCGGAAGGCCCCGATGCCGGCTGGCGTGCCGGTGGTGATGACGTCTCCCGGCTCCAGCGTCATGAACTGCGACAGGTAGGCGATCAGCGTGCGTACCGGGAACAGCATGTCGCGCGTGTGGCCGTGCTGCATCTGCTGGCCATTGAGCCAGCAGCGCACCTCGAGGGCCTGGGGATCGGGTACCTCGTCGGCGCTGACCATCCAGGGGCCCATCGGGCAAAAGCCGTCCATGCTCTTGGCAAAGGTGGTTTGTGCCGGTTGCACATCGAACTGGAGCTCCCGGGCACTCAGGTCGTTGAGGACGGTATAGCCCGCCACCAGATCCAGTGCTTCGTGCTCCGGCACGTGTCGTCCGGGCCGGCCGATGATCACCGCCAGTTCGCTCTCGAAATCCATCTTGGTCACGGCCGCCGGACGTTGCACCGGGGCAAAGGGGGCGGATACCGCACTGCCCATCTTGAAGATGATGCGCGGCTTCTCGAAAGGCTGGACGCCGGTCTCCTTGGCATGGTCGGCATAGTTGCGCCCGACCCCGATGATCTTGCCCGGGCGCGGCACCGGCGCCAGCAGCTTCACCTGGGCCAGGGTCGGCGCCTCGGCCTTGCGCGCTTCGGGAAGTTGTGCCAGATACTCGCGCAAGGCGGCCATGCCCGGCTCGCCGGCCTGCAGCAGCCGCATCATGCCGCCACCAGCGGCTGCGATGCCGGCCCGCCCGAGCAGGGTCAGTACCTGCGCCTCGGGGCTCAGACCTTCGATGACCTGGCTGACATCGATGACCCTGTCATCGACGAGTACGGCGGTGCGGATACGTTCATCGCCGAAGCGGCAGGTGAGCAGTTTCATGCGGTGCCGTTGGCAAAGTAGCGGTCCGCCATGACCTGGCAGCGCTTGATGAAGCGCGGCTCGTCCGGCCGGTAGTCGGGCACCGCGTTGTGGATGGTGCCGATGTTGTCCCACATCAGCACATCGTATGGCTGCCAGCGGTGCACATGGCGAAAGCGCGGCTGCAACTGATGCTCGAACAGGAAGTCCAGGATCTGCTGGCTTTTGGCCTCGGGCAGTTCATTGATGCGCATCGCATAGCCCGGATTGGCATACAGCACCTTGCGGCCAGTGATCGGATGCGTCAGAAAAAGTGGATGGCTGACGGGGGGCTTGGCCTGGCGCTGGGCCTCGGTCAAGGGCGGCCGCGTGCCATTGCGCTGGCGCATCATGTCCCAGAACTTGGCAAAGTCGTGGGTGACGGTCATGCCGTCCAGCTCCTGGCGCAGGGCCTCGGGCAGGGCCTCGTAGGCGGCATGCATGTTGCAGAACTCGGTGTTGCCCAGGGGCTGTCCGTCCCGCATCGGGATCTCGATTCCGTACAGGATATTGGAGAAGGCGATCATCCGGCTGTAGGACATGTCGGTATGCCAGTCCTGTCCCGCATCACTCAGGCCGACCGGCTTGCCCTGGCTGTCCTTCTTGTTCGACAGGATCATCACCTCCGGCAGACCGGGCTCCTGGTAGGCATTGGCGACATTGATTTCCAGCCGGCCGAAGCGGGCGGCAAAGTCGCGCAGCTGGCGCGACTGCAGGTGCTGGTCGGGATAGCTGAGCACGCCATAGCGTCCCAGGGCCTGCTCCAGGGCAAGAAAATCGTCCGCCTCCAGCGGGCGCGACAGATCGAGATCCTCGACGCGGGCACCCAGTGTCTGGCCGGTGGGAACGATACGCATGTCAATCTCCCTTGTTGCAGCCGAGATTGTGTCAGGGCCCGGCATGGTGCCGATTCAGCCGTTCCGCCCAGAGCCGCCGTGCACTGCGCCATGGAATGGAACGGTTTGCGGGCAGTGTCCGCCGCCTGCCTCAGAATTTTGACCTGTATCAAGGAAGACCGGCCGCGACATCCCTACGCTGGCAGGTGAAGCCTACAGGAGACGCAGCGCCCATGAACGCCCCAGACAAAGCCTTTGCCCAAAGCCGTGCCGGGCAGGAGTCCGAGCATTTCGATGTGATTGTCGTGGGGGCCGGCATCTCCGGCATTGGCGGTGCCTATCATTTGCAGGATCAGTGCCCGGGCACGTCCTTCGTGGTGCTCGAGGCACTGGACAGCTATGGCGGCACCTGGTGGACCCACCGTTATCCCGGCATCCGCTCCGACAGCGACCTGCACACCTTCGGTTACCGATTCAAGGCCTGGACCAGTGCCCCGATTGCGACGGCCGCTGAGATCCTCAAGTACATGGGCGAGGTCATCGAGGAGAACGATCTGGCCCGCCATATCCGCTACCGGCACCGCATCGAGTCGGCGCAGTGGTCGAGCCAGACCAATCTGTGGACGGTGCAGGTGCGGCGCGGCGATGATGGGGCGCTGCTCACCTTCACCACCGGTTTCCTGTGGATGTGCCAGGGCTACTACCGGCATTCCAAGGGCTACACGCCGCAGTGGCCGGGCATGGAGACGTTCAAGGGGCGCATCGTGCATCCCCAGACCTGGCCCGAGGATCTCGACTACACCGGCAAGCAGGTGGTGGTGATCGGCTCGGGCGCGACTGCGGCCACCGTGGTGCCGGCGATGGCCCAGAAGGTGGGCCACATCACCTTGTTGCAGCGCTCGCCGACCTATTTCATCCCGGGACGCAATGCCGATGATCTGGCCGAGACCTTGCGCCAGCTCGACATCGACGAGAACTGGATCCATGAGATCGTGCGCCGCAAGATCCTTCGCGACCAGGCCGTGTTCACCAAGCGTGCGCGCGAGGAAAGCGAGACCGTCAAGCAGGAACTGCTCAAGGGCGTGCGTGCCTTCCTGGGGCCGGATTACGACGTCGACAAGCACTTCACGCCCAGCTACCGTCCCTGGCGCCAGCGCATTGCCTTCGTGCCCGGCGGCGACCTGTTCCTGGGCATTCGCAGCGGCAAGGCCTCGGTCGAGACCGATGAGATCGAACGCTTCACCGAGAAGGGCATCCTGCTCAAGAGCGGCAAGACCCTGGAGGCCGACATCATCATCACCGCCACCGGCTTTGACCTGTGCCCGCTGGGCGACATCGTCTTCGACATCGATGGCAAGCGCCTGAACCTGGCCGATACCGTCACCTACCGCGGCATGATGTTCACCGGGGTGCCCAACATGCTGTGGGTGATGGGCTATTTCCGGGCCAGCTGGACCCTGCGCGCCGATCTGCTGGGCGATTACATGGCGCGCCTGCTCAAGCACATGAAGGCCACTGGCACGCAGCGCGTGACGCCGCAACTGCGCCCCGAGGACAGCGACATGCCGCTTGGCCCCTGGATGGATCCGGACAACTTCAATCCGGGCTACCTGATGCGCGGCCAGCACCTGCTGCCGCGCAGCGGCAACAAGCCCGAGTGGCAGCATACCCAGGACTATTGGATGGAGAAGGACACGCTGCCCAACGCGCCCTTCGACGACGGCTGCCTGCGCTTCGAATGATCATGGCCTGGCACGCCCGTCACCTGCTGCTGGCCCTGTCGCTGTGTCTGGCCAGCCTGCAGGGCCAGGCCCAGGAGCGTCACGGCCACCACTCGGGCTGGAACATGCGCCACGATGGCCGCTTTCAGCACAACCATTACTACCCGGTACCGGGTCAGGTGGTGCCGGGCCTAGCCTACGGCAGCGTGATGGTGCGCTTCAATGGTCAGCCCTTCTACTTTCAGGGCGGTTACTGGCTGCGCCCCTACAACGGCCGATATGTGGTGGTGACGCCGCCGCTGGGCATCGTTGTGCCGATCCTGCCACCGCAGTCGGTCACGCTGATGATGGGCGGGCTGGTGTACTTCTATGCCAATGGCACCTACTACTCGCCGCTGGCCGGGCGTGGCTATGTGGTGGTGCCGCCGCCGCCGCGCATCGAGCAGGCGCAGGTCCTGCCCCCCGGTGTGCCGCTGCCGCTGCCGCCCTCACCGCCGCTGGTCGTACCCCAGCCGGTGTATCCGGCGCCGGTCGTGCCTGCGCCGGTAGTCACCGCGCCGGTAGTCACCTCGCCAGGCGCGAACGAGCCGATCATCTACCCGCGTCAGGGCCAAAGCGCCGAGCAGCGCCAGGCCGACCAGGCCGAGTGCCAGCGCTGGGCCCTGTCGCAACCGAATGCCTCACAGGACCCCTCCATCCGGGCGCGGGGCTTTGATGCCTGCATGGATGCGCGCGGCTATACCGTGCGCTGATCCTGCTTACTGCTTGATCGCCTCGAGGGCGATGTCGATGGTGACCTCGTCGCCCACATAGGGCGCGTACTTGCCGGCATTGAACTCGCTGCGCTTGACCACCACGGTGGCGTCGGCGCCGATCGCATCCTTCTTCATGATCGGATGCTGCATCGCCTGGAAGGAGCGCACCGTCAGCGTCACCGGCTTGCTGATCCCCTTGATGGTCAGTACGCCATCGATGGCTACCGGTTTGTCACCCTCGAAACGGACCGCGCTCGACTTGAAGGTCGCCGTGGGGAACTTCGCCGTATCGAAGAAATCCTCGCCCTGCAGATGGCCATTGAAGACCGGCACGCCAGAGTCGACCGAGGTCATGTCGATGACGATGTCCACCGAGGCGGTGCGGGCGGCGCGATCGAGCACGATGCTGCCCGTCGTCTTGTTGAAGCGGCTGAGCTGGGTCGAGTAGCCGAAATGCTTGTACGAGAAGCGCGGGAAGGTGTGCGTGCCTTCGACGCCATAGGTTTCCGGTGCAGCCAGGGCTGCGCCCTGCAGCAGCAGGCAGGCCACGGTGGCCAGGCTCAGTCGGGTCAATGTCTTTTTCATGGGAGTCCTTTGGGGTGGTTTGAAAAGTGATGCGGTGAAGGGGGAGAGGGTCGAGGGCCTCAGGGGGTGACCAGCAGGTTGAAGCGGATCAGCACCTCGTTGGCCACGGTGGCGTAATCGGCCCACGGGCCTTCGCCGATGGCAAAGTCGCCCCGCTTCAGGCTCAGCTGGCCTTCAAAGCGCGCGCCGCCCTCGGCCGGGGTCAGGGTCGCCACGGTACGCAGCGGCTGGGTTCGGCCCTTGAGGGTGAGCTTGCCGCCGACCTCGTAGCGATTGCCATCCAGGGCCTTGACGCTGTCGGCCACGAACTGGGCGCTCGGGAAGGCCTTGGTGTTGAACCATTGCTTGCCCGCCACTTCCTGGTTGGCTTCGCTCGAGCCGGCATCGATGCTGGCCAGGTCGATCTCGAAGCTGACCTTGGCGTTGGCGGCCTTGGCCGGATCAAAGCTGATCTGGGATTGAAACTTCCTGAACTGTCCATCGACCGGCACGCCCATCTGCTTGTAGGTGAAGCGGATCTGGCTCTTGGCCAGGACCAGGGACTTGTATTCGGCGGCGCCGGCCAGGGGGTGGCTGGCGAGCAGCGCCAGTGACAGAGCGGCGAGGGACAGGGTTTTTTTCATGGCTGCGGGGAGGCGTGGGGAGAGGATTGACAGGCTCAACGCGAGGCGGACTTGCCCGGCGCCATGCGCAGCAGCAGGCCGTCCTTGTCGATGAAATGATGCTTGAGGGCCATCAGCACATGACCGGCCACACTCAGGGCCAGCAGCAGGTTGAGGGCTTCATGCAGGCTGCGCAGGGCATCGCCCAGATCGGCGTCCTTGGCCACCAGGTCTGGAAGGGGCAGGATGCCGAACCAGACGGTCTGGAAGCCCTTGGCCGAACTCATCAGCCAGCCGCTGAGCGGGATGGCGAACATCAGCAGATAGAGCAGCCCATGACCGGCACCGGCCAGCGTTTTCTGCAGTGCCGTCATGCCGGAGGGCAGGGGCGGCGGGCGGTGGGTGATGCGCCAGGCGGCGCGCCCCAGGACCAGCAGGAAGATGCTGACGCCAGCCCATTTGTGCCAGGAATACAGCTTCAGCTTTTGCGGCGACAGCGGCAATTCGTGCATGTACAGGCCGAGCGCGAAGCTGCCCAGGATCATCAGCGCGATCAACCAGTGCAGGCTGCGGGCGATCGGGTCGTAGCGTGGCGTCATGACAGGCTCCTGGCAGGTTGGGCATCAAACCGGAAGGCGTCCATGGCCAGCACGAAATCATCGATGCCGGCATGCAGGCGCTGGCTACGGGGGGCCGCGCCGGCCGCGCCCAGTGCCACAAAGAAGGGCAGGAGATGATCATCCTGGGGGTGGGCCTGAAGGGCGCCGGGCGCCTGCCGCCGGTAATCGATCAGGGCCTCGATATCGCCCTCGTCGAGGCGCCGGGCGAACCAGTCGGCAAACGTGCGCACATAGGCCGGGGTCTGGCCGCTTTGCATCAGGGCGCGCTGATAGTCGCCCAGGTTGTGGGTCAGGTTGCCGGAGGCGATCACCAGAAAGCCTTGCTGGCCGAGGCCTTGCAGGGCCTGGCCGAGCCGGTAGTGATGGGCGGCGTCGCGATGGCTCTGGATCGACAGCGGCAGCACCGGGATCTCGGCATCCGGGAACATCAGGCTCAGCGGAATCCAGGCACCATGGTCCAGGCCGCGCTGCAGGTCCCGGCCGGCCGCAAAGCCGGCGGCCTGCAAGGCCTCGAGCACGGCCTGGCTGCCGGCCGGACAGCCGGTGGCGGGGTAACGCAGGCTGTACAGCGCCTGCGGGAAGCCCCAGAAATCATGGAGGGTCTCCGGCCGCGCGGCAAAGCCGACCAGGGGTTCATCGCTATCCCAGTGGGCGCTGACCATGATGATCGCCCGTGGGCGGGGCAGGGCGGCGCCTGTTTGCGCGAGGGCGGCGCCGGCCGCGCCGGGCTTGAGGATGAAGGTGGGCGCGCCATGCGGAACGAACAGACTGGGCAGGGCTTGAGGAGGGGGTTGCATGACGACCTTGGGTTGAAGGTTCGCACTGTAGGGCAAGGATTGGAATTAAAATAGTAGACAATAAGAAATGCTTTGGTGCATAAATGGCAACAATAGAGCCTGAAGGAGTCTGATGGACAAGCTTGAATCCATGCGCCTGTTCGTCCGGGTGGCCGAATTGGGCAACTTCTCGGCGGTCGCGCAGCAACTGGGGGTGGCGCGCTCGGTCGTCACCCGGCAGGTGGCGGCGCTCGAAACCCAATTGGGCGCCAAGCTGCTGGCGCGCAGCACCCGGCGCGTGTCCCTGACCGGGGCTGGTGCGATCTACCTGGAAAAATGCCGGGTGATCCTGAACCTGGTCGAGGTCGCCGAGACCGGGCTGGCGCAGGAGCGCCAGACCCTGCGCGGCCAGATTCGCCTGAGCCTGCCGCTGGCCTTCAGCCAGCGCCACCTGGCGCCCTTGCTGATGCGTTTTGCGAGCCTGCACCCCGAGGTATCGCTCGACATGGATTTCTCCGACCGGCGATCGAACCTGATCCAGGAAGGCATCGACATGGCCGTGCGCATCTCGACCCGGCTCGAACCAGGCGATGTGGCCCGCAGGCTGGGCACCGCCCGGCTGGCCATCTATGCCTCGCCCGATTACCTGGCGCGTCATGGCGAGCCTCGCCACCCCCAGGAGCTGATCCACCACGAAGGCTTGGCCTATACCCTGGGGCCGCGTCCGCAGCGCTGGGCTTTCGTGATCGATGGGCGCACCGAGATGGTCCCGATACGCTCGCGGCTGCAGGCCAACAACGGGGACGTCCTGCTGCAGGCGGCAGCGCTGGGCATGGGGTTGGTGTGCGAGCCGGTCTTCATGGCCGAGCCCTGGCTGGGCAATGGGCAGCTGGTCGAGATCCTGAAGGATTTCGCCCAGCCCGAACTGGGCATCCATGCGGTCCTGCCCGGCAACCGTCATGTGCCGCATCGCTTGCGGGTGCTGCTCGATTTTCTGGCCGAGGGCCTGCAGAGTGAGGCGGCCCGCGCAGCGCTGCATTGAGCGTCCAGGGTCTGAAAGCCGAGACGAAAAGACAAAGCCCGCCGGGGGCGGGCTTTGTGTTGAGGCTCAACCGGGGGTTCCTCCCGGTCGGGTCTGCGATCAGCGAACCGAGATCACTTCCGAGAACTCGGCCCACTGCTTGCCGTCGAAGCGGACCAGTTGCATCGACTGGAAGGGCGCGAAGTCATCGGGGGTGGTCGAGATGGTGACGCCCGGGATGGCCATCGGCAGCTGCAGGTTCTTGATGTTGGTCGCCTGCTTCATCACGTTGGCGCGGGTCAGGTCATCGCCGCAAGCCTTGAGCACATGCACCAGGGTCTGTGCCGAGGAATAGCCATAAATGTTCGAGGCATCCTTGATGTCGAGGTCAGGCGCGTACTTCTTCATGAACGCCAGATATTCCTTGACGGCCGGATCGTTCTCCCAGCGCTTGTCGGCATTGTCCTTGAGGTATTGCATCGAGATCAGACCCACCGACTTGTCCAGGCCTGCCGGGGTGAGCACCGAGCCGATCGAGGCCGAGACCTGGTTCAGGTAGTGCACCGGCTTCCAGCCAATATCGGCCACCTTGCGGATCGCCTGGGCGGCAAACTTGGGGGTGGTGATATTGAAGAAGACATCGGCACCGCTACCCTTCAGGGTGACGATCTGCGAATCGACGGTCGGGTCGGTCACCTCGTAGCTCACCTCGGATACGATCATGGTCTTGGCCTTGTCGCCCAGACCATCTTTGAATCCCTTGAGGTAGT
>JAPOKJ010000125.1 GCA_029977705.1 Burkholderiales bacterium | reverse complement strand
GCAGAGGCCGGCCTGGCAATAGACGTCCAGGACGTCGCGACGTCGTTCTCCGCGTTGTCGGTCCCCGTAGGGACCGAGCACGTCGCCCGTGGAGGAGGTGCGGACGCCAAGGGCGGCGTTGGTGTCCGCGCCGCAGAAGGTGGTCGTGCCTGGGGGGGCGGAGGCCAGGAGATCCGCGAGGGTGTCGTGCCATTCCGTGAGTTCGGCGGAGGAACCTCGACAGGGATGGTAGGCACTGCAGATGAAGCGCCGGATTATCGAGCCGGAGGGATCCTCCAATCGGAGGGTGATCCCGATGAAGCGGGTCGTACCGAGGACGACCCCGCTGTATACGGGCGGTGTGCCTTCGGCCTGCCATGCCTGGTGGGCCAAGGGGGAGAGGATGATGACGTTAAATCCAGCTTTTCTTTGGAATGCATCTATCAACTGCTGTCGATTTTCACTTGCACGAGGATCTGCAGAAGTGTCTCCATTGACGATTGAGGGTGCAAAACCAAAGATGGCCGCAATCACTCGTTGGAGCATCGGTCAAACCGCGAGGCTTCCCCGCGTCAGCGACCCATTGGGCAGCGGATCGCTCAAATCGGCTACTTGTTCAGCGTAGCCTTAGGTTCGACGGCAGAGTCCATGGGCGCCAACGCAAGCGGTCGCTTACCGGTCAGGATCTCAAGCGACCGATCGATTACCTGTACCGGTCGTTCGGCACTGTAGCGAAGTGCAAAGTTCTGGAATGGCCCTTTGCGTCACGGACGAAACGGTGTTCTGGACCATGGGCAGGCCTTCTTCAAGCGCCAGCAGGGAGGGCGAATCACTTCTTTTGGTCCTTCAGTGTCCGTAGCGCAATACCCGCCACCCGGGTTCCCAGTGCTCCTCAAAGTGCGTGATAGACGGGCAATAGTTCACTTTGACCTGATGCTGTTGCAACATTCTGATCATTGCTCTCGCCGCAAATAAAGAAGGAGACAAGGGGTGGCCGTTGGATCGCAATGCCCAAGACATCGCGCGCGGTATGTGGATATGCGGCAGTCTTGACCTCGCCATCCGCATCCGGCATTTGTGCAGGTGAGCCTGCCGTGAATCTCGTTGAAGGTGCGTGGATAAGCTTTGAGCGCCGACTGGCGAGCTGCTCAGGCCTGACCTCGATGGAGTCACATTTCATGGCGCCGTGTTCTCGGCGCCAGATACCTGGTCGACAAATGCCAGCAGCGAAGCGGTGGGCTGTTTGTCGCGATGCACGACCAGGTGAGATTGTCGGAGCTGCCGCGGCAAGGTCGTGGCGATGCGGCACAGGCGGCCGGCCTCCAAAGCGTCGCTCACGACCCACGACGAAAGGCAGGCCACGCCCATACCCGCCTCGGCCGCATGTTTGATCGCCTCCGAACTTCCCAGCTCGATGCTTCGACGGTAGGAGCGCAAGTGGGGCAGCAGACTTTGGTCGGTGGCCTCGCGCGTTCCCGAGCCCAACTCACGCACCAGCCAGACCCCTTCACGCAGTGTCCGCATTGGCACCCGCTCGCCGGCCAGGCTCATTCGTGCCCACGCGCTGTCGGGCGATGTAACGACCACCATCTCGTCCTGGTGCCATGGCGTGACGGCCAGCGCCGCTTGGTGGCAAGGCCCTTCGATCAGGCCCACGTCCAGTTCAAACGCAGCGACCGCGTCACAGATGGCCGCCGTGTTTCCGATCACGACCTTTGAGCGCCAGGCACTGGCATGGCCCGGTTGCGCTGCGACAAAACGGGCCAGCAGCCTGGGCAGCACATAGTTGCCGATGGTGGTGCTGGCGCCGATGCGCAGCGACTGCGCCTGGGCGCTGCCATCGCGGGACATCAACTCGATGCCGGCGGCACCGTCCAGCAGCGCCAGGGCCCGCGGCAGTAACGCACGGCCGTTGTCGTTGAGCAGCAGGCGCTTGCCCGCGCGGTCGAACAGGCGCAGCGACAGCAGCCGCTCAAGTTCATTCACGGCCGAGCTGGTGGCCGACTGCGACAGCGCAATCTCGGCGCTGGCTGCCGTGGTAGTGCCGCTGCGCGCAACCGCCACGAAGATCTGCAGCTGTCGCAGCGTGAGGCGAAGGGTATTCATGGCGGATTTGTTTGCAAAGCGATCAGATGGGTACATCTTAGCGATACAACCCGTTTGACGGGTCATCTATGAAGCCGGAAGCTTCGTCCTCATGAACTTCAACCGGAGGCAAGCAGCATGACCATCAACGTACTTCCTGAGCCACGCACATCGGCCTCTGCATCGGCTTTCGCACGCATGCTCCCCGGCCTGGCCCTGAGCGGCGCCTTGGCTGCCACCGGTATCGCGCTGGGCCGCATCGCCTGGCTGCAGGACCATGGCTTCAGTGCGCTGACGCTGGCCATCGTGCTGGGCATGATCGTGGGCAACACGGTTTACCCGTGGGCCCCGCGCTGGGCGGTAGCCAGCGGCGCCGGCGTCAACTTCTCCAAGCAGAACCTGCTTCGCCTGGGCGTGGTGCTGTACGGCCTGCGGCTCACCGTGCAGGACATTGACCATGTTGGCATAGCTGGTGTCGCCATCGACGCGATGATATTGGGCTCGACCTTCGCACTGGCCTGCCTCATCGGCACGCGCTGGCTGGGCCTGGAGCGCAAGACGGCGATGCTGATCGGCGCTGGCAGTGCCATCTGCGGCGCTGCTGCGGTGATGGCCGCCGAGCCGGTGGTCAAGGCGCGCGCCGAGCAGGTCACGGTGGCGGTGGCCACGGTGGTGGTGTTCGGCACGCTGGCGATCTTCCTGTACCCGGCGCTGTTCGAGCTGAACCGGCACTGGGCGCTGATCCCCGGCGGCGCCAACGGGTTCGGCATCTACGTCGGATCGACCATCCACGAGGTGGCCCAGGTGGTGGCCGCAGCACGTTCGGTGGGCCCGGACGCAGCCAACTCGGCCGTCATCGCGAAGATGGTTCGAGTAATGATGCTGGCGCCGTTCCTGGTGATGCTGTCGGCTTGGCTGGCGCGCGACAGCACCCTGCAAGCCCTGGTGGAGGCAGAGCATGCTCACGCCAAGGGTCAACTCGCTGTGCCCTGGTTCGCCTTCGGCTTCGTCGCGGTTGTGTTGCTCAATTCGCTGCAATGGCTGCCGGCGTCGGTGGTGGCAGTGACGATCGAGATTGACACCGCGCTGCTGGCGATGGCGATGGCTGCGCTCGGCCTGGCCACGCACATCGGCGCCATTCGCAAGGCCGGGGCCAAGCCGCTGCTGCTGGCGTTGATCTTGTTCGGCTGGCTCATCGTCGGAGGCGCGCTCATCAACCGCTGGGTGCCGGCCCTGCTGGGCTGAAGCCTCGAATTCACGGCCCAGGGCCCTGACCCTAAATTTCTTTGCACGCTCTGGAATAGACCGCATGCCGACGCCGTCTGCTCTTTTGTCGGGACCTATCGGACCCTTCGTCCAGCACTCACCCCCCTTCACTTCACACCAACCCTTCATCGGAGCCCACAATGTTCAAGACTTTCGCTTTCGCCGCCACCGCCCTGACGCTCGCCTCCGGCAGCGCCTTCGCCGCCCCCAGCGACGACGCCCGCACGCACTTCCAGGCCATCGCCTCGGGCGACACCCAGATCGTCATGCGTGCCTATGCCGACCAGGCCCAGCTGAACTGGGTAGGCGGCCCACTCGACGGCACCTATGCCACCACCGATGCCATTCGCGGCACCTGGGAGAAGTTCGGCAAGGCCGTCGGCCCACTGAAGCTCACAGTCGGCCAGATTGAAGAATCGGCCAACCCCAAGGGCGCCACCGTCTCGGCCAACGTCGTCTTCGAAGGCAAGATGCCCATCAAGGTGCGCTACGTGCTGACGTTCCGTGAAGGCAAGATCGTCAGTGAAACCTGGCAGATCGACCCCAAGCTGGCGGTGGCTGCGGCTTACTGAACGGCACGCAGCGTGGCTACTCTCCACCAGACCCTAAAGGACAACCCCATGAAGCACCTTTCGACTCTGGCCGCGCTGCTGATCACAGCGGCTTCCTTCGCGGCACCACTCACCGGCGCTATGGCTGCCGACGCGCCGGCCAAGCTCGCCAACGGCGCGCTGGTCGACGCCAAGGGCATGACGCTCTACACCTTCGACAAGGACGTGGCAGGCAGCGGCAAAAGCACCTGCAACGGCGGCTGCGCCGCGCTGTGGCCGCCCGCGATGGCCGCCGCCAGCGACCAACCCGCCGGTGCATACACGATCGTCATGCGCGACGACGGTGCGCGCCAGTGGGCCTACAAGGGCAAGCCGGTGTACACCTACCAGGCCGACCAGAAGCCCGGCGACCGCGCCGGCGACAACTTCAAAGACGTCTGGCACATCATCAAGGAATGACATTTGCTGTCGACTTCCGTCCAGTCCCTCAGGCCACGACCCCCCGATGCAAGACGACGCAAGCCTGCTGAGCTGGGTGCCGCGCCTGCGCCGCTATTCGCGCGCACTGGTGAACAACCGTGACGACGCCGACGATTTGGTGCAGGACACGCTGGAGCGGGCCTGGGCCAAGTCGAACCTGTGGGGCGGCGTGGCCGACATGCGCGCCTGGCTCTTCAGCATCATGCACAACCTGCACGTCGATGGCGTGCGCCGTCCCAGGCTGCACACCGTGACCATGGACGACGACACGCCCGAAGTGCCGGTGGCGCCGACACAAACCGACAGGCTGGCTGTACTGGATCTGCAGGCTGCACTGGACTTGCTGCCCGTCGAGCAGAAGGAAGTGCTTCTTCTGGTGACGCTGGAAGACATGGCCTATGCCGATGTGGCGCAGGCCCTGGGTATCCCCATCGGCACCGTGATGTCGCGCCTGTCGCGAGGCCGTGAGCGCCTGCGCGGCCTGATGGAAGGCCGCGCAGAACCGGTGCGGCTGAAAGTCGTCAAATGAATATATTGCGAAGCAACCCATGAATACCGACCGTCCGCCACCGTCCATTCCCCCGGTCACCGAGGCCGACCTGCATGCGTTCGTTGATGGCCGCCTGCCCGCTGAGCGCCAGGTCGAGATCGCCGCTTATCTGGCCGCACGCCCTGAAGACGCGCAGCGCCTGGAGGCCTACCGGGCGCAGAAGCGCAAACTGCACGCCTTGCTCGATCCCGTGCTGGATGAACAGCCGCCGCAGCGCCTGCTGAAATCGGCGCGCCCGCGCGCCGTGCCGCAGACGCCTTGGTACCTCCAGCGCCTGGCCGCTGGGATCGCCATCGCCGTCATCAGCGGCGCCACAGGCTGGGGCTTGCGGGGCGGCCTGCCCGCGGGGGGCGACGATGCCGGCCGCATGGCCGCCGCGGCACCCGCCGAGCGCGGCCTGACGCTGGCGTCAGCGGGCGGCTTCGCGCAGCGCGCGGCGGTGGCTCACGCGGTATACAGTCCCGACGCGCGCCGCCCGGTCGAGGTGGACGCGGCGCACGAGGACCAGTTGGTGGCATGGCTGTCCAAGCGCATGGGCGCGCCGATGAAGCCGCCGCACCTGCAGGCCCAGGGCTACACGCTGGAAGGCGGGCGCCTGTTGCCGGGTGGCCAGGGGCCGGTTGCGCAGTTCATGTACCGCAACGAGCTCGGCAGCAAACTGACGCTGTACGTGTCCAACGATGTCGCCGACGTGGGCAGTGCCGCGGGGCCGGACAAGGCACTGCAGGCCGGCGTGAAGAACACAGACACGGCCTTCCGCTTCGCACGCGAAGGTGCGGTCAATGTCTTCTACTGGGTCGACGGTCCCTTCGGCTACGCCCTGTCGTCCGACGCCGACCGCAGCGTGCTGGCGCAGGTGTCGGCCGAGGTCTATCGGCAACTTGGCACCCCGCGCTGAAGGCCAGGGCGGCGTCGGCG
>JAPOKJ010000099.1 GCA_029977705.1 Burkholderiales bacterium | reverse complement strand
GCCAGGAACAGGGCATAGGGCAAGCCCACCACCCCTTCCCCGCTCAGGTCTCGCCCCACGCCCGAATTGCAGGCCGACAGGATGCTCAATGAAGCGCCGAGCTTGAGCCCGGCCAGCTCCTCATCGAACAGATAGGCCTGGGGACCACGCTCGGCACTGGAGAGCACCAGCGCACTGCGCTCGGCATCGACATAGCCATGGGTGGCAAAGTGCAGCAGCTCGAAGCCCTCGAGTTCACCGTTCTGGGCCAGCTGCATCAGCGCGGGCTTGCTGGCTTGGGTGCCCAGCAGGCGCCGGCTGCGCGGAAACAGCGCAGCCACCGCATCCGATTCGCGCCGCGTGCCCGGAAGCGGCGCCCAGGCGGCACGATGCCACTCACCCAGGCCCGCTGCACCGCGCATTTGCGCAGGTGTCGCCGAGGCGGCAGGACCGGCTCCGGCAAACACGGGATCGGCCAGAGACAGTACCGGCGTGTCGCCGCGCCATGCGCGTGCCTTGAGGCGCTGCTGCAGTTCAAAGTAGACCAGCAGGGACTGCACATGGGTCACCTCGAAGCGGTCAATCAGCACGGCACCGTCGGCCCCCAGGGTTTCAAAGGGCAGCAGTGCGAGTTCGGCGTCGGGCGAAATGATCAGCCGGCGCACGCCTTCCAGGTGGGGCAAGAGCGGCGCCATCAGGGCCTGCCAGAGGACGGCACGGATTTCCTCGAGGCGCTGGGCCCGCACGGCACCTTCAGGCGCCTGGGCCCGCGCCACGAAGTAGCCCCCGGGCATCCGCCAGATCGGCAGGCCCCGCACCTGCAGTCCGCCCGCCTGCGCGGCCCGCTCGGACTCGGGCACGCGGGCGCCACGCATCGCACCGGCACCTGCCTGCAGCAGCTCCCGATACAGGCCGATGGTCTCGCCCAGACTATTGCGATCGGGAATGAAGACGCCAATATCCGGGGCGAGCGCAGCGCGAGCCTGCGCGGCACCCGAACGCACCGCAGCCAGATAGCCGCCAGGCACCTTCAGCCAGCTCAGGTAGGCCTCATCCGATTGCAGCCGCAGCTCCAGCATCACCTTGAGCTCATCGTCGGAGCGCAAGTGGTAGGACTCGAAACCTGCTCTCGGGCGCCCGCCACGCTTCTTGAGCGCCAGCGCCCCGTAATAGGCATCGATGTACGACTTGTCGAGGTCGTCCATCCCTTCCTGGATCTGGGCGAACACAGGCCCCCATTGCGGGAACTTGTCCAGGGGCACACGGCGCAGGCCTTCCCGCATCGTCGCCAGCTGGGCCTGCTGGCTTTCGAGCCTGCTTCGGGCAGTTTCATCACGCACGTCCGCATACTCGGCCGCCCAGCGCTGCCGGCGCAACTTGTACAGCACCCGCTGGCCATGCAGGTCATCGGCAGCCATGGCACTGAGCGCGCCACTCGCACGCCATTGAATCAACAGGTGGTTGCGCAGCAAGGCATCGTAGCGGGCCAGATTCTGCAGATCTGCGCTCAGGCCATTGGCATTGCGACGGCGCAGCTCGATGCTGTCATTGAGATGTCGCAGCAGTTGTGCGGCCAGCGGCAGTTGCCCCTCGAGCGGTGCCAAGCCCTGCGCCAGCGCCCAGACGGTACTCACTTCGACGATGCCGACGGGACCGGCCCCCGCCAGACGGGATTGCCACAGGCGCCCCGCCGCCACAAGGGCGACGCGATCGTCCTTGGCCAGGGCCAGGAACAGGCTCAGCGCTTCCTTCTGGTCCGCCGTGCACTCGCCGGGCGCCTCGCAGGCCTGCAGCGCGAGCACGAGCGCGGCGGGCGCAGGCGCAGCGCCTGCGAACTGGACGGCGCGCGCCGATTCGTGCAGCACGAACTCGGCGATGCTGCAGTCGGAACGAGCCAGCCCATTCAGCCCCTCCACCAGCATCGGCTCACGCTCCTGTGCAGCGGCCTGCTCTACCGACGCTGCCAGCTGCAAACGCCGGAATGAGCAACTGCCTGTCACATTGACGCCCAAGGCCTGGCCCAGTCCTGCGATCGCATCCATCCAGACCTGGGCCTGAGCCCAGCGGCCTAGCCGCTGCTCGATCCGGGCAACCCGAGCCATGACGTTCAGGGCGCTCTGGGCCGACGACGGCCCCTTCGGATCGGCAGTGCCCCCTTTGGCCAGTAGATCGACCGCCACCATCACCCAGCCGATCCGCGCCGTCACCAGGTCGTCAAACAGCCGCTCACTCAGGTCGGCCTGCCGGATCTGTGAATGCGGCACACGCTCGGGTTCGCCGCCCAAACCATCGAGGATCGACCCGTACACCTCGAGGGCGAGCGACGCATTTCCGAGTTCGGTCCACATGTAGGTCGCCAGATTCAGTACGGCCGGGTCCAGCGGAGCAAGCCATTGACCGGCCGCACGCACATAACGCACCAGGCTGGTCTCGAGGGTGGCCCGGACGGCGATCTCGCGCCGACGCGCCGGCAGGTCGCGAGGGGCGGCGGCGGGCAAGGCCTGCAGCACAGGAGCCAGACGCTGCAGGTTCTCGAAGCGCACCCGCCGGACCCAGTCGGCACAGGTTGGCGTGGCCCTGCAGGTCTCGATGAAGGCGGGAGCGGCGGGCGAAAAGTGCAGATTGACCTGGACCGGGGCTTGACCGGGCCCGGCCACGCGTGCCTCGTTGAGCCAGAGATAGCGGCTACCTGGCAACTGGTCCTGATGGGCATCGAGCAGCGCCTGCAGGCTCGCCTTCAGAACCGGTGGCGCATGCGCCATATCGTCGGCCGGAAAATAGCGGGGTTCGGCGGCCTGGGCAGCGCCGATGCCGAGAAACACCACGGCCGCCAGCATGCCTGTCAGCCTCACAAGCGCCGACCGCCACCATCCGAACCGTGCACAACCGAAAAGCACCATCCTCTTCCTGACCCTGGGAATGAACTCTTGTGGATCAAGCATGCCACAGCGGGCCTGCCGGTCGGGTCAGAGGCCGGATGGGCTGACCCAGGGGCCGACATGCGGTGCATGGCATCAATGGTAGGGTCCCTCTAGTGCAGGCCCTTGCCGAAGCGGCCAGGCGGGCGTACCTTCATCCGACCGGCGCCCGGTCAGGCCGTGAACGCATGTCACGCGCAGATGACCCACCCCACCCCATTCCAGAGAACAAGGCCCCCCATGACCACCCTCTACGACTTCACCGCCCCGCGCCTGAACGGCAAACCCCAGAAACTGTCCGCCTACAAGGGCAAGGTGGTCATCGTCGTCAACACCGCCAGCAAATGCGGTCTGACGCCCCAGTACGAAGGGCTCGAAGCGCTCTACAAGACCTACAAGGATCAGGGCCTGGAAATCCTGGGTTTTCCCTGCAACCAGTTCGGCGCCCAGGAGCCCGGCGATGCTGAAGAGATCGCATCCTTTTGCAGCCTGAACTATGGCGTCTCGTTCCCGATGTTCGAGAAGATCGATGTCAATGGCGACACGACCGATCCGCTCTACCAGTGGCTCAAGAAGGAAGCCCCCGGCTTGCTGGGCAGCCAGGCGATTAAATGGAACTTCACCAAGTTTCTGGTCGGACGGGACGGTAAGGTGATTGATCGCATCGCCTCCACCACCGAACCGGCCGCCATGAAGCCGATGATCGAGGCCGCACTGGCCGCCTGAGGGCCAGGCCCCGTTCACGCGCGACGGTCACACCGGCCCTCCGGTCGCCGGGGCGGCACGCCTTTCAAACCCTGTGACAAGACCCATGGCCGCACCCACTTTCCAGACCCTGCTCTATGACCTGACCGATGGCATCGCGACGATCACCCTGAATCGTCCCGAGAAAATGAATGCCTTCACCAACCAGATGCGCGCCGAGTTGATCGCCGCCTTCGACCACACCGATGCCGACGATGCGGTGCGGGCCGTCATCATCACCGGGGCCGATCGCGCCTTCTGTGCCGGCGCCGACCTGTCATCCGGCGGCTCCACCTTCAATTACGATGCCCAGAAAAATGCCTCACGCGATGCCCTGCGCGTCGGGGGCATTTATCGTGACGGTGGCGGCACGGTCACGCTGCGCATCTACGAGAGCCTCAAGCCGGTGATCGGTGCCATCAACGGCGCTGCGGTAGGCATCGGCATGACCATGCAGTTGCCGATGGACATCCGCCTGGCCTCGACCAAGGCACGGTTCGGGTTCGTGTTCGCGCGACGCGGCATCGTGCCCGAGGCCGCATCGACCTGGTTCCTGTCGCGCGCCGTCGGCATGCAGACGGCGATGGAGTGGTGCATGACCGGCCGCGTCTTCGATGCCCAGGAAGCGCTGGCCCACCGGCTGGTGCGCTCGGTGCACGAACCCGAAGACCTCATGCCGGCGGCACGCGCCCTGGCCCGCGAGATTGCCGACAACGCCTCCCAGGTCTCGGTCGCGATGACGCGCCAGATGCTGTGGCGCCTGCATGCCGCCCCGCATCCGATGGTGGCCCACCAGATCGACAGCCGCGCCATCCAGTCCCGTGGCCAGAGCGCCGATGTGCGCGAGGGCGTCAACGCCTTCCTGGAAAAGCGTCCGGCCCAGTTTCCGGACAAGGTGTCCCAGGACATGCCTGATTTCTTCCCCTGGTGGGACGAGCCGGGCTTCCGTTGATCCCGCAGGGTCGGGCGGCACGATGAGCAGCAACCTCTGTGCCGTTGACTTTGGCACCTCGAATTCGGCGATCGCCGTCTGCAGCGGTGGCCAGGTCGTGATGGCACCGCTCGAGGGCAAGGCCTGCAACCTGCCCTCTGCCATCTTCTATCCCGAGGATCCGGCCGAACCGGTCCTGATCGGACGTGCCGCACTGGCGGCCTACACCGCGTTCGAGGAAGGACGCCTGCTGCGCGCCCTCAAGAGCGTGCTTGGCTCCTCGCTGATGCAGGCCCACACCGAGGTGGCCCCGGGCCGCAGCATGAGCTTCGAGGCCATCCTGACCGATTACCTGGTGCGCATCAGGCAGCGCGCCGAGCAGGCGACCGGCATGCGCCTTGACAAGGCAGTCCTGGGGCGGCCCGCGTTTTTCGTCGACGATGATCCGCTTCGCGACCAACAGGCCCAGCAGTCGCTGGCCGAGGCTGCCGGGCAGGCCGGCTTCCGGGACATCGCCTTCGAGTTCGAACCGGTGGCGGCGGCACTCAGCTTCGCGCACGGCGAGTCAGCGCCCTTCCTGGCCCTGGTGGCCGATATCGGGGGCGGCACGGCCGACTTCTCCGTGATCCGCTGGCGGGATCAACAGCGCGACATCCTCGCCAGCCATGGCGTTCACGTCGCGGGCACCGATTTCGATCGGCGCGTCAGCCTGGACCGCATCATGCCGCTGCTCGGCCTGGGCGCGACCAATGCCAATGGTCGGCCGGTCCCGGCCAGTGTCTACCGCGATCTGGCCACCTGGCACCTGGTCAACGGGCTGTACGCCCGCAAGAGCCGTGCAGCCTTGCATGAGCACCGCGAAATGTATGGCAGCAAGCAGCATCAGGCCCGGCTGCAATCGGTGCTGGACCAGCGCCTGGGCCACCAACTGCTGGCCCAGGCCGAACAGGCCAAGATCGAGGCCAGCGAGCAGGGTGAGCACCGGATGCTGCTCGACGATGTCGAACGGGGCCTGTCACAGACCTGTACCCGAGAGGATGTGGAACGCGTCATCGAGGCCGATCTGACGGCGATCGCCGAGGCCGCGCAGGTCACCTTGCGTCTGGCCAGCGTACAGCCACAGGCGATCGACAAGCTGTTCTTCACCGGAGGCTCGACCGGCCTGCGCCGGCTGCGCGACCGGATCTCGGCCGTGGTACCGCAGGCCACCCATGTGGAGGGCGAGCGTTTTGAATCGGTGGGCTTCGGACTCGGACTGGCGGCGCTGCAGCGCTGGTCCTGACTCAGGCCCGACCTTCGCCCAGCAAGGTCACGATCATGGTCTGATTGTGCAGCACGCTGCGTCCCCCTGTCTCGCGCGGGGCGATGCCTCCATGGGCGTACAGGCCGAGCTTGATGAGGCCCGGCCCGAGGACATCGGCCACGGCAGCCACCTCATCGACCGCCTTGTTGCCCATCAGCCGGCGGCGGCCATTGCAACTGACCAGCAGCGCCAGGGTATCGCCCTGACAGTCCGAGGCCAGGGTCTGGCGCGCCGAGTAGGCGGCGGCCGATGCGCCAGCCACCAGCCGTTCCTGGCTGGCATGCATGACCTGGGCGGTCCATCCGGCCGGCAGGTCGCCGGCAAAGCTCAGGCTGCGCTGCGCCGGGTCGATGCCCAGGATGGTACGCACCTGGGGTTCGGGATGAAGGTCTTCATGCCAGATGCAAACGGGAAAATGCAGCGCTGCAGCCGGCAGGCCGCCAGCCTGATCGCCCAGTTGACGCTGATAAACCTCTAGGGCCGGCTTTCCATCCAGCTCCATCAAGACAGGGCCTCGCGACGAAGTGATTACCCGCTGCGGTCCATAAGGATCCCAGCCTCCGGAGGCGCCGTGCGCGAGGCGAAGCGCTGCGCCGTAAAGGCCGACCAGGACCACCTGACGCACAGCCGGCACCTGGTTCAAACCGACCAGGGTGCGGCTGAAGTGAGCACCCTCTGCGGCCAGGGCCCCCAAGAGCACGACCCGATCGCCGAGAACCTCGGCCAGTCCCTGGGCCAAATGGGTACCATTGACCTGCAAGCCATCGGCGAAGACCAGCACCGCCTCCAGGCCCTTCGGGTCCAGCCGGCCGGCCAGTTGGCGAGCCAGGACCATGGTGTCCTGACCCTGCCCGAGCGTGTCCTGCACGCAGCGCAAGCGGACCTGTTCGAAGTTCAGGGCGACCGCCGTCACCGCTTCATCCTCGATCGAGGCATCGATGATCTGGGTGCCGGTCGAACAGCCGATCAGCTCCGCTTTCGGAAACAGGGCGCGCAGGCCCAGGAAGGGCTGGGCGCCCACCAGGCGGGCCGTGCCCGCGAAGTAAAGCACCAGGTTGGTGTCATCCACCCAGGGCGGCACCTGGAGCCAGCCGGTTTCCGGCCGCCAGTGCATGGTCTGCGCTTTCATCGAGACAGTTCTCCCTGCGGGGTCAAAAGGTGCTGCGGTTCACCCTTGAGCTTTCGGGAGTGCCGGCGCTGAGCTTGAGAGCGGCGGGTGTGCCGGCTGACACAGCCAGCCTAACGGTCAGGCCCCTGCCGCGATCGAAAAAAAAGGCGGCCCGAAGGCCGCCTTTTCGCCAGATGGCCGTCTCAGGGACGGCCGAGGCTCGCTCAGACCGTGACCGCCTTGGCGGTTTCGACGTATTCGTCGATCTGATCGAAGTTCATGTAGCGGTAGACCGAAGCGGCATCCTTGTTGATCACGCCCATGTCGGCGTGATACTCGGCCACCGTCGGGATCCGGCCCAGCTTGGAGGCAATCGCCGCCAACTCGGCCGAGGCCAGATACACGTTGGTGTTCTTGCCCAGACGGTTCGGGAAGTTGCGGGTGGACGTGGACACCACCGTGGCACCTTCCTTGACCTGCGCCTGGTTGCCCATGCACAGGCTGCAACCCGGCATTTCCATGCGCGCACCGGCACCCCCCAGGGAGGCATAGTGGCCTTCCTTGGTCAGTTCCGACTGGTCCATGCGGGTGGGCGGGGCCACCCACAGGCGCACCGGGATGTCCTTCTTGCCATCGAGCAGCTTGCCGGCGGCACGGAAGTGGCCGATGTTGGTCATGCACGAACCAATGAAGACCTCATCGATCTTGGTTCCGGCCACGGCCGACAGGGGCTTGGCATCGTCCGGATCGTTCGGGCAGCACAGGATCGGTTCCTTGATGTCAGCCAGGTCGATTTCAATGACATGGGCGTATTCGGCATCGGCATCCGGCTCGAGCAGGGTCGGCGCCGCCAGCCATTCTTCCATCTTGCGGATGCGACGCTCGAGCGAGCGCTTGTCGGCATAGCCGCCGGCGATCATGTTCTTGAGCAGGACGATGTTCGAGCGCAGGTACTCGGCCACCGGTTCCTTGTTCAGGCGAACGGTGCAGCCGGCCGCGGAGCGCTCGGCCGAGGCATCGGACAGCTCGAACGCCTGTTCGACCTTCAGATCGGGCAGGCCCTCGATCTCGAGAATGCGGCCGGAGAACTCGTTCTTCTTGCCCGCTTTCTCGACGGTCAGCAGGCCCTGCTTGATGGCGTACAGGGGAATGGCATGGACCAGGTCACGCAGGGTGATGCCGGGCTGCATCTTGCCCTTGAAGCGCACCAGGATCGACTCGGGCATGTCCAGGGGCATCACGCCGGTGGCGGCCGCAAAGGCGACCAGTCCGGAGCCGGCCGGGAAGGAGATGCCGATCGGGAAACGGGTGTGGCTGTCGCCGCCGGTACCCACGGTGTCGGGCAGCAGCATGCGGTTGAGCCAGGAGTGGATCACGCCGTCGCCCGGGCGCAGCGAGATGCCGCCGCGGCTGCTGATGAAGGCCGGCAGTTCGCGGTGGGTCTTCACATCCACCGGCTTGGGGTAGGCGGCAGTGTGGCAGAAGCTTTGCATGACGAGGTCGGACGAGAAGCCCAGGCAGGCCAGGTCCTTGAGTTCATCACGGGTCATTGGACCGGTGGTGTCCTGCGAACCGACCGAGGTCATGCGCGGCTCGCAGTAGGTGCCGGGACGCACGCCCTGACCTTCGGGCAGGCCGCAGGCACGGCCGACCATCTTCTGGGCCAGCGAGAAGCCCTTATTGCTGCCGGCCGGAGGCGTGGGCAGGCGGAAGGTGGTGGCAGCGGGCAGACCCAGGAATTCACGGGCCTTGGCCGTCAGCGAGCGTCCGATGATCAGGTTGATGCGGCCGCCGGCGCGCACTTCATCGAGCAGCACATCGGAGCGCAACTGGAAGGTCGAGATGGTGGCATCGCCCTTGGTGACCTTGCCGTCGTAGGGGAAGATGTCGATGACATCGCCCATGTTCATCTTCGAGACATCGAGCTCGATCGGCAGGGCGCCGGAGTCTTCCTGGGTATTGAAGAAGATCGGGGCGATCTTGCCGCCCAGGCAGACGCCGCCGAAACGCTTGTTCGGCACATAGGGAATGTCTTCGCCAGTGGCCCAGATCACGCTGTTGGTGGCGCTCTTGCGCGAGGAGCCGGTACCGACCACATCGCCCACATAGGCCACCAGATGACCCTTGCTCTTGAGGTCTTCGATGAACTTCATCGGGCCGCGCTTGCCGTCTTCTTCCGGTACGAAGCCGGCATTGGGACGGGTGTTCTTGAGCATGGCCAGGGTATGCAGCGGAATGTCCGGACGGCTCCAGGCATCAGGGGCCGGGGACAGGTCATCCGTGTTGGTTTCACCAGGCACCTTGAAGACGGTGACGGTGATCTTGCGGGGCACCTCGGGACGGCTGGTGAACCACTCGGCATCAGCCCAGCTTTGCACGACCGCCTTGGCCAGTGCATTGCCTGCCTTGGCCTTCTCGGAGACGTCGTGGAAGAAGTCGAACATCAGCAGCGTCTTTTTCAGGGCTGCAGCGGCCGCCGGCGCGGTTTCGGCATCGTCGAGCAGGTCGATGAGGGGCTTGACGTTGTAGCCGCCGACCATCGTGCCCAGCAATTCGGTCGCCTTGACCTTCGAGATCAGGCCGACATGGATGTCGCCGTGCGCGATCGCGGCCAGGAAGGAGGCCTTGACCTTGGCGGCATCGTCCACGCCCGGGGGCACGCGATGGGTGAGCAGGTCCATCAGGAATTCGGCCTCGCCAGCCGGCGGGTTCTTGATCAGTTCGACCAGTTCGGCGGTCTGCTTGGCATCCAGGGGCAGGGGCGGGATGCCAAGGGCAGCGCGCTCGGCGGCGGCTTGGCGATAGGCTTGCAGCATGAGGGGCTCCAGAGTCAAAAATGGGGCGCGCGTGCGGCATTCGCGGCGAATGCCTGCGCATCACCCGATATTGTAATTGCTTAACTTACAGGCGATTGACATATCCGTGTCAGGTGCGGCCCCGACAGGGCCGGGACGGTGTCCTTTCGAGGCCGCAGGCACGCTCCTGGTGCAGGACCCGCATCCGGTGCACCAACGACAAAAGCCCTGATCGCGTGATCAGGGCTTTTTCGAAGGGCAGGCCGAGCCGGCAAGCGCGGTCCCGCACGGACAGGGCGCAGACGCGCCCCGGCCGGTCAGATCATCAGGCAGCGCCTTGCTGCACCGAGATCTTGACGTCGACGCCAGCGGCCAGGTCCAGCTTGGTCAGCGCGTCGATGGTCTTGTCGGTGGGGTCGACGATGTCCATCAGGCGCTGGTGGGTGCGGATCTCGAACTGGTCGCGCGAGGTCTTGTTGACGTGCGGCGAACGCAGCACATCAAAACGCTCGATGCGGGTGGGCAGGGGCACGGGGCCACGGACCACGGCGCCGGTGCGCTTGGCGGTATCAACGATCTCGGAAGCCGACTGGTCGATCAACTTGTAATCGAAGGCTTTGAGACGGATGCGGATTTTTTGATTCGACATGATGTGTCTTTCTGTATTGGACTGGATCAGTCCAGAACCTTGGCGACGACGCCGGCGCCGACGGTACGGCCGCCTTCACGGATGGCAAAGCGCAGGCCTTGTTCCATCGCGATCGGGGCGATCAGGGCCACGTTCATCTTGACGTTGTCGCCGGGCATCACCATC
>JAPOKJ010000002.1 GCA_029977705.1 Burkholderiales bacterium | reverse complement strand
TTGCCCTCGGCAAAGCCCGCGTCGCCGGAAGCCCAGGAATGGCCTTCGTAGACGTCGAAATTACGAAGGAAGGGAAAGTCTTCCCGGCGTCGATCGGTATTGGCTATGTCCAGGATGATGCGTTCGACAATGCCACCCCAGTGACCGGGCTGTGACCAGACTGGATCCCGCAGGGCAATCTGCGCGGCCGCATTGATCCAGTATCCGTAGTGGAAGTGGTGATCATTCATGGCCTTGACACTGCCATATTCGTCAGGGTACCCAACGAGGCTGCCGATACGGGCATCTTGCACGAAATAGCTGGAGCCCTTGCCCTCGAACCACATCTGCATGCGTTCCTTGAGCCGTTCAAGCAGTTTGTCGCGCAGCCGAAGGTTTCCCTCCTGCTCGGCAACATTCATCAGTTGGGCCGTCGCTGACAGAGCCTTGCCGTACCAATAAGTCCCTTGCCCCAGCTGCCTGGTAAAGATGCTGCCGGCACGCGCTTCGTCACCGACCATGACGCTGGCGACCTGCTCCTTGTGGTCCTTGTCGCGAAGGCCCGCCCACATTGGAAGAATTCCTTGCCAGGGCGTCTGCGTGGAAAAGCGATTGCTGGCGATTGCGTTCACCGTGCCGCGAATGGTCTTGTAGCTGGCGACAGGGGCTGGCTTGATCGGCAAGCGCATCCAGTGATGAGGATAAAGCCCGATCAGGGCAACAGACTGTCTTCCATCCTTCGCCGTCGTTGAAACCTCATAGGCGGCATGCACCTGGCTGAGGTCCTGGTCGTAACGCCAGCTGACCCGGGAATCGGTGACAAATGCAAAGGCATGTCGTGCGAAGCCAGAGATCGTCTCCGGGGAGTTGTCTGGCAGCAAAGCGACCGAGAAATATCGGCCAGAAGTTCCAAACTGCGCAAGGAAATGCCCCTCCGGGTCCTGGTTGATTCGGGTGTCTTCCGGAAAGAAGAGGGCGAAATCACGGCCCAGCGAGTTCAGGCAGAGCGTGTGGGCGGGCAGGTTTGCCGTGCAGCGACGGGCGTTTGGAGCCGCACGGATACGCAGGTCGCCAGCGTCGAGTGTGTAATAGCTGAACGGGCTGCCGTGCACAAGGGTTGCATGAAGCGCAGGCGCACCGTCAACAGTTCCCAGGTCCAGCTGCACAGAGAAGTCGCCTCTGCCAGCGAGCTGGCTCGCAGGGGTGGCAAATGCCGTGGGTATCAGGCTGATGGCAGGCTCATGCGGATAGACCACATCCTGTCGGAGCCCCAGCTTTTCCATCTTTTCTTTCGGGAAACCGATCTCGAACCCATTTGCCGACGGCTTGTAGGTGGCCGGATGTGCATGGATGGGCTCGGGCTTGTCGAAAAACAGGACCGACGAGTACCACTGATTGGTGGGGGCTGCCAGTCGTTGCATGCCAGCCGTGCGGTGGCGGGGATCGGGCGTCTGAGCGGGCGCGCCGAGGATGCCGCTCTTGGGGGAACGGAAGATCGTGGCCAGCCCCACCTTTTCCTCCTGGGCCTGTGCGGGCAGGAGGGCGCCAAGTGTCGTTGAGATCAGCAGGGCAGTCACAAGCCTGCGATGGGGCGTTTTCATGGTTTGGCTCCTTGAGGCAGGGCGCGTCCTTCGTGGTCGAAAAAGTGCGCCTGCCGCCAGTCAGGTTGCAAGCTGGCGCGCTGGCCTTTCACAGGGAGTGGGCCAGTGGCAGGTATCTTGGCTGCCAGCAGCCGTGACGCTCCTGTGACCTGGACGTAGACGATGGCCTGGTCGCCCAGGTTCTCGGTCAGCACGACCTCGCCCTCGATGCCCGGTTGATCGCCGGGGGCGATACGCAGGTGTTCGGGGCGGATACCCACCTGGAAAGACGCTTTCGACAGGCCGGGCGGAAGCAGTTCGCAGGCCAATGCATGCTGGTCGAAGGCGATGACGTTCGACGCATCATCGGGGACGATGCGGCAATTCAGCAGGTTGATGGCTGGCAGTCCGAGAAAACCCGCCACGAATGTATTGTCAGGGTTCGCATACAACACAGAAGGCTCGCCCAGTTGTTCGAGTCGGCCTTTACGGAAGATGGCGATCCGCGATCCAAGGGTCATGGCCTCGACCTGATCGTGGGTCACATAGAGCATCGTGGTCTTGAGCTCCTGGTGCAGCCTGGCCAACTCGATTCTCAGCTGCACCCGCAGTCCTGCGTCAAGATTGGACAAGGGTTCGTCGAACAGGAAGAACTTGGGTTTTCGGACGATGGCGCGCCCGATCGCGACGCGCTGGCGTTCTCCTCCCGACAGGGCTTTCGGGTAGGCATCGAGCAGGTGGGAAATGTTGAGGATCTCTGCGGCCTTTCCAACCGCCTGCCGGATCTGGTCTTTGGTGGCTCCGGCGACCTCAAGTGCAAAGCCCATGTTGCGCGACACGGTCATGTGCGGGTAGAGCGCATAGTTCTGAAATACCATCGCGCCGCCCCGCTCAGCGGGGCCTACATCATTGACCTGCTCTCCGTCGACGAGCAGATCTCCTTCGGTGATCGGCTCCAACCCGGCAATCATGCGAAGGATGGTCGACTTCCCGCAGCCCGAGGGTCCCACGAAGACCATGAGTTCACCCGGGCGGATCGACAGGTCGAGACCCTTGATGACCTGCGTTCCGTCAGGGTAGGTCTTGCCGATGCCTCGGAGCGAGATCTGTGTCATGCAGGTCAGCCTCTCACAAGGAAGCTGCGGTACCACTCGGCACTGCGCTTTGGATGACGCGTTTGTGTTGCGTAGTCGACATAAACGATGCCGAAGCGCTTTGCATAGCCTGAGGCCCACTCGAAATTATCGAGCAGGCTCCAGACGAAATAGCCCCTGACATCCACGCCCTGGGCGATCGCCAGCTGCACGGCGGCAATGTGTTCCTGCAGGTAACGGACACGATCCCGATCGTCGACCTGGCCTGCAACCAGTTCGTCACGGAAGGCTGCCCCGTTTTCGGTGATGTAGAGCGCCGGAAGCTTGTAGTCGCGGTGCAGGCGAAGCAACAATTCGGTGATGCCCAAGGGGTAGATCTCCCAGTCCATGTCGGTCACCGGAAGACCGCGCTCCTTGGGGTTGTAGGGGCCCTGGGCCGATGCAAGCTGGCGGGTGTAGTAATTGATCCCGATGAAGTCGATCGGGCGTGCGATGACCGCCATGTCTCCAGGCAAAACCACTGGGGCTGCATCCGCGAGGTCATCCAGGATGTCGGCAGGGTATTCGCCCTTCAGGAGGGCATCCATGTACCAGCGGACGATCATCCCGTCATCGTGTCGGGCCCGGTCAATGTCTGCCTCGGCGGTGGTGTCGGGGTATATCGGTGACTGGTTCAACACGATCCCCAGTTGCGCCCGGGTACCTGTTGCCCGCATGGCATCCAGTGCCATCCCGTGGCTCAGCAGCAGATGGTGCGCCACCTGCACGGCGATCTTCCGGCTCTTGATGCCCGGTGCGAAGATGCCCTGTTCATGGCCCAGAAATGCCATGACCCAGGGCTCGTTATGGGTGGCGATCGCACTCAAGCGGTCGCCGAAGCGACGGGCGACCTCATGGGCGTAGTCCGCGAAGCGTTGGCAGACATCGCGATTGTTCCATCCGCCGCCATCCTGCAGCGCTTGCGGCAAGTCCCAGTGAAAGAGGGTGGCATAGGGCTTGATGCCTCGCGCCAGCGCGCCATCGATGATGCGCTCATAAAAGTCCAGCCCTTTCGGGTTGAAGGCGCCCACGCCATCGGGCTGAATGCGTGGCCAGGCCATCGAAAACCGGTACGCCTCGACACCCAGGCGCTGCATGATGTCGAGGTCTTGCTGGTAAAGGTGATAGTGGTTGCACGCCACATCGCCATTGCTGCCATCGGCGATATTGCCCGGCTGGGCGCAGAAGGTGTCCCAGATGGAAGGGCCTCGTCCGTCGCTTCGCGCTGCGCCCTCGATCTGGAAGGAGGCGGTTGCCACACCCCAGGCGAACGTCTGGGGAAAATCATCGCGTGTCACCGCCTTGAGGGTGTGAAGACTGGGGGGGCTGGAGGGCATATTCATGCGTGGACTCTGTGTGGTGGCATGGCTTTACTTGACGGCCCCCGAGGTGAGTCCCTCGATAAGGCGCCTGGAAGAGAAAAAGAACAGGATGAGCAGTGGCAGTACGGCAATCGCAGAGCCGGCCATGATGGCGCCCCACTCGGTGTTGACAGGGTTCTGGAGGCTGCGAAGGGCCAATGGCAGCGTGTATCGCTCCGCACTTCGCAGTACCACCAGGGGGCCGATGAAGTTGTTCCAGGATGCAATGAAGCTGATCAGCCCCAAGGTGCCCAGCGCGGGACTGAGCAGCGGCAGAACGATCTGGAAAAAGGTGCGAATCTCCCCACAGCCGTCCATGCGGGCTGCCTCGATCAGTGGTCGCGGAATCGAGGCCAGCACGTACTGCCTGACCAGGAAAATGCCGAATGCTCCTGCCGCACCCGGGATGTAGACGGCCCTGGGTTCATCGATCCAGCCGAGCAGGTCCATGATCATGAAGGTGGGGATCATGCCCAGGAAGGAGGGAATCAGCATCGTGCCCATCACCAGCGCGAACAGCGCCTTCTTGCCTTTGAACTCGTACATGGCAAACGCGTATCCGCCCATGGCACAAAAGAGCAGCGTCAGCCCTGTGCTCATGAAAGCGATGTAAAGACTCCATCCCAGGTTTTTCCAGAACGGAATCTTTGCTGACAGGATGTCGAGATTCCTCAGAAAGTCATTGCCCGGAAGGACTGGCGGAGGCAACTGGAAGATCTCGCTGCGCTCGTGGCTGCCGAATACGAACATGAGGTAGAAGGGCAGCAGCATGATCACCCCCCCGGCCGCGACGATGCCGTACGCTGCAAGACGCGATACGGTCACTGGCCCGGATCCCTGTCTGGCGGTCATGGCTGTGCCTCCTTGTGCTTTCGAGGCGTCGTACGGTCGCGAAACAGCCAGTTGGACAACATCGTCAGCGCCACCACGACCGCGAAAAGGATCCAGGAGATGGCGCTGGCAACTCCGAAATCATTGAATTCGAAGGCTGTCTTGAACATGTACATCGCAGTCGTCATCCCTGCCTGGTCGGTGCCACCGCGGCCACCGGTGAGGATGAAGGGCTCCTCGAACAGTTGCAGCCCGCCGATCACGCTGAGCGTGACGCCGAAGTACATCAGGGGCTTGAGCAGCGGCAGGGTGATCTTCCAGAACTGCTGACGCTCGCTGGCGCCGTCCATTCGGGCGGCTTCATAGACCTCTGCCGGAATCGTCTGTAAAGCGCCCAGGTAAAGCACTGTGTTGAAGCCTACATAGCGCCAGAACACGACGAATGCGACCGCCGGCTTGATGGTGGCCGGGTTGCCCAGCCAATCAATGTGCTCGGCCGGTAGCAGATTGCTCAGGATGGGCAGGCTGCGCAGCGCTGCCAGCACCTGGTTCAAGGCACCAAAGTCTGTCGACAGGATCGCCGTGAACATGATGGCGATTGCGACGGTTGAGGTGATGTAGGGCAGGAAGTACACGCCGACCGCAGCGTTCCGGATTCTGCCCAGCCGGTTTTGAATGAAGCAGGCCAATGGGATCGCCACCAGATGTTGCGGAACACCGCTGACCACCGCCAGCCACAAGGTGTTGCCCAGGGATTTCCAGAACCAGGCATCGCCGAGGGTGAAGGAGAAGTTGGCAAGGCCGACGAAAGTCATCGCCTCGAAACCCTGAATCGGGTCCCAGCTCTGGAACGCCAGGAACAGGGAGAAGGCCAGCGGGAACAGCCCGAACACGGCAAAAAGCACCAGGAACGGACTCAGGTAAAGGTAGGGAATGGCCCATTTGAGCCGGGTGGCGGACATCGCTGGCATAGGCTTGGCTCGTCCTTATGGCCGCTTCAGGCGGTACTCGAGAAGCTTGCGTGCCTCGGCAAGGACCTCACGGATATCGGCCGCGCCCAGCAGCACCTTGTCCAGCGCGGTATCGATGACTTCGGCCGCCAGCGGGTCGTATTTGTGCACGGGCACGGCCTGGATGCGGGAGGCCGCCTGGCGCCAGAGCTGTCGGGCCGGTTGCCCGCCGAAAAAGGGCATGGGCTCCTCAAAGAATGCATCCCGGTGTGTGCTGAGCAGGGCCGGAAATGCATCCTGGGCTCTGAAGGCTGCCATTTGCTGCGCAGGATCATGCGTGAGCAGCAGCGCGAGCTGGTAAGCCAGCAGCGGATTGCTGGCGCGATGGGGAATGGCAAAGAAGGTCCCGCCCCAGGCTACCTGAGCATTTTCGGGCAGCGCACTGACGCGCCAGAGTCCCTGCGTTCTCGGCGCCAGCCAATTGGCCAGATGCCCCCCCAGCCATGCGCCCATCATCTGGGTCGCCACCTTTCCCGAGCGCAGCATTTCCTGCCACTCGCTCGACCATGCCCTGGCCTTGCCATCCAGTTTCTCCTTGCGGACACGGCTCGCAAGCGACAGCGCCCGAACGAAGCGCGGACTGTCAACCAGGACTTTGCCATCGCTGCTGAAGTACAGTCCCTCTCCCTTTCCAAGGCCATGCCGGATCATCACGTCCTTCAACTCGCGTGCATCGGCAAGCAGGTAGGCGCCTGTCTTGTCCCGGATGTTGCGGCCCGCTGCAACGAAGTCGTCCCAGGTTGCCGTCAGCGCTTCGGGGGCGGTTGCACTGCGATCGAGAATATCCTTGCGGTAGAACATTGTTCCGGGCCCGATATCGCTGGGCAGGGCCATGAGTGCCCCGCCGGCAGTCGTCGCCTGGTTCAGGCTGTAGCCTACCCAGTCGGACTGATGGCGAAGGGCATCGTACGGGGCCTGGCGCAAGTCGACGAAGCCGCCGCTGTGCGCAAAGCGCCCGAGATAGCCCACCTCCACGGCCATCAGGTCGGGCAGGTGGCTACGGGTCGACAGGGCGGTCGTCATGGCGGTGTGGTGATCGGAAAATTCGCGGCTGACCACCTCCACCTGAATCCCCGGATGCAGGCGCTTCCATGCCGGCACGGCCGCACGCACAATCTGGTCGACGGCGGGGTAGGCGGCGACGCGAACCACGTCGGACCGCTCGCCGGCCGGTACCTGCCTTGCTGTCCCCAACACGCCGAGCCCGGCCAGTCCCGCACCCAGCGCGAGGCGCCGCCCGACCCGGCGGGCCTTCTCGGGCTCTCGGAGTCTGGACGGGAACATGCCGTCAGGGTAGGTCATCATCGGACACTTGCCGAGCCGGCAATCATAGATATGAAAGCGCTTTCATAAGTGGCGATCATAGGCAATCGCCTGCACGCTGTCAAACCCCGGCGGCGACGAGCCTGCGTCGGCGGGGAGGGGGCAGTCGGCCGTCTAGCCAACCGCTGCCGTGGAGGCCCTGACGACCAGTTCTGGCAAGGGGACCGCCACCTCTGCCGCTTCGCCCCGGATGGCGTGAATGATCGCTTTGGCAGCGAGGCGACCGATCTCGTACATCGAATGACGTACAGTGGTCAGGGGTGGAACGAAATAGGTCGATGCTGTGAGGTCATCGAAGCCGACAACGGAAACATGTTCCGGGACCCTCAGCGATGCTTCATGCAGGGCCAGAATGGCACCAAACGCCATCTGGTCATTGGCGGCGAAAATCGCCGAAAAGGGCACACCGTTCTTGATCAAGGCTTTGGTCGCGGCGTAGCCACCGTTCTCGAGGAAGTGGCCCTGCACCACGAGGCGGGGGTCGAACTCCAGGCCATGAGCCTTCAAAGCGGCGCGGAACCCGCCATAGCGCTCGGTCGCGTCTGGATGATTCTGGGTGCCGCGAATGAAGGCAATCTGGCGGTGGCCGCGCTCGATCAGATGCTCGGTGGCCAGTCGGGCCCCCTCGAAGTCGTCGAAGCCTAGGCTGACCAGACCTTCTCCCTGCAGGCTTCGGCCCGTCATGACCATCGGGGTGCGCTGCGCCTGTTCCAACAAGACTTCGTCGGGCAGACAGGCGCTCAGGATGATGAGGCCATCGACGCGACGGCCTTCCAGCGAGGCAATGCAGCGGCGCTCGTCTTCTTCCCGCCAGTGGCCGCTCATGAACAGGGGTTGAAATTGCGCCTCGGTCAGTACATCTTCGATGCCGAGAAGTGCCTGGCCGTAAAATGGGCTGCTCAGATCCTGTGTAATCACTCCGATGCAGCGACTCTTGCCGCCGGCCAGGCTGCTGGCCATGGGGTTTGCCACGAAGTGAAGCTTGCGAATGGCCGCCTCGATGGCCACCCGTTTGTGCTCTGCAACCTTGGCCGTGCCATTTAGAAATCGGGAGACCGTACTGGGCGACACACCAGCCTCGTCGGCAACCATCTTCAGTGAGGCCTGTCCGGGCGCGTGCGGGGGATTGTCGTCGGGGCCTGGCGTCATGGCGAGGGCATCCATCGGAAAGGGTGAAAGCGTTTTCGATTATACGGGCCGGGAGGCTGAATCCCCCCAATACCTCGTGCGCATGGGAGGCAACTTGAAAGCGCTTTCAAAGTATCGCATCATCCAGGTTTCTCCGGGAGTCCCAGCCTGATCATGAAAGCCGAATTGACCTTTCCCCGCCTGCTGGGCGACATCGGAGGCACAAATGCCCGATTCGCCCTTCAAATGCATCCCGGGGGAGACATCTGTCACGCCCGCTCCCTCTCGTGCGCGGCCTTTGCCGGACCCGCCGATGCGATCAGACAGTACTTGTCCGATCTGGACGGGGCGGCGGGGCAGCGTCCTGTCATCGGGGCGCTTGGGGTCGCAACGCCGGTTCTCGGGGACGAGGTCAGCATGACCAACCATCCCTGGCGTTTCTCGATTTCAGCGCTCAGGCAGAACCTTGGATTCGAGCGCCTGCAGGTGATCAATGATTTCACGGCGCTGGCGCTGGCCCTGCCGGATCTCAAGGAGAGCGAACGGACCCAGGTGGGCGGGACGCATCCTGTGGAGGGTTCTCCCCTGGCCGTGTTGGGGCCCGGGACGGGGCTTGGAGTATCTGGTCTGATCCCGGGAAGCGGCCGGTGGACGCCGATCGCCGGAGAAGGCGGTCATGTCACGCTACCGGCCAGCAACGAACGTGAAGCTGCCTTGATCGCGCATATTCGGCGCAAGACTGGACATGTCTCGGCCGAGCGGGCGCTGTCGGGCCAGGGTCTTCGCAACCTCTACGATGCGGTGTGCGCACTCAACCAGCGTCAGGCGCTCGACTTGAGCCCCGCCGAAATCTCCAGCCGGGCGCTGCGTCGCGAGTGCGCCGATTGCATCGAGGCGCTGGCGCATTTTTGCGCATTCCTGGGGACCGTGGCTTCGAACCTGGCGCTGACGCTCGGCGCCCGCGGGGGTGTCTATCTGGGGGGAGGCATCGTGCCCGGGCTTGGGGATTATTTCCCGGGCTCATCCTTTCGTGAACGGTTCGTGGACAAGGGGCGTTATCGCGCATGGCTTGAAAGCGTCCCGGTTTATGTCATTACCGCTCCGTGGCCAGGGTTGACCGGCGCCGCCCGGGCACTGGATGGATGAACCATCTGGGTCGTACTCGCCCGTTTGTCATCCGGATTGGACGCTTTGGTACTCTTCGTCACTTCTGAAGCAGCGACCCTTCCCGCGTCATGAACCTTGTCGAGCGCATCCAATCCAGTCTGGCTGGTCTGTCGGCCTCGGAGCGCCGCGTCGCTGAACTGGTGTTGGCTGATCCTCGCGCCTTCGCTTCACTACCCGTTGGCATGCTGGCCGAGAAGGCCGACGTCAGCAAGCCCACGGTGCTGCGGTTTTGCCGCAGCATGGGATTTGCAGGTTTGAGTGACTTCAAGCTCAAGCTTGCCGCGAGCAGTGCCGGTCAGGGGGTTCCCTTCGTGCACCGCGCCGTCGGCGAGGGCGACGATACTGCCACCCTGATGCGCAAGATCCTCGACAACACGGCCAGTGCGCTGCTGCGTTACCGGGATGAATCCGGCAGCGCAGCCCTGGAGACGGCCATCGACGCGCTTGCACAGACGATTAAGCTCAAGGGGCGAATCGAGTTCTATGGGGTCGGCAATTCCGGCATCGTCGCCCAGGATGCGCAGCACAAGTTTTTCCGGCTTGGTGGCAATACGGTCGCGTTTGCAGATGGCCATGTGCAAATCATGGCGGCCACCATGTTGGGAGTGCGGGACTGTGCAGTCATCATTTCCAACTCCGGGCGCAGCCGGGACCTGCTCGATGCCTGCGAAATCGCCCGGCGCAAGGGTGCCAGGACCATTGCGATCACTGCCAGCGGGTCGCCCCTGTCGGAGAGGGCCGATGTGTTCATTCAGGCCGATCATCCCGAGGGGTACGAGCAATACAGCCCCATGGTGTCACGCATCCTGCACCTGGTGATCGTGGACATCCTCGCAACAGGGGTGGCGCTGCGTATGGACGCCGGATCGTTGCGTCCCATGCTCGCCCAGATCAAGCGGAATCTGCGCAGGAAGCGGTATCGCGCCTGATGCGATTGGCCGGGCAGTCACCGCCTCGTGTGACCGCTGCAACGCCCGTATTTTTAGAGCAATGCCGATGCAGGGCAGGCCTCCATGCGATGTCGGGGCTTGATTTTTTTATTCGTTATGTAACATAATTACCAAAAATAAACTACTTGAGTTACCAAAAATCCGGATGTTGCCGCTCAAGAGAATGGCGTGGCTCCGGACCCTGAAAACCGATGAAAACTGATCCCCTCATAGCGCGTGTGACCGATCGCATCCGGGCGCGAAGCCATATCACCCGTGATCGCTATCTGGCGCGCACCCGTATCGCGCTCAACAGGCCTCGCAGTGCCGATCGCATGGCCTGTGCCAATCTGGCTCATGCCTGGGCGGCTATGCCCTCGAGCGACAAGTTCCGCATCCTGGCCGAGAAGCCTCCCAATCTGGCGATCATTTCCGCGTACAACGACATGTTGTCCGCCCATCAGCCTTATGGGGACTACCCTGCCCTGATCAAGGCGCGTGCCCGGGATCTGGGCCTTGGCTGCCAGGTGGCCTCCGGTGTGCCTGCGATGTGTGACGGCATCACGCAAGGCATGCCCGGCATGGAACTGAGCCTTTTCTCGCGTGATGTGATTGCCCAAGCCACCGCGATCGGCCTGAGCCACGATGTCTTTGATGGCGCGCTTTGTTTGGGTGTTTGCGACAAGATCGTCCCCGGACTGCTGATCGGGGCGCTCCACTTCGGGCATCTGCCAACGGTGTTTGTTCCGGCCGGCCCCATGGGAAGCGGCCTGCCCAACAAGGAAAAGGCAGAGGTGCGCAAGCGCCATGCCAAGGGCGAGATCGGTCGGGACGCGCTATTGCAGGCGGAAATGGCGGCCTATCACAGTCCCGGAACCTGCACCTTCTATGGCACCGCCAACAGCAACCAGATGTTGCTCGAGGCTATGGGCCTGCATGTGCCCGGAAGTGCATTCCTCGCGCCCGATAGCCTGGATCGCAAGGTCGCCACGAGTCGGGCTGTGGACAGTCTTGCGAACCTGATACGTCTGCGTCAGTCGCAACCCGAGCGCAGTTGCATCGGGCTCATGGTCGATGAACGCGTGATCGTGAATGCGATGATTGCGCTGCTGGCTACCGGTGGGTCGACGAACCACCTGATCCACTGGGTCGCAGTGGCCCGTGCGGCAGGCATTCTGGTCGATTGGGATGATTTCGGGATCCTGTCGGCCGGAGTGCCCTTGCTGGCCAGGGTCTATCCCAACGGCCATGCTGACGTGAATGACTTTCAGAAGGCAGGGGGGCCTTTGCTCGTCTTGCGGGAATTGTGGAAGGCTGGGCTGTTGCATGGTGATGTCGCCACCATTTCCGGGGCCAGCATGGCCGACATCCTCGATGGGGTTGCACCGGTCAGGGCTGAGGACCACGAGGTCATACGCCCACCCATGAACCCATTTTCTCCTCGTGGCGGCCTTCAAATCCTGGCGGGCAATCTGGGACGCGCCGTGATCAAGACTTCGTCGTTTCCTCAGGACCGTCAGCTTATCGAGGCCCCCGCCATGGTGTTCTCGACCCAGGAGGGGTTCGAGCAGGCTTTCAGGGCGGGCCGACTCGATCGCGATGTGGTCGTCGTGGTCAGGTTCCAGGGGCCAAAAGCCAATGGAATGCCCGAGCTTCACAAGCTGTCTTCAGTGCTGTCGGTCCTCCAGGACAAGGGCCATCGGGTTGCGCTTGTGACCGATGGCAGGATGAGCGGCGCGTCGGGGGCGTTCCCGGCGGCCATACATGTGTGCCCAGAGGCCGCCGAAGGGGGACTCCTGGCCCGGGTCCAGGACGGAGATCTGATCCGGCTCGACGCCGTCACCGGCAGGCTTGAACTCCTGGTATCCGAGCACGATGCAGCCCATCGCAAGGCCGCGGAAAACCCGCATGACGCCGATGCGTCGTATGGTCAGGGCCGGGGACTTTTCGGCATGTTCAGATCCACTGTCAGCACTGCAGAGTCGGGAGCCTGCGCATGGTAAATGCCCATCAGCCGGTACAGTCCCGCTTCTTGACCGAGCACGGGCCGGTCATACCGGTCATCGTGATCGATCGACTGGACGATGCCCTCGCCCTTGGCGAAGCGCTGCTCGAAGGCGGGATCAAGGTGTTCGAGGTCACCTTGCGTACCCAGACCGCGCTCAAGGTCATCGAGTGCCTGCGGCAACGACTCCCTGAGGCTGTGGTGGGGGCTGGGACGGTTTGCAACGAGCAGGATGTGGCGGCCGTCATCCGGGCGGGAGCCCAGTTCGCCGTCAGCCCTGGCTACCTGCCGGAGATCGGTCGCGCCTGCGTCGGCGAGCGCCTGCCCTTGCTTCCGGGCGTGGCGACTGCGAGCGAGGTCATGCGCGCCCGATCAGACGGTTTCGACTTTCTCAAGCTTTTCCCGGCGCAGGCCGTCGGTGGGGTGGACCTGCTGAAGGCCTGGTTCAGTCCCTTTCCCGACATCGGTTTTTGTCCCACTGGAGGTATTCAGCCCGAGATGGCATCACGCTACCTGGCGCTGCCCAATGTCCTTTGTGTGGGCGGAAGCTGGATGGTGTCATCGGCACTGGTCAAGGACAGGCAATGGGGGCAGATCACCGCCTTGGCCCGCCAGGCCAGCATGCTTCGTCAGTCCAACTGAAGTTCACGCGGGTGCGGGATTCTCAGACCGTTTGAGCATCCAGATCCAGCCGATGCGAGGGCAGTCCCTCGATATCCACTGGCATGGCATAGAGACCTCCGGGATGGGGGTCCCCAGGTGCGGACGCTGTCGTCACGAAGAGCGTCCGCAGCTGCGGTCCGCCAAAGCACGGCATGGTAGGCCGGCGAGCCGGCATCGCATGGCTGGCCATCAATCGGCCTTCGGGGTCATAGCGCTCGATGCGCGCGCCGTCGTACAGGGCGGTCCAGTAACAGCCTTGTGAATCAACGGCGGCACCGTCAGGACGTGCCCGGTCAGATGCGCCCTGATCGAACCGGATGAAGATTTTCCGGTTGTCGATTGCACCGGTTTGGAGGTCGTAATCGTAGCGGTACACCACGAAACGCGGTGTGTCGGCATGATAGAGATGGCGTCCGTCCGGAGAGAAGGCCAGTCCGTTCGAAGTGATCAAGCCTTGCGCCAGGGGCTGCAGTCCACGACGGTCGAAGCGATACAGGTGGGCTGTTCCCGTCTTGCGGACCTCATCGAGGGTACCGATCAGCCAGCGCCCCCGTGGATCCACCTTGCCGTCATTGAAGCGGCTGTTGCCCTGGTCTTCAGGATTGGCCGCAAGTTGTCTGAGCTTCTTCCCGGCATCGTCGAGCAAGAACAAACCGCTACGCATCGCTGCCGCAAGTCCACCCTCTCGGGTCAGGGCGATGCAACCAGTATTCTCGGCCAATTCCAGGCTGCTTTTTTGGTGATCCTCGGGTCGGTAGCAATGCAGGCGCTTGCTCGCAATATCCACAAAAAAAAGGCTGCCGGTGCGCTCACACCAAAGTGGCGACTCGCCCAAAGTGGCGCCACAAGACCATTCAAGTTCAAGCTGCATGGAATTTCAGACGCGCACAGGCGCGGTCACTTCAAACCCCATGGATTGTATCGGGTCGAGGCTTGCCCAACCCCGATCCGGGGCCTACTGCCCTGAGGGGGTACTTTCTTTCGGACGCATCCTGGATGATTGCGTCTCATTGGCGCGAAGTCCGGCCACGCTGCCGACCCAGGGCAAGGCAGAGCGGTGCCACACCTGGGCCTTGGGTGCCAATTGGCCCCGCTGCCGGGCAGTCCCCAGTCGCAGCGAGAAGTGGGTCGCCCCCTCGGGGTCAGCGCCATAGATCGAGGTCCCGCACTCGGGACAGAAATGCAGCGCCCGGGCGGCGCCGCTTTCGGCCGTCTTGACGAAGGACTTGAGCGTCCCGCGCAATTCCCGGTATTGCTCCCGGGCGACCATCACGCCAAAACGGTAGGCCGAGGCCGAACTGACCTGGCAATCGGTGCAGTGGCAGACGATCACCTTCTCGGGATTGATCTCGGCTTCGTAGGCATAGGCTCCGCACAGACAGGCGCCATCGATTTTCATGGGGGTGACTCCTCGGGTCATCAGCCGGCCAGGGTGGCACGCAGCATCTTGCGGGGCGCCGGACCATAGTCTGCAACCGCATAGTGCTGGGTCAGCATGTTGTCCCACATGGCGACCGTTCCTGGTCGCCATTTCAGGCGAACCTGATATTCGGGCACCGCAGCCTGCGATAGCAGATAGTTCATGAGGTGGTTGGCCTCGATCGCAAAGTCCTGGCCGTAACGGACGTGCTCGAAGTCGTAGTAGTTGGTGAAGTGGGTCGTGAATGCCTGGTTGACAAACAGCAGCTTCTCGCCGGTTTCTGGATGAACCCTCACCACCGGGTGGTCGGTGGCCGGGATCTCCCTTGCCAGCTCGAGCCGGCGTTCACGACGAAGCTGTGCAGCAAAGACGTGCTCGAAGCTGTGCCGGGCATAGAGCGTATCGATGCGCGCCTTGACCTGGTCCGGCAACATCTCATAGGCCAGCACCATGTTGGCCCAGAGGGTGTCGCCCCCGGAAGGAGGACACTCCTCACAGCGCAGGATGGCCCCGCGCGGCCCGACGTCCTTGAAGGTCAGGTCCGAGTGCCAGATGTTTTCGCGCGAGGACTTCTCGATCATGTTGGGCTTGCTCGGATCGAGATTGCGATACAGCGGCAGCAGGAGGGGGGCCTCGGGATGCATGGGGGCCGTCGGATGTTTCTCGAGCGTCCCGAAGGCAGACGCAAAGCGCTGCTGCTCCTGGGGCGTGATGTGCTGGTCACGGAAGAACAAGACCCGGTGCTTGAGCCAGAGCGATCGCAGTTCGCCCACCAGGGCGGCATCATCGGGTACGTCAGCCAGGTTGATATCGGTGATTTCCGCCCCGATGGCAGGCGTGCAGATCTCGATCCGGTAGTCCCTGAGCACTGACGCTCGCACGATGGCCGGGCCGGCGCCGATCTGATGAGGTGAACCGAACTTGAGCATGGTCAGGCGTCCTGTACAAAGGGTCAGGGTGGGTCAACGACGTCAGTGGGCCAGTTCCGCGCGACGCATCGACAGGTCGAAGATGGGCGGGCGGGGATCGAGTTCCCAGGTTTTCCAGTCGTCATGGTGATCGATCCATGACGGCGGCATTTCGGTGATCAGTCCGGTGTTGAGCCAGAGCCTGAGCAGGTAGCGGCGGCGCTCCTTCTCGGGCCAGTCCTCGTAGCTCGAGCGCGAGTGCAGGACGGCGTAGTTGTTGACGAACTGGAGGTCACCGGGTTCGAGCGTCATCTCGAGTTGCAGGTCTGGGTCGTAGCACAGGTTGTCGATCAGGTCGAGTGCCTCCACCTGCCGGGCGGTGAGCCTCGGCGCTTCCTCGAAGCGCTGCCCGGATTGGATGTAGGTGCGGTTGTAGCGGCAGAACAGGCGCTGACCCACGTACTCGAAGAAGGCACCGACATAGTAGGGCTTCTTGTGCGGCGGATTCTCGCCGCGTCGGTCGATGTACCAGGGGCCGGTCATCACGTCCATCAGGTCCGGACGGCGTTCCAGGACGGTGTTGTACAGGGTCGTGCTGCTCACCAGTCGCGATACCCCGCCGCGCTTGGCCGTCTGCAGGCACATGAGCCCGACGATATCGCCCAGATCGTTGTGGAACGGCAGCCGCAGGGGGGTTTGATACCCCCTGGTGTTCGGGTCGCCATGAAAATCAACTCCGAGATTGGTCACATGGCCGAGCACATCGCCCTGTGCATTCTGTGCCATCGGCGTGCCCAGGTGGCGCCCGATGCCCCAGTAGATGAGGGCGGCATCACGCGGCGCCAGATCGGCGATGACGAGGCCCTTGATCAGGCAAAAGCCGCGGCCCTCCATTAATTCCAGCCGCAGGGCGGCCAGTGTCGGTGCAAGGCTGGGCAAGGGAAACTGCGCTGCGTCCAGGGCCGGTATATCGATGCCCTGGGCTCGTGCATGCGCCAGGGCCTGGCGCAATTCCCGGTTGTGCTCCGGCGTCAACTGGATGCGCCAGGCCAGGTCCTTGCGCAGGTCCGTGGCCCGCCAGGCACTGGGGTGAACGTAGGGCTGAAAATCAGTCGTTTGCACGGTTGTCATACACGGCTTCCTTGTGACCATCGCCCCTGGTGCAGGGCGAATGACATGAATACTCATCGCATGCTGACATCTTCGTGCCGCAGTTGTCGACTGAATTCGGCAACCGGAGACATGAGTACATGGTTATGCAGGGCGGACGCGGCGGCGCCATGCGGCCGGACGGCTTCCGGATCGGCCTGCCTGGGGAATTGGGGGGGGTGGTGCCGGAGATAGGAGTCGAACCTACGACCTTCGCATTACGAATGCGCTGCTCTACCAACTGAGCTACACCGGCGGATTCCGCAGCCTGCCGCTGGGCACCGACCGACACGGAGTCAGGCGGCCGGGCGGGCCGGGAAAGCGGCGATTGTAGCAAAGGCAGGCAGCGTCACGTGACGGGACGCCGAACGGCGGCCTGCCAAGCCCCTGGCGGCGCATCGGGCAGGGCAGGGCTTATCGAGGATAATTGCCGGGGGATAATTGCGGGGGATAATTGCGACTGCCCCCACTTCAGGCCTGCGAGCCAGGCATCTTGGACCATGAGTTTCAACGTTACCCTCAAGCCCAGCAACAGGCAATTCAGCCTGGCACCCGACCAGTTCATCCTGCAGGCGGCGCTCGCCAACAACATCGTGCTGCCCTATGGATGCAAGGACGGGGCTTGTGGCTCCTGCAAGTCCAAGGTCGTCTCCGGTCAGGTCGAGCAGGGGCCGCACGCGCCAGCTGCCCTGCGCCCCGAGGAGAAGGCGGCCGGTCTGGCGCTTCTGTGCTGCGCGCGCGCCTGCTCTGATCTGGTGATCGAGGCCATGGTGCTGGCCGGGGTAGGCGAGATCGCGGTGCGCAAGATGCCCTGCCGTGTGGCCGCCCTGGAGCGCCTGGCACCGGATGTGATCCGTATCCGGCTGCAGTTGCCAGCCAACGAGAAGCTGGTGTTCCTGGCCGGCCAGTACATCGAGCTGATCCTGCGCGATGGCTCACGCCGCGCCTATTCGCTGGCCTGTCCGCCGCATGACGCCACCCAACTCGAGTTGCATGTGCGCCACATGCCGGGCGGCCTGTTCACTGATGCCCTGTTCGGTGTCCGGGACCCCGCCGTCAAGGAGCGCGACATCCTGCGCTTCGAGGGACCGCTGGGCACCTTCTTCCTGCGCGAGGACAGCGACAAGCCGATCGTGCTGCTGGCCAGTGGCACCGGCTTTGCTCCCATCAAGGCCCTGGTCGAGCATGCCCTTCACAAGGGGATCACCCGCCCGATGACGCTGTACTGGGGAGGCCGCCGCCCGCAGGACCTGTACCTGGACGCGCTGTGCCGCCAGTGGGCTCGGGACCATGCCCATATCCGCTACGTGCCGGTGGTCTCCGATGCCCTGCCCGAGGATGCCTGGCAGGGGCGCGACGGGTTCGTGCACCGCGCCGTGATGGCCGATCTTGCCGATCTGTCGGGCCATCAGGTCTATGCCTGTGGGGCGCCGGTGGTGATCGATTCGGCCCAGCGCGAATTCATCGCGCAATGCGGCCTGCCGGCCGATGAGTTCTACGCCGACGCGTTTACCAGTGCGGCTGACAGCGTGGCTGACCGCGCCGCCTGAAGGCTCAGGTGGCCGGGGTTTCCTCGCCCAGGTAGGCCGCCCGTACGCGCGGGTCGGTGAGCATGGCCTGGGCCTCGCCATCCATGGTGATCAGGCCCGAATCCATCACGTAGGCGCGATCGGCTGCCTGCAGGGCCAGGCGCGCATTCTGCTCGACCAGCAGGATCGTCGTTCCCTGCGCCGATACGGTACGGATGACCTCGAAGATCTTCTCGACCATGATCGGTGACAGGCCCATCGAGGGCTCATCGAGCAGCAGCAGCCGGGGCTGGGACATCAGTGCGCGGGCCATCGCCAGCATCTGCTGCTCGCCGCCCGACATGGTGCCGGCCAGTTGCACGGCGCGCTCCTTCAGACGCGGGAAGATGCCGAACATCTTGTCAATGTCGGCCGCGATGCCGGCCTTGTCATTGCGCAGGTAGGCGCCCATCTGCAGGTTTTCGGTGATGGTCATGCGCGCAAAGACGCCGCGTCCCTCGGGCACCATCGCCAGCCCCTTGCCGACCAACTGGAAGGATCCCAGGCCGCGGATGCTCTGGCCCAGGTACTGAACCTCGCCCGCCGCCCAGGGCAGGGAGCCGGTGACGGCCTTGAGTGTGGTGGTCTTGCCGGCACCATTGGCACCGATCAGCGCCACCAGCTCGCCCTCGCGCACATCGAGGTCGACCCCTTTGACCGCCTGGATGCCGCCATAGGAGACCTTCAGGCCCGAGATCTTGAGAATGCTTGCTGCGCTCATGTGGCTTGCCCTGTCACTGATGGAGGTCGCTTTGTTAGTGTGGTGTGCCACTGCCCAGATAGGCCTCGATCACGGCCTTGTCTTTCTGCACGTCGGCCGGCAGGCCCTGGGCAATGACCTTGCCGTAATCGAGCACGGTCATGCGATCGCACAGGCCCATCACCAGTTTTACGTCGTGCTCGATCAGCAGGATGGTCTTGCCGTCCTTGCGGATGCTCTCGAGCAGGCCGCGCAGGGCGAGCTTCTCGGTGGCATTCATGCCGGCGGCCGGTTCGTCCAGGGCGAGAAGCTTGGGGTCAGTGGCCAGGGCACGCGCGATTTCCAGGCGCCGCTGGTCGCCATAGGAGAGGGTGCGCGCCTGGTAATCGGCAAAACGGGCCACGCCCACATAGTCCAGCAGCTGGCGGGCACGCTCGCGGATCTCGCGTTCCTCGCGCTTTTCGCCGGGTGTCTTGAAGACCGCGCCAAGCACGCCCGAGCGGGTGCGCACATGGCGGCCGACCATCACGTTTTCCAGGGCGGTCATTTCGCCGAACAGGCGGATGTTCTGGAAGGTGCGGGCAATGCCGGCCTGGGCCACTTCATGGACTGCGGTGGGCTCGTAGGGCTTGCCATCGAGCACGAAGCTGCCCGAGTCCGGTGTATACAGGCCGGTGATGACGTTGAAGAAGGTGGTCTTGCCGGCCCCGTTGGGACCGATCAGGCCGTAGATGTGGCCGGGCTGGATCTCCAGGCCGACCTCGGACAGGGCTTGCAGGCCGCCAAAGCGCTTGTTGACGCCGTCGACCTTGAGCAGGGCAGTGGACATGTCTGGGGGCTCCTTGCGGCGTCAGGCGGCTTTGGCGGCCGGGGCCTCGGCCGGTTTGGCGCCGTGCTTGGGCGCGGGCCACAGGCCCTCGGGCTTGCGCAGCATGATCACCACCATGGCCAGGCCGAACAGCAGCATGCGCAGCGCCTCCGGGGCGACCAGTTCATGGCCGAACAGCCGCTCCTGCACGCCGCGATCAAAGTAGCGCAGCAGCTCGGGAATCGCGTACAGGATGACGGCGCCCAGGATGACGCCAGGAATGTGGCCCATCCCGCCCAGCACCACCATCGCGACGATCACGATCGATTCCATGAGCACGAAACTTTCCGGCGACACAAAGCCCTGGAAGGAGGCAAACATGGCGCCCGAGACCCCGCCGAAGGAGGCGCCCATCGCAAAAGCGAGCAGCTTCATGTTGCGGGTGTTGATGCCCATGGCCTTGGCGGCGATCTCGTCCTCGCGGATGGCCATCCAGGCCCGGCCGACGCGCGAGTCCTGCAGCCGGATGTTGACGATGATGATGAAGACCGCGAGCACCAGGAACAGGTAGTAGTACATCTGGGTCGAGGTCAAACCCAGGGATTCGATGCCCTTGGAAAAATCCAGGCCGAAGACATGGATGGCATCGATCTTGGTGATGCCTTGCGGGCCATTGGTAATGTTGATCGGCGCATTCAGGTTGTTCATGAAGATGCGGATGATCTCGCCAAAGCCGAGCGTCACGATGGCCAGGTAGTCACCGCGCAGGCGCAGCGTCGGCGTTCCCAGAAGCACCCCGAAAAACGCTGCCAGCGCTGCACCCAGGGGCACCACCAGCCAGATGCTGGTATGCATGCCATCGGGAAAGGTCTTGGCGATCCATTCGAAATTCTCGGCCAGGTGGGGAGAAGCCAGCAGCGCGTACATGTAGGCGCCGACCGCGTAGAAGGCGACATAGCCCAGGTCGAGCAGGCCGGCATAGCCGACCACGATGTTCAGGCCCAGCGCCAGCATCACATAGAGCAGGGCCATGGCCAGCAGGCGAACCGGACCATTGCCGAACTGGCCCACCACCAGCGGCAGCAGGATCAGGGCAAGGCCGAGCATGGCCAGGGCGGCGTAGGCGCCCTTGGGATTGTCGGAGAAACTCGGGATCAGGCTTTTCATCGGGGCTCCTGGGATTCTTGGCGGTCGGGCGTGGCGATGATCAGGCGCGGTCGGCGACGCGCTCGCCCATGATGCCGGAGGGCTTGAACACCAGCACGATGATCAGCACCACGAAGGCAAAGATGTCCTGGTAGTTCGAGCCGATGAAATCACCGGTCAGGTCGCCGATGTAGCCTGCCGCCAGCGATTCGATCACGCCCAGCAGCAGGCCCCCCACCATGGCGCCGGCCAGGTTGCCGATACCGCCCAGCACCGCTGCAGTGAAGGCCTTCAGGCCGGGCATGAAGCCCATCATGAAGTCGACCTTGTTGTAGTTCATGGCCACCAGCACGCCTGCCACGGCAGCCAGGGCGGCGCCGATGGCAAAGGTGGCGGCAATCACCTGGTTGGCATTCACGCCCATCAGGCCGGCAATGCGCGGGTTCTCCGCGGTGGCGCGCATGGCACGGCCCAGCCGGGTGCGATTGACCAGCAGGATCAGGCCCACCATCATCAGCGCCGATACCACCAGGATGAGCAACTGCTTGGGTGCGACGACGACCTCGCCGAGCATGATCGGCGTGGTGGGCAGCAGGTCAGGAAAGACGCGAGGATTGGGCTTCCACAGGATCATCGCGATGGTCTGGATGAGGATCGACACGCCGATGGCGGTGATCAGTGGCGCCAGCCGTGGCGCATTGCGCAGCGGCCGGTAAGCCACGCGTTCGATCACCAGGGACAGGGGCACGCAGACCGCGATGGCCGCCAGGATCGCCAGGATCAGGATCACCACCAGGGGCAGACCCATCGGCATCAGCACATTGGCAATCAGCACCGTGGCCACCATCGCGCCGACCATGAGCACGTCGCCATGGGCGAAGTTGATCAGTTGCAGGATGCCGTAGACCATCGTGTAGCCCAGGGCCACCAGGGCATAGACGCTGCCCAGCACCAGTCCATTGAAGATCTGCTGCAGCAGGATGTCGAAATTGAAGTCCATGGAGCCCCCGGCGCGCTGGGTATTGCGATGCTTGTCATGGCCGTGCCCCGTAGATGGGCCCGGCTGTCGTTTCAGGCGATTCTATCTGCTGGCGCGCAAACCCCGAAAAAGGGTCAGGACATCGTGCCGGAAGGCCCTTGCGACCGCCCCGGAATGGGGCGTTGCACCAGGCGCGACAAAAAAAAAGCCCCGGACGAACCGGGGCAAACCAGCCAGGGAGGAAAAAACCTGGACCGCTAGGCTGGAGAGAGGAGGCCTATTCACACCGCGCGGCATTGCTTGCTCGCTTCGGTGTAAAGAGACTGTAAGAGGGCCCCGGGGCGGAAGCGAGTCACAAAGGATTGGCGGGCGGTGTGACCGGACAGGTGGACGAGACCGGGCCTTGCAGGCGCCTATCCGTCGTTTGGGGGATACCCGGAGGCTGCAAGCAACCCGTTCGGGGGAGGGTCTGGCTGCGGCGGTTTTGCAAAGAAAAACCCCGCCGGGGCGGGGTATCAAAATAAAACCCCGCCGGGGCGGGGTTGGGTCATGCAGTGGCAGCCGCGCGGGCTGCCGGGGCGCTGCTTACTTGGCGCCGTCCAGGATCCAGGCGACCAGTTTGTCGGACTCGTCGGCATTGACCTGGGGATTGGCAGGCATCGGCACCTGACCCCAGACACCGGTACCGCCTTCACGGACTTTCTTGGCCAGGCGTGCCTTGGCAGCCTTGTCGTCCTTGTACTTGGCAGCGATGTCCTTGAACGAGGGACCGATCAGCTTGGTGCCAACGGCGTGGCAGGCGGTGCAGTTCTTGTCCTTGGCCAGTTGCGCGTTTGCGAAGGCGGACACGGAGGCGGTGCTCAGGGCAAGAGCGGCGGCGAGCGTGATGACAGCTTTCATGGGTTCCTTCCGGGATTCAGGTCTGTGGTTCGATTAAACATGCGGGCCGGCGCTGGGCCAGCCGGATTCAAAAAAAGCGGCGGAATCTTCCTGCCCGCGATTCTAGCGAATTTCGTTTTATCAACGTCTCATGACCTTTCGCCGTTGACGAGGTCGAATCGACCGCTCAGGCTTCCGGCCGAACGCAGGCTCCCCTGTCCTGAGGACAATGCCCGGGAGGGGACGCGACCACGGGCCACATGCGGGGCCGGGGCGCAGGCGCCCCGCCATTGAACATGGGGACACGTCATGCTTTTCGTCTGGACCGGGGTTGCGCTGTTGTTGATGAAGTGGGCTGCGTTCGGCCCTGTCGCCAACCTGAGCTGGCCCTGGGTTCTGTCGCCCTTTGCTGCGGCCCTGATCTGGTTCGAGGTGGTTCAACCCCTTCTGGGCATGGACCGGACCAAAGGCGATGACCGGGCCGAGCGTGCGAAAAAGGCCCGCATTGCGCAGGCCTTCGAACAGCCCAGAAAATCGCGCTGAGCAGCGCATCGGCCAGCCCTTGCCGGCTGGCGATCCTCAATCGGCGTCGGTGACGGCACCGCGGCTGGCCGTGGTGGCCAGCTTTGCAAACTCGGAGAGCACGCCGCGCGTGTAGCGCGCTGCTGGCGCTTGCCAGGCGGCGCGGCGGGCCGCAATCTCGGCATCCGGCACATTCAGTTGCAGCAGCAGCTGGCGTGCATCGATCGTGATGCTGTCGCCTTCCTTGACCAACGCGATGGTGCCGCCCACGGCCGCCTCCGGCGCCACATGGCCGACGACCATGCCCCAGGTGCCCCCCGAGAAACGGCCGTCGGTGATCAGGCCGACGGTTTCGCCCAGACCCGCACCGATCAGCGCCGAGGTCGGCGCCAGCATCTCTGGCATGCCCGGGGCGCCTTTCGGACCCAGCTGGCGCAGCACCATCACATCGCCCGGCTTGATCTTGCCATCGAGAATGGATTGCAGCGCCGATTGCTCGTCATCGAAGACTCGGGCCGGGCCGGTGATGACCGGATTTTTCAGGCCGGTGATCTTGGCCACCGCGCCTTCGGGCGAGAGGTTGCCCTTGAGGATGGCCAGATGGCCCTCCTTGTACAGGGCCTTGTCGATCGGGAAGATCACTTTCTGGTCGGCGCGCGGCTGGCTGGGAATGTGCGCCAGTTCCTCGGCCATGGTCTTGCCGGTGATGGTCATGCAATCGCCGTGCAGCAGGCCGGCATCGAGCAGGATGCGCAGCACCTGCGGGATGCCGCCGGCCCGATGCAGGTCGGTGGCCAGGTAGGTGCCTGAGGGCTTGAGGTCGCAGATCACCGGGACGCGCTTGCGGATGCGCTCGAAATCATCGATGGTCCATTCCACGCCAGCCGAGTGGGCAATGGCCAGGTAATGCAGCACCGCATTGGTCGAGCCGCCAGTGGCCATGATCAGGCTGACCGCGTTCTCGATCGACTTGCGGGTCACGATGTCGCTGGGACGCAGGTTGTTCTGGACAGCGCGCAGCAGGACTTCGGCCGAGGCGGTGGCGGAGTCCTTCTTGACGCCATCCGGGTTGGCCATGGTCGAGGAGCTGAGCAGGCTCATGCCCAGGGCCTCGAAAGAGGAGCTCATGGTGTTGGCGGTGTACATGCCGCCGCAGGAACCGGTGCCTGGAATGGCGTTGCGCTCGATGCCATCGAGATCTTCCTGGCTCATGCGGCCGGAGGAGAATTCGCCGACCGCTTCGAACACCGACACGATGTTCAGGTCCTTGCCCTTCCAGGTGCCCGGCTTGATGGTGCCGCCATACACGTAGATGGCCGGCACATTGCAGCGCAGGATGCCCATCATGCCGCCGGGCATGTTCTTGTCGCAGCCTCCCACGACCAGAACACCGTCCATCCATTGGCCCTGGACTGCCGTCTCGATGCAATCGGCGATGACCTTGCGGGAAATCAGCGAGTACTTCATGCCTTCGGTGCCCATGGCCATGCCATCGGAAATGGTCGGCGTTCCGAAGATCTGGGCATTGCCGCCATGGGCCTCGATGGCCGCGACCGCCGCGTCGGCCAGCGGTTGCAGGCCGGAGTTGCAGGGGGTGATGGTGGAGTGACCATTGGCGACACCGATCATCGGCTTGTCGAAGTCGCTTTTCTCATAGCCCATCGCGTAGTACATCGAGCGGTTGGGCGCGCGCGCCACACCCTTGGTGATGTTGTCACTGCGGCGGGCGGGTTGCTTGGGGGTGTTTGAATCGTTGCTCATGGGGCGGTGGTGCGAAAAGATGGGGCTCTGGACCGGCCTGCATTCTACCGCCTGCCAAAGCTTGCCCGCTGGTGGCCGTCCCGGGAGCGGCGCGGCGAAGGTACACTGCTCCCTGGCCGGACGCTCACCGGTCCCGTCCTCATTCTCCCTCCGCTCCAGCCATGCTCGTCCATCCCCAGTTTGATCCGATCGCCCTCAGCCTGGGCCCGCTGGCCGTTCGCTGGTATGGCCTGATGTACCTGACCGCCTTCCTGCTGTTCTGGACCTTGGGCCGTTACCGCCTGAACCTGTCAGAGGGCAAGGCGCAGCCCTCGCCCTATGCCGTGCGTACCGGCCTGTCGGCTCGCGATCTGGAGGACCTGCTGTTCTGGGGGGCCATGGGCGTGGTGCTGGGCGGGCGCCTGGGCTATGTGCTGTTCTACAAGCCTGGCTACTACCTGGGTCATCCCGCCGAGATTCTGGCCATCTGGCAGGGGGGCATGTCCTTCCATGGTGGCCTGTTGGGGGTTCTCGTGGCGATCTGGCTGTTCTGCCGCCGGCGCGCGCGCCCTTACCTGGCCGTGCTCGACTTCATCGCACCCCTGGTGCCCCTGGGCCTGGCCGCCGGCCGGATGGGCAATTTCATCAACGGAGAGTTGTGGGGCCGTCCCACCAGCGGTCCCTGGGCCATGGTCTTTCCGCAGGCCGGCGACGCCCTGGGACGGCATCCTTCGCAGCTCTATCAGTTCGCCCTGGAAGGGGTCCTGCTGTTCGTGGTGCTCTGGCTGTATTCGGCAAAGCCGCGCCGGCTGGGGCAGGTGGGCGGCCTGTTCATGGCGGGCTATGCGGTGTGCCGCTTCATCGTCGAATTTGCCCGCGAGCCGGATGCCTTCCTGGGAACCCTGGCGCTGGGCCTGACCATGGGCCAGCTGCTATGCCTGCCGATGTTCGCGGTCGGGCTGTACCTGATGCTGCGCAAGGGGCCGGCCTGAGCGAGCCATGGCGGCAACACCACAAGGCTGGTGCCGCCCCTTGAATTGCCTCATCATCGCGAAATGGCGCTTTTCTTGCGCTCAATTTCGTTTAATTGTTTCCCATGTTCGAAAAAATAAGGCAAGCCCGCCGCAATAACCGGGAGCGCATCGACCTGACGCGTCTGCTGCAGAGTTGTCGCAAGTTGCTCGGCGAGCGCGGCGAGTCCAACAGCGTGGCCTTCGCGACCCAGGCGCTCTCCCACTACCACGCCCTATCGCCGGAGGGCGTGCAGCGCTTTTTCGAGGTGCTGGCCGAGGAATTCGATCCGGATCCGGGCGAATTGCTGATGCTGGCCGAAAAGTATGCGGTCAATCGCTCGCCCGAGCACCTGATCGCCCTGTCGCGTGCGGCCGAGCCACCGCGCCAGGAACTGCTGCGGCGCCTGAACCGGGCCCCGGGCGGGGCGGCCGCGATCGTGCAGATGCGTGCCAAGCTGCTCGACCTGCTGCGCAAGGACCGCGGCCTGCGGGCTGTCGATGCCGATTTCGAACACCTGCTCAGCTCCTGGTTCAATCCCGGCTTCCTGAACCTGGTGCAGGTGGACTGGCAATCGCCCGCCGGCCTGCTCGAGAAGATCATTCAGCATGAGGCGGTCCATGCCATCGACGGCTGGAACGACCTGCGCCGTCGCCTTCAGCCGGACCGGCGCTGCTTTGCCTTCTTTCATCCGACCCTGCCCGAGGAGCCCCTGATCTTTGTCGAGGTGGCCCTGCTGCCCGAGATGCCGGCCGCGATTGCGCCACTGCTCGATCGCGAAACACCGCCATTGGCCGATCCGCGCCGCTTCAAGGTGGCCGTGTTCTATTCGATCTCCAATTGTCAGCCCGGCCTGAAAGGGGTGAACCTGGGCAATTTCCTGATCAAGCGGGTGGCCGAGCGCCTGCAGCAGGAACATCCCACCCTCAAGACTTTCTGCACCCTGTCACCGATTCCCAGCTTCGGTGCCTGGCTGGAGCGGGTCAAGGGTATCGAGGATGCGCGACTGAAGCCCGAGCAGCAGGCGGCCCTCAATGCTGCCCTGCTCGATCTGCGCCGCCGGCATGGGGCCGATCTGGCCGGATTGCTGCCACTGGTCGGCGAACCGATCGGCCAGAAGGAGGCCGATGGCAGCTGGAAACGCATCGTCCAGCCCTTCAACAAGAAGTCTGACCGTGACCTGGGGCTGCTCGAAAGCCTGTGCGCCTTCTACCTGTGGCAGACCTCATCGGAGGATGCCCGGCCCAGCGACCCGGTGGCGCGTTTCCACCTGAACAACGGCGCCAGGCTCGAACGGATCAACATGCGGGCCGATACCTCGCGCAAGGGCGTCCGGCAATCGTATGCGGCCATGGTCAACTACCTCTACGATCTGGAGGAGGTCGAGGCCAACCAGGAGCGCTTTGCCCACGACGACGTGCATGGCAGTGCGGCCGTGCTGAAGCTGTTCTGACGGTCTAGGCCTTTTGATCAGGGCAATCCCTAGGCGGCCGCGCCAGTGGCCGCAGAATCGCGGATAATCGCGCACCACCGCCGGGCCCTGTCGCGCCGCCGGTGAACGCAAAGGCCGCGATGACGGCCGCCATGCACGCATGACATGCCCCTCTTGGAGACATCGGATGAGTCCTGAAAGCAAGCCCTCTGGTGAGGCCTTTTTGCCCGCCGGGCAGTCCCAACCCGTTCAATGGTCGCGTCGCCGCTGGTTGCGCCAAAGCGGCGCCGCAAGCCTGGCGCTGGGCGCTGGCACGTCGGGCGCCTTGCTGGGCGCCCTGCCAGCCCGAGCCCAGGGCGCCTGGCCCACCAAGCCGATCCGGCTGGTGGTGCCTTTTCCGCCGGGTGGCGGAACCGATGCCTTCGCGCGGCCCCTGTCGAAAGCCCTGTCAGCGCAGCTGGGCCAGACGGTCGTGATCGACAATCGCGGCGGCGCCGGCGGTACCCTGGGCGCTGAAGTGGTGGCCAAGTCGCCGGCCGATGGCTACACCTTCCTGATGGGTGCCGTGCACCACACCATCGCGGTGAGCATGTACCCCAAGCTGGGTTACGACCTGGTCAAGGACCTGGTGCCAGTCACGACGGTCTCGTTCGTGCCCAACGTGGTGGTCGTCAATCCGCAGCGCATGCCGGTCAAGACCATGGCCGAGTTCACCGCAGCGGTCAAGTCCAAGCCGGGCAAGTACAACTACGGATCGGCCGGCAATGGAACGACCCATCACCTGACGGTGGAGCTGTACAAGGTGATGACCCGCACGTTCATGACCCATATCCCCTACCGCGGCGCAGGTCCTGCGCTGCAGGACCTGTTGGCGGGTCAGGTCGATTTCATGTTCGACGGTCTGGGCAGCTCGATCCAGCATATCCGAGGCGGCAAGCTGACCGCCCTGGCGGTGACCAGCGCCAAGCGCTCGCCGGCCATGCCCAATGTGCCCACGCTTGATGAAGCCGGCATCAAGGGCTACGAGGCCCAGACCTGGTACGCGGTCTGGGCACCGACCGGCACCCCGGCCGACATCGTCGCCCGCATGAATCAGGAAATCGCCAAGGCCCTCAATTCCAAGGAATTGAAAGACATCTGGGCGAGCCTGGGCGCCGACAGCGGCGGTGGCTCGCAGCAGCAGATGGCCCAGCTGATCGAGAGCGAGATCAAGAAATGGGCCAAGGTGGTCAAGGATTCGGGCGCCAAGCTCGATTGAGCGGGCGCTGTCCGGACTTGATCAGCCCGTCAGTCCGAGTTTGGCCGCCAGCCCGATGCGTTGCAGCTTTCCGGTGGCGCCTTTCGGGATCTCGGCCATGAACAGGATCTTGCGCGGTACCTTGAAGTCGGCCAGGCGCTGGCTCAGGAAGTCGCGCAATTCCTTCTCGGTGAGCGCCTTGCCTTCACGAAGCACCACGGCGGCGGCGACTTCTTCGCCCAACTTGGCATGCGGCATGCCGAAGGTGACCACCTGGGCGACGGCGGGGTGGTCCATGATGACCTCGTCGACCTCGCGCGGCGAGATCTTTTCACCGCCCCGGTTGATGATTTCCTTCAGGCGACCGGTCAGGGTCAGGTAGCCCTCCGCGTCCATCTGGCCCTGGTCACCGGTGCGGAACCACCCGTGGGTGAAGGCCTCGGCATTGGCCTTGGCATTGTTCTCGTAGCCGGGCGTGACGTTCTCGCCGCGAATCACGACCTCGCCGATGCTGCCGGCCGGCAGCAGCTGGCCGTCCTCGTCCATGATCGCCACCTCGGGGCCGGCGGCGATGCCAACCGCCCCTGGAATGCGCTTGGCCGGGGGCAGGGGGTTGCTGGCCATCTGGTGGGCAGCCTCGGTCATGCCATAGGACTCGATCAGCGGCGCCTTGAAGACGGCCTCGACCTCGGCAATGACCTGCGGCGGCATCGACGAGGACGAAGAGCGGATGAAGCGCAGCGGATTGGCGGCGATGACGTCGAGATTGCCCGAGGCGCGCGCCAGGATGGTCTGGTGCATGGTCGGGACGGCGGTGTACCAGGTCGGCCGCGCCTCTTTCATCCAGGCAAAGAACTTGAGCGCATTGAAGCCCGGGGTACAGAAGATCTTGCTGCCCGCCGCCCAGGGCGCCAGCACGCCCGCGATCAGGCCATGGATGTGGAACAGCGGCATCAGGTGCAACTCGACATCCGCCGGGGTCAGGGCCAGGGTCCGTGCGATGTTGCGCGCCGAGGCGCAGACATTGCGGTGGGTGAGCGGCACGATCTTGGGACGCGAGGTGGTACCCGAGGTGTGCAGGATGAGGGCGACATCGTCGGCCTGGGCGGCGCCGCCCTGTGCCGGTGCGCCACCGATGGCCTCGCCGATGATCTCGAAAGAGCCGGCCCCCTGCTCGGGCCGGGCACGCAACTCGAGCACCTTGATGCCCAGTTTGGCCGCCACGTCGCGCGCCGGGCTGGTCGAGCCTTCGGCCAGCACCAGGGCCTTGGCCTGGATGTCGCTCAGGTAGAACTCGAACTCGTCGGCGCGATAGGCCATGTTCAGCGGCGCCGCCGTGCAGGCACTGGCGATGGCCACGAAGCCGCTGGCCATCTCGGGGCAATTGGGCAGCACGATGCCGACGCGATCACCACGACCGAGACCCAGCCGGTTGAGCGTGGCGGTGGTGCGCTGAATGAGGGCGTTCAGTCCGGCATAGGTGAGCACGACGGCAGGCGTGTCGCCGGCCGGTGCGGTCATGGCCGCCGCGCCTGCGTCCTGCAGCGCGATCATCTCGGAGAGGGTGGTGAAGGTTTTCATGGTCAGGAGGTCGATGGAGGGGATGCGTTGCGGCCTCAGGCCTTGGGCTTGAGGGTGGCCAGGATTTCGTCGTTGTGCTGGCCCAGCAGCGGTGCGCTGGCGCGGTAGGCGACCGGCGTGGCGGAAAAGCGCATGGGCGAGGCAATCGCCGGTGCGGTGCCGGCCAGCGGGTGCGGCAGTTGCTGCACTGTGCCGCGGGCCACCGCCTGCTCGTCGGCAAAGGCCTGGTCGATGGTGTTGATCGGGCCGTTGGCGACGCCTGCAGCTTCCAGAACCTGGCTCCACTGACTGGTGCTCTTGCGCGCGAACACGGCATTGAGCAGGGGCTCGAGCAGGTTGCGGTTGGAGACGCGGTCGGAGTTGCGGGCAAAGCGCGGGTCATCGCACAGTTCCATGCAGCCGGCAGCGGCGCAGAATTTCTTCCACAGGTTGTCATTGCCGCAGGCCAGGATGATGTAGCCATCGGCGGTCGGAAAGACCTGGTAGGGCACGATCGTGGGGTGGGTGTTGCCGATGCGCGGCGGCACCTCGCCGGTGGTCAGGTAGGTCATGCCCTGGATGGAGCTGAGCGCCATCGCGGTGTCCAGGAGGGCCACATCGATGTGCTGGCCGACACCGGTCTGGGCGCGATGGGCGAGGGCTGCGCAGATCGCGATCGATGCGTACATGCCGGTCATGATGTCGATGATCGGTACCCCGAAGCGCATCGGGCCGCCACCGGCCTCGCCATCGGGCTTGCCGGTCAGGGCCATCAGGCCACTCATGCCCTGCACCATGAAGTCGTAGCCGGGACGCTCACGCGCCGGGCCGGTCTGGCCAAAGCCGGTCACCGAGCAGTAGATCAGGCCCGGATTGATCTTGCGCAGGTCTTCATAGCCCAGGCCATAGCGGGCCAGGTCGCCAAACTTGTAGTTCTCGATCAGCACGTCGCAGCTGGCGGCGAGGGCGCGCACGATCTCCTGACCCTTGGGATCGGCCAGATCGACGGTGACCGATTTCTTGCCGCGGTTGGCGGCCAGGAAGTAGGCCGCCTCGCTGGTCGGCTTGCCGTCCCGGTCTTTCAGGTAGGGCGGGCCGAAGGCACGCGAGTCATCACCCTTGACCGGGCGTTCGACCTTGATGACCTCGGCCCCCAGGTCCGACATGTTTTGTCCAGCCCACGGGCCGGCGAGCACACGGCTCAGATCGAGAACTTTGATATGCGAAAGGGGACCGGCCATGGTGCGTGTCTCAAGCGTGAAGCGGTGGAGGGGAGGCGGTATTTTGCCCGAGGCCGGGCCAAGCCTGCCGCAGCGGTCCCGAGTTCAGCCTGAGCGGGGCTTCATGCGCTTGCGCAGCAAGGCCCACTGGCCGGGCGTGACCGGGGTGATCGACAGGCGGCTGCCTTTTTGCAGCAGGGTCATGTCGGCAAGCGCCGGGTCGGCGCGCAACTGGGCCAGCGTGACCGGCTCGCAGGCCCACAGGGCGCGCACATCGACCAGTTGCCAGCGCGGGTTTTGCCGGGTCGTCCCGGGATCGAAATAGGGACTGGCCGGGTCGAACTGGGTGGCGTCCGGATATGGCGTGGAGGCGACTTCGGCCAGGCCGTAGATGCCCGGGACCTCGCAGCTGGAGTGATAGAACAGGACGCCGTCACCTACCTGCATCTGGTCGCGCATGAAGTTGCGGGCCTGGTAGTTGCGCACGCCGAACCAGGGGACGGTTTGCGCGGGCGCGCGCAGGGCATCGTCGATGCTGCACTCGTCGGGTTCGGACTTCATCAGCCAGTACATCGGAGGTGGGGCCATGATGCGGGGGCAGATGAAGGGGGGGCAGTCCGGCTCGGAAGGGACGGGCGGCACACCAGGCCCTGAGGTCCGGTGTGCGCACGCGCAAGAATGGGGTTACCCCGCCTGTGCCGTAGGGCCGGCATCCTGAACGCGTAGTTCAGAGCGGTCGCAGCGGGCTTCGCATCAGGTTCATCCGCGAAGGGACGATCACAACAGCGAAACACATGAGCCACAACCTGGGATGCAAAAGCATTGGTTCAAGGAATCTATGACCCACTCGAACACCGCAGGGTGGTCCCATTGTAATCCATTGCTGTCGCCATGACGGCATTGAGCGAAGGGTTGATCCGACGGATGGTGGCAAGGGCTTGCCGATATCGTTGTCCGCGAGCCCGAGGCTCGCCTTGCCGGATCAGAACAGGCTGTCCTGGCGGCGGATGGCCTCGTCGATATCGTCATGCATGCGGCGCAGTTTTTCGGTGCTGCGCGCCGAGCGCAGGGTGGCGCTGGCATTGCTGGGATCGGACAACTCGTGAGCCAGTTGCAGGGCCACCATGACCGCGATGCGGTCTTGCCCCGATACCTTGCCGGAATCGCGGATGCTGCGCATGCGCGTATCGACCAGTCGCGCTGCAGCCAGCAGCCGCTCCTTGTCCTCGGGCGAGACCGCCAGCTTGTAGTCCCGGTCGAGGATCTTGACGGTGATTTGTTCCATCAGCGTGAGGTCTCAGTGGGCGGGTTGGGGCGGCGGGTGATCATTCGGCATCGCTGCCAGGATGTTCACCCTCGGGCAGACGTGCAAGCGCCGCAGCCACTCGGTCGCGCGCTTCCTTCATGTTACCTTTGAGCGCCACCAGTTCAGCCTGCAGGCTTCTGATCTGGCTGCTCAGTTGCAAGTTCTGTTCGGCCAGGCGCGACGAACCCTTGATGAGGGTGTCAATCTTGAGGGCCAGCTGATCAATGTCCTCGTCCATGGGTGGTGCGCTAAAAACAGCCTAAAATCAATGGTTTGAGGCGTATTTATACACCAGATTCTCAAATTTGACCAACGCTTTCCAGTGACCTCCCAGCTGCACCCGACCGACCCGCTGCGCCGGACCATTTCCGGCTGCTCGCCGCAGGATGTCCTGCACGCATGCCTGAGGTTCGTCCCGGGCCTGCTGCTGGCCCCGTTGCTGGCGCTGTTGCTGGGCCTGGCGCTGACGCCGGTGTTCGCGCAAAGCCTTGCGGCCGGTGCTGGGGCATCGCGTGCCCCCGACCTGGGCGTCCAGCATGCGCGCGCCGACCTGATCAGCTCGCGCGATGCGGCGGTTCCCGGGCAATCGCTGTGGATCGCGCTGCGACTGCGCCATGATCCGCAGTGGCACACCTATTGGAAGAACCCGGGTGATTCCGGGCTGGCGACGCAATTCGAACTGAGTCTGCCGCCGGGGCTGGTCGCCGGTCCGATCGTCTGGCCGCGTCCGCATCGCCTCTTCATTCCGCCCCTGGCCAATTACGGTTACGAGGGCGAACTGGCGCTGTCACGTCAGGTGCAGGTGCCCGCCGACTTCAAGGGGGACCGCCTGCCGGTCCGTGCCAAGGCCTCCTGGCTGGTGTGCAAGGACGTGTGCATTCCCGGCGAGGCTGAACTGTCGCTCGAGCTGCCGGTTCGCGCCAGCGCGGCAGGCACTGGCGCGCAGTCGGAACTGATCGAGCGCATGCTTTCGCTCGAGCCGCGTGAACCCTTGCCGGTGCAGGCGCTGGCCGGACCGGGGGTGCTGCAACTGGTGTTGCCGGCAGCGCAGGCGAGGGCGCGCAAGGCCGAGTTCTATGCCGAGCACGAGGACGTCCTGGTGCACAGTGCCGCCCAGACACTCAAGCGCGGCCCGGACGGACGCGTGTGGCTCGAACTGGCGCTCAATCCTGATCGCCAGCACGACTGGAAGACGGGGCCGCAGAAGGCCGCAGGCGTCATCGACCTGGACGGGCGTGTCTATCAGGTGGTGCCGGCAGCGGCGGGCGCCGGGCAGCAGCCGGTGCTGGAGGGTGCCCAGGTGATCTCGACCTTGGCCGGTGCTGCCGGGAGCGCCGCCCCATCACCGGTGTCGCCAGTTGGGAGCGCGTCCGAGTCCTCGTTCCCGGCCAGCGGCCTGCTGGCGGCACTGCTGGGGGCAGTGCTTGGCGGACTGATCCTGAACCTGATGCCCTGTGTCTTTCCGGTGATCGGCCTGAAACTGCTCAGCTTTGCCGGCCATGGTGGTGCTGGTCACGCCCTCGATGCCCAGGCCCGCCAGCGTCTGCGCCGCGAGAGCCTGGCCTTTGTGGCCGGTGTCATCGTCTCCTTCCTGCTGCTTGGGGCCTTGCTGCTGTCGTTGCGGCTGGCAGGTCAGGCGGTAGGCTGGGGCTTCCAGTTGCAGTCGCCCCTGTTCGTGGCAGCGATGTGCCTGCTGTTCGTTGCCCTGGGCCTGAACTTTGCCGGCGTCTTTGAATGGGGACTGGCCCTTACCCGCCTGGGCAACGTCGACCCGGCGCTTGACCGGTCGGCGCGTGGCCATGGCCTTGCTGGCACCTTCGCCTCCGGCGTATTGGCGGTGCTGGTGGCCACGCCCTGCACGGCCCCCTTCATGGGCTCGGCCCTGGGCTTTTCACTGGCGCAACCCCCGCTGGTTGCAATGCTCGTCTTTCTCGGGCTGGGGCTGGGCATGGGCCTTCCCTACCTGTTGCTGGCCTTGTTCCCGGCCTGGCTGCGCCACCTGCCGCGCCCGGGCCGCTGGATGGAAACCCTGCGCCAGTTGCTGTCGTTCCCGATGTTTGCAGCCGCCGTGTGGCTGCTCTGGGTCTATGGCCTGCAAACCTCGATGGATGGGGTCTTGCGGCTTTGCCTGGGCGCGGTGGCCCTGGCCCTGGCGCTTTGGGTGTACGGACGGATATTGCAGACAGGCCATAGCATCGGCGCGATCCGGCGCATGATGGCCGCTGGCGTGATGCTGGTGGTGCTGGCTGCCGCTGCCTGGGCCGTGCTCGGCGTCAGGGACGAGCTCCCCTCGCAGACGGCCCCTGCACCGGCAAACCGGTCGGATGCCGCAGTGCCCTGGCAGCCCTGGTCGGAGCAGGCCGTGCAACAGGCGCGTGAGCAGGGGCGCACGGTCTTTGTCGACTTCACCGCCGCCTGGTGTGTCAGTTGCCAGGCCAACAAGAAGCTGGTGCTCGACAGCGACCCGGTGCGGCAGGCCTTTGCCCGCCAATCGGTGCTGGCCCTGCGTGCTGACTGGACGCGGCAGGATCCGCTCATCAGTGCAGCGCTGGCGCGTCATGGGCGCTCCGGTGTTCCGCTTTACCTGGTGTATCAGCCGGGTCGCGATGCACCGGTGATCCTGCCCGAATTGCTCACCCAGTCACAGGTGCTCGCTGCGATCGGTGCGACGCTGCGCTGAAGCTGGTCGCGCCGATGTTGGCTGATGTTGCGCGGTGCTTGAACATGATCGAGCACAGGCGTGTCATTTGCGCGACCGCAGGACCTGGCACAGGTCATTTTTGGTAAGATTGCGGCTCTGTTCAAAGGAAGCCTCTATGCCGATTATCGCGGTCGTCAATCCCAAGGGTGGCGTTGGAAAAACGACTCTGGCCACCAATCTTGCAGGCTACTATGCTGCCTCGGGTGCCAGCACCCTGCTGGGTGATGCAGACGTTCAGCAGTCGGCCCGCCAATGGTTGAAACTGCGTGCACCGGCCCTGGCAAAGATCCAGACCTGGGAATTGAGCGGCTCGATGGCCAAGCCTCCGAAGGGCGTCACCCATGTCGTGATCGACACGCCGGCAGCGATCTCCGGACGTACCCTGTCCGATGTGCTCAAGGCCTCCGACAAGATTCTGATCCCGCTGGCCCCCTCGATGTTCGATGTGCTGGCCACGCAGCGCTTCATCGACGAACTCAAGGGCCACTTCAAGACCTCCAAAGACATGGCCCGCAAGGTCGCCATCGTGGGCATGCGCGTCGACAATCGCACCAAGTCGGCCGAGCAGCTCGAGCGCTTCATCAAGCAGTCCGGGATCCCTGTGGCCGGCTACATCCGTGATACGCAAAACTATGTGCATCTGGCGGCCCATGGCATGACGCTGTTCGATGTGCCCTCCAGCAAGGTCGACGCTGATCGCCAGTCCTGGGCACCGATCATCCAATGGCTCAACAAGGCCCATTGAACCCGGCCGCGCCCTTGGCATCACAGCCGGCATCTGCGCCCTCCCTGAAAGGCACCCTCGAGGTGCCTTTTTTCTTGCGCGAAGCACCGCCGCTGCTGCGGCTGGAAGGCTTCTGGCGTCAGGCCCGGGCCAGTGGTGCGCGGGTCCTGCTGCGTATCGAACACCATCAGGGCGAACGCTTCGGCTGGTCGAGCGGCATGGCCGACCCGCTTGAGCTGTGGCAGGACGCGGGCGCGATGGTCACAGTCTTTGTCCCTGGTGGTCAGGGCTACGCGGCCTGCGCCGGTGTGCATGAACCGGTGCTGCTCGAGGCACTCGCGCTTGCCCTGTCGCGGGCAAGGTGCTGCGCCGACAGCGGACTCTTTGCAGACCTGTCCTGGCCCCTGCCCAAGGCTTTGCCAACGGATCCAGGTGCGCCTTTTGCGAGCCTGAGCGCGGGGGCCTTGCCCCCGCGTGCCGAGTTGCTCGAGCGCCTGCGTCTCGAGTCCGAGCGCGCCCATGCGCAAGCCGGTGTCGTGGGCAGCGAGTTCAAGTTCAGCGTGCAGGACAGCTGCCAGGACCTTTGGCTCGATGGCCAGAGCCTGGGCCGGCAGGCCCAGCGCTTCATCGAACCACATGCCCAGGTCACGGTCGCCTTTGATGGCCAGGCGCAGACCCGCTCACTGGCCGGGCGCTATAACGGCTTTTGCCAGCAGGGCGGCGCCGAGGTACTCGAGCAGGCCGGCCTGTCAGGCTGCGGTTTCAGGCTGGCCGACGAGGCGCGCCAGCTGGCCATGGCCCCCAACTGTCCCGAGGGGCGCCTGGACCTGCTGCTGATGCCCGACCAGATGATGTTGCAGATCCATGAATCGATCGGCCATCCGCTCGAGCTGGATCGCATCCTGGGGGATGAGCGCAACTTCGCGGGCACCAGTTTTGTCAGCCTCGACATGTTCGGTCAATACCAGTATGGCTCGCCCCTGCTCAATGTCAGCTTCGATCCCGCCGGTCATCCTGGTGAACTGGCCAGCTATGCCCGTGATGATGAGGGCCATGCGGCGCAGGCCTGCCTGCTGATCGAGAAGGGGCGTCTGATCCGCCCCCTCGGAAGTGCCGTGTCGGCCGCCCGGGCCGGGCTTGCCGGTCATCCCGTCAGTGGTCTTGCCAATGCCCGTGCCGTCGGCTGGCGCCGGCCCAGCATCGATCGCATGGCCAACCTGAACATCGAGCCCGGCGAGCACAGTCTTGCACAGATGATTGCCGGCACCGAGCACGGCATCATGATGCGCACCAACGTGTCCTGGTCGATCGATGATTCGCGCAATAAGTTCCAGTTCGGCTGCGAGTGGGGCCAGATGATCCGTAACGGCAAGCTGGCCGAGGTGGTGCGCAATCCGGGCTATCGCGGCATCTCGGCCCAGTTCTGGCGCTCGCTCAAGGCCGTTGGCAAGGCCGACGATATGGCGGTGATGGGCACGCCGTTCTGCGGAAAAGGGGAACCGGGGCAGGTGATCCGGGTCGGCCATGCCTCGCCGCCCTGCCTGTTCGATCAGGTCGAGGTCTTCGGAGCACGCGCATGAGCCAGCCCGATGCCGTGACTGGCGGCGAGCGTCTGCTGCAGGCTTTCGAATGCGCGGGCAAATGGTTGCAGGCGCAACGATTGCCCGATGGCCGTCGCCTCCTGTTGCAACTGGAGGGTGAGTGCAGCCAGTTCGTCCGTTTCAATCAGGGACGGGTGCGCCAGATCGGCCAGGTCGATACCCGGCAATGGAACCTCACCCTGATCGAGGCGCGCACGGGCGGTCACGCCCAGGTGATGTGCAGCTTCACCGATGCGGCGCGGGGGCCGGACCGGGCCCAGGCCGATGACCTGCTGTGGGCACTCTGTGACGCCCAGCTGGCCATGCTCGGTACCCTGATCGGGCAGGCACCCATCGATCCCTTGCTGCTGGTCGACGATCATCCCTCGCATAGCGAGTCGATGCTGGCCGGGCAGCTGCCCGTGCTTGATGAGATGGTCGATGTCATCGTGCAGGCGTCCCGTCCCGCCATCGACCTGGTGGGCTTTCTGGCCTGCGGGCCACAGATCAGCGGCCTGCTCAGTTCGCTGGGCCACCGCCACCTGCAGTGGCGTGAGTCCTGGTTCTTCGACTTCTCGGTGTACGTTGGCGTACCGGCAGCCATCAAGCCGGTGGCCTGGCGTGACAAGGCTGTCAAGCGCACGCTGGCGGCCCGCGACTGGGACCCTGGTACCGTGACGGCGGCCATTGCCGAGGCCGCCGGGCAGGTTCAGGTGCTGACACGCCCCGCGCGACGCCTGGCGCCCGGCGCCTACCGTGCCTGGCTGGCACCGGCGGCGATGGGTGATTTGCTCGGCATGTTTGGCTGGGGGGCTTTTTCGCTGCAGCAATTGCGCCGTGGCGGCAGTGCCCTGGAGCGCGCCTATGGCGGCATGTCGGCCCCTTCGCCAGAGGCCTCGGGCGAACAGGCGCCGGTACTCTTTTCGCCGCTGGTGCAGTTGTCCGACGCACCGGGTCTTGCGGGCGTGCCACGCTTTCAGTCGCAGGGCCTGGTCGGCCCTGCGCAGCTGGACCTGATCAGCGGGGGCCGGGTTCGCAGCACCCTGGTCTCACCGCGCTCGGCGCGCGAGTTCGGGGTCTCCCACAACGGCTACGACAGTGGCGAGTCCCCGCGCGCCCTGTCGCTGGCGGCCGGGCACTTGCCCCCGGAGCAGGTGTTGCAGGCGCTGGGCACCGGGCTGTACATCAGCAACCTGTGGTACCTGAACTTTTCGGACCGGCTCAGCTGCAGTGTTACCGGCATGACGCGCTTTGCCTCGATGTGGGTCGAGGAGGGCCAGATCGTGGCACCCCTGGAGGCGATGCGCATCGATGACAGCCTCTATCAGTTGCTGGGCCCGCAGCTCGAGGCACTGGGGAAACAGGTCCACTGGCTGCCCGATGTCTCCACCTACAGCCAGCGCAGCTTTGGCGGTTGTGCCACCCCTGGTGCCCTGGTGCGTCAATTGCAGTTGGCCCTGTGATGGAGCCCGCCGCTCTCCTGCGCCGGCAGCGGGCAAGGCGCGCCTTCCTGCCAGCCCTGGCACTGCCCCTGGGGGCCTGCCTCGGCCTGCCGGCGCAGCAGGATGCGGACCCGTCAGCGACGATCCCCGCAAGCCTGCCCCGCGCCGGGTTCCTGCTGCTGGGCGAGGTGCATGATGCCCCCCGCCTGCATGCGGCCCGGCTGCGCTGGCTCGAGGCCATGGCCGCGGCAGCCCTGCGCTCGCGCACTGGACGCATCGTGCTCGCCCTGGAGCAGTTGGACGCCGATCGGCAAGACGATCTCGACCGTTTCCAGTCCGGCCTCGATGATCGGGGACGACGCGACCCGACACAGGCCAGGGCCCTGGCCGAGGCGTCGGGTTTTCGCTTCGAGGGCTGGACCTGGGCCTACTACGAGCCAGTGGTGCAACTGGCCCTGCGCTCGCAATGGCGCCTGGTGGGGGCCAATCTGGGCGCCGCAGAAGCGATGCGAATCGGACGGGGGGGCAGCGCGCCCTGGTATGAGAGCACGGCCCTGCCCTGGAGCCCGGCCGATGAGGCCGCCATGCAGCAGGAGATCCGCACCGGCCATTGCAACGCACTGCCCGAGCGCGCCATCGCCCCGATGAGCCGGGCCCAGCGGGCCCGTGATGCGCGCATGGCCCTGGCCCTGCACCAGGCCCGGTTGCAGGCGCAGGCCCAGGCCCCTGGCGCTGCCGTGCTCGCCATCCTGCTGGCGGGCAACGGTCATGTGCGGCGGGACCTCGGGGTGCCCCGCCACCTGGCAGCGATGGCGCCGGGCGTGGACCTGTTCAGTGCCGGGTTTCTGGAGCGGGCCGTCGCTGGCGGGATGGCCCCTTCCGAGGCGCGCCACTACGATCGGGTCGTGCTCGCCGAGGCCCAGGTGCGCGAGGACCCCTGCGCCGCTTTCAAGGGTGCGGGATAGGGGACGGGATAGGGGACGGAATAGGGGACGAGGGAGGGCGGCAAAGCCGCAGGGCAGGGCGGCCAGGCCGCCCTCGCGGCTTACTTCAGGCCGAGCACATCCTGCATGTCGAACAGGCCCTTGTCGCGGGTCGACAGGAAGCGGCAGGCGCGCAGGGCGCCGAGCGCGTAATTGGCACGGCTCGAGGAGCGGTGCGTGATTTCGATGCGTTCGCCGACGCCGGCAAACATGACCGTGTGGTCGCCCACCAGATCGCCGCCGCGGATGGCATGAAAGCCGATGCTGGTGGCAGGCCGCTCGCCGGTATGACCTTCACGGCCATGCACGGCCACGTCCTTGAGGTCATGGCCCAATGCCTTGGCCACCACCTCGCCCATGCGCAGGGCGGTACCCGAAGGCGCGTCGATCTTGTGACGGTGATGGGCTTCGATGATCTCGATGTCGTAGCCCTCGTTGAGGATGCGGGCCGCCAATTCGAGGATCTTGAAGGTGGCGTTTACGCCGATGCTGGTATTGGGAGCAAAGACGATCGGAATCGCGGTGGCGGCCTGGGCGATGGCCGCCTTGCCAGCCTCGTCGAAGCCGGTGGTGCCGATGACCATGCCGATGCCGCGAGCCTGGCAAACCTTCAGGTGGGCCAGGGTGCCTGCCGGCTGGGTGAAATCGATCAGCAGCCGGGCCTGGGCCAGGCCCTCCTCGAGCACCTCGGTCACCTTGACACCTGTGCTCTTGCCCAGGGCTTCGCCCGCATCGCGGCCCAGGGCCGGGCTGCCAGGACGATCCAGGGCACCCACCAGCTGCACGTCGGACTGTGCCAGGGCGGCTTCGATCAGCATGCGGCCCATGCGGCCGGAGGCGCCGGCGATCGCCAGCTTCAGAGGAGTCATGTCGGAATCTCTTGGAGGGTTCGGGCGGGGACGGGCGCGTTATTTGGCGGGGGCGGGCGCCGCCTTGGCGGCGGGGCGCGAGCCCGGCAGGAAGGGGTCTGAGCCGTCCTCGGCAGCGGGCAACTCGTCGCCCTCGATGCGTTCGACCTTGCCGTCCTTGAAATACACCACGAGGCGGCGCAGGTCGACGCGGCCGGCGGCATGCCGGTAACGGAAGACGTAGTTCCAGCGATCCGGCTGGAAAATGTTGTTCAGCAGGGGGGCGCCCAGGGCAAAGCGCACCTGCTCCGGGCTCATGCCGACCTTGATCTGGCTCAGCATGTCCTGGGTGATGTAATTGCCCTGCGGCAGGTCCTGGCGGTAGGGCTCCAGCAGCCCGCTCCTGGAGCCTGCGCCCGATGTGCAGGCGGCAAGCGCCAAAATGGTGCACAGTAAGGTGGCGCCGGTGCTGGCACGATTCTTGATGCTCATGGCGTCTGGAAGCTCCGTGATCGACTGGTGACCCATGCCACAAATGCTTTTGAAGCGGGCCGTTTCAAACCGTTATGATACGCAAAGCGGGATGCATCCCCGGGTGAACCGTGGTTGGGTTCCCGGCACAGCCGTTTTTGCCTCCGGCGGACCGGCCCTCCTGGGTCACGCCACGACCCGAATCCCGACAAGCGCGCGCATGGCCGACAGCAACGATCTCAAAACCCTGGGCCTGAAGGCGACCCTTCCCCGCCTCAAGATCCTGGAACTTTTCCAGACCGGCAAGCCTCGCCACATGACGGCCGAGGATGTCTACAAGATACTGATGCGCGACGACGCCGACATCGGCCTGGCCACCATTTACCGGGTGTTGATGCAGTTCGAGCAGGCCGGCATTCTCAAGCGCAGCAATTTCGAACCGGGCAAGGCGGTGTTTGAGCTCAATGAGGGCACCCACCATGACCACCTGGTGTGCCTGGACTGCGGCTTTGTCGAAGAATTCTTTGATCCCGACATCGAGGCGCGGCAGCAGCGGATTGCGCTCGACAAGGGCTTCGAACTGGAGGAACACGCGCTGGCCCTGTACGCCCGCTGTGTCCGTCCCCAATGTCCTCAGCGGGGGAATGCCTGATGGCTGATGCCAGTACCCATCGTGATGATGCAGCCGGACTGACGCCGAGCGGGCCGCTGCCCGGTGTCTATGACGAGATGCTGCTCTCGGCCGGTGTGCCACGCGAGCACTATGCCGGCTACCAGGACTGGCTGGCCGGCTCGAGCAACGCCGCGATGCAGGCCAAGCGGGCCGAGGCCGACCTGATTTTCCGGCGCCTGGGCATCACCTTCTCGGTCTATGGCGAGGAAGGCGGCACCGAGCGCCTGATTCCCTCGGATGTGGTGCCTCGCATCATCTCGGCGCAGGAATGGACCAAGCTTGAAAAAGGCCTGTCCCAGCGCGTGCGCGCCATCAACCGCTTCCTGCATGACATCTACCATGGCCAGGACATTCTCAAGGCCGGACTGATCCCGCCCGAGCAGATCTTTGCCAACGACCAGTACCAGGTCGCGATGATCGGCATCGACCTGCCGTACCAGACCTATGCCCATATCGTCGGTGTCGACATCGTGCGCAACAGCGATGGCGACTACTACGTGCTCGAGGACAACCTGCGCGTGCCCTCGGGCGTGTCCTACATGCTGAGCAATCGCAAGATGATGATGCGCTTGTTCCCGGACCTGTTCCGCCGCTATGCGGTGCGACCGGTCGAGCACTACCCCTCGCTGCTGCTGCAGACCCTGCAGGCGGCCACCGAGGTGACCAATCCGACTTGCGTGCTGCTGACCCCGGGTCGCTTCAACTCGGCCTATTTCGAGCACACCTTCCTGGCCCAGCAGATGGGCATCGAACTGGTCGAGGGCCAGGACCTGTTCGTGCAGGACGGCTTCGTGTACATGCGCACCACCTCCGGTCCGCAGCAGGTCGATGTCATCTACCGGCGTCTCGATGACAACTTCCTGGACCCGCTCGCCTTCCGCGCCGACTCGATGCTCGGCGTGCCCGGCCTGCTCAGTGCCTACCGGCTCGGCAACGTGGTGATCGCCAATGCGATCGGCACCGGTGTGGCCGACGACAAGTCGATCTATCCCTATGTGCCGGAGATGGTCCGCTTTTACCTGGGCGAGGAGCCGATCCTCAAGAACGTGCCCACCTGGATGTGCCGAAAGCCCGACGAATTGAGCCATGTGCTGGCCCACCTGCCCGAACTGGTGGTCAAGGAGGTGCATGGAGCGGGCGGCTACGGCATGCTGGTGGGGCCGACCTCGAGCAAGGCCGAGATCGAGGCCTTCCGCCGGGTCCTCGAGGCCAATCCGGGCAACTACATCGCGCAGCCGACCCTGGCCCTGTCCTCCTGTCCGACTTTCGTCGAGGAGGGCATCGCGCCGCGCCACATCGACCTGAGGCCTTTCGTGCTGGTCGGCAAGGAAGTGCGGATGGTGCCAGGCGGGCTGACCCGTGTGGCGCTGCGCAAGGGGTCGCTGGTCGTCAATTCCTCGCAGGGCGGCGGCACCAAGGACACCTGGGTGGTCGACCTGCCTTCCGACAAACCGGCGCCTTGAGCGGCTGCCCCTTCAACATGAGAAGCCGCTGATGCTGTCCCGAGTCGCCTCCCACCTGTACTGGTTGTCGCGCTACATGGAGCGCGCCGAGAACATGGCCCGCATCCTGGATGTCGGCCAGTCGCTGGCCTTGCTCGCGCAGCGCGAGAACGATGCCCAGACCGCGCTCGAGCCGCTGGTCATCACCGACCACGTCGCGCCCTTCATGGCCACCGGCATGGATGCCACGCCCGAGAATGTCGCCCGCTACCTGACCTGGGATCCGGCGCAACCCTCCTCGATCGTCAACTGCCTGGAGGCGACCCGCGAAAACGCCCGTGCCGTGCGTGGCTCGATCACCTCCGAGATGTGGGAGTGCATCAACGAGGTCTGGTTGCAGCTGCAGGCCAAGCGGCGCGCCGGCAACGATCCGATCAATGCCGAGTTCTACGACTGGGTCAAGCAGTGCTCGCACCTGTTCCGCGGCATTACCTTCGCCACCATCCGCCGCGACCAGCCCTATCACTTCATCCGTCTGGGCACCTTCATCGAGCGGGCCGACAACACGGCGCGCATTCTCAGTGTCAAGCAGTCAGCCAGCGGGTTGGGCAGCAAGGGCGACGAAAGTGACTACTACTCGCTGTCGGCGGTGCTGCGCTCGGTGTCTGCGCTCGAGGCCTACCGCGACACCTACAAGGACTCGATCGATCCGCGCCGGGTGGCGGAGCTGCTGATTTTCCATCCCACCTTGCCGCGTTCGCTGCGCTTTTGCTACGACGAGATCGAGCAGTTGCTGCAGCAATTGCCGCCGGGCCCGAGCCGCCTGCCGCGCCGCCTGACTGCCCTGATGAAGGCCCGCCTGACCTATGGTCAGGTCGACGAGGCCTACGAGATCGGCCTGCACGAATTCCTGGAGACCTTCCTCTCCGAGAACGTGCGCCTGGGTGAGGCCGTGCAGACCGCCTACCTGGAGTTGAAGTGACATGCTGCTGTCGGTCCACCACACCACCGTCTACCGCTACGCCGAACCGGTATCGCGCAGCACCCAGTACATCCGCCTGACGCCATACCCGAGCGCGGTGCAGCAGATCCGCCACTGGCAGGTCGACCTGCCGGCCCCGGGTGTGCCGATGAGTGATGCCTTCGACAATTCCACCCACCTGCTGACCCTGAACCGGGCCCATGACTCGATCCGCATCACGGCCCAGGGCGAAGTGCAGGTGGCCGATACCGAGGAAGGCGAGCCGGCTGGCCGACTCGATCCGCGCATCTTTCTCAGGACCACGCCCCTGACCGGTGTTGATGAAGCCCTGCTGGCCTTCATCGAACCGATGCGTGCGATGGTCCGGCACCGGCCCCTGATCGGGGTCAATGACCTGATGCATGCGGTGCTCGATGCGATGCCCTACACCAAGGACCTGACGCAGGTCAGCTTCACGGCGGCACAGTCTTTTGCCGCAAGGGGCGGGGTCTGCCAGGACCACACCCATGTCTACACCGCCTGCTGCCGGGCGCTCGGCGTGCCGGCGCGCTATGTCAGCGGCTACGTGTACACGCCGGACACCGAGCAGGTGGCCAGTCATGCCTGGGCCGAAGTCTGGCTGGCCAATCGCTGGCTCAGCTTCGACATCAGCAATGCCCGCAATGCGGCGGGCACCCACCTGAAACTGGCCATTGGCCTGGATTACAACGACGCCTGTCCGGTCCGCGGCGTGCGTCTGGGCGGCGGCGAAGAGGAATTGTCTACACTTGCGCGTGTGACGCATCGAAAGGCGTCGGACCAATAAGTACCGGACCATCATGACCTATTGTGTGGCCATGCGGCTGAACCAGGGCCTGCTGTTTGCCTCCGACTCGCGTACCAACGCGGGTGTCGACCATATCTCGACCTTCTCGAAGATGAACGTCTTCGAGCAATCCGGCGAGCGCTGCCTGGTGCTGCTCAATGCCGGCAACCTGGCCACCACCCAGTCGGTGGTGACCAAGTTGCGCAAGCGCATCGGCAGTGACGAACCCAACCTGATGAATGTGAGCAGCATCTTTGATGCCGCCGAACTGGTAGGTGACGAGGTCAAGGGCATCATCACCGGTTATGAGCGCGGCCAGGCCAACCAGGGGGCGATCGATTTTTCCTGCACCTTCCTGCTGGGTGGCCAGATCAAGGGCGAGCACCCTCGGCTGTTCCTGATCTATTCGGCGGGCAACTTCATCGAGGCCACGCGCGACACGCCCTACTTCCAGATCGGCGAGAGCAAGTACGGCAAACCGATCATTGACCGCGTCGTCAAGCCGGAGACCAGCCTGCGCGAGGCGGTCAAGTGCGCGCTGGTGTCCTTCGATTCAACCATGCGCTCCAACCTGTCGGTCGGATTGCCGATCGACCTGGCCCTGGTCGATACCGACAGTTTCCAGGTCACCTTCCGCCATCGCATCGAGTCCAACGATCCCTACTTCGGCACCATCAGCCAGCAATGGGGAGAGGGGCTCAAGCGCGTCTTCAACGGCCTGGAGCCCCCGGACTGGCTCGATATTTGAGCGCAGTGATGGGCGAACCTTAGAGATTGCCCGCGTCGCAGTACAGGACGCTGCCCTTCGGATTTTTCGGATCGGCGATCAGCACCGGTCGGCGCGTGGCGCCTGATTCCGCCTCGCGCGACTCGACCGTGAAGTCCTTGCCGCTGCGGCGATAGTTCTTCAGCCTGGCGCGGGTCACATCGACGGGCCAGTCCACATGCAGGGCGACGAAGGAGGCCGCGCCGCAGGCACTTTCCCCCGAGGCATTGCACACACCCAGCGTGATGGCGCGCACCGGCATGTTGATCTCATAGCCGCCGATCTCGCCCTTGGCCTGATAGGTGAAGCCGCTGTCCTTTTTCTCGACCGGATTGACCCGAGAGCGGATCCGCTCGAACAGGTTGCGGCCATCCTTGTAGCGGCGGTGCTGGCATTCGAGGAACGAATGCAGCGGAAGATCCCACAGGCCGATCGCATAGGGCTCCTGCCCGGAAAGATTGGCCGTCACCTTGCTGCACAGTTCGCGCTGCACCGCCTGCACGCCCAAGCCGCCCGACATGCCCAGCCGCTCCTTCGGGTACTCGCGAATGATCTCGCCCTTGCCGTTGGCGCTGAAATAGGACTTGGCGCCCTGCGCCTCGTAGCGGTCGGTAAAGCAGTCGAATTCGTAGTCGTAGATGAAGGAGGCTTCGTTGCGCGAGCCGCGCTCCTTGTAATTCACCAGCACGCGGCGGCGTTGCACCAGACTGTTGGAGGTCGTCAGCGAGCGCTCGTAGAAGAACTGGGCGTGCTCATCGCGCGGTTCGGGGACATGGATCCATTGCACGGCATCGGATTTCAGGGCCCAGGCAGCCCCGGCCACCAGCAGTACGGCGAGCCCACCTGGCAGCGCCCATTTCTTTGCGTTCATTTGGATTCCCTTCGCCGCTGGAGAAAGAATCCACCGGCAGCATGTCGACCCCGTGCTGCAAGGGACGGCGGTTTGCGATAAGTGTGAATCGGCATGCGAGCCCTGCGGCCTGAGCGTTTGCAGGCCATCGGCTGCCGCCAGCCGATGAGTGGTCGGCGCCGGGTGCAAGGATCACCGGCTGGCCTCGCGCAGCGTCTGGCTCAGGCGAGCAGTTCGCGGGCCAGCTTGCGGGTATTGGCGGTGATGTCCTCACCGCCCAGCATGCGTGCGATTTCGTCGATGCGCTCGTTCTTGCTGAGCAGGTCGACCCGGCTGCGGGTGCTCGGTCCGACACTGGACTTGCTGACCCGGTACTGCTGGTGGGCCAGGGCGGCGACCTGGGGCAGGTGGGTGACGCAGAAGACCTGACGGTCCTGACCCAACTGGCGCATCAGCTTGCCGATCACGGCCGCCACTGCGCCGCCGACACCGGCATCGGCCTCGTCGAAGATCAGGCTGGGCACCGGGTTGGCGCGCGCGGCCAGCACCGCCACCGCCAGGCTCACACGCGACAACTCGCCACCCGAGGCGACCCTGGACAGGGCCCGGGGTGCGGCCGCCGCATGGCCTGCAAACAGGAATTCGATGGCGTCACTGCCGTTTTCGGAGCCCGGCTGCGCGCTCAGGCTGACCTGCAGCGTGGCGCCGCTCATGCCCAGCGTGGGCAGGATGCTGCTGACGCCGTCGGACAGTGACTTGGCGGCGGCCTTGCGCTTTTTGGTGAGCGCCGCGGCCTTGGCCCTGTAGTCGGCCTGCGCCTGGGTGATGCGCTGCTTCAGCCGTGCCAGGTCGGCCGAGTCCTCGAGTTGCTGCAGCCGTTGTTGCAGGGACAGCCACAGCTGCGGCAGTTGTTCGGCTGGCTGCTTGAGCTTGCGGGCGGCGGCATGCAGGGCGCTGACGCGGGCCTCGACGTCCTGCAGGCGCTCGGGGTCCAGATCGAGGCGCTCGGCGTAATGCCCAAGGCTTGAGGCGGCCTCATCAAGCTGGATCTGGGCCGATTGCAGCAGTTCCAGGGCATCCTTGAGGCGCGGATCGACCTGTACCAGGGGTGAAAGCCGCTGGACGATCACCGACAGGCGATCGGCCAGGGCCTCGTCGCCCTGGCTGAGGGCTTCGCTGGCCTGCTGGCTGCCCTCGATCAGGGCGCGCGCATGGGCCAGACGCTTTTGCTCCTCGCCCAGCTGTTCCCATTCGCCGGGCTGGGGTTTGAGTTCGGCCAGCTCGGCCAGCTGCCACAGCAGGGCCTCGCGCTGCAGGGCGATCTCGCGTTCGCCCTTCTCGGCCTCGGCCAGGGCGGTCTCGAGGCGATGCAGCTCGCGCCAGGCCTGGCGTACCGGTGTCAGTTCGCCCTGGGGCCCGTCGCAGCCGGCATAGCGGTCCAGCAGTTCGCGCTGCCCGGCCGGCTTGAGCAGGGCTTGCGAGGCATGCTGGCCATGGATCTCGAGCAGTTGCGCGCCCAGCTCGCGCAGCGTGCCCACGGTGACCTGGGCACCGTTGATATAGGCGCGCGACTTGCCTTCGAGATCGAGCAGACGCCGCAGCAGGACGGTGCCCGGGTCGCCGCCCAGGTCCTTGTCGGCAAGCCAGTGCTCCAGGGCGGCATCGATCGAGAATTCGGCGCTCACTTCGGCGCGGCTGCAGCCCTCGCGCACGAAGGCTGGGTCGGCTCGCTCGCCCAGGGCCAGCGACAGGGCATCGAGCAGGATGGATTTGCCTGCACCGGTTTCGCCGGTCAGGGCGCTGAAGCCGGCGCTGAAGTCGATCTCGAGCTGATCAACGATGACGAAATCTTTCAGGGTCAATCGCAGCAGCATGGGAATTACCGTTGGGTGCTGGCCGGCGTCTTGAGCTTGAGGTGGGGCAGCTCGTGCCAATTGAGCTTGGTGCGCAAGGTGTTGAAGTAGCTGTAGCCCTGCGGATGCAGGAAGCGCGCCGAGTAGGGGGATTTGCGCACGACGATGACATCGCCCGCGTTCAGGTCGTTGAAGCTTTGCATGTCGCAGGCCACGCGCGGCATGCGGCTTTCGGTGATGGCGATGCGCACCTCGACATCATCGGGCAGGCAGATCGGCCGGTTCGACAGGGATTGTGGCGCAACCGGCACCAGCACGATGCCGGACAGGCCCGGATGCAGGATCGGCCCGTGCGCCGACAGCGCGTAGGCGGTGGAGCCGGTAGGCGTGGAGATGATCAGGCCGTCGGCGCGCTGGCTGTACATGAACTCGTCGTTGACATGCACCTCGAGCTCGATCATTCCCGAGCGCGAGGAACGGCTCACCACCACATCGTTGAGGGCGATGTCTTCCCAGACCAGGCGCTCGCCCCGGAAGGCCTGTGCCTGCAGCATGGCGCGGTTTTCGGCGCTGTAGCGACCGGCCAGCACGGCATCCATCCCCTTGCGCCAGTCTTCGAGCGCAATGTCGGTGATGAAGCCCAGGCGGCCGTGGTTGATGCCGACCATGGGCACGTCGTGGGCGGCCATCTGGCGGGCAAAGCCGAGCATGGTGCCGTCGCCGCCCACCACCACGGCCAGGTCGGCGGCGCGCGCCAACTGCTTGAGGGTGGGCTGGGCCAGCCCCTTGATGTCGATCTGGCTGGAGACGGCTCGCGCCGTGGACCGCTCGATCAGCACCTCGATGCCGCGCTTGCGAAAGAAGGCGATGATGTCCCGCAGGGTCGCGGCCAGACCTTCAGTCTGACGCCGACCCACCAGGGCCACCCGTCTGAACGAGGGCGGTGGCGCCGGCTTGGGCCGCCTGCCGGCAACCCTGGACAGGGGCGGGGAGGGGACGGGATCGGCGGGATCGGGCATGTTCGCGATTAAACCATATTGAAGGCTTCGCACGGGACACCTTGTGGCACAATAAATTCGCTATGGACAGACGTGCCCAATTGTTGCTGAAGACCCTGGTCGAGCGTTATATCGTCGAGGGGCAACCCATTGGTTCGCGCACCCTGTCCAAATTCTCCGGCCTCGAGCTTTCGCCCGCCACCATTCGCAACGTAATGGCCGATCTCGAAGAACTAGGCCTGATTGCCAGCCCCCACACCTCGGCCGGTCGCGTGCCGACGCCGCGCGGCTATCGTTTTTTTGTCGACACCCTGCTCACGGTCGAGCCGCTCGAGCGCCTGCAAAACGAGGCACTGGTGGGCAACATCCGTGCCGACGAACCGCAGCGGGTCATCAGCACGGCGGCCTCGATGCTCTCGAACCTGACCCAGTTCGCCGGCGTGGTGATGAATCCGCGCCGTGCCTCGGTCTTCGAGCATCTCGAGTTCATGCGCCTGTCGGAGCGGCGCCTGCTGCTGATCCTGGTCACCCCCGATGGTGATGTCCAGAACCGCATCCTGCTGACCGATCGCGATTATTCGCCTTCGCTGCTGACCGAGGCGGCCAATTTCCTCAATACCCACTATGCCGGGCGTGATTTCGAAACCATCCGGCAAAGCCTGCGCGCCGACCTGCAAGGCCTGCAGCAGGACATCATGAGCCTGATGACGCGCGCGGTCGATGCCGGCGAACAGGTGCTCAACGAGCACAACGAGCCGGTGGTGGTCAGTGGCGAGCGCAACCTGCTGGGATCGGTCGATGCCGGCGAGGGGATCGACCGCATCCGCAAGCTGCTCGACCTGTTCGAGCACAAGACCTCCCTGCTGCAACTGCTCGATGCCTCCAGCAAGGCTGGCGGCGTGCAGATCTTCATCGGTGGCGAGTCCGACTTGGTGCCGATGGAGCAACTGTCGGTGGTGACCGCTCCTTATGAAGTCGACGGCAAGGTGGTGGGCACGCTGGGCGTGGTGGGCCCCACCCGCATGGCCTACGACCGGGTCATTCCGATCGTCGACATCACGGCCCGACTGGTCTCCAGTGCCCTGTCGGGCAAGAACGGTTGAGCGGCCGGCGTTCATGAGCGGCGCACGCCCGTGATGGCGGCCCCGGCGCCCGAGGCCCAGGCCGCGCCAGCCGAGCCTTTACTGATCGAGGCCCAGGCCCTGGTGCAGCGCTATTTCACGGCCTTTGCCGCGCTCGATGCTGCGGCCATGAACGACTGCCTGCATCCCGAGATCAGCTACACCGATCCTCTTTTTCCCAACCTGCGCCGTCAGCAGGTCGCAGCGATGTGGCGCATGCGCCTTGCAGTGATGGCCCTGCACCGCAAGGACATGTCCCTGAGCTGGACCGTGGTCTTTTGCGAGGAGCGCAAGGCCCAGGTGTTCTGGGAAGCGAACTCCCGTCACGCCGGCGGCCGCCGCATCCGCCACAAGGCCCTGGCAACGCTGGCCTTCTGGGACGGACGCATCGTGCGCCATGTGGACGGCTACAATTTCTGGCACTGGAGTCGTCAGGCTCTGGGTATCACCGGTGCGCTGCTCGGATGGCACAAGGGTTATCGCCTTGCCGTCCAGGCCGCCGCGCTCAGGCAACTGACAAGCTTCATGCATTCTGGACCCCGACCATGAACCGATTCTCCCAAGCCGCCCGCTTCTCCCACGGCGAACGCGAACGTACCGCAGTGCTGCTGGTGCAACTGGGCACGCCCGATGCCCCCGAGCCCAAGGCAGTGCGCCGCTACCTGAAGCAGTTTCTTTCTGATCCCCGCGTTGTCGAGATTCCGCGTCTGGTCTGGTCGCTCATCCTCAATGGCATCATCCTCAATACCCGTCCGAGCAAGTCTGCCGAGAAGTACAAGAGCATCTGGACCCGGGAGGGCTCGCCGCTGATGGTCAACAGCAAGGCCCAGGCGCAATTGCTGCAGGGCTATCTGGGCGAGCGCGGCGTCGATGTCACGGTGGCCCTGGCGATGCGCTACGGCAACCCGTCGATTCCCTCGGTGATGCGCGAATTGCGCGACAAGAATGTGACCCGTCTGCTGGTGGTGCCGATGTACCCGCAGTACGCTGCAGCGACCACCGCCACCGCCATGGACGAGGTGTTTCGTGAATTGAAGGGCTGGCGCAATCTGCCCGAGCTGCGCATGGTGCGGTCCTTCCACAAGGACCCGGGCTATATCGAGGCGCTGGCCCAGCGGCTGCGCAAGCACTGGGGCCAGTATCAGGCTTCGGGCGGACGGGGCCAGGTGCTGGTGATGAGCTTTCACGGCGTGCCCGAACGCAGCCTGCATCTGGGCGATCCTTATCACTGCGAGTGTCATGTGACCGCTCGGCTGCTGGCCGAGAAACTGGAGCTTGAACCCACCCAGTACCGGGTCAGTTTCCAGTCACGCTTCGGACGTGCCAAATGGCTCGAGCCGTCGACCGAGTCGACCCTCAAGGCCCTGCCCGGCAAGGGCGTCAAGAGTATCGATGTGTGCTGTCCCGGGTTTGTCTCGGATTGCCTCGAGACGCTCGAGGAAATCGCCATCGAGGGCAAGGAAACTTTCCAGCATGCCGGTGGCCAGGACTACACCTACATTCCCTGTCTCAATGACCAGCCGGAATTCATCTCGGCGCTGGCGCAACTGTGTGTCCGGCACCTGAACGGCTGGCCGGTGCGACGCCTGGAGGGCGCCGCGCTGGCCGAACAGGAAAAGGCCCTCAAGGCCCAGGCTGGCCGCGCCCGCGAGATGGGGGCGCAGCGCTGAGCGGCCGGGCTGACCCTGCCGCCGCAGACTTGTCTGCAGGCTGTTAAAGCGGCGGAATGCGCAGCATCTGGCCGGGATAGATCTTGTCCGGGTGCGTGAGCATCGGCTTGTTGGCCTCGAAGATCGGCATGTACTTGTTGGCATTGCCGTAGAACTCGCGGGCAATCTTGGACAGGTTGTCGCCGCTGACGACGGTGTAGTACTGGCTGCCATCGCCCGAGGCTTCGACTTCCATGTTGTCCTCGACACCGGCCACGCCGTGCACGTTGCCGCAGCACAGGACGATCTTTTCCCGGGTGGCCTCGTCGGCTGCCACACCGGCCACCGAGACGATGCCGGTGCTGGCGTCGAAGCCGACGGCCAGTCCCCGGGCATCCAGATCCATGGCGCGGATGTACTCCTCGATGGCGGCACCCGCAGCGGCGCTCGCCTCGGCCAGCTTCTCCGGGCTCGGATCGGCTGCTGCCGCTTCCGTGGCGGCTTTGGCGCTACCGGTGCCGAAAAGTTTTTCGCCGGCGCTCTTGATGAATGAAAGCAGTCCCATGTGTTGTCTCCCGTGCTTGAAAGTGCTGCGCCACTGAGTGATAGGCGAGGCCCTGCGCGGCGACCTGCCCGCCCTGACAGGACAGACAAGCCTATCACAGCGACATCCCGTTACGTATGACTGTCTTGACTTCTGGCGCCTGCTTTCCGGTCATTCCGGAAAGCGCCTTCAGAGAATGCCGCGCTCGCGGTATGGGCGTTGCGCCAGCACCCGCTCGTAGCCCAGGGCACCCAGGTCGATGCTCAGATCCCGCCCGTGCAGGATGCGCTCGGCAATGGCCCGCCCGGCCGCCGGTGCATGCATCATGCCGTGCCCGGAAAACCCGGCACAGGTGTGGAAATTGTCGAGCCCGCCCGCCCAAGGGCCGATGACCGGATTGCCATCCAGCTCGCTTTGCTCGTACAGCCCGGCCCAGGTGCGCTGACAGCGCGCGGCTTCCAGTGGCGGGAAGCGGTGCGCCACGGCCGGCCAGACGACGCGCTCGAAGTAGCCATGGTCGATCGTGAAGTCGATGCCGCGCGCCTGATCGCCATCGACCACGCCGCCGGAAAAACCGCGTCCCTCCGAGCGGAAGGCCATGCGCGCCAGGTCCTTGACATAGGGCAGGGATTGCATCGGCTGCCCGCAGGTGAAGTAGTGCTCGTAGCGCTTGAGCGGACTGACCGGCAGGTGCATGCCGGCCAGCGCCGCCACCTGCCCGGCCCAGGCCCCGGCGGCATTGACCACCTGGTCGGCGATCAGCCGCCTGCCGCTGGCCAGTTGCAGCGCTCGGACCTGGTGACCCCCGGTCTCGATGGCCACCACTTCGTCGCGCAGCAACTGGACACCCATCGACAGCGCCTTGTGACGCAGGGCCTGCAGCAAGGCATGGGGGTCGCACCAGCCGTCACGCGGCGACAGCACACCGGCGCCCAGATCATCGACGCGCATGTCGGGAAAGCGGGCGGCCAGGGCTGCCGGATCGAGCAGCAGCACCTCGCAGCCCATGGCCTTCTGGGTGGCATGGTTGGACTGCAGCAAGGCGATGTGCTCGGGGGGCACGATGAACAGGTAGCCGCCCTCGACCCAGCCCACCTCGGCCGGATGGTCGGGGGTGGACAGGTGTTGTCCGGCCTGCCGGATGAAGTCGATCGAGAACAGCGACATGGCGATGTTCTCGGGACAGGAAAACTGGATGCGGCAGCCGCCCGAGGCGCGTGGCGTCGATGCCCATTCGTAGCCAGGGTCGCGCTCGATGACGGTGATGCGCAGACCCGGCGCCATGAGGGCGAGGAAATAGGCGCAGCTCAGGCCGATGATGCCGCCGCCGATGATCAGGGTGTCGCTGGGTGTTGTCGGCGACGAGTGTTCGGGCGTGGGGTTGGTCATCGTGAATGAAGGGTGGATCCGGCCTGGCGAAGGGACAGGCGCTGCGCCAGGCCAAAGGACAGCGCTGATGCGCAGGACAGGCCCAGCAGCAGCCATACCGCGTGGTCGTAACCGATCTGCGGCGACCAGATGAGCCCGATGGCCCAGGGCGTGAGCATGCGGGCAATGGCGGTCGGGATGCCGAGCGCGCCGTTGAGGGCGGCAACATTGTCACGGCTGACATACTGGGCCACCGCCGTGCCCTTGACGATGGTCTGGCAGCCATTGGCGATGCCCCACAGGCAGGCAAAGCCGAGCAGCAGCGGGGTGCTGGCGCCGGCCAGGATCAGCACCAGCATGCTCAGGGGGCTGAGCCAGACGATGAAGTGATTGACCCGGTGCGGATCGAAGCGGCCATCGCCCCACATCAGCAGGGCGCGGCCAAAGACCTGGATCGCGCCGATGGCGGCCGGAATCCAGATCACCCAGAACTCGGCCATGTGGCGCTCGCGCAGCAGCGGCACAAGATGGGCGGCGATGGCGCTGGCCATGGCCATGCCCAGGGCGGTGAACAGGCCGATCAGGATCATCACCGCGCGTTGCGAGGCTGTCAGCGGCGGGGAGGGCGGGGCGGGCTGCCCGCCCGGCGCGGGGCTTGCATGGCGACCGGGCGGCTCGTGGCGCAGCAGCAGCCAGTGCATTGGCGCACACAGGCCCAGGTGAAGGGCGGCCATGATCATGACAGTGGCCGACCAGCCGAGCCACGCCATCAGCGCGGCGATCAGGGGAATGAAGACCGTGCTGGCCAGGCCGCCCAGGAAGGTGAGCACGATGATGGCGCGTCGGAAATCCTGCGGGAAGCGCCGCGTCACTATGGAAAAGACGGGGGTGTACAGGATGCAGGCCCAGGCCGCGCCGAGCACCAGCCAGGCCGCGTAAAAGCCGATCAGGCTTTGCGCCTGGCTCATGGCCAGCAGGCACAGGCCGGCCAGTATCGAGCCGCCGGTCATCACCCGCCGGCCATGGCCCTGGTCGATCCAGCGGCCGACCGGGTAGGCCATCAGTCCTTCGGTGATCATCGCCAGGCCGAAGGCCAGGGAGCTTTCGCCACGGCTGACCTGCAGGGCTTGCTCCACCGGTCCGACCAGCAGGCCGAACAGGTAAAGGGTGCTGCCCCAGGAAACCAGTTGACCAAGCGAGAGCCAGAACAGGAAAACGGCCCGGCTCGGGCCGGTTGCAGAAGGCATCAAGGGAGTTGTTCCCGGAAAAAGGGTCCAGGCCAGACGATGCCTGCGATGGTAGGCGGTTTTTTTGCCGGCAAGCCCTTGATTTTCTGAAAAACGATGCCAAATGGGCGGAATTCTTTGATCCCCCATCACCTTTTGAAGTGGTTTCCATGAGTCAGGACGATCGATCCAACCCCTCCCAGCCGGGCGCCGACGCCGCGGCCCAGCCCAATGGTGCCGCCCCTGCGGGCGCGGCACCGGCACAGGGTGGCGATGCCGCCCAGGCAGCCGGCCCTGGCGCTTCAGGTCCCGCTGCGGCCGGTGCCGCCCCCGAGCCGCTGGCGGCCCTGCAGGCCGAACTGGCGGCGGCCCAGGCCAAGGCCGGCGAGCACTATGACGCCTATGTCCGCGCCGTCGCCGAGACCGAGAACATCCGCCGTCGCGCCCAGGAAGATGTCTCCAAGGCGCACAAGTTCGCGGTCGAATCCTTTGCCGAGAGCCTGCTGCCGGTCAAGGACAGCCTCGAGATGGCCCTGGGCCTGCCCGACCAGAGCCTGGACAAGCTCCGCGAAGGCGTGGAGGCCACCCTGCGCCAACTGGCGTCGGCCTTCGAGAAAAGCAAGCTGATCGAGCAAAACCCGGTGGGTCAGAAGTTCGATCCGCACAAGCACCAGGCAATCTCTATGGTGCCGGCTGCCAGTACCCAGCCGCCGGTGCCTGCCAACCACGTCGCCCAGGTGCTGCAAAAGGGCTACACCATCAATGAGCGCGTGCTGCGGCCGGCGCTGGTGGTGGTGGCCTCCTGAGTTCCGCGCCGGCACAACTGTCGGCCCCCTGAATAAACCGCGCTTTTTCCGCAAAAGACCCTTGAAAACCAGGGGAAAGCGCTCACCTTAGAACCAATTCGCAATCTTTGGAGTCGAAAACATGGGAAAGATCATCGGTATTGACCTGGGCACGACCAATTCGTGCGTGGCCATCATGGAAGGCGGCCAGCCCAAGGTCATCGAAAACGCAGAAGGCGCGCGCACCACGCCCTCGATCATCGCCTACATGGAAGATGGCGAGATCGTCGTCGGCGCACCGGCCAAACGCCAGGCCGTGACCAATCCGCGCAATACCCTGTATGCGGTCAAGCGCCTGATCGGTCGCAAGTTTGAAGAAAAAGAGGTGCAGAAGGACATCGCCCTGATGCCCTACACCATCAGCAAGGCAGACAATGGCGATGCCTGGGTGGGTGTGCGCGACAAGAAGCTCGCCCCGCCGCAGATCTCGGCCGAGGTGCTGCGCAAGATGAAGAAGACCGCCGAGGACTACCTCGGCGAGCCGGTGACCGAAGCCGTCATCACCGTGCCGGCCTACTTCAACGACAGCCAGCGTCAGGCCACCAAGGATGCCGGTCGCATTGCCGGCCTCGATGTCAAGCGCATCATCAACGAGCCGACCGCAGCAGCCCTGGCCTTTGGCCTGGACAAGGGCGGTGGCAAGGATCGCAAGGTGGCCGTGTATGACCTGGGCGGCGGTACCTTCGACGTCTCGGTGATCGAGATGGCCGATGTCGATGGCGACAAGCAGTTCGACGTGCTCTCGACCAACGGCGATACCTTCCTGGGCGGCGAGGACTTCGACCAGCGCATCATCGAGTACATCATTGCCGAGTTCAAGAAGGACCGCGGCGTCGACCTGGGCAAGGACGTGCTTGCCCTGCAGCGCCTGAAGGAGATGGCCGAGAAGGCCAAGATCGAGCTGTCCTCGACCACGCAGACCGAGATCAACCTGCCCTACATCACGATGGGTGCGTCGGGTCCCGAGCACCTGAACATGAAGCTGACCCGCGCCAAGCTGGAAGCGCTCGTGGAAGATCTGGTGGCCAAGACCATCGAGCCCTGCCGCATCGCGCTCAAGGATGCCGGCTGCAAGGCCAGCGACATCGACGATGTGATCCTGGTCGGTGGCATGACGCGCATGCCGATGGTGCAGGAGAAGGTCAAGGAGTTCTTCGGCAAGGAGCCGCGCAAGGACGTCAATCCCGATGAGGCCGTGGCTGTCGGTGCGGCGATCCAGGGCTCCGTGCTGTCCGGCGAGCGCAAGGATGTGCTGCTCCTGGATGTCACCCCGCTGTCCCTGGGCATCGAGACCCTCGGTGGCGTGATGACCAAGATGATCCAGAAGAACACCACCATCCCGACCAAGTTCTCGCAGGTGTTCTCCACCGCCGACGACAACCAGCCGGCGGTGACGATCAAGGTCTACCAGGGCGAGCGCGAGATTGCGACCGGCAACAAGATGCTGGGCGAGTTCAACCTGGAAGGCATTCCGCCGGCTGCCCGTGGCACGCCTCAGATCGAGGTGACCTTCGACATCGACGCCAACGGCATCCTGCATGTGTCGGCCAAGGACAAGGCCACCGGCAAGGAGAACAAGATCACCATCAAGGCGAACTCGGGCCTGTCCGAGGACGAGATCAAGAAGATGGTGAAGGACGCCGAGATGAACGCCGACGAGGACAAGAAGCGCGTCGAGATCGTCCAGGCCCGCAACCAGGGCGAGGCTCTGGTGCACCAGACCCGCAAGGCGCTGGGCGAGCATGGCGACAAGCTCGAGGCTGGCGAGAAGGACAGCATCGAGGCGGCGATCAAGGACCTTGAAGAAGCCCTCAAGGGCGAGGACAAGGAGGCGATCGATGCCAAGAGCACGGCCCTGATGACGGTGTCGCAGAAGCTGGGCGAGAAGATGTATGCCGACATGCAGGCGGCCCAGGCGGCTGCCGGCGGTGCGGCCGGTGGCGAGGCGCCCGGTGCTTCGGCCTCCGCGAAGGGCGGCAAGGACGACGATGTCGTCGATGCCGACTTCAAGGAAGTCAAGCGCGGCTGAGCGCGCGGACTGGTCCGGTGAACGCCGGCATGACAGCACTGGTGATGCGCGGCCCAGGCGGCGCATCACCCGGCAGCCCGCGGTGAATATCCGCTGGGATTGCCGGCGATTCGAGGAGCTCGGCATGTCCGGGCTTTATGCATTGATGCAGCTGCGCCAGCAGGTGTTCGTGGTCGAGCAGGCCTGTGCCTATCTCGATGCCGACGGCGCCGACCTGCAGGCCCATCACCAGATGGGCTGGCAGGCGGTGCCGGGCGCGGGACCGGTCCTGCTGGCCTGTGCCCGCATCCTGCCACCGGGGCTGCGCTATCCGCAGGCCTCGATCGGCCGGGTGGTGACTGCGCCGTCGGTGCGGGGCAGCGGACTGGGACGCGAGCTGATGCAGCGCACGATGCAGCACTGTCGGGCCTTGCATCCAGGCCATGGCATTGCCATCTCGGCGCAGGCGCATCTGGCCAGGTTTTACGGCGGGCTCGGTTTTGTGGCCGAGGGTGATGTGTATGATGAGGACGGCATCCCGCATCTGAAGATGCTGGCACCGGCCTCGTAGTGACGAACATAGGATTTCGGCGGAAGCGAACATGGCGAAACGCGATTTTTACGAGGTGCTTGGGGTTCCCAAGAACGCGGGCGATGACGAGCTGAAAAAGGCGTATCGCAAGCTCGCGATGAAATACCATCCGGACCGCAATCCGGATGACAAGTCGGCTGAAGAGAAATTCAAGGAGGCCAAGGAGGCCTACGAGATGCTCTCGGATGCCAAGAAGCGCGAGGCCTACGACCGCTTCGGGCATGCCGGAGTCGACCCCAATGCCGGTTTCGGGCCGGGCGGCGCCGGCGGCGCTGGCGGGGGCTTTGCCGACGTGTTTGGCGATATCTTCGGGGACATCTTCGGCGGTCAGCGCCAGGGCGGTGGCGGGCGCAGCAATGTGTACCGTGGCGCCGATCTTCGCTATGCGATGGAAGTCTCGCTCGAGCAGGCCGCGCATGGCCACACCACCGAGATCCGCATTCCCAGCTGGGACCACTGCAAGGCCTGCTCCGGCAGCGGTGCCAAGCCCGGCACAAAGCCCAAGACCTGCCATACCTGCAACGGGCAGGGCCAGGTGCGCATGCAGCAGGGCTTTTTCTCGATCCAGCAGACCTGCCCGACCTGTCATGGCACCGGCAAGGTGATTCCCGAACCCTGCACGGTGTGCAACGGCATGGGGCGGGTCAAGAACAACAAGACGCTCGAGGTCAAGATTCCTGCGGGTATCGATGACGGCATGCGCATCCGCTCAGCCGGCAACGGCGAGCCGGGCGTCAATGGCGGCCCACCGGGGGACCTGTTCGTCGAGATTCGCGTCAAGGAGCATGCGGTATTCCAGCGCGAGGGCGATGACCTGCACTGCGAGGTGCCGATCTCGGTGAGCAAGGCGGCGCTTGGCGGGACCGTCGAAGTGCCGACGCTCAGTGGCAAGGCCGAGATCGAGATTCCCGAGGGTACCCAGCCGGCCAAGACCTTCCGGCTGCGTGGCAAGGGGATCAAGGGGGTGCGCTCCAGTTACCCGGGTGATCTGTATGTGCACATCCAGGTCGAGACGCCGGTACGCCTGACCGAGCACCAGAAAAAGCTGCTGCGCGAGCTCGAAATCTCGTTGGCCGATGCCAAGCACAGCCCGCAGACCAAGACCTGGAAGGACAAGGTCAAGGACTTCTTCCAGTAAGGGTGGGGTCAGGCCAGGTGAGCGAATCAGCCTTCAAAAGCAAGGGCGGTATCCGGCGGGTCGCCAATGCAGCCCGTTACTCGATGCAGGGCTTCGGCCATGCGCTGCGACACGAGGCCGCCTTCCGCCAGGAACTGGCCCTGGTCGTGGTGCTGACGCCGCTGGCCTTGTGGCTGGCGCGCTCGCCCCTTGAGGCGTTCCTGATGATCGCGCCGCTGGCGCTGGTGCTGATCGTCGAGTTGCTCAACTCGGCCATCGAGGCGGTTGCCGACGAAATCTCCATGGAGCGCCGCGACATGCTCGGCCGGGCCAAGGACCTGGGCAGTGCTGCCGTTTTTGTGGCGCTTTGCCTGTTGGCGGGCGCCTGGGCGGCCGTCCTGCTGCCCAGGCTGTTCTAGTCAGCCCGGCGTTGCTCAGCCCGGCGCTCTCAGGCTCGCCAGCAGCAGGCGTTCCTCGCCCCTGAAATCGTCGATCACGCGCGACTGCTCGTCAAAGACCATGGTGGCGCGTCGCGTCGTGTCGTAGGCGGGCCAGGACGGTGTCAGGGGGGTGTCGGGGCGCCCGGTACGCGCGAAGGCCAGCCAGGCGGCGCTCATCTGGTCGGCTACGCGCTGGGCCGCAGGTCCCGTGCCTACCATCGAGGCCGATAGCGCCACATTGTCGAAGACCATGGCCAGGTCCAGCGAATGGGGCGAGCCCCATTTGCCGCCATCGACCGGCGTCACCCAGTCCAGTTCATACAGCCAGGCGGGCGCCGCCTGCAGGGCCCATTTGCGCTCGGCCTGCTGCCAGGCACCTTCGCGGGTGAACTTGTCGGTGTCGATGGCGAAGAACAGGTCGGAAGGCGTGGCCTTCGGGCGGGATTGCCGGAAGGTGGCGATGACCTTGTCGAAGTCCTCGGGGCGGAACCAGGCCGCCATGCGTTGGCGCAAGGCCGCGTCATCGAGCGTGAAGGCGCTGGCATCGCGACTGCCAGTAAGCAGGGTCATCTCGGTGGCCGTGGTGCCGACCATCAGAGGGATGCCAGCTGACAAGGTCGGGGCCTGCGGTGACCAGGGGCCAGCCGGCAGGTGGCGACCCTCGACGACGGGCCGATAGTTGGCCTTGGCGGGGCCGCGCATGGCCTTGGCCAGGCCCTCGACCAGTCGCGCCACCGGCAGTGATGCCAGGGTGGCGGCATCGCCCGCCTTCATGTCGAGGGCCTCGAGCAGGGCCAGGGTCTGGCGCGTTCCCGCAGCGGCGTCCATGGCCTGCAGGTAGTACGAGCCGCTTTGCACGATGGCCTTGTGATACAGCCCCTGGGCCGCCGGCATCGCCATCAGGGTGGTGACCTTGGCCCCGCCGCCGGATTGGCCGAAGATCGTGACATTGCCGGCGTCGCCGCCAAATTCTGCGATGTTGGCCTTGACCCATTGCAGGGCCGCGATGATGTCGAGCATGCCGGCATTGGCCGCATCCGGAAAACCCGGCGCCAGCTCTGCCAGGTGCAGGTAGCCGAACAGGTTCAGGCGATGGTTGAGCGTGACCACCACCACATCGCCCTTGCGGCACAGGCGCGTGCCATCGAATACATTGCGCGAGCCCGACAGCGAACTGAAATCGCCGCCATGCAGCCAGACCATGACCGGCCGCTTGACGCCATCGCGCAGGCCCGGGGTCCAGATGTTGAGCAACTGGCAGTCTTCGCTCATGTCCTTGTCGAAGGTCCAGGAGGCAAACAGCGAACCGACGCCGCCCCGCGATTGCGGCGACATCGGACCGAAGGCCTGGGCGTCGCGCACGCCGCTCCAGGGGCTGGCCGGCTGCGGCGCCCGGAAACGTTCGGCGCGTGCATAGGGGATGCCCTTGAAGATCCGGATGTCGCGATCCCGTTGGCCCCGTACCTTGCCTGCCGTGGTCTCGGCGATGGGCGGCTCCTGGGCATGAGACATGCCCGCGGGCATCAGGCTGCCGGCGGCACAGGCCAGGGAGGCGGTCATCAACTGGCGGCGATCGGTCATGGCGCAGACTCCTTGAAGCGTTGCAGCCATGGTAGGAGCCTGTCCCGGAATCGGCAAACCGGCGCGCCGTTTTTACGGGCCCCCTTTACAGGCGCTTGGCGATTTCCTCGAGCATCACCTCGGTGGCACCGCCGCCGATGGCCTGCACGCGGGCGTCACGCGCCATGCGCTCGACGGCGGTCTCGCGGATGAAGCCCATGCCGCCGTGAAACTGCACGCAGTCATAGGTGACATCGTTGACCAGTTCACCGCACAGGGCCTTGATCATCGATACCTCCTTGACCACAGTCTCGCCGCGGCTGTCGCGCCAGGCGGTCTGGTAGATCAGCGCACGTGCCGCTTCGACCTGGGCCACCCGCATGGCCAGCCGTTGCCGGATGCCCTGCTTGTCCCAGAGCGTGGCGCCAAAGGCCTTGCGCTGCTTGACCCAGTCCAGCGTTAGAGCGATGGCCTGGCTGGCGGCGCCCACCATCATCGCGCCCAGTACCAGGCGCTCGTTCTGCAAATTCTTGACCAGGGCGTAAAAGCCGCGGTGCTACTCGCCGATGAGCTGGTCCTCGGGAACGAAGCAGTCCTCGAAGTGCAACTCGGCGGTGTCGCTGCTCAGCCAGCCGGTCTTGTGGAGCGGGCGCGCGACCTTGAAGCCGGGCGCGCCTTTTTCGATCGCGAACATCGAGATCTGGTGATTGCGGCCCGCCTCGCCGGTCTTGGCGGCAACGAAGTACAGGTCGCCATGCACGCCATTGGTGATGAACATCTTGCTGCCATTGAGCACCCAGCCGCCGGCGCTGCGCCGGGCCGTGGTGCGCATCGAGGCGAGGTCAGACCCGGCATCGGCCTCGGTCATCGCGACCGCGCAGATACGGCGCCCGGCGATGATGTCAGGCATCCAGCGCGCCTTCTGTTCGGCATTGCCGGCATGATGCAGGTGCGGTGAGGCCATGTCGGTATGGACCAGCACCGTGACCTCGAAGCCGCCGTAGGTGGAGCGGCCCAGTTCCTCGGCCAGCACGACATTGGCCAGGGTATCCAGGCCCGAGCCGCCGTACTCGGGCGAATAGCCCATGCCAAGGAAACCGAGGCTGCCCATCTGGCGCAGCACCTCGCGCGGCACCATGCCTTGTGTTTCCCAGGCATCGCCATGGGGCCGCACCTGCTCATCGATGAAGCGGCGCAGGCTGTCGCGGATTTGTTCGTGTTCGCCGGAAAAATAAGGGGAGGTGCTCATGGGGGACTCAGGGTGCCAGGGTCTTGCCGCCAAAATTGCCGGAAAAGCCGAGTACCGCCTTGTCGATGTCGATGTATCGGCGCAGGGCCGCGTTGGCCTGTTCGAGGGTGACGTTGGCAATGGCCTGGTCGACGCGTTCGATCTCGTCGGCGGTCAGCCCGATCTGCAGCATTGCTGCCAGCAGGCCGGCAACGCCACTGTCCTGCGAGCGCGCGGCCAGCCGGCTGCGCAGCACTGCTTGCCGCGCATCGGCCAGCTCCTGCTCGGTGAAGCCGTCCTTCAGGGCCCGCCGCATCTCTTCGCGCCAGGCCGCCACCACCTTGTCGCGCACCGGTGCCGCAAAGCTGGCAACCGTCGACCAGGTGGAATTGGGGTCGAAGTTGGCCCATCGGACATAGGCCCCGACCGAGTAGCTCAGGCCATCCTTTTCGCGGATGCGGCGCCACAGCCGCGAGTTGCCGCCCGAGCCGAGCATCGCATTGGCCACGGTGAGCACCGGATAGTCGGGATCGCGCACGGTCACAGGGATGGTCAGGCTGGCGCTGAAGTTGGCATTGGCCTGATCGGGCCCCTCGAACTGGAACAGGCGGGGCTGGTTGGGCTTGGCGATGGTGGCGACGCGCCGGTAGGGGCGCGGCGAGCGCCAGTCGCCGAAATGCTTCTCCAGGGCCTGCACCATGGCCTTGGGATCGAAGTCTCCGACGACCACCACCTCGGCATGGCTCGCGCCATAGAAGTCGCGATGGAAGGCCTGGATCTGCTCGCGGGTCACGGCCTTGATCCGTTGTTCGCTTTCATCGAAGGTGGGCGTGTAGTAGGGATGATCGGCGGGATACGGGCCCTCGTTGCGGGCCAGCGCATTGGCCAGCTGGTCCTCCGGGTCCTTGCGGTCCGAGGCCAGTTGCTGCAGTCGGGCCGCGCGCTGGCGCTCGATTTCCTTGGCCTCGAAGGCAGGGCTTCGCATGGCTTCGGCAGCCAGGGCCAGGGCCTCGTAGACGGTGTCCTTCTCGCTCTTGAGGCTAAAGTTGGCACCGATTGCACTGCCACCGAAGGTGGCCTGCGACTTGAGGGCCAGGAAGCGGTCGCGCAGCTCTTCCTTGCTGGTGCGTGTGGTGCCCTCGTCGAGCAGGTCGCCGGCAAAACTGGCCGCCATGGCGCGACCGCGCAGGCTGTCGGCATCGCCAAAGCGGAAGTTGGCCAGCAACGTCACCGTATTGCCGCGCGTGGCCTTGGGCACCAGCGCGTAGCGTAAGCCGTTGGCGAGCTGGCCGCGCAGGGTGCGGGCCTCGATGTTGGCCAGGGTGTAGCGGAATTGCTCGGCAGCCTGGGCGCTGTCGCGTGGCTTGAATTCGGCCACTGCCCGGGCGATGTCGAACTGGCCGGTATCGACGGCACGCCGCGTCGGCTCGGCCGGGTAGTACATGCCGACGGTACGGTTGTCGCGCACGAAGTAGGCCTTGGCGGCCCGATTGACATCGGCCAGTGTCATGCGCTCGGCACGGTCGCGCTGGATGAACATCAGGCGCCAGTCACCCATGGCCACGAACTCGGTCAGTTGCAGGCCGATGGTGTCGGGATTGTCGAAGCCCTGCTTCCAGGCCTGCAGGTAGGTGGACTTGGCGCGATCGAATTCGGCCTGGGTGATCGGCTCCTGGTCGACGCCCTCGACGGTCTTGATCAGGGTGTCGCGCAGTTTGGGGAGGTCTTCATTCTTGAGCCCGTCAGCCGCAAAGCTGGCGGTGCCTGGATCGAAGTACCAGCCGTTCCAGCCACCGACCTCGGTGGCCAGATTGGTTTCCACCAGTCGCTTGTAAAGGCGCGAACTGGGGCCGTCGGACAGCGCCGATTCGGCGAGGCTCAGGGCCACCGAGTCGGGATGGGCCGCCCGCGGCACGCGATACATGACGGTGGTGGAGGGGGTACCGGTGGCCCGCCGCAAGGTGACCTCGCGTTCGCCGTCCTGCAGCGGCTCGGTGGTCCAGGGCTGCGGGATGGCACTGGCGGGCGCCTTGAGCGGGCCAAAGGGGCGGGCCACCAGCTGCAGCGTGCGCGCCAGGTCGAACTGGCCGGAAATGATCAGGGTGGTGTTGTCGGGCCGATAGTACTGGCGATAGAACTGCTGGATGGCTTCGATCGGCACCGATTCGACATCGGAGCGGGCGCCGATGGTCGGGCGGCCATAGGCATGAAAGCCGAAGGCGGCGGCGCGCATGCGCTGGCTGAGCACCCGGCCTGGATCGTTCTCCCCGCGCTCCATCTCGTTGCGCACCACCGTCATCTCGGAATCCAGATCGGACTTGGCGATCTTCGAGGACATCAGCGCATCGGCCAGCCAGTCGACATACCAGTCCATGTTCTCGTCGTTGGGCGTGAACGAGGCGTAGTAATTGGTGCGGTCGACATTGGTGGTGCCATTGGCGCGCAGGCCGCGACGCGTGAACTCGGCCCAGGGCGCCGGATTGCGGGCCGTGCCCTTGAACAGCAGGTGCTCGAGCAGGTGGGCCACGCCGGTCTGGCCGGTGGTTTCGTGGCGCGAGCCGACCCGCACTGTCATGTTGACGATGGTGACGGCCTTGGAGGTCTCGGGAAAGACCAGCAATTGCAGCCCGTTGGCCAGGCGATACTCGGTGATGCCCTCGGTGCGCGTTACCAGGCTCATGCCTGCGGGCAGGGCGGCGGGAGCGGACGCCACGGCAGTTGCCGCTGGAGTCGTTGCCGGCGTGACGCCGGCCGGCACTGCCGCCGGGCCCATCGCCAGTGCCAGCGGCGCTGCCAGCCCGGCGCACAGGCCGAGCATCGCGACCGCGCAGGCCCGGCGGGCGCGGCCGGCGAGAGACGGCATGGCAGCGGTGCGGAGCGGTTCAGGTCGGTGCGTCATGGGATCAATCCGGAAAGGGTGAGGGCAGTCGGTCTTGGCGCCGGCATTAAACTGCGAGACCCGTACTGTAAATTAACCGAATGCCATTGCCCGAAAGTCCCGACACCCGCGCCGATATCGCCTCGCCTGCTGCGCAGCCGATTCACTGGCAGCGGCGCGCGCATGGCAAGGGACGGCCGGTCGATGCCAGTGTCAGGGACGAGCTAGGCCTGTTGCTCGGTCGTGCCGGCCATCACCCGCCTTACCCGCGCGATGCCCTGATCGAGTACCTGCATCTGGTCCAGGATGAGAAGGGCCATCTGCCGGCTGCCTGGCTGGCGGCCCTGGCCGACCTGATGCGCCTGTCGCAGGCGGAAGTCTTCGAGGTGGCCAGCTTCTATCATCATTTCGACCCGCTGCCCGAGGGGGCCGAGCCACCGCCGGCCCTGACGGTCCGGGTCTGCGAGTCCCAGTCCTGCCACATGAACGGCGCCAGGGCCTTGCTCGAGACCCTTTCCCGCGAGGCCGGAGCGCAGATCCGTGTGCAGGCGGTTCCCTGCGTTGGCCGCTGTGACCAGGCGCCGGTGGCGGTGGTGGGCCAGAACCCGGTGGTGCAGGCGCAGCCCGCTGCAGTGCTCGCGCTGGCCCGGCAAGCCTTGTCGCAGCCGGGGCTGGCGCTGGCCGCGATGCCGGCGGGCCGGTCGCTCGATGAAGCGCTTGCCGCGGGCGCCTATGGCCAGTTGCTGGCCTGGATGCAGGACCCCGGGCTGGCGCGTGACCGCGAACCCCTGTTCCGCGCGCTCGAGGCCTCGGGCCTGCGCGGCCTCGGGGGAGCGGGCTTTCCGGCCGGCCGCAAATGGCGCATCGTTGCCGCACAGGCAGGCCCGCGCCTGATGGTCATCAATGGCGATGAGGGCGAAGTGGGCACCTTCAAGGACCGCCACTACCTCGAGCGTGAACCGCATCGCGTGCTCGAGGGCCTGCTGATGGCTGCCTGGGCGGTCCAGGTCGATGCCTGCTACTTCTACCTGCGTGACGAATACGCCGGCATCCGCCACCTGCTGACGCGCGAGATGGCGGCGCTGCAGGCCTGGTGGCAGGCCCGCCATCAGGCCCGACTCGGGCCCTTGCCGACCCTGGTACTGCGTCGTGGTGCCGGGGCCTACATCTGCGGCGAGGAAAGCGCCCTGATCGAATCCCTCGAGGGCAAGCGCGGCATGCCGCGCCTGCGCCCCCCCTATATTGCCGAGCGCGGCCTGTTCGGGCGGCCGACGCTGGCCCACAACGTCGAGACCTTGTACTGGCTGCCCGAGATCTTTGCCCGGGGGGCGTCCTGGTTCGCCAGCCACGGCCGTCGTGGCCGCCAGGGCCTGCGCAGCTTCTCGGTGTCGGGCCGTGTGCGCGAGCCCGGCGTGAAGCTGGCACCGGCTGGCATCAGCCTGCGCGAACTGGTGGACGAGTACTGCGGCGGCATGCAGCCGGGCCACGAGTTGTATGCCTACCTGCCCGGCGGGGCCTCGGGCGGCATCTTGCCCGCCTCGCTGGCCGATGAGCCGCTCGACTTCGATACCCTGCAAGCCCACGGCGCCTTCATCGGCTCGGCCGCGATCGTGGTGCTGTCGCAGGCAGACAAGGCCCGCGATGCCGCGCTCAACCTGATGGGGTTTTTCCGGGACGAGTCCTGTGGCCAGTGCACCCCTTGTCGTGCCGGTACCGCCAAGGCCGCCACCCTGATGGCAGCCCCGCGCTGGGACCAGCCCCTATTGCAGGACCTGTCGCAGGTGATGATGGATGCCTCGATCTGCGGCCTGGGCCAGGCAGCGCCGAACCCGCTGTTGTCGGTGATGCGTTACTTTCCCGAGGAACTGGCCTGATGTCCGCGCTTGAATTCATCCTGGATGGCCAGCGGCTTGAGGCCCGTGACGGCGAGAGCATCCTGCAGGCCGCCCTTCGTCACGGTGTTCAGATCCCGCACCTGTGTTTCAAGGAAGGCTTGCGGGCAGAGGGCAATTGCCGGGCCTGCATGGTCGAGATCGATGGCGAGCGCGTCCTGGCACCCTCGTGCTGTCGCGCGCCGGCGCCGGGCCAGCAGGTCAAGGCGGCCTCCCCGCGGGCGCGCAAGGCCCAGCAGGGCGTGATCGAATTGCTGCTGGCCGATGCGCCTGCGGCCGGCGCCAACCAGCATCGCGAAGGCACCGGTATGGGTGATTCCGAGTTGCTGCACTGGGCGCGCCACCTGGGGCTGACGCAGTCGCGTTTTCCGGCCCGATCGCAACCGGCGCCCGACCTGAGCCACCCGGCCATGGCGGTCAACCTGGAGGCCTGCATCCAGTGCACGCGCTGTGTGCGGGCCTGCCGCGAAGAGCAGGTCAACGATGTCATCGGCCTGGCCTGGCGTGGCGAGCATGCGGCGATCGTGTTCGACCAGGGCGATGCGATGGGCGCGTCCTCCTGTGTGGCCTGCGGTGAGTGTGTGCAGGCCTGCCCGACCGGCGCCCTGATGCCCAAGATGACCGCGCGCGCGCAGCCGGCGGCAGCGCAGGCCGGCGCGTCGGTGGCCGCCGCAGGCGCTGTGGCAGCTGGTGCCGGCGCCGTTGCAGCCGGCGCCATCGCGGCACCCGCGCTGCGTGCGGTCGACTCGCTGTGCCCGTTCTGCGGGGTCGGCTGTCAGCTGACCTACCAGGTTCAGGGCGAGCGCATTGCCTTTGTCGAGGGACGCGATGGTCCGGCCAATCACGGCCGGCTCTGCGTCAAGGGCCGTTTTGGTTTCGACTACGCGATGAGCCCGCAGCGCCTGACCCGGCCACTGATCCGCAAGCCGGGCATGGCCAAGCATCCCGACTTCGGCAAGGTCCCCGCAGACTGGCGCGAGCAGTTCCGGGAAGCCAGCTGGGAGGAGGCCTTGGCGCTGGCCGGTCAGCGTCTGCGCGCGATCCGCGACGGCCAGGGCAAGACGGCGCTGGCCGGCTTCGGCTCAGCCAAGGGCAGCAACGAGGAGGCCTACCTGTTCCAGAAGCTGGTTCGGGTCGGCTTTGGCAGCAACAATGTCGATCACTGCACGCGGCTGTGCCATGCCTCCTCGGTGGCGGCCCTGCTCGAGGGGGTAGGCTCGGCGGCCGTGTCGAACCAGGTGTCCGACGTGGCCCTGGCCGAGGTGGTGATCGTGATCGGCGCCAATCCCACCGTGAATCATCCGGTGGCTGCCACCTGGATCAAGAACGCGATCAGGCGCGGCACCCGCCTGATCCTGGCTGATCCGCGCCGCACGGAACTGGCGCGCCATGCCGAGCTGATGCTGCAGTTCAAGCCTGATACCGATGTGGCCCTGCTCAATGCGATGCTGTACACCATCATTGAGGAAGGGCTGACCGACAAGGCCTTCATCGCGGCAAGGGTGAGCGACTTTGCCGCCCTCGAATCCCAGGTGCGGTCTTTCAGCCCGGAGGCGATGGCGCCGGTGTGCGGTATCGATGCCGCCACCATCCGCCAGGCCGCGCGGCTGTATGCCACCAGCCGGGCCTCGATGATCCTGTGGGGCATGGGGGTGTCGCAGCATGTGCATGGCACCGACAACGCGCGCTGCCTGATCGCATTGGCAATGATCACCGGCCAGATCGGGCGTCCCGGCACCGGCCTGCATCCGCTGCGTGGCCAGAACAATGTGCAGGGGGCCTCGGATGCCGGCCTGATTCCGATGTTCCTGCCCGATTATCAGCGTGTCGCGCAGACCCCCGCAACCCTGCGCTTCGAGAAGCTCTGGGACCTGCCCGAGGGCGGCCTGTCGAACCAGCCGGGCCTGACCGTGGTCGAGATTCTCGATGCCATCGATCGCGGCGACATCCGCGGCATGTACATCATGGGCGAGAACCCGGCGATGTCCGATCCCGACCTGCACCATGCCCGCCGTGCGCTGGCCAGCCTCGACTGCCTGGTGGTTCAGGACATCTTCCCGACCGAGACCGCCTACCTGGCCGACATCATCCTGCCGGCCAGTGCCTTTCCTGAAAAGAGCGGCAGCTTCACGAACACCGACCGCATGGTCCAGCTGGCGCGGCAGGCCGTAGCGCCGCCGGGTGAGGCCCGCCAAGACTTGTGGATCATCAACCAGATGGCAAGGCAGATGGGCCTGGACTGGCACTACGAGGATCCGGGCGAGGTCTTCGAGGAGATGCGCCGCGGCATGGACTCGATCCGGGGCATCAGCTGGCGGCGGCTGCAGCGCGAAGGCAGCGTGACCTACCCCTGCCACGACGAACAAAGCCCGGGCGAGTCGGTTGAATTCGCCGAGCGCTTTGCCACCGCCGATGGCCGTGCGCATCTGAAGCCGGCAGGCCTGATCCGTGCCAATGAGCCGCCCGATGCCGAGTACCCGCTGGTGCTGATCACCGGAAGACAGCTCGAGCACTGGCATACCGGCGCCATGACGCGCCCGGCCTCGGTGCTGTCGGCCCTCGAGCCCGAGCCGGTGGTCAGCCTGTGCAGCGCGCAATTGCAGGCCCTCGGCCTGCAGCCGGGCGACCCGGTGCGGGTACGCTCGCGGCGTGGCGCGGTCACCCTGCGGACGCGTTGTGACGAGGGCGTTTCGCCGGGCCAGGTCTTCATGCCCTTTGCCTTTGCAGAGGCTGCCGCCAACCTTTTGACCAATCCGGCGCTTGATCCCTTCGGCAAGATTCCCGAATTCAAATACTGCGCCGTCCGACTGGAGCCTGTTTCCGCATGAGCCTGACGACCCCCGCCCAGCATCGCAAGGCCTTGTGGATGATGCTGGCCGCCACCCTGATGTGGAGCATTGCCGGCATGGTGACGCGCAAGCTGGACAGCGCCGAAGGCTTCGAGATCACCGCCATCCGCAGCTTCTTTGCCGCCCTCACGATCCTGGTGCTGTGGCCCTTCATCCATCGCGAGCAACGCCTGATCGATGCGCTGCGCTCGGGCAAGGCGGTATGGATTGCCGGCCTGTGCTGGTCGGTGATGTTCTGCTGCTTCATGATCGCGCTGTCGCTGACCACCGTGGCCAATGTGCTGGTGGTGCAAAGCGTCGGTCCGATCTTCACGGCGCTGCTGTCCTGGTGGTGGCTGGGGCGCAAGGTAGGGCTGCGCCTTTGGGGCGTGATCCTGATGGCTGCGGCCGGCGTGGCGGTCATGTTCATCCTCGATGCCCAAGCCTTGTCGGGGCGCCACTGGGTCGGCGTGCTGGTGGCCCTGGGCATTCCCCTGGCAGCGGCGCTGAACTGGAACCTGCTCGAGCGCATGGGCAAGGGTGTGGACTTCATCTCGGCCGTCCTCATCGGTGCCGTGATCTCGGGACTGCTGACCCTGGTGCTGGCCTGGCCGCTCAAGTCGAGCCTTCACGATGTCGGCCTGCTGGCCCTGCTCGGCGTGGTGCAACTGGGCATTCCCTGCGCGATCTGCGTGGTGGCGGCCAAGTACCTGCCGGCGCCCGAGATGTCGCTGCTGTCCCTGCTCGAGGTGATCTTCGGTATCAGCCTGTCGATGCTGTTCACCGCGGAGCGGCCCTCGGCCACCACACTCATCGGTGGTGCGATGGTGCTGGGGGCGATCGCGCTGAACGAACTGTGGAACCTGAGGCAGGCGCGCCCCTCGTCATAATGTCGGCCGGCCTTGCCCTTTTTTGGGGCGGCATGTTTTTTGCTGAGTTCCGGCCACGGAAATTACCCGCCATCAGGAGACCTTCTTCATGCATTCCAGCAAACGAACCACCCTGCGTGCCCTTGTACGTGCCGCAGCCTTTCTGGCCATGTCCTTCTCGTTGTTCGGCGCCCTGACATTGAACGCGCCAGCCCAGGCCCAGACGGTACTCGACGAGGTGCTCAAGGCGCGCAAGATCACCATCGCGATCCCCACCGACTTTCCGCCCTATGGCTTCGTGGGCACCGACCTCAAGCCGCAGGGCCTGGACATCGACATGGCCAACTACATCGCCGCCAAGCTGGGGGTGGCGATCGAACTGGTGCCGGTCACCAGCGCCAACCGCATCGCCTACCTGCAGACGCGCAAGGCTGACCTGGTGATCTCGACCCTGGGCAAGAATCCGGAGCGCGAAAAGGTCATCGACTTTACTGCCGCGTATTCGCCGTTCTTCCAGGCGGTGTTCGGCCTCAAGAGCCAGCCGATCAAGAGCTTTGCCGACCTGGCTGGCAAGACCATCGCCGTGACGCGCGGCGCGATGGAGGATCAGGAACTGGCCAAGGTGGCACCTGCAGGCGCGGACGTCAAGCGCTTCGAGGACAACAACGCCACCGTGGCGGCCTTCGTGTCGGGTCAGGTCAACCTGCTGGCCACCGGCGCATCGGTGGCCGGCAACATGATGGCGCGCAATCCCAATCTGGGCGCCGAGTACAAGCTGCTGCTCAAGGACAGTCCCAACTTCATCGGCGTGGGCAAGGGCGAGGACAAGCTGCGCCTGAAGGTCAACGAGATCATTGCCGAAGGCAGGAAGTCGGGGGACCTGGACCGCATGGCCATGAAGTGGCTGGGCCGTCCGGCGGGCGACCTGCCGAACTGATGGTCCAGTTCGATTTCCTGGCCGTCCTGTCGCAATGGCCCCTGCTGCTGCGGGGCGTGGCCTGGACGCTGGGACTGACCGCGGTCAGCGCCCTGATCGGGGTGCTGGTGGGCATCAGTTGCGCCTGGGCCCGGGTGCATGGCACCTCCTGGATGAAGGCGCTGGCCGGCAGCTATGTGGAGATGATCCGCAACACGCCCTTCATCGTGCAGCTGTTCTTCGTGTTCTTCGGCCTGCCGGCTGCCGGCGTGCGCCTGACCCCGGAGCTTGCCTCGGTCATCGCGATGGTGATCAACCTGGGGGCCTATGCCACCGAGATCATCCGCGCCGGCATCGAGGCGACCCCGCGCGGCCAGATCGAGGCGGCGCAAAGCCTGGCCCTCAGTCCCCGCCAGATCTTCACGCGCGTGGTCTTGCCGCCGGCGCTGCGCAAGGTCTGGCCGGCCCTGGTGTCGCAGATCATCATCGTGATGCTGGGTTCGGCGGTGTGCGGTCAGATCTCCACCGAGGAACTGAGCTTTGCCGCCAACCTGATCCAGAGCCGCAACTTCCGCGCCTTTGAAGCCTTCCTGGTCGCCACCGCGCTGTACCTGCTGCTGTCGGTGGCGGTGCGGCGCTTCCTGAACTGGTTCGGTCCCCGTTTCCTGTTCGGACGCTGAAGGGGCAGGCATGGTCGACTTCAGTGTCTGGGACATTTTCCGAAACCTGTTGCTGGCGGCCCGCTGGACGGTGCTGCTGTCGCTGATCGCCTTTGTCGGAGGTGGCCTGGCCGGCTTGCTGCTGCTGGTGCTGCGTCTGAGCCGCAAGCCCTGGGCCGAGCGGGCGGTGGCGGGCTATGTGCAGTTGTTCCAGGGCACCCCCTTGCTGATGCAATTGTTCCTGGCCTATTTCGGGCTGGCCTTGTTCGGCATCAAGACCTCGGCCTGGACCTCGGCGGCGCTGGCGCTCACGCTCTACACCAGCGCCTTTCTCACCGAGATCTGGCGCGGCTGCGTCGAGGCCGTGCCGCGCGGACAGTGGGAAGCGGCCAGGAGCCTGGCGATGAATTTCCGCGAGCAGTTGCGTCATGTGATCCTGCCTCAGGCCGGTCGCATTGCGGTGGCCCCGACGGTCGGTTTCCTGGTGCAGGTGATCAAGGGGACGGCCCTGGCCTCGGTGATCGGTTTCATCGAACTGACCAAGGCGGGCACCATGATCGCCAATGCTACCTTCAAACCCTTCGCGGTCTACAGCTGTGTTGCCCTGTTGTACTTTGCGCTGTGCTTCCCGGTCAGTCTGTATGCCCGCAACCTGGAGAGGAAACTGAATGTCGCCCATCGTTGAGATCCAGGGCCTGCGCAAGTCCTTTGGCAGCAACGAGGTGCTCAAGGGCATCGACCTGCAAGTGGACAAGGGCGAGGTCATTGCCATCATCGGCAAGAGTGGTTCCGGCAAGTCGACGCTGCTTCGTTGCATCAACGGCCTCGAGACCTTCCAGGCCGGCAGCGTCAAGGTCGATGGCCGGGCCTTGCGGCACGAAGATGCCGAGGCGATGCGTCAGTTGCGTCAGCAGGTCGGCATGATTTTCCAGAGTTTCAACCTGTTTCCGCACCTGAGCGTGGGTCGCAACATCATGCTGGCCCCGACCCTGGTCAAGAAGGTCGAGGCCGCTGCCATGGCGGAACAGGCCCGTGTGCTGCTGGCGAAGGTGGGCCTGTCGGAAAAGTTCGAGGCCATGCCGGACCAGCTCTCGGGCGGTCAGCAGCAGCGGGTCGCGATTGCCCGCGCGCTGGCGATGGCACCCGCGGTGCTGTTGTGCGACGAGATCACCTCGGCGCTCGACCCGGAACTGGTGGGTGAGGTCCTGCGCGTGGTCGAGGCCCTGGCCGACGAGGGCATGACCTTGCTGATGGTCACGCACGAGATGGGCTTCGCGCGCAAGGTCAGTGACCGGGTGATCTTCATGCACCAGGGTCGGGTGCATGAAATGGGGTCGCCCGAGACCTTGTTTGGCAGCCCGCAGACACCGGAGTTGCGCCAATTCCTGTCGTCGCTGGGCTGATACTGGCCCCTGCCTCGTCAGCGGGCACCGCCCGAGGCTGATTCCCGCAACCGGGCCACGGCGATGCCGCTCTCGCCGCCGAAGGCGTACAGCAGGTAGGTGGTCCCGTCCTCCTCGAATATGGCCGGGTCGCGCAACTGATTGACCAGGCCATAGGCTGAACTGCGCACCGAAGGCTCGACGGGGGCCAAGGCCCCTTCCCAGGGTCGTTCGGGCCGCAGGATCTCGTGGGGCTGCTCATCCTTCCAGCCCATCCAGTCCCCGCGCAGGTCGATGCGGCTGACCAGGATCCGCTCCGGCGCATCGCCCACCTGAGTCCAGAAAACCCACAGGCTCTGGCCCCGCAGCAGAACAGCCGAGTGCCGCATGTTGCGGTTGAACAGCGTGGGTCCGCGCTCGAACCCGCTTAGCCCGTCGCGCGAGCGCAACAGCACTCCTGGCATGGCCAGGGCGTAGTGCCAGCCCCCATGCCGGAAGACCCGGAAGTACGACGGTCCGAGCGATTCGCCCTGGCCCTGGAAGTCGATGCCATTGGACGAGCGCGCCACGCGCGTGAACTGGTTCATCGGGGCATGCAGGCCATGAAAGTACATGATGATTTCACGACGCTCGTGATCGATATGTACATCGGGCGAGGCGATGTGCGGGCTGGTCAGTTCGGTCATCAGGTCATGAGAAAAGCGTACGCCCGAGGCCTTGATGCGTTCCTCGAAGCCCTTCATCTGTTCCGGGCTGATATGCGGCTTGTCGAGCGGAAAACCGGAGTCCTTCAACTGCAGGCTGCCGGGTGCATGAATGCGCCAGGGACCGGTCAGGGCATCGGCATAGGCCAGTCGAATCCAGGCGCCCTTGTGATCGGCAAAGTAGAGGTAATACTTGCCCAGGGGATTGGGCACCCAGTCGGGCACGCGGATCAGCGAGGGACCCTGGATGTTGGGTCCAAGGCTCCCATGCAGGCCAGCGTGGATCAAGGGCACGTCGAGCAGGCGCTCGGCCAGGAAGGGGCTGGCAGCACCAGCCGCCCGTGGCGCTTGCGCCATCACCGGTGGCGCAAGGCTCAACAGGCCGAGCAGGGCAAGCCAGGCGGGCAGGGTTCTCATACGCCCCAGTGGGGAATGTGGTGCGGCTGGATCGACACGGCGATGTTCTTGGGCTCGCAGAACACCTCGAAGCTCCAGGTGCCGCCCTCGCGGCCGGTGCCCGAGGCCTTGACGCCGCCAAAGGGCTGGCGCAGGTCGCGCACATTCTGCGAGTTGACAAAGCACATGCCGGCTTCGACCGCGGCAGCCACACGATGGGCCTTGCCGATGTTCTCGGTCCAGACGTAGCTGGACAGGCCGTACTTGATGTCATTGGCCAGTCGGATCGCCTCTGCTTCGTCCTTGAAGGGAATCAGGCAGGCGACCGGTCCGAAGATCTCGTCCTGGGCGATCTGCATGCGGTTGTCGACATCGGCAAACACGGTGGCCGGCACGAAATTGCCCTGCGCCATGTCGGCCGGCAGGCCTTGCGCCTCGAGCCCGCCGCACAGCAGTTGCGCGCCTTCCTTCTGGCCCAGTTCGATGTAGCCGCGCACCTTGGCCAGATGATTCCTGGAGATCATCGGACCGATGATGGTCGACTCGAGCATCGGGTCGCCGACACTGATCTTCCTGGCGCGGGCCACGAACTTTTGCACGAAGTCGGCATAGACCGATTGCTGCACCAGGATGCGTGAACCGGCGGTGCAGCGCTCGCCGTTGTTGGAGAAGATCATGAAGACGGCGGCATCGAGCGCGCGCTCCAGGTCGGCATCGGCAAAGATGATGAAGGGAGACTTGCCGCCCAGCTCCATCGAGAATTTCTTCAGGCCGGCCTGCTGCACGATGCGGTTGCCGGTGGCGGTCGAACCGGTGAACGAGACGGCACGCACATCGGGATGCTTGATCAATGCCTCGCCCGCCTCCTTGCCAAAGCCGTGCACGACATTGAGCACGCCTGGCGGGATGCCGGCCTCCAGGGCCATCTCGCCCAGCATCGAGGCGGTGATCGGCGACAGTTCGCTCATCTTGAGCACCGCGGTATTGCCCAGCGCCAGGCAGGGCGCGGTCTTCCAGGTGCTGGTCATGAAGGGAACGTTCCAGGGGCTGATCAGCGCGCAGACGCCCACCGGATGGAACAAGGTGTAGTTCAGGTGCGTTTCGGTGGGATAGGTGTGGCCATCGACCCGGGTGCACATCTCGGCAAAGTAGGAGAAGTTGTCGGCCGAGCGCGGGATCAACTGCTTGCGGGTCTGGCTGATCACCTGGCCGGTGTCCATGGTCTCGTTGGCCGAGATCTCATCGACGTTCTTGCTGATGATCTCGCCCAGCTTGCGCATGAGTCTGGCGCGGGTGGCCGCTGGCGTGGCTGCCCAGGCCGGGAAGGCCTGCTTCGCCGCGGCCACAGCCTGTGCCACCTCGGCTTCGCCGCCGGCGGCCACTTCGGCCAGCACGGCCTGGTTGGCAGGATTGATGCTCTCGAAGCGCGAGGCGGAATCGACCGCCTTGCCATTGATCAGGTGCTTGAGGATTTTCATTGCGTAAACTCGCTTCGGTCGGTGCGTTGCTGCCGCTGGCTTTCAGGGGCAGGGGTCGGCAGTCGGATATCGAAAGGGATGGCGGGCAGGAACATGGGAAAGGACGCTGCTGGCGGTCCTGCGTCAGTCGGATTTCTTGCCGGTGCCGCGCAGGCTGGCGCCTTCCTTGCGGGCGGCATCGTTGGCGCGCTTGCGCTCGCCGCCGGGTGAGGGGCCGTGCTTGCCCGCCTTTTTCTTGAGCGCCGGCACGACCAGCGGGTTGCGCGGCGGCGGGCTGGGCGGCAGTTTGAAGCTCACCATGGGGACGATGCGGGGCTTGGGCTCGGCGGGTCAGCAGGCGAGGGCGGCGCAGGCCGCCCTTACTCGGCCTTGGCGCCGGACTCCTTGATCACCTTGGCCCACTTGGCGATCTCGGTGGCCTGGTAGCGGGCCAGTTCCTCGGGGCCGCCCAGTACCGGGTCCAGGCCCAGCGTCTTCATGCGCTCGATGATGTCGGGCAGCTTGAAGATGCGCACGATCTCGCCGTGCAGGCGGGCCACCACGTCCTTGGGCGTGCCGGCCGGTGCGAACACCGCGAACCAGGAGGTGGCATCGAATCCGGGCAGGCCGCTCTCGGCCACGGTCGGCACATCGGGGGCCGAGGGCGAGCGTTTCAGGCTGGTCTGGGCAACGGCGCGGATCTTGCCTTCCTTGGCCATCGGCAGGGCCGAGGGCATGTTGTCGAACATCAGCTGGATGCTGCCCCCGACCAGATCGGGGATGGCGAACTGGCGACCCTTGTAGGGCACATGGGTCATCTTGACGCCCGCCATCGACTTGAACAATTCACCCGAGATGTGCACCGAGGAACCGACGCCGGGAGAACCGAAGGACAGCTTGTCCGGATTGGCCCTGGCGTAGACGATCAGGTCCTGCACCGTCTTGACCGGCAGGTTGTTGTTCACCACCAGCAGGTTGGGTGTCGAGGCCAGCAGCGTCACCGGTGCAAAGTCCTTGACCATGTCATAGGGCATCTTGGCGTACAGCGAGCCATTGATCGAATGCGTACCGACCGTGCCCATCACCAGGGTGTAGCCATCGGCAGGCGACTTGGCAGTGACATCTGCGCCGATGTTGCCACCGGCGCCCGGCTTGTTGTCGATGATCACCGGCTGTCCGAGCTGGGCTTTCTCGGCAATCATGCGCGCCAGGATGTCGGGCGCACCGCCGGTGGGGAAGGTGACGATCAGCTTGATCGGGCGGCTCGGGTAGGACGCCGTCTGGGCGGCACTCTGGGAGGGTGCCAGCGCCAGGGGAAGGCTGAGCAGGGCGGCGAGGCGGACGGAGGCCGTCAGGGCGTCGCGGCGTGTCGTAAGGATGGACATGGTCGGGTGGGGCAGGGTCACGGATGGAAGGGGGATCGGTCAATGCTGCCCGCATGCCGGGCAGGCTGCGCGAGCCTTGGCAAGGCCGCACGGCGGGAACATACTAACGGAAACGCAGGCATCGGGGGAAAGTGCAGACCCCCGGGCAGGCAGCCAGGCAGGCAACTTTCGGAAAGGACGCTCAAGATGTCTTTGAAACCTTTCGTCAGCGGGCGGCTCGAGCATCGCATCGAGCGCTGGATCAGGCAGTTGGCGCCAGAGCTGGACCTGCCTTTGCGCATCGACCTGTGGAATGGCCGTTACTGGTTGCTGGGGCCCGAGCCCGAGGTCAGGGTGCGCCTCGTCCTGCGCACGCCCGCAGCCCTGCCGTTCCTGCTCGAGCCCAGCCTGGCCCATCTGGGCGAGGCCTATGTCGAGGGCCTGATCGACGTCGAGGGTGCCCTCGAGGACATCATCGCGATGGCCCACCGCCTGGCCAGGCGCGCGATTCAACCGGTAGGGCTGATGGGCCGGGTGGCGCACCGTTACGCGCATGCCCGGCATCATGACCGTGAGGCCATCGCCCATCACTACGATGTCTCCAACGCGTTCTATCAGCTCTGGCTTGACCCGGAGATGGTCTACTCCTGCGCCTACTTCGAATCGGGCAACGAGACCCTCGCACAGGCACAGGTGCTCAAGCTCGACCATATCCTGCGCAAGATCGGGGCCGGCCCCGGGCATCGCCTGCTCGACATCGGCTGCGGCTGGGGTGCGCTGGTGATCCGGGCAGCAATGCATTGGGGGTGCCGCTGTGTCGGCATCACCCTGTCGCAGCAGCAGCATGACTGGGCCCGGGACAGGGTCGCCGCCCTGGGCCTGTCCGACCGTATCGAGATCCGCCTGCAGGACTATCGCGACGTGCAGGGCAGCTTCGACCGCATCACCAGCGTCGGCATGTTCGAGCATGTCGGGGTGGCCCACCTGCCTGACTATTTCGCGACGCTGGCCCGTCTGCTGGCCGACGGGGGAGTGGCGCTGAATCATGGCATCACCAGCACCGATCCCGATGACGGTCAGACCGCATTCGGTGGCGGCGACTTCATCGCCAAGTATGTCTTCCCGGGTGGGGAACTGGCCCACATCGGCACCGTCCTGAAGGCGATGCAGCGAGGCGGGCTGGAAGCCTGGGACATCGAATCGCTGCGTCGCCACTACGCCCGGACCCTGCGCTGCTGGGGGGCTTCCTTCGAGGCCCAGGCCGGACGGATCAGGGACCTGGCGGGGGAAAAGCGCTACCGCATCTGGCGCGTCTACCTGCTCGGCTGTGCCCACGCCTTCGAGCAGGACGAGATTTCGCTGTACCAGGTGGTCTGTCGCAAGGCGGGCGCCGAGGCCGGGACCTTGCCCTGGTCGCGCCGCCACATGTATCCAGAGGGCCGTGCGGCCGCATCCTGACCGGTTTTGCGGGACAATAGGGGATTGCGCAGCCGGCACGTCCCTCTCGGGGGGCGTCGAGGCCTGCGCAGGCGCCGCCCCGCCTTCAGGCGCGGGGCGCGTCCCTTCCAACCAGCACAGCGACCATGACCAGCAATCTCCAGGAATTCCAAAGAGCCCAGAAAGTTCTCGTCGGCGGCGTCAATTCCGCGGTACGCGCCTTCCGCGCCGTGGGCGGCACGCCGCGCTTCATCGCCCGTGCGCAGGGCGCCTACATGTGGGACGTCGAGGGCCGGCGTTACATCGATTTTCTGGGTTCCTGGGGGCCGATGATCGTCGGTCATGGCCACCCCGACGTGTTGGCGCGGGTTCATGCAGCGGCCGAGAATGGCCTGTCCTATGGTGCGCCCAACCTGCTCGAGACCGAACTGGCCGAGCAATTGTGCGAGATCTTTCCGCAGGTCGAGCGGGTGCGCTTCACCAGCTCGGGGACCGAGGCGGCGATGTCGGCGCTGCGCCTGGCGCGCGGCTATACCCGGCGCACCAAGATCATCAAGTTCGAGGGCTGCTATCACGGTACCGCCGACAGCCTGCTGGTCAAGGCGGGCTCGGGGGCCCTGGCCTTCGGGACGCCGACCTCTGCGGGTGTGCCCGAAGACCTGGCCAGGCACACCCTGGTGGCGCAGTTCAATGACCTGGCTTCGGTGAAGGCCTTGTTCGACCAGCACGGCAGCGACATGGCCTGCCTGATCGTCGAGCCGGTTGCCGGCAACATGAACCTGATCACCCCCAAGCCCGGATTCCTGCAAGGGTTGCGCGACCTGTGCACGCAGCATGGCAGCGTGCTGATCTTCGACGAGGTGATGAGCGGTTTCCGGGTCGCCCTGGGCGGGGCCCAGGAACATTCGGGCGTCGTGCCCGACCTGTCGGTGTTCGGCAAGGTGATTGGCGGCGGCATGCCCGTGGGTGCGGTGGCCGGTCCGGCGCACATCATGGACATGATGGCGCCGCTCGGGCCGGTCTATCAGGCCGGCACCCTGTCGGGCAATCCGATCGCGATGGCGGCCGGCCTGGCCACGCTCAAGCTCATCCGCGCCGAAGGCTTTTTCGACGCCCTGAGCGCCCGCTGCGCGCGCTTAGTGGAGGGCCTCAACGAGGCCGGACGCGAGGCCAGGCGCGAGCGCGGCATCGACTTCTGCGCCCGCAGCCTGGGCACCATGGGCGGCGTCTTCATGCGGGCCACGCCCCCGGACAGCTTTGCCGAGGTCTCGACCCAGAACGTGGAGCGCTTCAAGCAGTTCTACCACTTCATGCTCGAGGAAGGCGTCTACCTGCCGCCTTCGCCGGTGGAGGCGTTCTTCTTTTCGTCGGCCCTGTCCGACGAGGACCTGGCCCATACCCTGGCGGCGGTGCGCCGCTCGCTGGCCCGCGTGGCCTGAGCGTGCGGCGCGGCGGCCCGAGCCAAGGGCCAGCCGCCTGACCTGCGCTCTGGCCACCGCGCCACGGCGCAGGCGCAGCGGACCGGCTGAAGGGCAGCGGCAACATTCATTCACGACATCAACACAAGGATCCGAGATGGCCATTTATGCACTGGGCGACGATGTGCCCAATATTCATCCCGAGGCCTGGGTGGCCGAGGAGGCGGTGGTGATCGGCAAGGTGACCCTGCATGCCCGCGCGTCCGTGTGGCCGGGTGCCGTGCTGCGGGCCGACAACGAGCCAATCGTCATCGGCGAGGGCAGCAATGTCCAGGAGGGCGCGGTGCTGCATGTCGACCCCGGCTTTCCGCTGACGGTGGGCAAGAACGTCACGGTCGGGCATCAGGCCATGCTGCATGGCTGCACGATCGCTGACGGTGCCCTGATCGGCATCCAGGCCGTGGTGCTGGACGGCTCGACGATTGCCAGTGGCTGCCTGGTGGCTGCTGGCGCGGTCGTGACCGGCGGCAAGGAATTTCCGCCCGGCTCGATGATCATGGGTGCACCGGCCAAGGCCGTGCGCGAACTGACGCCGGACAATGCGCGGCGCATCTCGGTCGGGGCGGAAAAATATGCGGATCGGCAGGCCTACTTCAGAAAGCATCTGAAGCGTATCGGCTGAGCGCGACCGGAGCATCCGGGGCGCGATGCAGGCGGGGTGAAAAGGGGTTGCGCCAGGCCCCCGACGGTGAGGTCCGAGGCCTGGCTTACCGCTATCCTGACTCAGTACCTCGGCACTGAACCGTTCAAGCCCCGTCTTTCGCGGGCCTTGCCGTATGACCTCTCTCTCACACTGCCTTTTACAAAATGCCGCTCTCCTTCTGGCTGGCAAGTTGCGGTAGGGCAGGCGTATCCCGTGTTCATGCGCGGGGGCACGCTATGTCGAGTACCCGCAGCCATCATGGGCTTGGGCTCGCGTATTGTTTCGCGTGGACTCGTCATGGATCACACCTTAGGCGATGCACACAAGGCCGTGGGGGCGGGCCCGATGAGCGGCCGGCGGGATTCGGTTCAACGGCCAGTGATGGCCGGCAAGTGATGGAATAAGTGAGACGTTCAGCCCTGATCGTGGTGGGCGCCGGCATCGTTGCGGCGCTGCATGTCGGCAAGATGCCGGCGGCATTGCCGCAACTGACCGCACAGTTCGGTCTGAGCCTGCTGCAGGCCAGCACCCTGTTGTCGGTGATCCAGCTGGCGACCAGCAGCATCGGCCTGTTCGGGGGCGCGCTGACCGATCGCTTCGGCCATGTGCGCGCCATGGTGGCGGGCCTGTGCCTGCTCAGTCTGGGCAGTGGCCTGGGGGCCCTGTCCCAGGACCCGCGGGCCCTGCTGGCGTCCCGCGTCCTGGAGAGTCTGGGCTTCATCTTCACCGTGCTGCCGGGGCCGACCCTGCTGCGCCAGCGCATCGCCGGGGACCGGCTCTCGGCCTGGCTGGGTTGGTGGGGCGCCTACATGCCTTTTGGCATGGGCATGGGCTTGCTGCTGGCCGCCTTCCTGCCCGGCTGGCGCAGCGCCTGGTGGGTGGCCTGTACCCTGAGTGCGTTATGGGCCCTGCTGGTGTGGCGAGGCGTCGGTACTGCTGCCGGCCAGGCCGGTGCGCGGGTTGCCGCCCCGATGCTGGCCAATGCCCGCCAGACCCTGGGCAGCCCTGGCCCCTGGCTGCTGGCGGCGATGTTCGGTTTCTATGCCGCGCAGTGGATGGGCGTGTTCGGCTTTCTGCCCACGGTGTACCGCGATGCCGGCATCTCGCCGCAATGGGGCGGCCTGCTCAGCGCTGTCGGCGTGATCGCCAATGCCTGGGGCAATATCGATGCCGGACGTCGCGCCCAGCGGGGCGTTCCCGCGCAGGGCACCCTGATCGGCGCCTCGGCCGTGATGATCCTGACCGCGTGGCTGATCTTTGCCGCCCCCCTGCAGGCCTGGGCGGCCGCCCTCGGGGCGGGTTCGGCAGCCGGCGGGCTGGCGTTTGCGCTGCGTTACCTGGCGGTGCTCGTCTTTTCGGCGGTGGCCGGGCGCATTCCGGGCACGCTGTTCCAGCTGAGCAATCGCCTGGCACCGGGGCCCCAGGCGGTGGCGACCACTGTCGGATTCATGCAGCAGGGTGCGGGGCTGGGCCAGTTGCTGGCACCGGCCTGCATCGCCTGGCTGGCCACCACGACCGGCGGATGGGGCGCCACCGGCTGGCTCACCGGTGCCTGGGCCCTGGTGGTGATGGTGGCGGCCTGGCGGATTGCAGGTCTGCGGGCGCCGTCGGCCGCGCGCTGACGTTTCCGCCTGCTCAGCGATCGTCGCGCAGCAGTTTTTCGGCGGCCTCGGCCGACATCCGGGCAGATTTTCCTGGCCCGCCTGCCGCAGCAGCCGCGCGCGATGAGGCGCGCTGACGGCGCGTCAGTACCCAGGCCAGTGCGCCGCCGCCGAGCAGGGCGAAGGGGCCGGCCCACAGCAGCCAGGTCTCGCGCTTGACCTGCGGCCGGTACAGCACGAAGTCGCCATAGCGGGCCACCAGGTAATCCTTGATCTGCTGGTCGCTCTTGCCGGCGCGGATCTGCTCCTCGACCTCGGTGCGCAGGTCGCGGGCCAGGTCGGCGTTGGAGTCGGCCAGGGTCTGGTTCTGGCACACCAGGCAGCGCAGTTCCTCGCCGAGGACCTGGAAGCGCGCCTGTACTTGAGCGTCGGTCATGGGCATGGGAATCCTTTGCGGGGCGCGTTCTCGGAGGAAGGGCGGTGAGGGCGGGTGACTGGCCTCATTCGGCCACCAGCTTGCGGGCCAGGGGCAGCAGCTGTGACTGGATGATCTCCGCCGTGAAGGGGCCGACCTGCTTGAAACGGATGCGTCCCTGCTTGTCGATCAGGTAGCTCTCCGGGGCCCCGTAGACGCCCAGATCGATGGCACTGCGGCCAGGCTGGTCCAGCACCACCACCTGAAAAGGGTTGCCATGCTTGTTGAGCCAGGCCTGCGAGGCGGCCGGCGCATCCTTCCAGGCAAATCCCACCAGGGGCAGAACCTTGGCCCGGGCCAGTTCATTGAGCAGGGGATGCTCGGTCACGCAGGCGGCGCACCAGGAGCCCCAGACATTGAGCAGCCAGACCTGGCCCTTCATCTGCGCCGGCGTCCAGGTGTCGGGGCCGGACTGGCCGGCGGTGAGCAGCGGCAGCGAGAAGGCCGGCACCGGCTTGTCAATCAGCACCGAAGGCAGGGCCCGCGGGTCCTTGTCCAGGCCCTTGAGCAGGAACCAGCCCAGGCCGGCAAAGAACAGCAGCGGCAGGGCAAAGCGCAGCACGCGACCCATGACTCAGGCCTCCACAGCGACCGTGGCGCTGCGCCGGGCACGGCGGTAGCGCTTGTCGGCAACCGCCCACAGGCCGCCCAGGGCCATCAGCACGCAACCGATCCAGATGGTGTTGATGAAGGGCTTGAAGGCAATGCGGATGGCCCAGGTGTTGTCCCCGATCGCCTCGCCCATCGCCATGTAGACGTCGCCGCCCGGGTGGCGGTGGATGGCGGCCTCGGTCATCGCCTGTTTGCCGGCCCGATACAGGCGCTTTTCAGGCTGCAGCCGGAATCCGGGATCGTCAGCGCCACGGCTGACGGTGAAGGTGCCGCGGATGGCGTCGTAGTTCGGCCCCCGGGTCTGGCCCAGGCTGTCAAAGCGCAGGCGGTAGGTGCCGATCTCGGTGCTCTGGCCGACACTCAGGCGCACCTCCTTCTCGGTCTCGTAGGACTTGACCATGGTCACGCCGAACACGAAGACTGCAATGCCCAGATGGGCCAGGTGCATGCCCCAGACCGAGGGCGCATGCAGCCTGGCCCGGGCCAGGCTCAGCCGTCCGTCATGGCCTCGCAGCAGCGACAGGGCGGTCAGGAGCACCGAGGCGGCGATCCAGAATGCCAGCCCCAGGCCCAGGCTGGTCAGGGGCCGGAAGGCCTGTCCGCTGCCGCTGGCGGCCAGCAGGGCGGGCACCGCGAAGGCGCCGACCACCGTGACCGCAAAGGCCCAGCGCAGTTGCAGCGCAACTTCGAGCGGGCTGCCCTGCCGCCAGCGCGTGACCGGACCGATCGCCATCAGGAACAGCAGCGGCGTCATCAGGGGATAGAAGACCGCATTGAAGTAGGGCGGGCCGACCGAGATCTTGCCCTTGTCCAGAATGTCCAGCACCAGGGGATAGAGCGTGCCCAGCAGCACCGCCGCGGTGGCCACCAGCAGCAGGATGTTGTTGGCCAGCAGCATCGACTCGCGCGAGATCAGGGCATAGCTCTGGTCATTGCCGCGGATGCCCGGGGCGCGCCAGGCATAGAGCAGCAGCGCCCCGCCGATGACCACGCCGAGAAAGGCGAGGATGAAGACGCCCCGGCTCGGGTCGGTGGCAAAGGCGTGGACCGAGGTCAGGACACCCGAGCGCACGAGGAAGGTGCCCAGCAGGCTCAGGCTGAAGGCGAGCAAGGCGAGCAGGACGGTCCAGGTCTTGAACAGGCCGCGCTTTTCGGTCACGGCCAGCGAGTGCAGCAGCGCGGTGGTGACCAGCCAGGGCATGAAGGAGGCGTTTTCGACCGGATCCCAGAACCACCAGCCGCCCCAGCCCAGTTCGTAGTAGGCCCAGAACGAGCCGAGTGCGATGCCCAGGGTCAGGAAGCACCAGGCGACGGTGGTCCAGGGGCGCGCCCAGCGGGCCCAGGCGGCATCGAAGCGTCCGCCCAGCAGGCCGGCCACCGCAAAGGCAAAGGCCACCGAGGTGCCGACGTAGCCCATGTACAGCAGCGGCGGATGGAAGACCATGCCCGGATCCTGCAGCAGCGGGTTCAGGTCGCGGCCATCCTCGGCCGGCGGAAACAGGCGTTCGAAGGGGTTGGAAGTGAGCAGGGTGAACAGCAGGAAGCCCACCGACACCCAGCCCAGCACCGCCAGGATGCGGGCCCGCAGCACCGGGCTCAGGCTGTCCGAGAACCAGGCCACCGCCGCCGTCCAGCCCGAAAGGATCAGTGCCCACAACAGGATCGAGCCCTCGTGCGAGCCCCAGGTGGCCGCGATGCGGTAGGGCAGGGGCAGGGCACTGTTGGAGTGCTGGGCGATCAGGGCCACGCTGAAATCGTGCTGGATGAAGCCGTTCATCAGGCACAGGAAGGCCAGGCCCACCAGCAGGAACAGCGCGGCGGCTGCCGGCGGCGCCACCGCCATCCAGCGGGTCTGGTTGCGATAGCTGCCGATCAGCGGCAGCGTGCCCAGCAGCAGGGCCACGGCCAGTGCCAGGCTCAGTGCGACGTGTCCGATCTCGATGCCCATGGTGTGCCTTGACGCAGATGCGATGTTCGAATGCAGGGGTTCAGAAGTTCAGTGATGGCCGGCGCCCGGTATTGCCCAAGGCCCGGGCCGGCAGCGCCCTCATGGCGCTTTTGGGGCCTGTTGGAACTGGGTCGGTGCACCCACCGGATGACCCGCCTTCTTGAGGGCCTCGGCCGCTTCGGGCGGCATGTAGTTCTCGTCATGCTTGGCCAGCACCTCGCTGGCCACGAAGCTGCCGTCGGGCTGGATCTTGCCCTGGGCCACCACGCCGCGGCCCTCCTTGAACAGGTCGGGCAGGATGCCGGTATAGGCGACGGTGATGGTGCGGGCCTTGTCGGTGACCCGAAAGCTCAGCGAGGTGGAGCCGGGGTCACGCTTGAGGCTGCCTTCCTCGACCAGGCCGCCAAGCCGGAAGGTCTTGCCCTTCGGGGCCTCACCGTTGGCAATCTGGGTGGGTGTGAAGAAGAACACCAGGTTGCTGTTGAAGGCCTGCAGCACGAGCGTCGCCGCCACGGCCAGGGCGGCCAGACCGGCGGCGATCCAGAGCATGCGGCGGTGGCGGGGTTTCATGTCGGCAATCCAGTGACAGGCAAAACGGTGAAAGACAGTGAGGAGCGATCCGGATCCGGTGCGGGTGCGCCCAGCGCGGCGGCACTCATTGCACCTGGGCCTTGCGCACCGGGGCCTCGGCGGCCAGGCTGGCTGCCTGCGCGCGGGCACGGCGACGGCGCTGGCGCAGCCCCCACAGTTCCAGGCCGATGGCGAGCGCCATCATGCCGTAACTGGCCCACAGGTAATAGCCATGACCACTCAGGTCGAACAGGGATGGGTTCATGGTGTCGTCCCCGGTCGCGCCAGTTCGGCCTTCACCCAGTCGCTGCCGGCCTCGCGCTCGAGCATCAGGCTGCGCACCCGGTGCAGGCTGACGGCAATCGCGTAGGCCCAGGCCGCCAGGCTCATGATCAGCATCGCGCTGAGCATGGTGGTGGCCATCTTGGAGGTACCGGGTGTCACGCTCGAACCCTGGTGAAGCGTATTCCACCAGCGCACCGAAAAATAGATGATGGGCACATTGATGGCACCGACCAGGGCCAGCAGCGAGGCGGCGCGGTCGGCCTTGCGCGGATCATCGATGGAGGCCTTCAGGGCCATGAAGCCCAGGTAGAGAAAGAGCAGGATGAGGGTCGAGGTCAGGCGTGCATCCCAGACCCAATAAGTGCCCCAGGTGGGTCGCCCCCAGAAGGCTCCGGTCCACAGGGCCACGAAGGCGAACATGGCACCGGTGGGGGCGAGGGCCTCGGCCATCTGGGCGGACAGGCGCGTATTCCAGATCAGGGCCGCTGCCGACCAGCCAGCCATCACCAGGTAGATGAACATCGCCATCCAGGCCGCCGGCACATGGATGAAGATGATGCGATAGGCCTCGCCCTGCTGGTAGTCGGTGGGGGCCACCAGCAGGCCGATGTAGAGCCCGACTGCGGCCAGCACGGCTGCCAGCACCGCGAACAGGCGCGACAAGGATCCGGCAAGCGGATAGAAGCGGGCGGGTGATGCGAAGGCAAACAGGTTCATGGCGGGGGCGGGTGGGGTCCGGTCTCGGGATGCCGGCCTCATTCGAGGGCGATTTTAACGGCTAACGCCCCCAGCCACGGGCCGAGCAGGCAGGACAGGATCAGGCCGGCCCCCAGCAGCGACAGTTGCGCCTGGGCGCCCAGGCCGGCGCTCTGGGCCTCGACCGCGCCGGCACCGAAGATCAGCACCGGCACCGTCAGTGGCAAGACCAGCAGGGCCAGCAGCGATGCGCCCGCCCGGGTACCCAGCGTCAGGGCGGCAGCGATCGCGCCCAGCCAGGAGAGCACCGGGGTGCCGAGCAGCAGCGACACCACCAGGGTGCCGATGCCGGCCTCATCCAGGCCGAACTGGATCCCTGTGAGCGGCGTGAGCAGCATGATCGGCACGGCGCTGAGCAGCCAGTGCGCCAGCACCTTGCCGGCCACCAGCGCAGCCAGGGGCGCACCGGACAGGGCCAGTTGCTCCAGGCTGCCATCGAGGTGGTCTTGGGCGAACAGGCGCGGCAGCGCCAGCAGGTTGGACAGCAGCGCCGCGACCCAGACGATGCCCGGGGCGATGGCCGCGAGCAGTTTCTTGTCCGGGCTGATGGCCAGCGGGAACAGGCTGGTGACGAGCAGGAAGAAGACCAGCACCAGGGACCACTCCGACAGCGAGCGCGCGGCCAGGGCGACATCGCGGCGCAGCGCCCAGAACAAGGCCTGCAAGGCGTTCATGACAGGCCCAGGGTGATGATGCGGTCGGGGGGGCGGCCGGCAATGTCCAGATGGGTGGCCAGCACCGCCAGGCCGCCCCGTGCCAGGTGATCGTCCAGCAGTTGCGCGAACAGCGCCTGACCCTGGCTGTCCAGCGCCGTGGTGGGTTCATCGAGCAGCCACAGGGGACGCCGGGCCAGCAGCAGCCGGGCCATCGACAGGCGCCGTTTCTGGCCGGCCGACAGGCGGCCGAAGGGCAAGTCTGCCTGGGCGGCGATGCCGACGCGCTGCAGGGCCGCAAGGCGCGTGGCCGCATCGCAGGACTGACCCTCGAGCGACATTTGCCACTGCAGATTGCCGCTGGCACTGAACAGGTCTTTCCAGCCGGCATGGTGGCTCTGGTAGAGCAGGTCGCCCTCCCGGCGGACCGTGCCGGCATGGGCTGGCGACAGGCCTGCCAGGCAGCGCAGCAGGGTGCTCTTGCCGCTGCCGTTGTGACCGCGCAGCGCCGCCCACTGGCCCGGCAGCAGGCTCAGGCTCAGGCCCCCGAAGAGCACGCGCGGACCGGCCGCGCAGGCCAGATCCTGCAGGTCCAGGCGCCCCTCAGCGTAAAGCCGGGCCTGCGCGCGGGAAGGAAGGGCGACGGCCGCGTCCGCCGTCATGGTTGTTGCTGGTCGATGCTCAGCTGCAGCGCCAGTGCCGGTGCCTTGCCTGCCTCGATGCCGCTGAGCCTTGCAAACCAATCGCCCGGCTTCTTGCCCGGCTGGCCGCTGCGGCTCAGATGGGCTTCGATCAGCAGGGGGCCGGCCTTGGCCAGGTCCAGTTGCTGGTTCATCGCCTGGGCATTGCCAATGGCGAAGTCCATTGGCCAGCTTCCTCCCGGGGGCAGGTCGATGCGCAGCGCCGCCAGCGGCATCGGCGCTGCGCCAGGGGCCGCCGAGCGCACGCTGATGAACAGGGTACTGGCCTCCTTCAGTGCCTCGCCTCCCCGCGCCGCTGCCGACAAATCGACCCGGCCCTTGATCAGCGGTGCGGCAGGCGCGCTCGGGCGGGCCTCGGTCACGGGTTCGCCGCGCAACTGGGCATCGATGCGGTCGAGCACCGGCTGCAACTGCGCCACCTCGCGCGAACCCGGCGGCATCAAGGCCACCAGCCGGCCGATGTGCTGGCGGGCCTGCGGAAGATTTCCGGCGCGGTACTGGGCCGCACCCATCATGGCCAGGGCCTTGGGCTCATCCGGATCCAGCTTGAGGGCCTGCTCGAGCACGGCCGTGGGTTTGCCGGCGAACTGGCTGTCCTGCTGCAGGGCCAGGGCCTCGGCGTATTCGGCCAGTGCGCGGGCACTGCTGCGATCCTTGGGCGGCGAGACCTGGAAAGACTTTTCGAAGGCGGCGATCGCCTTGGGCAGATCGCCACTGAACTTGTAGGCGGCGCCCAGAACCGACCAGGCCTCGGCGTCGCCCGGTTCGGCCTTGACGCGGGCCTCCAGGCGCGCGACCAGGGCTTTCGGATCCTGGCTCTCCCGCCATTGCGCCTCCATGTCGGCGCGATCGACCAGTCCGGGAGCGCCCACCTTCAGGTAGATCGCAGCCGCGGTGGCGACGCCCGCCAGTGCAAGCACGGCGGGCAGCCAGCGGTTCGGACCTGTCCGCAGCGGCGCTGCCGCCTCGCCGAACTCCTGGGCGACCTCCTCGACCAGCTCCTGCTGCTGGCGCTCGGCCTCGGCCGCGCTCAGGCGTCCGGCTTCGCGCTCGCGTTCGATCTCCTCGCGCCGGTCCCGGTACACGGCCAGCCGCGCCGCCTCATCGCCGCTGACGACACCGGGCCCAGGGCTGCGGCCTTCGTCGCGGCGCCACAAGGGGCGCATGACCAAGGCCAGCACCAGCAGCCCGAGCAGGCCTGCAACGATCAGGAAGGTATCGGCCACGGGGCAGTCCGGAGGCGGTGGCGCGGGCTCAGAGCCGCCCGATCGGTCCCTGCTGCATGCGCGCCGTCAGGGCGTCCATGAAGTGCAGGCACTCGTCGATCTGGCTGATCTCGACATACTCGTCGGGCTGATGGGCCACCCGGATCTGTCCCGGACCGCAGACCACGGTGGGGATGCCCACTTCCTGCAGCATGCCGGCCTCGGTGCCGAAGCTCACGCGTCCCACGCCGGCATGGCCGCACAGCGGCATGATGGCCTGGGCCAGGTGCACATTGCCGCGCTCATCGAGGCCGGGCGCATCGAGGATCTCCTCGATGCTGATGCGGCACTCGGGCGAGACCGCACGGGCGACCGGCTCGAGCCGGGTGGCGCAGTGTTCGCGCACCTGGGCCACGATGGCCTGCGCGGTGGCGCCAGGCAGGGCCCGCACCTCGAACATGAATTCGCAGTCGCGGGCGGTGATGTTGTGGGCGGTGCCGCCCTGGATCATGCCGACATGGACACTGGTGTGGGGGAACTCGAAACCATCATGACGGCCAGCTTCGTTCAACTTCTTTTGCAGCGCGTTCAGGTAGACGATGACCTCGGCCGCCAGCTCGACAGCCGATACCCCCTGGTCGCGCAGTGACGAGTGCACCGAAAAGCCCTGCACCCGTACCCGGAAGATCGCGGCACCCTTGTTGGCCACCACGACCCGCATCGAGGTCGGCTCGCCGATCACGCAGCCCAGCGGCTTGACCGGCGCCTGGGCCAGATGGGCAGCCAGTTGCCGCATCCCGCGCATGTTGCTCTCTTCGTTGTAGGACAGCGCGATATGGATCGGCTGGCGCAGTCCGGCCCGGGCAAAGCCGGCGGCCGATTCGATGGCGCAGGCAATGAAGCCCTTCATGTCGGCCGCGCCGCGCGCCAGCCATTGGCCGTTGCGCTCGGTGAGCACGAAGGGGTCGCTGTGCCAGTCCTGGCCGGCGACCGGCACCACATCGGAGTGGCCCGACAGGATCAGGCCGGGTTCCTGATCCGGGCCGATGGTGGCGAACAGGTTGGCCTTGCCGGCCTCGGAGGGACCGGCACCGGGTGCATCCTCGCCGTGCTGGACGAGCACCCGGGCGCCGAGCGCCTCGAGGCGGTTGGCGGCCCAGTCGATCAACTGGCGATTGCTTTGGCTGCTGACGGTATTGAAGCCGACCAGGGTCTGAAGGCAATCACGGGTGGCCTGCAGCCGGGGGTGCATGGAGGTGGACATGCCGCCATTATCGCAGCCCGCGCGGCGGGCGACCCGAATCAGGGGCATTGCCCCGGCAACGGGCGCCAGGCCTTACTCGATGTCCGGCAGCGGCTTGGCCAGCGGCTTGAGGGGCAGGGGGCCGCCGCCCGGGATCGGGGTCCGGTCGACATTGAGCGTCATGGCCACCAGCACGTAATAGCCATTGACCGCGATCAGGTCGGTGACCCCCTGCTCGCCGAAACGGGCCTTGACCAGCTGGAAGGTTTCATCGCTGACGCCGCGCTTGAGGTGCAATTCGCGGGTGAAGCGGTAGACCAGGGCCTCGTCCTCCTTCATGCCGGTGGGTACCCGGCCTTCGGCCACATCCTGGGCCACCTGCGGGCTCAGGCCGGCCTGCATCGCCAGGCGGTGATGGGCGAACCACTCGTATTGGGCCCCCCAATGGCGCGCGGTGATCAGGATCGCGAACTCGTTCAGGCGCAGGCCCAGCGAGCTCTTGAAGCGGATGTGCTCGCCGATCTTTTGCAGCCGATCGCCCAGCTCAGGGCTGCGCAGCCAGACGTTGAAGGGGCTGCCCACCGTGGTCGGAGGTGGCACGTTGGGATCGGCGACGGCGCGGCGCGGGCCGTTCAGGATTGAGTCAGAGAGCGCGCGCTGGGCCGGCGTCATCTCGTCCAGCTGCAACAGTTTGAAGCGGCGATCGGCCTCGGTCTGTGCCTTGACCTCGGTACCGGCCAGGCCACCGCCTGCGAGGGCGGCGCCCAGCCCGATCGACAGGGCCTTGGCGCGCAGGCTTCGCGGACGCAGGGAAGGTTTCATGGCATCTCCGGAAAAATGGGGGGTGGGGAACCTGATCATAGCGGTCGCAACGCAGGCGGCGCTGGCAGCAGGCCATCGGTGGAACCTGACACAATGGCGGCGATCATGTCTGCTGACGCCGTCCCCCTGTCCCTTGCCACCGCGCCCCGCCTGGGCTCGCCCGGGGACTTTCGCCTCGCCTGCCGCGCCGCCGGCGCCAGGCCCTGCCACGAGGACCGCCTGCTGCGCCTGTGGCTCACCGGGCAGTCACTGCAGACTCCGGGCACGCGGCCCGAGCATCTGCTACCGGCCTCCCTGCAGCGCGCCCTGCCCGGGCTGGAGATCGCCCTGGCGCAATTGGCGGTGCCGGTATCGGAGCATCCTGCCGAGGACGAGGCCTTGCGCTGGCTGATGCAGTTGCACGATGGCCAGACCATCGAGACGGTGCTGCTGCCGCGCGAGGGCCTGTGTGTGTCTTCCCAGATCGGTTGCGCGGTGGCCTGCCGCTTCTGCATGACCGGGCGCAGCGGACTGATCCGGCAACTGGGCAGCCTCGAGATCCTCGCCCAGGTGGCCAGGGCGCGGCAGCGCCGTACGGTGCGCAAGGTGGTCTTCATGGGCATGGGTGAGCCTGCCCATAACCTGGAGGCGGTGATGGAGGCGATCACCCTGCTGGCCTCGCACGGTGGCATCGCCCACAAGCAACTGGTCTTTTCCACTGTCGGGGACCTGCGCGTCTTCGAGCGGCTGGCCAGCGGACCGGTGCGGCCGGCGCTGGCGCTGTCCCTGCACAGTGCCGAGGCGGCGCAGCGCGCCCACCTGCTGCCCAAGGCGCCGCGCATCGCCCCCGATGAGCTGGTCGATCGCGCGGCAGGCTATGCAGAGGCAAGCGGGTATCCCCTGCAGGTGCAGTGGACCTTGCTGGAGGGCATCAATGACCGCGACGAGGATGTCGACGCGCTGGTTCGGCTGCTCAAGGGCCGCCACGCCGTGCTGAACCTGATCCCCTTCAACGAGGTCGCCGAAAGCGGCTACCGCCGCCCCGGGGTTTCACGCATGGTCGAGATGGCACGCCAGTTGCACCGGCGCGGCATCCTGACCAAGCTGCGCCGCTCCAGTGGCCAGGATGTCGAAGCCGGTTGCGGCCAGCTTCGGGCGCGGCAATTGGCGCCTCAGTGGGAGGCGGCGGCGTCAGCGGCCCCGGCCGGCTTTTCAGGGGTTGTCACCGGACCCTTGCCGCTGAAGCGGTCCAGGGCCAGGTAGATGACCGGGGTGATGAACAAGGTGACCGCCTGCGAGAAGATCAGGCCGCCCACCACCGCCAGGCCCAGGGGCTGACGCAGTTCGGCACCGGCACCAATGCCCAGCGCGATCGGCAGGGCGCCCATCAGGGCCGCCAGCGTCGTCATCATGATCGGCCGGAAGCGCAGGATGCAGGCCTCACGGATCGCCTCGAAGGGCGTTCGGCCGTGATGGCGCTGCGCATCGAGCGCAAAGTCGATCATCATGATCGCGTTCTTCTTGACAATGCCGATCAGCAGCAGGATGCCGATGGTGGCAATGATGGTCAGGTCCTGCCCGAACATCATCAGGGTGAGCAGGGCGCCCACGGCGGCCGAGGGTAGACCGGCCAGGATGGTGATCGGGTGGATGTAGCTCTCGTACAGCACCCCGAGCAGCACATAGATCACCAGCAAGGCGGCAATGATCAGGATGGCCTGGCTGCCTTGCGAGTTCTTGAACACGGCTGCATCGCCCCCGTAACGGGTGATGATCGAGGAAGGCATGTTCAGGGATGCACGCTCCTGCTCGATTTTGTTGGTGGCATCACCCAGCGCCGTGCCCGGTGCCAGGTTGAACGAGATCGTGACCGCCTGCAATTGCCCCACATGGTTGATCGCGGTGGGGCCCACGCCACGCTCCACCGTCGTGAAGGCGGACAGCGGCACCAGATTGCCGTTGCTGGAGCGGACATAGATGCTGGACAGGGCCGTCTCGTCCTTCTTGGCATCGGGCGCGACTTCCATGATCACCCAGTAGCTGTCCACCGGCAAATAGATGGTCGAGACCTGCCGTTCACCAAAAGCGCTGTACAGGGCGCTGCGGATCGCATCGATCGACACGCCCAGGGTATTGGCGCGGTCGCGGTCGATCTTGAGCTGGGCCTGCAGGCCACGCAACTGCGCATCGCTGGTGACATCGCGGAACATCGGGTTGTTGCGCAGCCGCTCCTGGAGCCGCAGGGCCCATTCGTTGATCTCGTCGGCCTTGACGCTTTGCAGGATGTACTGGAACTGGGCCTTGGACTGGCGGCCGCCCAGCTGCAGGTTCTGGATCGGACGCATGAAGACATTGATGCCCGAGACCTCACGCAGCTTGCGGCGCAGACCTTCCACCACCTGCTTCATCGGCGGGCGCTGGTCGCGCGGCTTGAGGGTCACGAACATGCGGCCTACGTTCTGCGAGCCGATGCCGCCATTGAAGGAACTGACTGCCGCGACGGCCGGATCGGCGCGGAACACCGCGGCAACGCGGTCCTGCAGGCGCACCATCTCCTGGAAGGAGGCATCCTCGGCCGCCTCGGTCGAGACGGTGATCTGGCCGATGTCTTCCTCGGGAAAGAAGCCCTTGGGAATGGTGATGAACAGCCAGGCGGTCAGCGCGAAGGTGCCCAGCGCCAGCAGCAGCACCATCTTGCGCCAGCGCAGCGCCAGATCGAGCATCCAGGTGTAGCCGGCCAGGGTCTTGTTGAACCCCCATTCGAACAGGCGCACGATGAAGCCGGGCTTGCGCATGTGGGCTTCATCCTTGAGCAGGCGTCCGGCCAGCATCGGCACCAGGGTCAGCGACACGAAGGCCGACACGATGATCGACAGGCCGACCACCACCGCAAATTCGTGGAACAGCAGGCCGATCACGCCAGGCATGAAGAAGATCGGAATGAAGACCGCGATCAGCGATGAGGAGATCGACAGGATGGTGAAGCCCACCTCGCGCGAGCCCTTCAGTGCTGCCTGGAAGGGGTTCATGCCCTCTTCGACGTGGCGCATGATGTTCTCGAGCATCACGATCGCGTCATCCACGACCAGGCCGACGGCCAGGGTCAGGCCGAGCAGCGAGATGTTGTCCAGGCTGTAGCCGAAACCCCAAAGCAGCGCGACCGCGCCGACCAGGGACACGGGCAGCGACATCGTCGGGATCAGGGTGGCGACGAAGCGGCGCAGGAACAGGAAGATCACCAGCACCACCAGGATGATGGTGCCGATCAGGGTCAGGTTGACATCGTGCAAGGCTTCACGCACCGACAGCGAGCGATCATTGACCGGCGTCATCGAGACCGATTGCGGCAATTGCGCAGCCAGATCCGGCAGCACCGCCTTGACGGCGTCGACCACACGTACGGTGTTGGCGCCCGGCTGGCGCAGCACGGCCAGGGTGATCGAGGGTTCGCCATTGAGGTTGGCCCAGCTCTTGATGGTCTCGACACTGTCCTCGACCAGGGCGATGTCCTTCAGCCGGACCGGGTTGCCACCGCGGTTGGCGACAATCAGTTCGGCAAACTCTGCCGCCGTCGACAACTGCTTGTTGGCTTGCAGCGTCAGGGTCTGCTGCGGGCCATCGAGGGTGCCCACCGGCGTGTTGACGTTGGCGGCCTTCAGGGCGGCCGACAATTCGTCCAGGCCGATGTTGCGTGCCGCCAGGGCCTCGGGTTGCACCCGCACCCGCACCGCGAAGCGCTTGGCACCAAAAATGTTCACCTGGGCCACACCGGTAATGGTCGACAGGGTAGGCGAGATGATGTGCTCGGCAAAGCCCTGCAGCTCCGACATCGGCAGCGAGGGCGAGGTCAGCGCGATCAGCAGCACCGGCGCATCGGCCGGGTTGACCTTGCGATACGAGGGCGGAATGATCATGTCCACCGGCAGGGTGCGCTGGGCGCGCAGCAGGGCAGCCTGGACGTCCACCGCCGCGGCATCGATGTTGCGGCCCTCGGCAAATTCGAGGGTCAGCTGTGTGCTGCCCAGGGTGCTGGTCGAGCTGATGACGTTCAGGCCCGGAATCGTCTGGAACTGTTTTTCAAGCGGCAGGGCCACCGACACCGCCATGGTCTCGGGATTGGCGCCGGCCAGGGTGCCGGTGACGCTGATCACCGGCGTGTCGTAGGAGGGCAGGGCCGAGACCGGAATGTGGCGATAGGCCAGCACCCCGGCCACGATCAGTGCCAGGTTGAGCAGCACCGTCATCACAGGACGGCGGATGAACAGTTCAGAAAGGTTCATGACTTGGGTTTCTCCGTGGCAGGATTGCCGGTCTTGCCGCCGGTCTTGTCCGGGCTCTTGGCATCGCCCTTGGCCTCCGACTTTCCTTCACCCTTCGCGCTGGCCTTGTCGGCGGACTTGCCGCCATCGCCTGCGACGCCTGCCTTGTCAGGCCCCTTGCCTGACTCGGCCGGGCCACCTGCCTTGTCGGGGCCCTTGCCGGCACGGTCGCCACCCTTGCCACCGGCCCGTGCCGGATCACGGGGTCGCTCGATGGCAGTGGAACCGGGTCTGAGGTTCTGACGCCCTTCCTGGGCGATCCGCTCACCGGGACGCAGGCCGCTGACAGCAGCCTCCTCGCCCTGGCTCTCGACGATCTTGACCGGCCGGATGGCGGCCTTGTTGTCCTTGTCGATCACATACACGATCGAGCCCCGCACCGTCTGGATGATGCAGGACTGGGGGATCACGATCGCCTCCTTCAAGGTGTCGATCTGGACGCTTACATTGAGGAAGGCGCCTGGCCACAGCGCGGTGTTCTTGTTGTCGAAGGTGGCCTTGGCCTTGACCGTGCCCGAGTTGCTGTCGACATTGGTGTCGACGAAGCTGAGGCGACCGGTGAGGGCCAGGTTTTTCTCAGGATTGACCACCTTCACTGTGGCATTGCCCTTCTTGAGCAGGCCAAGCACGCTGGCCAGATAACGCTGCGGCAGGTTGAAGGCAACGGTAATCGGATCGAGCTGGGTGAGCGTGGTCATCGAGGTCAGGTTGGCCTGCACGGCGCTGCCGGCAAAGACATTGAGCACGCCGATGCGGCCATTGCCCGGCGCAATGACACGACCATAGGACAGGGGGACCAGGGCGGCATCGATGGCGGCCTTGTCGGAGGCGACCAGGGCGGTCTGGGCGTCGACCTGGGCCTGGGCCGTCTCTACCGCCCCCTGCGACACAAAGTTGCGCTCGACGAGTTGGCGGCTGCGCGCCAATTGGCGCTGGGCATCGGCCAGCGAGGCTTCGTCGCGGGCCAGTTGGGCGCGCGCCTTGGCCACGTTGGCTTCGTCGGCACGTGTATCGAGGGTGTAAAGCAGGTCGCCCTTGCGCACGAACTGGCCTTCCTTGACATGCACCTGGGTCACCACGCTGGTGACCTGGGCGCGGATGTCGACCGTCGAGACCGGCGTCACGGTGCCTGGCGCCTGAAGGTAGATCGGCAGGTCGCGCTGCTGGGCGCGCACCGAGGTGATCGAGACCGGCGGGCCGCCGGGTGCCGGGCCGGCCGCAGGGCCCTTGCCGTCGGCCGGTGCGCCGCCAGCGGCTTTCGGCTCTGCTGCCTTGCCCTCCGGAGCCTTCGCCTCTCCGGCCTTGCCCTCGGCGGGCTTGGCATCGGCCGCCTTGCCCTCGGCTGCCGCCGGAGGCGCCGCCATGGCTGCCGACAGGCCCAGGTCGGTGGCGACCGGGACGCCCAGCAGGGCGACCAGGCTCAGGCAGAGGGTGCTTTTGGCGGGACGGGATGTTTTCATTGCTCTTGATGAATGTTCGGTGCGCAGCGCATTCTATTAGCACGGGCCGCACTTGGACAGGGTGAACGATGCTCCCGGAACTGCAGCGCCAAGGGTTTTCCCGCGCTTTGCCGGCTCTGCTGCACCCGGTGCGGACCCGCGCGCGGGGGTGTCGGGCAGCCCTGCGCCCCTGCGACCGCTCCTCGCAGGCTCGCCGGTTCTGGCTTACACTGGCCCCTCGCCGGTAACCTTTTCCGGTTGGCAGACCTGTCCTGCCAATCTCCCGGCCCGAATCCGTCCCCCGCAGGAGCCCCCATGAACGCCCCCGACCGCGAGCAACTCAAGGCCATCAATGCCGCCCAGAACCTGAGCCTGGACAGCTGGTGGATGCCTTTTACCGCCAACCGCCAGTTCAAGGCCAATCCGCGCCTGCTGACCCGTGCCAAGGGCATGTTCTACACCTCGGCCGACGGCCGCGAGATTCTCGACAGCTGCGCCGGCCTGTGGTGCGTCAATGCCGGCCATGGTCGCGAGGAAATCGCCGAGGCGGTCGGCCGCCAGGTGCGCGAACTCGACTTTGCGCCTGCCTTCCAGTTCGGCCATCCGGTCGGCTTCGAATTTGCCAGCCGCCTGACTGCGCTGGCGCCCGGCTATGACAAGGTCTTCTTTGCCAACTCCGGTTCCGAGGCGGTCGACAGCGCGCTCAAGATCGCGCTGGCCTATCACCGCGCCCGCGGCGAGGGCACCCGCACCCGCCTGATCGGCCGTGAGCGCGGCTACCATGGCGTGGGCTTTGGCGGCATCTCGGTTGGCGGCATCGTCGGCAACCGCAAGACCTTCTCGGCCAATCTGGTGCCGGGCGTGGACCACATCAGCCATACCCACAGCCTCGAGCACAATGCCTATTCGCGCGGCCAGCCGGCCTGGGGCGAGCACCTGGCCGAGGATGTCGAACGCATGGTGGCCTTGCATGGCGCCGAGACCATCGCGGCGGTGATCGTCGAGCCGGTGTCGGGCTCGACCGGCGTGCTGGTGCCTCCCAAAGGCTATCTGGACAAACTGCGTACCCTGTGCAGCAAGCACGGCATCCTGCTCATCTTTGACGAGGTCATCACCGGTTTCGGCCGGCTGGGCACGCCCTTTGCCAGCCAGTATTTCGGCGTCCAGCCCGACCTGTTCACCGTGGCCAAGGGCATCACCAACGCCACCGTGCCGTTGGGGGCGGTGTTCTGCAAGCAGTTCATCCACGATGCCCTGATGCAGGCGCCCCCCGGCGCGATCGAGCTGTATCACGGCTACACCTATTCCGGCCATCCCGTGGCCAGCGCGGCGGGCCTGGCCACGCTCGACATTTATGAGAAGGAAGGCCTGCTCACCCGGGTGGCCGGTCTCGAGTCGGCCTGGGCCGATGCGGTGCATTCGCTCAAGGGCTTGCCGCATGTGATCGACATCCGCAACATCGGCCTGATCGGTGCCATCGAGCTGACGCCGCGTCCGGGTGCACCGGGCGCAAGGGGCTATGAGGCCATGGTGGCCTGCTTCGAGCAGGGCATGTTGCTGCGTGTGACCGGGGACATCATTGCCCTGTCGCCGCCGCTGATCATCGAGCCGGCCCACGTCGACCGCATCATCAGCACGCTGCGCAAGGTCTTGCAGAACCTGGCCTGAGGGTCCTTGCCGGTGCTCGCGCCGGCGGCCTGATGAGTGATCAGGTGCCGCTGCGCCGGACCCTCAGCGGAAGGTCACCAGTCGCCCCTCGTCGAAGCCCTCGAAGTGGCCGTGACTGTTCAGGTAGGACAGCGTGAAGCGCTCGCGGTCGTACACGAAGCGGCTGATCGAACCATTGGCGATCAGGAAGTTCAGGCGGATGGCGCTTTGCAGAGGCAGACCCAGGGCGTGGCCGCTGATCATCGCGATCGACCCTCCCGAGCTGAACACGGCCACGGTCTCCCCCTTGGCGGGACGCTGCTGCAGGCGTTGCACCGCCTGTGTGACCCGCGCGTGGAAGGCGCCGATCGGTTCGCCGTAATCGGCGTCGTGTTCTGCACTGGCCCAGCGCCGCACCGCCGACTGGAACCATTTCTCGAACTCATTGCGTGAGACTCCGGCCATCAATCGTCCGGGATGGCCGGTCAGGGCCGCCTGCCGGTCGATGATGTCGTGATGGTCGTACTCGTTGAACCCGGGATCGGTCATCAGGTCGGGAGCGGGCTTGCCGGTGGCCTGCGACCAGGCCTGCAGGGCGCGCTGTGCAGTGTCCTGCTGGCGCACCAGGGAGCCGGCCACGGCGTGGTCCAGGTGCACGCCGCAGCGGGCCAGCCACTGGCCGATGCGTTCAGCCTGTTCGCGACCCAGGTCCGACAGCGCGTCATAGTTTTGCGCCCCGATCGAGGCCTGGCCATGCCGGATCAGGTACAGCGTGCCCATCAGGCCTTCTCGGGCAGCCGGTTGGTGTCTGCCGGCAGCAGATTGACCAGGGTGAGCGTGACCAGGCCGATCACCGCCATCACGTACAGCAGGGTCTCGAAGCCCTGGGCCTTGACCACTGGCCCGAGCAGGTACACCGCCAGTGAGCTGATGCCGAAGGAGATCGCCAGCCGCACGCCCGTCACCCGCGAGCGCATGCTGTTGTCGACATAACGGACGATCAGGGCATCGGTGAAGGGAATGGCGCCGAACACCGACACCATGAACAGGATCTGCAGCAGGAACAGGGACCAGCCCTGGGCCTGGGCGGCCAGGAAAAACAGGGGCGTCTGGATCACCGCCACCAGCAGGTAGACACGCTTGAGCGGATAGCGATCGAGCAGGGTGCCCACCACGATCTGCGCGAACGAGGCCACGACATACACGGCGGCCAGCAGCACGCCGAGCATGGCGGGGTCTTCGACCACGCCCTTGAAGCGTTCGCGCATCAGCTCGGCATTGCCATTGGTGGTGAAGTTGAAGACCAGGCTCGAGGTCACGGCGGTCAGCGTCATCACCGCCACGATGCGGACCATGGTCTGGCGATCGAGCGCCGCGGTGGTCGGCTTCTTGCGGGAGGGCGCCGCATGTTCCTCGGGGGCCAGCTTCATGAACAGCAGGCCGATCACGATACTGATCAGGCCAGGGACCATGAAGGCGGCACGCCAGCCGGCATACTTGACGAAAAAGCCGGTGATCAGCGCGGCCACCGCGATGCCCAGGTTGCCGGCCAGCCCGTTGATGCCGATGGTGATGCCGGGCTTCTCGGCGTTCTGTACCAGCATCGGAATGCCCACCGGGTGATAGATCGATGCAAAGGCGCCCAGCAGCGTGAGTGCGGCCGCCATCTGCCAGACGTTCTGGGTCAGCGAGGCAATGATGGCCGAGGCGCCCATCCCGAAGAAGAACAGCACCATCATCTTGCGCCGCCCCCAGGTATCGCCCAGCTTGCCCGAGGGCAGCGAGCCGATGCCGAACATGAAGAAGGCGCCCACCGAGAAGGGCATGACATCTTCCCAGCGTCCCAGGCCGAAGTCCTTGGCGATGCTGGTCACCGCAGTGGCAAAGATCAGCAGGAACATGTGGTCGATCGCATGACCGACGTTGAGCATGAGCCGGGTAGGGGTGTTCATGATGGGTTCGCTGGCGGGGGGAAAGGGCATTATGTCATCGACGGGCGCACTGACCGGGCTGGCTTTCCAGCGTGGCGCCACCACCCCCGGCCGTGCCCCGCCCACCCCTTGCCTTGCCGTACCTCATGGGATACTGGTGGCCTTCGCTTCCCCGCAGCTGCGGCGCCGTCCGCAGCCTGCACTCCAAAGGAGTCCTGCGATGAATGCTCCGGTCGATCGGTCACGACGCCAGCGCCTGCGTCTCATGGGCGGGCTGGCCGCCGGCCTGGCCCTGGCCGCCCAACCTCACGCCCGGGCACAGTCCTCCTGGCCGTCGCGGCCCGTTCGGGTGATCGTGGGCTATGCACCCGGTGGTGCGGTCGATGTGGTGGCGCGGGCCGTCGGGCAAAGCCTGTCCAGGTCCCTCGGGCAGCCTTTCGTGGTCGAGAACAAGCCGGGGGCGGGCACCAATATTGCGGTCAAGGCCACCATCGAGGCCGCACCCGACGGCTACACCCTGATGCTGGCGGCCAATGCCCTGGCGGCCAACATGTCGCTGTACCAGCCAGCCCCCTTCGATGCCGAGCGTGATCTGGTACCGGTGGCCCTGGTCGGTCGCGTACCGGTCGTGATCGCGGCCCCTGCGGCCAGCCCCTTTGCCAGCGTGACTGCACTGGTCGAAGCCGCCCGGGCCAGACCAGGCAGCATCGCCTTCGCCAGTCCGGGCAATGGCTCGACCCCGCACATGGCCGTGGAACTGTTCGCCCGTGCCGCCGGCATCCAGTTGCAGCACATTCCCTACCGGGGGGGCGCGCCGGCCATCACCGATGTCATCGGCGGCCAGGTGCCGCTGGTGGCGGTCAATGCGCTCGAGGTCAAGCCCCATGTCGCCTCGGGCAGGCTCAAGGTGCTGGCCGTGCTCAGTCCCCAACGCACCGCGATCTTTGCTGACGTGCCGACCATTGCCGAGTCCGGCTACCCCGGCTTCGAGGCCTCGGTCTGGTATGGCTTCGTGGCGCCGGTGGCGACGCCCCGGCCCATCATCGCGCGCCTGCATGCCGAGGTGCAGAAGGCCCTGGCCAGCCCGGAAGTGCGCGAGCGCATGACGGCCGTCGGCGGCGAGGTGCTGCCGGCCAGCAGCGAGCAGTTTGGCGCCCTGTTGCGCTCGGAGCGGCTGCGCTACGAAAAGCTGGTGCGCGAGGCCAATATCAAGCCGGACTGATCAGCCGGCCTGGGCAGGCCGCGTGATCAGGCGGGTTTGGCGGGGGGCGTGCCTGCCCGGCGGCCGGACTCAGCCCGCAGCGAGCACCTCGAGCAGCCAGGCCTGCAGGTCGCGCACCTCGTCCAGGCACAGGGTGTGCTCCATCGGGTACTCGTGCCAGTCGACCGCATAGCCCAGACCCAGCAGCGCGTCGCGCGAGGCGGTGGCCCGCGACAGCACCACCATCGGATCCTGGCTGCCGTGGGCCAGGAAGATCGGGGTGTCCTGGTTGGCCGGATGGCGCTCGTCGGCGGTCCTGGCGGCCAGGGGCAGATAGCCCGACATGCCGATGATGCCGGCCAACCGCTCCGGATGACGCAGGCCGGTCATCAAGGCCATTGCGCAGCCCTGCGAGAAGCCGCCCACCACGATGCGCGAGGCCGGCATGCCACGCGCCTTCTCGCGGGCAATCAGGGCCTCGATCGAGGCCTGCGAGCGGCGCAGGCCGGCCTCGTCCTCGATGCGGGCACCGGGCGTGCCCAGGATGTCGTACCAGGCCGGCATCACATAGCCGCCGTTGATGGTCACCGGGATCTGTGGCGCATTGGGAAACAGGTAGCGGACCGGCCCGATCGCGGACAAGTCCATCTGCTCGGCCAGGGGCACGAAATCCTGACCATCGGCCCCCAGGCCGTGCATGATGATCAGGGTGGCCACCGGGTTCTCACCGGTGTGGGCTTCCAGGACGTCGAGGCTCATGGGCATCTCTTGCAAAGGCGGGCAGGGGGCAGGCTGAACATCCGGGCGCTCCGGGCGTGCATCAGCGCGCCGCCCACTTTACCGGATGGCGTGGGCGCGTCGCCTTCGAAAAAATAGATGTGCAGCGCAGCAAATTGCTTGTATACTCCGCCGCTTGCCGTGGGGTTGCCCGACCCCGGCGTGTCCGGATGCACCGTCGGTGTCCCGCTCCGCCTGCCCTGTGGGGCCCCACATTTTTCGCATCGTCACCAGTTCCGAACCCGGCAACCAGCGCCGCCGGCCTGCTCCGCTCTCCGCGGTCGGGCTTGCGAGGAAGCGCCGCCGAAGGTTCATGGGCCAGCCGGTCGCACCGCCATCTTCCCGATGTCGCCGATCCCTGAAGCCTGAATGCCTGTTGATCGATGTAACCGATCAGCAGTGATCACCTGAAGTGAACGGTCAGCCGCGTCAAGTGGCGGCCGCATGACGATGTTTGAAAATGAAAATACCGCCGCCTCTACCGATGCGGACACCCAGAACCATACCCACGCAGCGATGAGCAACGCGCAGGCTGCCCATGCTGCGGCCGAAGGGCTCGAGCCGGTCACCGTGCCTGAGGCCGAGGCGGCGCAGGCCGCCGCCGTCCCGAACGGCTTTGCCGCCTTTGGCCTGGACAAGGCCCTGCTGGCCAGCATCGCGCGCATGGGCTTTACCGCCCCCACTGGCGTTCAGGAACAGGCTATTCCTCAGGCGCTCAAGGGCGGCGACTGGATGGTCAGCTCGCAAACCGGCAGCGGCAAGACAGCCGCCTTCCTGTTGCCGGTGCTCGATGCCCTGATCCGTCACCAGGCCCAGGCGCCGCAGCCCCAGCCCGGTGCGCCCAACCAGAATCCCTGGACCAAGGGCGGGGTCGAGCGCAAGCCGGCCGCCCGCAAGCCGGCGCGCTTTGCGCCGGTGGCACCGGCGGCCGTCGTGCTGTGCCCGACCCGCGAACTGGCCCAGCAGGTGGCGGCCGACGCCATCGCCTTCGTGCATGGCCTGCGTGGTCTGCGCGTGGCCACGGTGGTCGGTGGCGTCTCCTTCATCAAGCAGGTTGCCGACTTGCAGAACGCTTCGCTGGTGATCGCCACGCCGGGCCGCCTGCTCGACCTGCAGGAGCAGGGCAAGCTTCGCCTGGACAGTGTGCGTCACCTGGTGCTGGACGAGGCCGACCGCATGCTCGATCTGGGCTTTGCCGAAGACCTCGAACGCATTGCCACGGCCTGCGCTCAGCGCGAACAGACCCTGATGTTCTCAGCCACCTTCGCGCCCCGCATCATGCAACTGGCTTCGGCCATGATGCGCAACCCGGGTCGCCTCGAGCTGGCCACGGCGCAGGACCGCCACGACGACATCCGTCAGGTGCTGCACTGGGCCGATGGCCTTGATCACAAGAAGCACCTGCTCGGCCACTGGCTGCGCAGCGAGGGCAGTGAGCAGATCCTGGTCTTTGCCAGCACCCAGATCGATTGCGAGGCCCTGGCCGAGGAACTCGTCCAGGAAGGCTATGACGCCGCTGCGCTGCACGGCGCCATGCCCCAGCATGTGCGCAACCGGCGCCTGCAGGGCCTGCGTGATGGTCGCGTCAAGATCCTGGTGGCCACCGATGTCGCAGCGCGCGGCATCGATGTGCCGACCATCTCTCATGTCATCAATTTTGGCCTGCCGATGAAGGCCGAGGACTATGTCCACCGTATCGGCCGCACCGGCCGTGCCGGTCGCAGCGGGCTGGCGGTGACGCTGGCCGAGTTCCGCGAGCGCCACAAGATCCGGGCCATCGAGCAGTACATGCAGCAGATCATCAAGGCCGAGGTCATCCCCGGCCTGGAGCCGGCCGAGCGCCCCAAATTTGCCGGTCCCCGTCGTGATCTGGGTCGTGGTCCCAAGCGCGAGGGCTATGGCCGCATGGGCGGCTATGCACGCGAGCAGGCGCCCCGCGACGCCCATTGGCAAGCGGCACCCCGGGACTCGAACGGGCAGGCTGGTCCTCGCGATGCGCCATGGCAGTCGGCGCCGCGGGCTGCCCAGGTCCATGATTTCCGTGCTGCGCCGCGCCGCGACGAGGCACGCGCCGAGGCACCCTGGCAGGCCCGGCCCCGCCATGAAGGCGCCCGCCAGGAAAACCCCCGCCATGAAGGCGCCGCCCCCTGGGCCAAGCGCCGCCCCGAGGGCTTTGCACCGGTTCAGGCACCGGCTCGTGGCCCTGCGCCGACCCATGTCCGTGGATCGGCCCATGCACCGGCCCACGCAGCGGCCCACAACCCGGCTGCAGCCCGTGCGCCCTTCAACGATGCCCGCCCGGCGGGCAAGGGTCCGGCCCCCTGGAAGAGTGGTCCGCGCAAGCCGTTTGCCGGTGGAGCAGCCCCCCAGCCAGGCCAGGGCAAGCCCTTCTACGCCAAGCGCAAGGCGGCCTGAGGCCGCCTGTTCAGGCAGGCCTGCCCAGGCCGGGCCAAAGACACCCGGCCTTCTCAGGGCGGCCTGAAGCCGCCCGGCCGGGACTGCGGGCTCAGTCCTCCAGGGTGATCCGGTCGGCCTTGATGCTGCCATCGCCCTGGACCGTGCCGCGCACCTCGATCAGCACGCCAGTCACCAGCTGAGCCTGGCTGATGCGGCGATACACCGTGGCCGCGCTCACCGTGACGGTGCGGGTGCCGACGACCAGGGTGTTGCCGCTGACGCTGCTTACCTTGCCCCGCCATTCCGTCTGGCCGCCGACGCTGCCGGTGCCGGCGCTGACATCCTCGAAGCTGATCTTGGTGGCCTTGAGCACGGATCCGCTGCTGCTGGCCTGCAGGTTGCCTTCCACCTCGATGGCGCGGCCATTGGCCAGATCGCTGGCCGCACCCCGCTCGAACAGGACCGCGCTGCCAGAAGCGTCAACGGTCACCCCTCGCACCATGAAGCTGGACAGCGACGCAAAGCTGCTCACCGTCCCATGCAGCTCGAAGTCGTCGCTGGCGCTGCCGTCGTCGAACTTGACCAGGCGGGCCGTCAGGACATTGTTGCTGGTGGTGCCCTTGATCTCCACACGGGCGCCGTTGGCCAGCGAGGCGAGCGTGCCGCGCACGAAGGTCGCCTTGGAGGCATCCACTGTGATGCTGCCCACCGTGAACTGGCTGGCCGAGGTGAAGTTGCTGATCACGCCTTCCAGTTCCGAGCGGGCCCCGTCCTCGAAGCTGACCGGCTTGCTGCCCAGCGCCACGACGCGTGAGGCGCTCAGGTTCGTGCCCGAGGGCAGGCTGGTGGCGCTGATGGCCACATAGCCGCCTTCGCTCAGGCTGCTGGCGGCCGGAAGGACGGTGGCGCTGCCGTAATTGATCACCAGGCCGCCCAGGGTGAAGCTGGTCGATGCGCTGTTCAGCCCGCTCAGCGCTCCGCGCAGCTTGACCACGACGGCCCCGGCCGCCGGTGTCTTGCGTTCGATGCGGGTGGCTGTGATCGTGGTGCCGTTGCGCAGCCCGTAGACCTCGACGATATTGCCGTCGGCCAACGCGCTCAGGCCGGTGGCATCGGCAAACACCGTCTTGGCATTGGTCTGCACCGTGAAGCCGAACAGCGAGAAGCTGCTGCCGGCCAGGTTCAGGGCCGACACCGGTCCCTGGAGCTCGGAAAACACGTCGATACCGCTGGCGCTGCCGCTGCCATCGTCATTGTTCTTGCCCTTCAGTTGCACCGTCATGCCCAGCGCCAGCTTGCTGCTGGCAATGGTGTTGCCACTGTCGTCCTTGACGGTGGCGGCGCTGTCGTCATAACGCACGCCGTTGATGATGACGCTGCCAAAGCCGGTGATGGTGCCGACTGCGCCATCCTGGGGGGCCGGCGCACTGGCGACCGGGGTTGTGGTGGTGCCGGTTCCGCCACCGCCGCCGCAGGCGGACAGGGCGGTCAGAACGGCCAGGCACAGGACGGTGCTGCGCAGGGCGGGCTTGCAGTGGCGGGTGGAAAACATGAGGGCTCCTGAGGGGTGAGGGGTTGACCGTTTGGCGTCAGGCAGGGGAATCCCTCGCCTGGCAGTGCCATTCGGTCAGGTGGAGCCATCATAAAAGGGAAAACTTCCCTTGTAAAGGGAAATTTTCCCGCAAATTCCTAAACTGCGGTCTGGCCCGGCAGCTGGCGGGTCACCGGATGGGAGCTGGACAGGCCGCCATCGACCGCAATCGCCTGGCCATTGACATAGCTGGCATCGTCGCTGGCCAGGAACAGGGCCACCCGGGCCAGTTCCTCCGGCTGGGCGGCTCGGCGCAGCGGGTTGAGACGGCCCAGCTTGTGCTCGACGCCCTTGTCCTTGGCCATGTCGAAGGTGGGCTTGGTCATGCCGGTCTGGGTCAGCCCCGGGCAGATCGCATTGACCCGCACATTGGTCTCGCACAATTGCTGGGCCGACACCTGGGTCAGGTTGATGACCCCCGCCTTGGAGGCCGAGTAGGACGGGCCACCGGCACCGGAGCGGATGCCGGCCACCGACGCGGTACAGATGATCGAGCCGCCCTTGCCGGCATCGGCCATCACCTTGCCGGCGTGCTTGATCATCAGCCAGGGGCCGATCAGGTTGACGCGCAGGACCTCGGTCCACTGCTCGGGCGTGAGGTCGAAGATGCCGACGCGCCCGCCGGAGATGCCGGCATTGGCAAAGGCGACATCGAGATGTCCATAGCTGGCCAGGGCGGTGTCGACCAGTTTCTTGACATCGCTTTCCAGGCCGGCGTCGATCTGCAGGGCCTGCACCTGTCCCCCTGCGGCAACGATGGCCCGGGCCGTCTCGTGCACCGCGTCGGTCTTGTCACCGAGCACCAGCTGCGCGCCTTCCTCGGCAAAGATGCGGGCCGCGGCCCGTCCGATTCCAGATCCTGCACCGGTGATGATCGCCACCTTGCCCGCCAAACGTCCCGCCATGTCTCTTGCTCCTTGCTCAATGGAAGCGCCCGGCAGGGGTGCCGGGGCTGTATGCGAGGTTGACACAGGCGTCAGCCTCGCCGCCGGTGGCCTTGGCTGAAACGGTACATCCCGCCAGGCGGATCGACCGCGCGATCATCGCCATTGGGGCGAAACGCGGGCACGACAGGTTTTGCGGACCTTCCCAAGTGTCTAGAATGCAGGCATGAACGCCCACCCCGATTCCGCACCTGCCCCGAATGCCGCCGCGACGGCCGAGCCCAGCCCGATGCGGGCGCTGATGGGGCTTGCCCCGGTGATGCCGGTGCTGACCATCGCCGATCCGGCCCGCGCCGCCGCACTGGCCCGGGCCCTGGTCGATGGCGGCATCCTGATCTTCGAGGTCGTGCTGCGGACCCCTTCGGCCCTCGAGGCATTGGCGCAGATGCAGCGCGCCGCTCCCGAGGCGCGGATCGGTGTCGGAACCCTGCTGACGCCTGCCGATGTCGAGCGGGCCCAGCGCGCCGGGGCCGCCTTCGGTGTCTCCCCCGGATGCACCCCGGCCCTGGCCCGGGCAGCGCGCGACAGTGGCTTGCCGATGCTGCCGGGCGTTGCCACCGCCAGCGAGGTGATGCTGGCGCGCGAGGCCGGCTTCCGTGAGCTGAAATTCTTCCCGGCGCAAGGCGCGGCGGGCGCAAACTGGTTGCGCGACATGGCGCCCGTCTTTCCGGATGTGCGCTTCTGTCCCACGGGGGGCATCCGGCCCGCCGACATCCCGGCCTACCTGGCCCTGCCCAATTGCCCGCTGGTGGGCGGCTCCTGGGTGGCACCCGCCGACAAGGTGGCGGCCGGGGACTGGGAGGCGATCCGTGCCCTCGCGCGACAGGCGATGGCTTTCCGCAAGCCGTCCTGAACCGCCTCGGGCGCCCGCTCAGTGACCATGACCGGCGTCCAGGCCCCGTCGCGCCCGCGCATGATCGCGGTGGGCGCCCTGTGCACGACGACCATTTTCCGGGTCGACCGGATCCTGCCGCCACCGGCCAAGGTGATGGCCAGCCAGATGGTCCAGGTGGTCGACGGCATGGCCTTGTCGGCCGCCTGCGCCTTCCAGCGCCTGGGCGGGCAGGCGCAGGCCTGGGCCCGCATCGGAGATGATGCCCACGGTCATGCAGCGCGCGAGGCCCTTCGAGAAGAAGGCCTCGATGTCAGCGGGCTGCATGTGGTGCCGGGGGCCCGCGGGTCGCTGGCCACGGTCATCGTCGACCAGGCGGGCGAGCGGTTGGTGGTGCCTTTCCATGATCCCGATGCCGATCCTTCGCCACACTGGTTGCCGCTGGCGCAACTGGCACAGGCCGACCTGCTGCACTGTGATGTGCGCTGGCCGCAGGGCGCGCGGGCAGCGATGCAGGCCGCCCTGCAGGCGGGTGTGCCGACCATGCTTGACGGCGAGGTGGCCCCGCCGGGCGTGCTCGATGAACTGCTGCCGCTTGCCCTGTATGCGGTTTTCTCGGATGCCGGTCTGCGGGCCTGTACCGGTTCGTCCGATATTGAACGCGGCCTGCGCCAGGTGGCGGCCCAGCCCACCGGGCTGCCGCGCAGCATGCATCTTCAGCGCCATGTCGGCGCCAGTTGCGGGCGGGACGGCTACGTCTGGCTGGAGCAGGGACGGCTGCGGCAGGTGCCGGCCCCGCAGGTCGAGGTGGTCGATACCCTGGCGGCTGGCGACGTCTTCCATGGTGCCTTTGCGCTGGCCCTGCTCGAGGGGTTGGAGATCGCGGCCGCCGCGCGTTTTGCCTGTGCCGCAGCCTCCCTCAAGTGCAGTCGTTTCGGCGGCCGCCTGGGCTGTCCCGGGCGGGACCAGGTACTGGCCTTGCTGGCCGGTCAGGATCCGTCCGTCAATTGACGACGGTATTGAAGCTGAAGCTGACCTGCTCGCCTGGCTTGAGTTGTCCGGCGCTGTAATTGTTTGGGGCGGTGCCCTCGGCGGGCAGGGCCAGGCTGTAGTCGATCGTCACCGACCCGGCCGCCAGTGAGGCGGCATCGCCGTCGGCCGCGCTGGTGAAATAGCGGGGATAGGATGCAGCGGGTCGCAGCCCGGTGGCGGGCAGCACCGGCGTGCCACCGATGCTCAGCTTGAAGCCCTTGCCGCTGCCGCTCTCCGGGGTGCCCGATGCGCTGCTGCAGGCTGCCGCCCCCCCGGTGCCGGTGATCAGATGCGGGTCATGGCTCAGGCCGCTGCCGATCGGATTGCTCACCGAGTTCAGATCCACTGCGGTGCTGCCGGCATTGCTGACGGTGATGGTCCAGCGCACCACGGCGCCGGGGATGTTCTTGGGATTGACGCTGCCATTGACCGGATCGCAGAGCACGGTCATGGTCTTGGCCACGCTCAGCAGGGCGGCCAGGGGCATGATCGAGGGCGTCACCGCGCAGCCCTGGGGCAGGTCGTCGGCCACACAGCTGCCGGGTGTCACACCGCTGCCCACGCCATTGGCTGGTACCGACGCCTTGTTGATGATGGATTGCCCCGCCGCAGCCGCCTGTGGCGTCACGGTCAGGGTCAGGCTGGCGGTCGTGCCTGCCGGTATGCCGCCGGCTCGCCCCACCGTACAGGTCACCAGTTGGCCGGCGGCCGAGCAGCTCAGGCTTCCCAGGTTGGAGACCACGGCCGCGCTGACAAAGCTGATGTTGGCCGGCAACTGGTCCTGCAGCACGAAGCTGGCGGCGGTGGCAGCCGTGCCCTCGTTGCTCAGGGTCAAGGTGTAGTTGTAGAGGCCACCTACCGCCATTTGCGCCGGATTCAGCTTGCCCAGGCGCAGCAGGACCGCGTCGGGCGTCAGTGTGGGCGCGACCGCGCAGCCGGCAGGGGTTCCGGTGGCGGTACAACTGGAGGGTGCGGCAGCGGTGCCTGAGCCGGTGATCGGTACGCTGGCCTTGTTGGTCGAGGCGATCCCGTTGGTCCCGGCCAGGGGTGTGACATTGATCGAAAAGCGGGCGCTGGCGCCGGCGGCCAGTCCCGAAGGCGTGCTCAGGGTGCAGGTGAGCAACTGGCCCGCCGCCAGCGTCCCGCTCGCCGTGCAGGCGGCGGCGCTTGCCCCGGCACCGGGTGCTGCACTGTTGTACTGGTAATTGGGCGGCAACTGGTTGAGCACGGTGATGCTGGCCGGGCTGGTGACCGTGCTGCTGTTGCTCACGCTCAGGCTGTAGTTGGCCGGCAGGGTGGCGACCAGGCCGGGCGGATTGCCGATGCTCAGGCTCAGGTTCGGCACGGCCGTGACCGTGATGCCGGTGATCTCGCTGAAGGCCGGATCATCCCGTATCAGTGCGGTCAGCGTGGTCGAGGCACCGGTGGCAGCGCCCAGGTTGATGATCTGCTGGCTCCAGCCCACGGCTTGGTTGTTGGCACTGAAGACCCGTGTATTGCCCCAGTACACGTCGATCTGGTTGGTGGTGGTGCGCGAGCCGAAATAGACCCAGAAACTGAGCACGTAGCCGGTGCCCGGCGTGGTCGTGATGGACTGTCGCACCCCCGAACTCGGTCCGGCCGTCGCTGGAAACGTCAGACAGGCGGCGCCGATGCAGCCACTGTAAAAGGCGGTGCTGCCGCCCGCACTCAGCGCGGCCGGTGGCACCCCCAGCAGGGTCCGGCTGGGCGTGGTGTAGGTGGTGGTGAATACGGTCCAGCCGCTGGCGGCATTGGTGAAATACGGGTTGTTGACCAGGTTCTGCGCCACTGCAGGCGCGAGCAATCCGAGGGTCAGCGCCCCCGCCAGCAGCAGGCGCCACAGATGGAACCGGAACAAAGCAATCATTCGGACGATTCTAGCCAGCGCGGCTCCCCATGGCGCCGTCCGCTGGCGCCGCCCGTCTGCCGGGCCGGGCAGATGTCGGTCCGGGTCGGGTGGATGCAACAGGGCGGGCCCGGGTCCCTGCAATCAGAACGCGGGCGGGCGGTGGGGCGGGTGTTCCGCTACCCTTGCCGCTGTTGCCCTCAGTGAACCCCCAAAGCCGGAGACACGCATGACCCAGGACCTGATCGAAACCCATGATGGTGGCATCGCCACCCTGACGATGAACCGCCCCGATTCGCGCAATGCCCTGAGCCGCGAAATGATGCTCGGCCTGGCTGATGCCCTGGCCCGCCTGGCCAATGATCCGCAAGTGCGCGTGGTGGTGCTCACCGGCGCTGGCCGTGCCTTCTGCTCGGGGGGCGATGTCAAGGGCTTTGCCAAGGCCGCTGCCGGTGGTTCGGCGCCGATGAGTTTCGATCAGCGCGTCACCGACCTGCGGGCCCGCATGGACCTGACCCGCCTGCTGCACGAGATGCCCAAGCCCACCCTGGCGGTGATCCCCGGACCGGCCGCCGGTGCCGGCCTGTCGCTGGCCCTGGGCTGCGACCTGCGTATCGCGGCCGATGATGCGAAGATGACTACTGCCTTCTCGAAGGTCGGCCTGTCGGGCGATTTCGGTGGCAGCTATTTCCTGACCCAGCTGGTCGGCGCCGCAGCGGCCCGCGACCTGTACTTCACCGCGCGCGTCGTGCGCGCCGACGAGGCCCTGAAGATGGGACTGGTCAACCGCGTCGTCCCCTACGAGCAACTGGCCCAGGCGGCGAACGAGTACGCCCGCGAACTGGCCTCCCTGCCCACCATCGCGGTCGGTTACATGAAGCGCAACCTGAATGTCGCCCAGCGTGGCTCCCTGTCCGATGTGCTGGACAGCGAGGCGATCCACATGATCCGCACCTTCGAGACCGAAGACCACAAGGGGGCCGCCAAGGCTTTCGTCGAGAAGAAGGCACCGCAGTTCAATGGGCGCTGAGACCCAGCAAGGCGCAGGGGCTGAGCCCCTGCTGGCCGGTTACACCATCTGCGACTTCACCCGGGTCTTGTCCGGGCCCTATTGCACCCGGCTGCTGGCCGACTTCGGTGCCGACGTCATCAAGATCGAACGGCCGGGCGAGGGCGATGAGGTGCGTGGCATCCTGCCCCAGATGGATCCGCAGGCGCGCGACCAGAGTGCCTACTTTGCGCGCACCAACGCCGGCAAGCGCAGCATCGCCATCGACTTTGCGCAACCGGCCGCGCGCGAGGTGGTGCTAGACCTGGTACGACGCAGCGATGTGGTGGTCGAGAATTTTTCGCCAGGCGTGATGGCCAAGTACGGTTTTGACGCCGCCACCTTGCGGGCCCTCAAGCCGGACCTGGTGATGTGCTCGATCTCGGGCTTCGGCCAGAGCGGTCCCTTGCGCAGCCTGCAGGCCTATGCCCACCTGATCAATGCCTTCTCCGGCATGATGGAGCTGGACCGTGGCGGCGCCCATCCGCCGCGTGCCTCGAACCTGCAGGCCGCCGATGTGCTGGCCGGCGCCCATGCCTTCGGCATGATCTGCGCGGCTCTGCTGCGACGGGCCCGCAGTGGGCAGGGCGCCTACCTCGATGTCTCGATGCTCGAGTGCCTGCTGTGTGCTGACGATGTCAACTATCCTGCCCTTCTGAACGACACGCCGGTGGTGCGCCAGCCGCGCATCGGCATGGTGGTGCAGCCGATCGGCGCACGCCATGTCGCGATGCAGCTGGGTGGTGCGCCCAGCATGTGGCCTCGCCTGGTCAGTGCCATGAAGCGGCCCGATCTGGCCGACGATGCGCGCTTTACCACCGGCCCGGCCCGTCGCGAGAACTGGGCCGCCCTGATGGAACTGCTCGGCACCTGGCTGGCCAGCTTCGCCAGTGTCGAGGAGGCCGTGCGTGCCCTCAACGAGGCCCGCGTGCCAGCCGTGCCGATGATGCAGCCGGAAGAGATCATTGGCCATCCCCATCTGGCCCAGCGCCAGGCCTTCCCGGTCATTTCGCACCCGGCTCGACCCCAGGGCGTTCGCATCACTGCGACCCCGGCCCATCTCGACGGGGCGCCGGTGACGCCACCGGCCAGTGCGCCCTGGCGCATCGGCCAGCACAGTCATGAGGTGCTGGCCCAGGTGCTCGGCTATGACGCACAGCGGGTGGCGGCCCTCGAGGCGGCGGGCGTGGTGGTACAGGCTCCGCCAGCGACGGCTCAGCGATAGCGCTGGAAGTTGTATTCGGCGTTGCGCAACTGGTCACGGGCGCGCGCCAGCATGTAGTCATGCTGGCTCAGCTCGTCGCGGGCCCGGCGCCGGTCGGCATCGGTCTTGGCGTCGGCCAGGGCCCGCTCCAGCGCCCGGCGCCGCGCCTCGGCACCAGCCAGGTTCTGCTGTGCCAGGAAGACGTCCCGGCCGAGTTGATAGCGCATCCGGAACTCGGGATCGATGAAGGGCGGGCAGACCCCCTCGTAGATCCGGCCTTCCAGGCCGAGCTTGGTAGCGTTGGGAATCTGGCAATAGCTCTGCAGACCAGCATCGCGACCGCGCACATAGGCCTGGGCATCGACACGAACGCCGGCCTCGGCACAGGCCTTGGACAGGGCATCGAGACGACCCATCGAGCGGCCGGCCAGGCCATCGCGGTAGCCCACATCGTCCCAGCGTGCCACGCTGCATTCTTCCTTGCTCATGGTGGTGCAGGCGCCCAGGCCCAGCAGCGCCACCAGGCTCAGCCCCTTGATCAGGCGCCAAGGCGCAGTCTTTGATGCGTTCATGATTCCTTCCCTTGCAATCGCGCCCGGTCACGAGGGCGAGACCGTTGCCGGTTGCCAGCGGTCGCGCGTGTACCATCGTGAGGGTCAAGGCCGCATGATAACGGCTGCTGCGCCGATCCCCCACGCTTTCGCCCGGACTGTCTGCCATGAGTGAACCTTCCCTGCCTGCACCGGGTGCGATCAGCCGCCCGGGCCCCGAGGGCAGCACCGTCACCCGCACCATGTGCCCGATGAGCTGTCATCCCACCCTGTGCGGAATGCTGGCGCAGACCCGCGACGGGCAATTGCAATCGGTGCAGGGCGATGCCGCCAACCCCGACAGCCGCGGCTTCCTGTGCATCCGCGGCCAGGCTAGCCGCGAGATCTTCGGCAATCCCGATCGCCTGCTGCAGCCCCTGATGCGCGCCCGCCGCGATGCGGCGCTCGAGCCGGCCTCCTGGGAAGCGGTCCTGACCCGCATCAGCGCCTCGATCCGGGCCTCGGCCCCGCAGGCCACGGCCCTGTGGCCCGGCCACGGCACCGCCACCACCGACTACGGCACGCGCATCAACGGCCAGCTGATGGCGCGTTTTGCCAACTTCACCGGTGCGCAATTCTGGAGCCCGCCGATGGTGTGCTGGGGCCTGGGCGGCTTCGGACTGGGGCTGACCGGTGTGCTCGAGACCAACACCAAGGAAGACATGGGCGAGCATTCACAGCTGATCCTGCTGTGGGGGGCCAACCTGGCCAGCCAGCCCAATACCGCACGGCACCTGATCGCGGCGCAGCGTCGCGGTGCACGGCTGGTCACCATCGATGTCCGCCACACCGAGGCGGCGGCCAAGTCGGACGAGGTGCTCCTGATCCGGCCTGGGTCCGATGCCGCGCTGGCCCTCGCGATGATGCACGTGATCATCCGTGACGGCCTTCACGATGCGGCTTTCATCGACCAGCACACGCTCGGCTTCGAGGCCTTGCGCGAGCAGGTCAGGGACCTGTCCCCGCAGTGGGCGGCCGGCCAGACCGGCCTCGCGGCGACCCGTATCGAGTCGCTGGCGCACAGCTATGCCCGGACCCGCCCGGCCATGATCGTGCTGGGCGGCAGTTCGATGCACAAGGGCGACAACGGCTGGCAGGCGGCGCGTGCAATTGCCTGCCTGCCGGGACTGACCGGACAGATCGGTGTGCCCGGCAGCGGCCTGGGGCCGCGCCACGGCAGTGCGGCGCATGGCCGCGGCCTGGGCAACATCAGCGCGCCGGAGAAACGGGTGCCAGGTACCGCCATGCCCAACCAGATGTCGTCGATCACGCAGGCCTTGCGCGAAGGCCGCATCGACAACCTGCTGCTGTTCGGCTGCAACATGCTCAGCTCCTTTGCCGACAGCCATGCCGTCGCCGAGGGCCTGCGCCGTACCCATCTGGTCGTCAGCCACGACCTGTTCCTCAATGACACCGCCCGCGCGCATGCCGACATCGTATTGCCAGCCACCGCCTGGCTCGAGGAACTGGGCTGCAAGGCCACCCATACCCACTTGTACCTGATGCCGCGCGTGCTCGCCCCGGCCGGGCAGTGCCGATCGGTGCTGGCCATCCTCACGGAACTGGCCAGGCAGTTGCAACTGCAGGGCTTTCATCCCTGGGCCGACGAGGAGGCCATGGTCGATGCGGCGCTGGATCATCCCGCCACCGGCCACGCCACGGTGGCGGCGCTGCGCGCCGAGGGCGGCATGCGTGCCCTGAAGGTCTCGCCAGTGGCCTATCCCACGTACCGCTTCGATACACCCTCGGGGCGGATCGAGTTTTTCTCGGCACGCGCCCAGGCACTTGGCCTGGGGGCCTTGCCAGGGCCTGGCCCGCAGCTGGCGAAGGCTGATGAGGACTACCCCCTGCAACTGGCCCAGGGCCGGACCCTGGCCCATTTTCATGGCTTTTATGACAACGGCCGGGCCCTGCCCACCCTGGCCCGGCGCGAGGCCGAGCCCCATGTCTGGCTCTCGCCCGCGGATGCGCAGGCGCGCGGCATCAGCGATGGTGTCGCGATCCGGATGTCCAGCGCGCGTGGTGAACTGTTCGGTCGCGCGCGGGTCACCGACAAGATTCCCGCCGGCAGTGTCTGGCTGCGTGATGGCTGGCCGGCGCTCAACCGCCTGACCCGCGGCGATGCGATCCTGCCCGATGCCGCGGTGGACCTGTTCCCCTTTTCGGCCGGTCAGGCCCATTACGGCGCTGCCGTCCAGGTGCAGGCATGCTGAAGGCGCTGCCGCGCGTGGTGATCATTGGCGGAGGGTTCACCGCCGCCTCGCTGGCCGTGCAGCTGCTGCGGCGATCTGCCCAGCCCCTGGCGATCACGATCATCGAGCCGCGCGAGCGGCTGGGCCCTGGCCTGGCCTACTCCGGGGCCGACCCCGATCACCGCCTCAATGCACCGACCGGATCCCACTCGCTCGACCCGCTCGATCCCCTGCACTTGTCCCGCTGGTGCACCGCCGATGGCCTGCTGCAGCGTGATCCGGAAGCCGCCATGCCGAACGGGCTGCTCTTCATCCGGCGTCTGGACTATGGTCGCTACCTCGAGGACAGCCTGAGGCAGCAGGCCGCCGCAGTGCCGGCTGCGAGCCTGCGCCATTGTCAGGACCGCGCCGTGCGGCTCGAATCGGTGGGCGGCCTGTGGCGGGTGCAGACCGCTGGCGCGGAGACCCTGTTTGCCGAGGTCGTGGTGCTGGCCACCGGCAATCCGCCGCCGGCCCTGCAATGGTCCGCGCAGGACGGCCTGTCCGACCATCCACGCCTCATCACCAACCCTTTGTTGCGCCCGCAACTACCGCAGATCGACCCCGATGCGCGGGTGCTGGTGCTGGGCACTGCACTGACCGCGCAGGACATGATCTCCACCCTGGTGCGCAGGGGACACCGCGGTCCCATCGTCGCAGTGTCGCGTCGTGCCCTGGTGCCGCGTCCGCATGCGCCGGAGCTGATGGGGCCGGTGCTTCCGGCCAGCCTGCTGCAATCGAGCGAGACGCCGCTCGATCGCATTATGCGACCCTTGCCCGACTTTCTTGCGCCACCGGTGGCGCCGACGGCTCTGGCCTGGACGCGGGCCCTGCGCGGGCGCATTGCCGTGTTGCAGGCACAGGGACTGAGCTGGCATGCCGCCTTCGACGACCTGCGCGAGGCAGTGTGGCGGGCCTGGCCGCTGCTGCCGGGGTCCGAGAAGCGCCGTTTCCTGCGTCGCCTGCGCCCCTGGTATGACGTGCACCGCTTCCGCTCGGTGCCCTTCAACGATGCCATCGTGGCGCGCGCCCGGGCCCAGGGTCTGCTGTCCTTCCGCAGGGCCCGGCTGGTGGCGCTGCGCGCGGCTCGAAAGGGGCAGGGCCTGCGGGTCAGCCTGGTGGCACCGGGTCAGTCGCAGGTCGTCGAGGAAACCTTCGACTGGCTGATCAACTGCACCGGCCTGGATCCGGCAGCCGGCATCGCCAGCAATCCGGTCCTGGCCAGCCTGCGCGGGCAGGGAGACCTGGTGGTCGATGGCAGCGGCATCGGTATCCAGGTGGACCCCGATTGCCGCGTGCTCGGCAGTGATGGCCGCGGCCGTGCCGGGCTGTTCGCGTTCGGGCCACCGACGGCAGGTGTCTTCGGTGATCCCTTGGGAGCGCTCTTCATTTCGGCGCAGATCCATCGCGCCCTGCCGGGGCTGCTGCAAGCGCTTGAGGACGATCCAGCGAGCCGGCTGGCCTGCAACGCAAGGCAGCCGCATTAGACTCGTGTCAAAGGCAAGCCCGGCATCGATCAGCCCTCGGGTATGCTTCAAAGCAAACAGGAGACACCGACCATGAACATCACCCCCCCGGCTGCACGGGCCGCAGCCCCGCACCGTCGCCGTGGCCTCAAGGCCCTGACCGCCCTGGCCGGTGCCACGGCGCTGTGGCCGCTTGGTGCCACGGCACAGGCCTTCCCCACCCGCCCGGTCACCCTTGTCATTCCTTTTCCGCCGGGTAGCGCCACCGATGCGATGGGCCGTGCCATGGCGGTATCGGCCGCCAAGGCCCTGGGCCAGAACATCATCGTCACCAACCAGCCCGGTGCTGCCGGCACGCTGGCGGCCGGCTCGCTGGCGGTCAGCGGCAATCCTGATGGCTACACCGTGGCGATCGTGCCAGCCTCGCTGTTTCGCGTGCCCCATGTGAGCAAGGTCAGTTACGACCCGATCAAGGACCTGACCTACATCATGAATTTTTCCGGCTACACCTTCGCCCTGGTGGTGCCGCAGGACTCACCCTGGAAGTCCTTGGGCGAGTTCATCGCCTATGCCCGTGCCAACCCCGGCAAGGTGAGTGTCGGTGCCAGCGGCACTGGCAGCTCCGGCCATGTGGCGACCCATTTCCTGTCGCAAAAGAGCGGCGCCGAGATCACCTTCGTTCCCTTCAAGGGCGGCTCGGAGGTGCTCACCGCCTTCATGGGCGGACACATCAATGCCGTCATCGACGGCGGCTGGGCCCAGATCGAGAAGCAGGCCAAGGGACGGGTGCTGGCGATGTTCTCCGACAGGCGCCTGCCGCGCCTGCCCGATGTACCGACCGCGCGTGAGGCCGGCTTCGATGTCGTTACCAGCAGCCCGATCGGGCTGGTCGGTCCGAAGGGCATGGACCCCAAGGTCGTCAAGGTGCTGCACGATGCCTTCAAGGTGTCGCTGGCCGACCCCCAGTACCGGCGCATGCTCGAGTTGTACGACCTGGCCGATGCCTACATGCCGGGCGACGAATACCACCGCCTGGCCGCCCGCATGTTCGTCGATGAAAAGCGCAACGTCGAGGTGCTGGGCCTGAAGGCGCAGTGACGCTGGCTTGAAAACCCCGAGTGTCCGCAGCTTCGCGCTGATCGGCGCCTTGGAGGCCATCGTTCGCGGTGTGCCGCTGTCGGTGTACCCGCTGGCGCTGTATCGGGCCTGGCAGGATGCGGTGGTGGTCTCGCAGATCTACCTCGCCGTCGGCCTGGTGTCGCTGATCACGGTGCTCATCGTGCCGGGCCTGAACCGACGCATTCCGCGCCGCTGGCTGCACAGCTTCGCGGTGCTGCTCTATCTGGCTGCGGCGACCCTGGGCATGCTGGGCGGCAAGCTCACCGGCTTTGCCTTGTTGTGCGCCTCCTCGGCCACTGCCATGGCCTTCGTGTGCTTCAACACCAATGTGCTCGACTACATGCCGCGCAGCGAGTATGGGCGCCTGGAGACGATGCGCCTGTTCCATGCCGGCCTGGGCTGGGCCGCCGGCCCCTTCGTCGGGGTCTGGTTGTACCGGCAATGGGCCCCGGCGCCGTTCATCATCGTGGCCGCTGCGGCGCTGGCGATGGGCGTGACGATCTGGTGGGCCGGCATGGGCAATACCTCGCGCCATCAGCCGATGGGTTCAGTCTCGCCCAATCCGTTGCGCTACCTGCGCCGCTTTGCGGCTCAGCCCCGTCTGGTGGCGGGCTGGCTGCTGGCGGTGCTGCGTGCCTGTGGCTGGTCGGTGTTCCTGGTCTACACCGGCATCTTCGCCATCCAGAAAGGCCTGGGCGAACAGGTTGGCGGACTCACCGCCTCGCTGGCCTCGATGGGACTGTTCGCGACCCCGCTGATGCTGCGCTGGGTACAGGCGCGCAGCCTGCGCCGCGCCGTCAGGCTGGGTTTTCTGCGCGCCGGCCTGTGCTTTGCCGCTGCCCTGCTGGTGTCGGACTGGCCCTGGGCCAGTGTGCTGCTGTTGCTGATCGGCGCCTGGCACCTGGTGCTGCTGGATGTCTGTGCCGGCCTGCCCTTTCTGGTGTCGGTCAAGCCTTCCGAGCGGGGAGAGATGTCGGCCGTGTACTCCAGCTTTCGCGATGCCGCCGCGATCCTGACGCCTGCCATGGTCTGGCTGGTCCTGAAGCTGGGACCGGTGACGGCGGTCTTCGGGGTGGCTTGCGCGGTGCTCATGCTGGGCTGGTGGATTGCGGGGCACATGCATCCTGAATTGGGGATGCCAGGGGCCCAGCGCCAGCGCCGCCAGTCGTCCTGAAGCCGGGCTCTCCCGGACACGCGCCTAAGGAAGATACAGCCAGACCTCGTTGCGCCGCATGAACCAGGGCTTGAAGGGCGGGTCGTAGCGCGCGATCACCGGCGCGCCCTGCCAGGTGATGCCGGCCTTGCGAAGCACGGTCTGCAGCCGTTCCAGATGTTCGCGGTCGTTGCTGGCGCTCCACGAGCCGGAATAGCGCAGTGCCGCCAGGCGATGACTGGCGACCTGCCGGAGGCTGACACGAGGGTCATCCGGCTCAGGCGCATTGCGCAGGTCGATCGTGCGCGGCAGCACGAAGCGCACGGCCTGTCCCTGCCCGCTGGCACTCTGGGTCACCGGCGCCGTCATCGCCATCTTGACCGGCGCACGGCTCTGGGTGACCGGTGCCTGCATGTCCAGCGACTGCTTGCCCTTGTTGGCCCCAAAGATATAGCCGGCCAGAATCGGGAAGGCCGCACTGCCGGCCTTGTCGGCAGTGGTGTCCAAGGTGACCTCGGCCACCAAATAGGGGGCGTATTCGCGGATCTCGACCTCCTCGAGGGTCTGCACGACGACGAAGGCCGGTTCCTCGATGGCGGCAGCCATCAGGGGCCATCCGGCAAGGAGCAGGGCGGCGAGCAGGGAGCGCATGAGGTGTCCATTGGCAAAGGGGTGTGATGGCCCAATGTAACAGGAGCGGGGCTTCATCGGTGAAATGACGGGCAGGCCGTCACGGGGAGGGCGCCCCGTGACAGCCGATCGGGCCGGGCGTTCAGGCTGGCTGCAGGAAGTGATGCAAGGCCTGCTCGGTATGGGTCCGTCCACGCCGGGCCAGTTCGCGCGGCGCGCCCTGTGACACCACCTTGCCGCCGCCCACGCCGCCTTCCGGCCCCATGTCGATGAGGTGGTCGGCCTCGGCCCAGACATCCAGATTGTGCTCGACCACCACCAGCGTGTTGCCGGCATCGACCAGACGATGCATCACCTTGACCAGCTTTTCCACATCGGCCATGTGCAGGCCGACGGTGGGCTCATCGAGCACGTACAAGGTATGGGGCGGCTTGAAGCGTCCCAGGTCGCGCACCTTGGCCAGTTCGGTGACCAGCTTGATGCGCTGTGCCTCGCCGCCGGACAGCGTGGGGCTGGCCTGGCCGAGGGTCAGATAGCCCAGGCCGACATCCTGAAGGAGCAGCAGCGGATGCTGGATGGCCGGATGGGCGGCGAAGTAGTCCACCGCATCATCGACCGACAGCTTGAGCACATCGCCGATGCTCTTGCCGCGCAGGTGCACCTGCAGGGTCTCGCGATTGAAGCGCTGGCCATCGCAGACATCGCAATGCACCTTCACATCGGGCAGGAAGTTCATCTCGATGGTCTGCACACCGGCGCCGCCACAGGCCTCACAGCGGCCGCCCGCCGCATTGAAGGAGAAGCGGCCCGGACCATAGCCGCGCACCCGCGACTCGCTGGCATCGGCAAACAGGCGCCGGATGTGATCCCAGAAACCGATATAGGTGGCCGGGCAGGAGCGCGGTGTCTTGCCGATCGGGGTCTGGTCCACCTCGAGCACGCGTTCGACCTTCTCCCAGCCCTCGATGCGGCTCAGGCCTTGCCAGGCGGGTGCCGCCTTGCGCTGGTTCTTCGCCGAGACCTGGGCGGCCAGATTGCTGAGCAGCAGGTCGCGCGCCAGGGTGGACTTGCCTGAGCCCGACACGCCGGTGATGACGGTCAGGGCACCGAGCGGAATGTCGATGCCTCGTTCGGACAGGTTGTGCAGGCGGGGTTCGATCAGGCGCAGCACGGGCCGCGCGGCATCCATCGTGCGCAGGGTCTGTTCGGGATGCTTGAGCGGGTGGGCCAGGTAGCGGCCGGTCAGGCTGCTTTCGTTGGCACACAGGGCGGCATAGTCGCCCGAGGCAATCACCTGGCCACCGAGGCGGCCGGCACCGGGGCCGATGTCGATGATGTGATCGGCACGGCGGATGGTGTCCTCATCATGTTCGACCACCAGCAGGGTGTTGCCCTTGGCCTTGAGCGCGTCGAGCGTGTCAAGCAGCACCCGGTTGTCGCGCGGGTGCAGGCCGATGGTCGGCTCATCGAGCACATAGCACACCCCTTGCAGGTTGGAGCCCAGTTGCGCCGCCAGCCGGATGCGCTGGGCCTCGCCACCGGAGAGGGTGGGCGCACTGCGGGCCAGGGACAGATAGCCCAGACCGACATCGCGCAGGAAACTCAGGCGCGACTGGATCTCGGTGACCACGTCGCGTGCGATCTCGGCCTGGCGGCCATCAAAGCCGAGCGTCCCGATCCATTGCAGGGCATCGAGTACCGATTGCTGCGTCATGCGGCTGATCGACTGGCCGGCGAGCCTGACGTTCAATGCCACCGGATTCAGGCGCTCGCCCTCACAGGCATTGCACATCTGGATCACGCCGTCCTCGTCTTCCTCGACATGTTCGAGGCCGCGCATCTCGCTGGCCAGTTCTTCCTGCAAGGCGTCCTGGCGATTTTCGGAAGCGCTTTGCTTGCGCGCCTTGCGCGCCGCGCGGGCCAGCGCCTCCGGTGTCTCGGTGGGCAGCTTGAAGCCGGTACCGGTGCAGGCGGTGCACCAGCCGATCTTCGAATTGAATGAGAACAGCCGCGGATCGAGCTCCGCGAAGCTGGTGCCGCAGGAGCGGCAGGCACGCTTGATCGAGAAGATGCGGGCCGGTGTGTCCGCACCCTTGCCGCTGGCATTGCCGGCATCGATTGCCTGGCGCAGGTTCTGCAGCTGGCCCAGCGCGATCACCACGCCCTTGCCGAAGTCGAGCGCCAGCTTGAGCTTGTCACGCAGTTCGCCCTCGCGCGCCGGATCCACGATCAGGTCTGCCACCGGCAGCTCGATGTCGTGCTCGATGAACCGGTCCAGGCGCGGGAAGCGCGCCGTCGGCAGGTACTCGCCATCGACGCGCAGGTGGCTGTAGCCCTTGGCGGCCGCCCACTTGGCCAGGTCGGTGTACACGCCCTTGCGGCGTGTGATCAGGGGCGCCACCAGGCCGATGTGCTGGCCGCGGTACTCGCTCATGATGCGGGCCACGATGCTGTCGAAGCCTTGCGGTTCGATCGCGACGTTGCAATCGGGGCAGTACTGGATGCCCAGCTTGACATACAGCAGGCGCAGGAAGTGGTAGATCTCGGTCAGCGTGGCGACCGTGCTCTTGCGTCCGCCACGGCTGGTGCGCTGTTCGATGGCCACGGTCGGCGGAATGCCGAAGATGCCATCGACATCCGGACGCGAGGACGGTTGCACGAACTGGCGTGCGTAGGCATTCAGGCTTTCCAGATAACGGCGCTGGCCTTCGCCAAAGATGACATCGAAGGCGAGCGTGGACTTGCCCGAGCCGGACACCCCGGTGATCACCGTCATGCGGTTGCGCGGTATCTCGGTCTCGAGATTCTTCAGGTTGTGCTCGCGCGCCTTGTGCACGACGATGGCCTTGACCGCGCGCTGGCGCAGCACCGACTCTTCCTCGCGCAGGGCACGGGCATCGGCGCTCTCGGGCGGCGCGGCGGCCACAGTGCCGGCTTGATAGCCACCGGCCGCTTCCTGGGCAGCGACACCGAGCCCGCTGGCCAGCGCGGCCAGATAGGTGCGCAGCGCCGCCCCGGTATGGGAGGCTGCGCAGTCCATCACCTTTTGCACCGGACCAGCCACGACCAGCGCACCGCCAGCCTCGCCGCCCTCGGGGCCCAGGTCGATGATCCAGTCGGCACTGCGGATCACGTCCAGGTTGTGCTCGATGATGACCAGTGAATGGCCCGCTGCCTGCAGCTTGCGCAGCGCGCGCAGCAGCTTGGCCACATCATCGAAATGCAGGCCGGTGGTCGGCTCGTCGAACATGAACAGGGTGCCGCCCTTCATCACCTGGCCGAAGGGGTTGCGGCTCAGTTCACTGACGGTCTTTTGCGAGGCCTCGGCCAGGAAGCCGGCCAGTTTCAGGCGCTGGGCCTCACCGCCCGACAGTGTCGGCACAGGCTGTCCGAGGCGCAGGTAATCGAGGCCGACATCGATCAGGGGCACCAGCGCCCGGCGCAGGTCGGTGTCGGCTGAGAAGACATGCAGGGCCTGCTCGACGGTCAGTTCGAGCACATCGGCCACCGACAACTCGGCCGCCACCACCTTCAGGCTGCCCGAGGTGGTGCTGACCCACTGCGCGCTGCCCTGACCGGTCTGCTCCTGGCCCAGTCGCGCTGACACCGCATGGTGCACCGGCATCTGCACCGGCATCTTCACCTCCAGGATCTCGGGCCGGAAGCGCTGGCCATCGCAGTCCTGGCAGCGCAGGTAGACATCGGAGAGAAATTGCATTTCGACATGCTCGAAGCCGCTGCCGCCGCAGGTCGGGCAACGGCCATCGCCGCTGTTGAAGCTGAAGGTGCCGGCGGTATAGCCGCGCTCCTTGGCCAGGGGCAGGGCTGCAAAGCGCTTGCGGATCACATCCCAGGCGCCGATGTAGCTGACCGGGTTCGAGCGCGAGCTTTTTCCGATCGGCGACTGGTCGACGAACATCACATCACCGAGCCAGTCCTCGCCCAGCAGTCGGTCATGGGCGCCGGGGGCATCGGTGGGCTTGCCCTTGCGCTTGAGCAGGGCCGGATGCAGGATGTTCTGCAGCAGGGTCGACTTGCCCGAGCCCGAGACACCGGTGAGCACCACGACACGGCCCAGCGGAATGTCGACGGTGACGTTTTTCAGGTTGTTCTCGCGTGCGCCCTCGATGATCAGGCGTGGCGTCTTGTCATCGACCCGGCGGGGCTCATGCAGGTCGATCTGCTTGCGGCCGCTCAGGTAGTCCGCAGTGAGTGTCCGGGCATCGTGCAGCTTGACGGCTTCATCATAGAAGACGATCTCGCCGCCCTTGCTGCCCGGGCCGGGTCCGATATCGAGAATGCGATCGGCCGCGAACATCACCTGCGGGTCGTGTTCGACCACGACCAGCGAGTTGCCGGCATTGCGCAGCGAATGCATCACCTCGATGATGCGCGCCATGTCGCGCGGATGCAGTCCGATCGAGGGCTCGTCGAGCACGAACAGGGTGTTCACCAGCGAGGTACCCAGGGCGGTCGTGAGATTGATGCGCTGCACCTCGCCCCCCGAGAGGGTGCGGCTCTGCCGGTCCAGGGTGAGGTAGCCCAGGCCCACCTTGCACAGATAGCCCAGCCGAGACTTGATCTCGGTGGTCAGCAGTTCGGTCGCCTCATCGAGCGCGCCGGGCAATTGCAGGGTCTGCATCAGCGCCAGCACCCGATCGATGGGCAGCAGCATCAGTTGGTGGATGCTCAGGCCGGCCGCACCATCGGGCAGGCGCCACAGCAAGGCGTCGGGCTTCAGGCGTGCGCCCAGGCAGGCGGTGCAGGCGGTATACGAGCGGTACTTGGAGAGCAGCACCCGGATATGCATCTTGTAGGCCTTGCTCTCGAGCCATTGGAAGAAGTGGTCGATGCCGTACCACTGTTTGGTCCAGTTGCCCTTCCAGTCGGCACCGCCGCGGATCACCCAGGCCTGCTGGGCGGCGCTCAGCTTGCGCCAGGGAACATCGACCGGCACACCGGCGCCGGGGGCATGGCGCAGCAGGTCGCGCTGGCAGTCCTTGAAGCTTTCGGTCTGCCAGGGTTTGACCGCGCCTTCCTTGAGCGTCTTGCCCTCGTCCGGAATCACCAGACCCAGATCGACCCCGATGACGCGGCCGAAGCCGCGACACGCCTCGCAGGCTCCCAGGGGGGAGTTGAAGGAGAACAGGCTGGGAAGGGGGTCCGCATAGTCGATGTCGCAACTGGCGCAGTGCAGGGTGGTCGAGTAGGCCAGCACCTGGGCGCGCTGGGTCTCGTCATCGAGCAGGTAGAAGGCCATCTTGCCCTGGCCGCGCTGCAGGGCCATCTCGATGGCCTCGCCCAGCCGGGCCGCATCCACGTTCGAGAAGCGGAAACGGTCGTGGGTCACCACCAGTGCCAGGCTGCCGTCCGGGCGCTTGAGCCGTTCCTGGATCCGGGTGTAGCCCTGCGCCTGCAGGTATTGCTCGATCTCGGCTTCGCTGAAGTTGGCCGGGACATTGATCGTGAAGCAGACATGGACCCGCGGCTCCCGGCTCAGCCCTTGCAGCCGCTGCGCCAGGCTGTCGGCGATGCTGGCCACGCTGTCGCGCCGCACCGGCTGCTGGCATTGCCGGCAATGCAGCGTGGCCACGCGTGCATAGAGCAGCTTGAGGTGATCGTTCAACTCGGTCATCGTGCCCACGGTCGAGCGCGAGGTGCGGACCGGATTGGTCTGGTCGATGGCGATGGCGGGCGGGACACCGTCGATGCGGTCCACCTGCGGCTTGTCCATGCGGTCCAGGAACTGGCGGGCATAGGCCGAGAAGGTCTCGACATAGCGGCGCTGGCCCTCGGCATACAAGGTGTCGAAGACGAGGGAACTCTTGCCCGATCCGGAGACCCCTGTGACCACCACGAGTTCATGGGTGGGAATGTCGAGCGACAGGTTCTTCAGGTTGTTCTGGCGCGCGCCGCGGATGCGGATATCGCCCCCTTCGTGCAGGTCCTGCGGGCCGGCGCCAGCCTTGCCGTCGCGCCGCGCGCCTGGCCGCCGGATGCGCTGGCCCAGGTACAGGCCGCTGTCTTGGCGCGGTGCCGGCGAGGCGCGACTGGCGTCGTCGCCGGTCGGATCGGGGGACGGGGGATCTTGCAGCATGTCGGGCCAGGGAGGACGGATGGGAGTTTGGTAGGATTCTCCCATGCCCGGGCAATACCCCTGCCCGCGCCACACCCGGAGAACTTTCCATGACCCGCAGCGTCATCCAGACTGCCGACGCCCCCGCCGCGATCGGTCCGTATTCCCAGGCGGTCAAGCTGGGCTCGATGGTGTTCTGCTCCGGACAGGTCGGCCTCGATCCGGCCACCGGCAACCTGGTCGATGGCGGCTTCGAGGCCCAGGTCGAGCGCGCCTTCCTGAACCTGGCCGCCGTGGCCAAGGCCAGCGGCGGCAGCCTGGATCACGCCGTCAAGCTCACTTTGTTCCTCACCGATGTCGGCAAATTTGGCGCCGTCAACGAGGCCATGAAGCGCCATTTCAAACAGCCGTATCCGGCCCGCTCGACCGTCGGTGTCGGCGCCCTGCCCAAGGGCGCGGAGTTCGAGGTTGAGGCGATCCTCGTCGTCTGAGGCGATCGGCCTCGAGCGCTTTGCCAAGCTCGGCATCCGGCGGGATCTCGATCTCATCCTGCACCTGCCGCTGCGCTATGAGGACGAAACCCGGCTGATTCCGATCGGCGACACCCGTGCCGGTGACCATGCCCAGGTGCAGGGCCAGGTCACCCGCGCCGAGGTGACCCTGCGTCCGCGCAAGAACCTGCTGGTCGACATCGACCAGGACGGCGCGCGCATGACGCTGCGCTTTCTCAATTTTTATTCGAGCCAGGTGCGCCAGTTCACCGAAGGCCAGTGGATACGTGCCATCGGCGAGGTGCGCAGCGGCCTGTTCGGGCGCGAGATGCTGCATCCGCGCTATCGCCTGGTCGAGCCGGATACGCCCTTGTCCAAGCGCCTCAGTCCGGTGTATCCCTCAGGCGCGGGCATCAGCCAGACCATGATCCGGGTGGCGGTGCGCAAGGCCCTGCAGCAGTACCAATGGCCCGAGACTCTGCCCGAATCTCTCGGCCGAAGGCTGCGCCAGCAGGCCGGCGGGATGGGCGGATCCACCGACTCGGCCCTGCGGCTGTTGCACGCCCCGCCAGTCGATGTGTCCCATGCCGCCCTGGCCGAGAAAAGCCACCCGGCCTGGCAGCGCATCATCTTCGATGAGTTGCTGGCCCAGCAATTGTCCCTGCGGCGGGCCCGGCTCTCACGCGGCACCCAGCAGGCCCACGGGCTGCCCCGGCTGCCGCTGCCGCAGGCCAGTGAGGCACCCGGGCGCAGCGACCTCGTGGCCGGCCTGATCGCCTCGCTGCCCTTTGCCCTGACGGCGGCCCAGCGCCGCGTGGTGGGCGAGATCGGCCAGGACCTGGCGCTCGAGGTGCCGATGAACCGCCTGTTGCAGGGTGATGTCGGCAGCGGCAAGACGGTGGTTGCCGCGCTGGCCGCCTGCCAGGCCATTGCCGCCGGTTTCCAGGTGGCCCTGATGGCGCCCACCGAGATCCTGGCCGAGCAGCATTCACGCAAGCTGGCGCCGATGCTCGAAGCCCTGGGCGTGCGCTGTGCCTGGCTGGCCGGTTCGGTCAAAGATGCCGACAAGCGCAAGGTGCGTGCAGCGATCGCGGCCCATCAGGTCGATCTGGTGGTGGGGACCCATGCGCTGATCGAGTCCACGGTGCAGTTTGCCAGGCTGGGCCTGGCCATCATTGACGAGCAGCACCGCTTCGGTGTCGAGCAGCGCCTCAAGCTGCGCGCCGCCGGCTGGCAGGAGCGCATTCCGCACCAGTTGATGATGAGTGCGACGCCGATTCCCCGCACGCTGGCGATGAGTTACTACGCCGACCTCGATGTCTCGGTCATCGACGAATTGCCCCCGGGCCGGCAACCGATCCAGACCCGCCTGCTCGGCGCGGGTCGGCGCGACGAACTGATCGAGCGCATCCGGGAGGCCGTGGCCGAGGGACGCCAGGTGTACTGGGTCTGCCCGCTGATCGAGGAGAGCGAGACCCTCGACCTGCAGACCGCCATCGATACCCGCGAGGATCTGGCGGCGGCCTTGGCGCCGCTGGAGGTGGGGCTGTTGCACGGTCGCATGCCGGCGGCCGAAAAGCAGTCCGTGATGGCGCGCTTCGTGGCCCGCGAGGTGCCGGTGCTGGTGGCGACCACCGTCATCGAGGTCGGCGTTGATGTGCCCAATGCCTCGCTGATGGTCATCGAGCATGCCGAGCGTTTCGGACTGGCCCAGTTGCACCAGTTGCGCGGACGGGTCGGTCGGGGCACTGCGCAAAGCATTTGCGTGCTGCTGTATCAGGGGCCCTTGTCCGAGACCGGCAAGGCGCGCCTGAAGACCATGTACGAAACCCAGGACGGCTTCGAGATCGCCCGCCGCGACCTTCAGATCCGAGGGCCCGGCGAGTTTCTTGGGGCGCGGCAATCGGGCCTGCCCCTGCTGCGTTTTGCCGACCTGGAGCGGGATGCCGATCTGGTCGAGATCGCCCGCGACATGGCGACCGACATGCTCAGGGACTACCCCGAACTGGCCGACAAGCATCTGCATTACTGGCTGGGCGGGCGCGAGGAATTTCTCAAGGCCTGAGGGCTGCGCCCTCCTGCCCGGCCTGCGCCTGGCGCCACCAGGTCAGGGCCTGGCGGGCCAGTGCGCGCGTCGCATCGAGCGCGTGGGCCCGGTGTCGGCCGCTACCGGCGTCCAGCGCGACCGGCAACTCGGTGCAGGCCACCAGAAGGCCGTCGCAGCCGCTTTGCATCAGATGATCGGCGGCGGCTTCCGCCAGGGCCGCGGCCTGCTGCGCCTGGCCTGCCTTGACGGCCGCAATGGCGGGCTGCACCTGTTGCTGCTGCACCGGCCCGGCCGGAATCTGCACCTCGAAGCCAGCGGCCATCAGGCGCGCCTGATAGATGCCGGCGGCCAGTGTCCCCGGCGTGGCCATCAGGCCGATGCGCGCACCCGGGCGATGGCGCGCGGCCAGGGCCTGGCAGGCAGCATCGGTGATCGCCAGGAAGGGGACCGGCAGGTCGCGGGCCAGCTCAGCGGCCCAGGCATGGGCGGTATTGCAGGGCATCACGATGCAACCTGCGCCGGCCTGGATCAGGCGCCGCGCCGCCTCCTGCATCATCGGCAGCGGTGATGGACCATCACCCAGCAAGGCCGCGTTGCGGTCCGGGGTCTGGGGAATCGACAGCATGATCACCGGCACGTGGTCCTGGTCGCGCTGCGCGCCGGTCTCTTCGATCAGCTTGTTCAGGAAATCATTGCTGGCCTGCGGACCCATGCCACCGATGACGCCGAGGGCGCGATGGTACGGCGAGTCCGGTGAGCAGAAGGCATTCATGGGGCTGGCAGCGGTTCGGCCTCAGGCGGGCAGGCGTCGCTGCATCAGATGTCCTACCGCCCACAGCAGCAGGCTGAGCATCAGGCAGGCCAGCGCCGCCTGGCCAAAGGGCGCACGGGCAGCCCAGTCGAGAAATACCGTCGCGCCGCCCAAGGCAACGGTGAACAGCAGCAGGGCCGCGATCATCTGCCGGCGCGTCATGGGTGGGTCGTAGGGCTGCAGGCGGGCCGGATCGGGACTTGCCGTCGCGGCGCTGCCCTGGGCGGCCCGCAGGTCATCCGGCAGCCAGCCCGGGGGCTTGAACCAGAGGGCCAGCTTGTCCTGCCAGCGCCGTGTCCGCCAGCTGCTGCGGGCCAGGTGCACATAGACCTCGAGATTGGCCCAGACCGGATCCCAGCTGTTGAGTGGCGCGCGCGTGCCATAGATGCAGGGCTCGTTTTCCTCGGCGAAGCTGCCGAAGAGGCGATCCCAGATCACGAGGATGCCGCCGTAATTGCGGTCCAGGTACTGCGGGTTGATCGCATGATGCACCCGGTGGTTCGAAGGTGAACAGAAGACCCGGTCGAACCAGCCCAGCTTGCCGATGTGACGGGTGTGAACCCAGAACTGGTACAGCAGGTCGATCAAGGCAACCACTGCAAACACCTGGGGCGGCACGCCGGCCAGCGCCATCGGCAGATAGAAGATCCAGCCGAGCAGGAAGCCGGTCGAGGTCTGGCGCAGGGCAGTGGACAGGTTGTAGTCCTGGCTCTGGTGGTGCACCACATGGGCGGCCCACAGCACCGCGCACTCGTGGCCCAGCCGGTGCAGCCAGTAATAGCAGAAGTCATAGAACACCAGGGCCAGCACCCAGCCGGCCGGACTGGTCCAGAAGCGGACCAGCGCGCTGTCGCCGGTCGCGCCGGTGGCCGGTTCGATCAGGCGGTAGGTCGCGACATACAGACCGATGCGCAGCACCCGGCCGAACAGTGCCGTGATCTGGCTCAGGATACCCAGGCTCAGGCTGTTGATGGCGTCATTCAGGCGATAGGTGTTGCGCCCGGTTTTCAGGCCCCATAGCCATTCGGCCAGGATCAGCAGGAAAAACACGGGGGTGGCGAAGAGGATGACTTTGGCGGCCATGGCAGGGGGCGTTATGCCTCAGGTCTGGAAGCGGCCATGGTACTGGTCCCAGGCCCGCCGGATGTGGGCCGCCTTGGCCGTAACCGCCGCAGGGCCGTCGCCTGGCGCGTACACCGAGGAGCCGAAACCGAAACCGTCGGCACCGGCGCGCAGGAAGCTTGCCATGTTTTCCGCATGGATGCCACCGACCGGAAAGAGCGAGACGGGCGCCGGCAGCACGGCGCGCCAGGCCTTGAGCACGACGGGCTGGATCATTTCGGCCGGAAACAGTTTCAGCTCGGTGGCCCCGGTCTCGAGCGCGGCAAAGGCTTCGCTGGGCGTGGCGACGCCCGGCATCGCGCGCAGGCCGCGGGCCAGGGCACGCGTCACCACCCCGGCATTGAAGTTGGGGGCCAGGATCAGGTCGACACCCAGATCGGCCAGCCGGTCCACCTGATCGACCGCCAGTACGGTACCGGCCCCGAGATGGACCTCCGGAAAGCGTGCCCGCAGCAGTGCCAAGGTGTCGAAGGCCCTCGGCGAATTGAGCGGCACCTCGATGCAATCGTAGCCACAGGCGAGCAGGGCATCGACGATGGCGACCGCCTCGTGGTCCTGTATGCCACGCAGGATCGGGATCAGGGGCAGTGGCGAGGATTTTCGGGTCATGGCACAGGGGGCGGGGGGGACTTACGCCAGGGGCAACAGGGATGTCCCGCGATGATGCCCGAAGCGCAAAGGACTCAGGAAAGTTCGGGTACCAGACCGGCTGCCCGGGCCAGTTGCCACAAGCCATCGGCTGCGGTGTTGCCGCGCACCCTTGGCAGCAGGCCGAAGGCGGGCAGGGCACGGGCGTAACGATGACACAACAGGTCGCTGCCAATCAGGTCAGCCCGGGTCAAATCCGGAAACTGGGGACGGCCCGCCGCGATTTCGTGACCGATCAGCAGGCCCGACAGGAAGCTGGGGGCGGCATCCTCGGACAGGCCGCCGCTCAGGGTCAGGGCGCGCACCCGGAACAGGTGGCGCTGCCACTGCGCCGGCGCGCTGGCGGCCAGGGCCACCCCCTGGTCGAAGGCGGCCTCGTCCAGGCTTGCCAGGCCTGCTGCAGTGAACAGGCGACCGATCAGGCTGTGCTGGCTCAGGGCCGCAAACAATTCACCGCTGAACTGGGTCTGGAAATGCTTGATCTCCCCGTCGGCACACAGGGCCCACTTGCTGTGGCTGCCTGGCAGGATCATCAGGCCTTGCCCTGGTTCGGCCGGCTGCATCGCGCCCAGCAGTTGGGTCTCCTCGCCGCGCATCACGTCGGGCGCCGCCCCGTCCATGCGCAGGCCCGGCACCAGATGCAGCAGGCGCCTGCCACAAGCGATGGGCACGAGTCGGCGGGCCAATGCCAGGGGCGCGGCCGGGCAGGCCAGGTAGCCGGCATCGGCCAGGCCCTGGCGGCTGCCGATCATGCCGCAGGCCAGCACCGGCAGTGCTTGTGGCAGCGCCACGCCCAGGCTCGCGAGCAGGGTCTCCAGGGCGACTGCAAAATCGGCAGGGGCTGGCGTCCGGCCGAGGTCCTCATGCAGGCGTTGCACGCCCATTCGCTCGCCGGCCGAGGCTGGACTTTGGGCCAGCACCTGGCCCCGGGCATCGAAGGCGAGGGCACGGGCTGCACTGGTACCCCAGTCGATTCCTATAAAAACTGCGGATGTCATAGGTGAATGCTACTGCACTGCTAGAATCGGCTCCCTCATGACCCTGACCGAACTTCGTTACATCGTTGCAGTGGCTCGCGAACGCCATTTCGGTCGTGCGGCCGAGTCCTGCTTCGTCAGCCAGCCGACGCTGTCGGTGGCGATCAAGAAGCTCGAGGATGAACTGGGCGTGCAGTTGTTCGAGCGCGGCTCCTCCGACATCTCGATCACGCCACTTGGCCAGCAGGTGGTCGAGCAGGCGCAGAAGGTGCTCGAGGAAGCGCAGGTCATCAAGGAAATCGCGCGCTCGGGCAAGGACCCGCTGAGCGGGCCGCTCAAGGTGGGGGTGATCTACACCATCGGGCCCTATCTGCTGCCCCTGCTGGTGCCGCGCATGATCCAGCGCCATCCGGCCACGCCCTTGATCCTGCAGGAGAACTTCACCGTCAAGCTGCTCGAGCTGCTGCGCCAGGGCGATATCGACGTGGCGATCCTGGCCGACCCTTTCCCGGCCAACGGGCTGGTGACGCAGGCCCTCTATGACGAGAGCTTCGTGGTGGCCGTGCCGGCCCACCACCCCTGGGCCCAGCGTGCTGCGATCCGCTCCGACGAGATCAAGGACGAGACCATGCTGCTGCTCGGCATGGGTCATTGTTTCCGCGACCATGTGCTCGAGGTCTGTCCCGAGCTGTCGCGCTTTTCCGCGGCCAGCGGAGGCATCCAGAAAAGCTTCGAGGGCTCCTCGCTCGAAACCATCCGCCACATGGTGGCGGCGGGGCTGGGCGTGACCGTGATGCCGGAGCTGGCGCGTCCTGCCGACGACCGCCTGCTGGCCTACGTGCCTTTCGAAAAGCCGGTGCCCACGCGTCGCGTGGTACTCGCTTGGCGCAAGAGTTTTCCACGCGTCGCCGCGATCGAGGCCCTGCGCAAGACCTTGCTGTCGCTGGAGAACCCGGCGCTGCGCCTGTGGCCCGACGCGCGTCCCCTGTCCCACTGATCCAGATCCTCCCGCATTGCCATCGCCATGTCCCGCGCCTACCCCACCATCGAACAGACCATCGGGCGCACGCCCCTGGTCCGCCTGCAGCGCATTCCCGGCCCGACCCAGGCGGCTCGGGGCAATGTCATTCTCGGCAAGATGGAAGGCAACAATCCGGCCGGCTCGGTCAAGGACCGGCCCGCCCTGGCCATGATCGCCCGCGCCGAGGCGCGCGGCGAGATCAGGCCGGGGGACACCCTGATCGAGGCGACCTCGGGCAACACCGGCATCGCACTGGCGATGGCCGCGGCCATCAAGGGTTACCGGATGGTCCTGATCATGCCTGACAACCTGTCGCTGGAGCGGCGCCAGTCGATGAAGGCGTATGGCGCCGAACTCATCCTGGTGACCCAGAAGCAGGGCATGGAGGGCGCCCGCGACCTGGCCGACCAGATGCAGCGCGAGGGCAAGGGCCGGGTGCTCGACCAGTTCGCCAATGATGACAACTGGGTGGCCCATTACGAGACCACCGGTCCCGAGCTGTGGCAGGACACCGCAGGCGAGATCACCCACTTCGTCTCGGCCATGGGTACCACCGGCACCATCACCGGCGTCTCACGCTACCTCAAGGAAAAGAATCCGGCGATCCAGATCGTCGGTGCCCAGCCCGAGGAGGGCTCGTCGATTCCGGGCATCCGCAAGTGGCCCCAGGCCTATCTGCCGCGCATCTACCAGCATGCCCTGGTCGATCGCATCGAGTACGTCGACCAGGCGCAGGCCGAGACCATGGCGCGCCGGCTGGCGGCCGAGGAGGGCATCTTCTGCGGCATTTCGGCGGCCGGTGCCTGCATCATTGCCCATCGCATCGCCGAACAGGTCGAGAACGCGACCATCGTCTTTGTAGTCTGCGATCGCGGCGACCGCTACCTCTCGACCGGCGTGTTTCCGGGCTGATGGCGGCCGCTTGAACCCTTCCGGGCCTTTCCAGGCACGGCCGCTGATCGGCATCGCGCTGATGCTGGCTGCCCTGTCCTGCTTCACCCTGCTCGATACGCTCGCCAAGAAGCTGACCCAGAGCAATCCGGTCATGATGGTGGTGTGGGCCCGCTATTTCTTCCATGTGCTGCTGATGGCGGTGGTGCTCGGCCCGCGCATGGGGCTGCGTCTGGTGCGCACCCAGCGGCCCGGCTTGCAGGCGCTGCGCGGCCTGATCCTGGGCCTCTCGTCGATCAGCTTCTTCACCGGCCTGTCCCTCATGCCGCTGGCCGAGGCGGCGGCGATATCGATGATCGCGCCGATCCTGCTGTCGATCATCGCGGTGGCCTGGCTCAAGGAGAAGGCGCCGCGCGGGACCTGGCTGGCGCTGCTGTTCAGCCTGTCCGGCGTGCTGCTGATCATCCGCCCGGGCTCGGAGATCTTTCGCTGGGCGATGGTGCTGCCGCTGATATCGGCCTGCTGTTTCGCCGGCTACCAGCTGACCACACGCATGCTCTCGAGCTCCGATGACGGCCTGAGCACCCTGTTTCTTGGCGCGGTCTCGGCCACGGCGATGCTCAGCCTGATCGTGCCGTTTCATTGGCACTGGCCCGCCGATGCCTGGCAGGTCGCCGGCTTTGTGCTGATGGGCGCGATCGGGGCCTTTGGCCACTCGCTGCTCATCCGCGCCTACCGTCATGCGACCGCGACGCGCCTGGCGCCCTTCATCTACATGCAGATCGTGGTGGCCCTGCTTTTGGGCTGGGTGGTGTTCGGGCACTTCCCGGACGGCCTGTCCCTGCTGGGCATGACCATCGTGGCCTGCAGCGGCTTGCTACTCACGCTGGCGGGCATTGGCCAGCGTCAGCGCTAGGTCGCGAACCGCCATGGCGTAAAAGCTGGAGCGGTTGTAGCGGGTGATGACGTAGAAGTTGCGCGGTCCGGCCAGATAGGTGGTGGGGTTGTCCCCGTTGGGCAGATCGATCAGGGCCAGCGGCATGGCCTCAGGCACGCTGCCCTGCACCTCGATGCCGCGGTCAGCCAGTTCGGCGGTGGTGAACTTCGGTTCGATGCCGGCAGCAAGCAATTCCTGCAGCCGCGCATCACGCTGCATCCTGACCTCGAAGACGATCGGCTCGCCACTGCGCCAGCCGTGCTCGGCCAGGAAACGCGCGACACTGCCGATGGCATCGACCGGACTGGCGCGCAGGTCGATCAGGCCATCCCCGTCGAAATCGGTGGCCCAGCGCCGGATGCTGCTGGGCATGAATTGGGGATAGCCGATGGCTCCGGCAAACGAGCCCTTGAAGCTGAGCGGCGACAACTTCATCTCGCGGGCATGCAAGAGGAATTGCTCCAGTTCGGCCCGGAAAAAATCGGCGCGACGCGGGTAGTCGAAGCTCAGTACGGTCAGGGCATCGATGACCCGGTACTCGCCGGTGATGCGTCCGTACACCGTCTCGACACCGATGATCGAGACGATGATCTCCTCGGGCACGCCATAGGTCCTGGCGGCGCGCGAGATGGCCTCGGCGTGGGTGCGCCAGAAGGCCAGGCCGGCATTGATGCGGGTGGCATCCAGGAAGCGGCTGCGGTACACCTCCCAGGAGCGCTTGAAGCTGGGCGCCGCCGGCGTCATCAGCCGGACGATGCTCTCGTCAAAGCGCACCTGGGCAAACAAGGCCTTGAGCTCGTCCTCGCCAAACTGATGCCGGGCAGCCAGATCGGCGATGAAGGCCTGAACCTCGGCGCGCAGCGAGTAGTCGATGCGGGGGCCCTGTGCCCGTGGCCGGCGCGCGGCCTTTTCGCCCGGCGCAGCCGCCAGCTTCAGCGCAGCAGGCGCAGTCAGGGCAGGCGCGGGGGCCTGGTCATCGGTCTGGGCGCTGGCGGGCGAGGGCGGCGTGCACAGCAGGGCGGAAAACAGCAGCGCAGAAAGCGCCCCGCTGCAGGCTGAAAGGGGTGACCCGGGCCGGTGGCGCCCGAGCTGGGCGATGGATGGATCCGGGAAGGCGATGCGGCGAGGGGCTTGCAAGATCAGGGATGGAAACGTGAGAGCAATTGCTGCAAGTGTCTCATGTCTTCCGGCCCGGGACGATGCGGACTGTAGCGCCAGTGATAGTAGGCGCGGGTGAACTGGCGGGCCAGTGCCGCATCCTCGGGATCGAGCAGGCGCTCGATGCGTTGCAGGTAACGCTGCCCGGTCTCCTGATTCTGCTTGGACAGGCCGGCGATGGCCAGCCGGCGGCAGTAGGCCTCATAGACGCTGGCAAGCGGGTCCTTGGGCGGTTTCGGATGCAGCGTGAGCAGTGCGCAGACACCGATCACCAGCAGCAGCAGCACGGCCACCAGCATCGCGACCTCATGCCAGTCTTCGATGTCGAGACCGAACTTCCTGAACAGGTTCTTCTGCTTGCCTCGGTCATAGGACAGTACCCACTGGTTCCAGGCATTGCTCATCGCATCCAGTCCGAACTTGAGCCGGGTCAGGGCAGAGACCTTGGTCGCGGCATTGTCCTCGAGATCGATCAGGCGCGCCTGGCGCACGTTCTTCTCGATACGGGCGGGAGCGATGGCGCGGGTCGGATCGACCCTGACCCATCCCTTGTTCTGGATCCACACCTCGGCCCAGGCATGGGCGTCGGATTGGCGCACCGTCCAGTACTCGTCGAGCGGATTGAGTTCACCGCCCTGGTAACCGGTCACCACCCGCGCAGGCACATCGGCCGCGCGCAGCAGCACCACCAGGGCCTGGGCATAGTGCTCGCAGAAACCGCGCTGGGTGCCGAACAGGAAGTCATCGATGCTGTTCTTGCCCAGGGCGGGGGGTTGCAGGGTGTACCAGAAATTTTCGCGTCCGAACAATTCCATCGCCCGCGCGACCAGACGCTCGGGGTCCTCGTTTTCCTCGCCACGCCAGCGCGTGGCCAGTTGCAGGGTGCGCGGATTGTGGCCGGGCGGCAATTCCAGCCAATTGCGCAATGTGGTCGGCGTCTCGTTCAGGCCCATCTGATAGCGGCTGACCGAGGTGGCCTGGTAACGCACCCGCTCCTGCGGCGGGTTGTCGAGGACGGGCAGAAAGTCGATGGTGAAGCGTGGCGTTTCCTCGCCCACCGCCCCGATGCGGGTGGCGGCCTCGAGGCCGTAGATCCAGCGCTGCCCATGCGGCTCCAGCGTCACGCTGTAGGTGTACAGATTGCCGCGCCGGTCGACCGTGAGCGCCGGGTCGGGCGGCGGAATCGCGGGCCTTTGCAGGGCCCGCCAGGTCTTGCCATCGAAGCTGCCGAAGGTCGGGCCGCGCCAGTACATGTCACGGCTCTCCGGAGCGCTGCCCTCGAACTTGACGCGAAAGGCGATCTCGCGCGATTCGCTCAGCGTGCTGATCTTGCCCGGGCTCATCTGGTCCGACAGACCGGTGCGTGCGCTCTGGCCCTCCTGGGGCATGCCCCACAGCGGTTGCGACAGGCGCGGGAAGGTGACGAAGATCAGGGCTCCGATCGGCAAGGCCTGCAGCAGGAGCTTGCCGACATAGCGAAAGCGCCGGTTGATGGGTTGTTCGACCTCGCCGAACTGCATGGTCAGCATGCTGCTGAACAGGAAGAGCACCGACACCAGGGTGGCGGCGGCCACCCAGACCGACTGCGAATTGAAGAAGCTGGCCAGCAGCAGGAAAAAGCACAGGAAGATCACCACCAGCAGGTCGCGCCGGGCGCGCACTTCCATCAGCTTCAGGCCCAGGAACAGGATCAGGAGGGTGACGCCGGGTTCCCGCCCGATCAGCGTGTGGTAGTGCGCATAGACCGCCATTGCGCAACCCACAGCCGCAGCAATGCGCACCGAGGCGCGCGGAATCCAGCGACCCGACAGCACCAGGCCAGTGCGCCAGGCGAAAAGGATCGCAAACACCGCCGTCACCCAGAAGGGTTGGTAGAACAGGTGCGGCAGCACGGTCATCAGGACCGCGCCCAGCAGGAAGAACGTGTCGCGGCGCTCGCGCTCCCATTGCCCGCCGAGCTTGCCACCCAGTGCCCGAAGCGATTGACGCAGTCCCGATATTTCAGCCACGTGCACTCCCGGCACCGGCTTCGGCCGATCCGCCACCGCCGTACAGGGCCAGGGCCTCCAGGCACTGCGCCTGGTGGCTGGGGCCATGACTGGCCGGCAGGTGTGTGCCGGGCAGACGCAGCGCGTAGGACTGGCCTGAGCGGGCGGCGTCGATGACCCAGCGGGTCATGCGCGAAATCTTCTGCTCGATGCTCAGTCCGCCAGGTACCTGCCACCAGTCGAGCAGCAATTCGCCCGCCTCGCCGCCGTCCATTTCCTTGGACAGCAGGCCGTCGCTGCCCAGACGTGCCACCGCCTTCCAGGCAATCAGGCGCGGATGGTCGCCGTCCCGGTAGGGCCGCAGCGCCGAGATGTCGTCATCATGTCCTGCGCGCGCCGAGCCCTTGCCACTCAGGTCGACGCTGGCGGGCAGGGCGATGCCGGCGGCCTCGGGCCTGGGATAGACCAGCATGCGCTCAAGCGGACGCCAATAGGTCCAGGCGCGCCACAGGCCGATCGGGAAAGTGCTGCGGATGGTCAGTCTTGGCAGGGGAGCCAGGCCGCGGGTGTCGGTGGGCAGGGCGATGGTGGTCATCTGCTCGCTGCCGGGCGGGCAGTCGATGCTCCAGGGCTTGGCGGTCCCGGGGACCAGCACCTGAACCGCAAACCGCTCGGTGCGCGTCTTGTTGATCAGCACGAAGGACCAGTCCGCCATCTGCCCGGCATGCACCGGCTCGGCACGACCCGGCTTGAAGACCAGCTGCGACAGGTTGCGGAAGGTGTGCATCATCGACACCATCGCCACCGCGGCCAGCAGGAAGGTCAGGGCATAGCCCAGGGACAGCTGATAGTTGATGGCCGCCACCAGCATGGCCAGCAGTACGAGTGCATACAGCAGTCCGGCGCGGGTCGGCAGCACATAGATGTTCTTCTGGGTCAGCCGGTAGTCGCCCAGCGTCTGGTGGCGGCGCGGCAACAGCCGGGCCAGCCAGCGCTCGCTGCGGCTTGTCGTGCGTTCCCCTGCTGGCGGCGGGGAGGCCTTGCCAGTGGAGGCAGCAGCGGCAGAGAAAAAGGCCATCGAGGCAGGGTCCTGGGGCTAGGGTCTGGTGTGGCACTCCACACTAGCGTACCGGCACAGCCTTGAGCAACTCGGCCACCAGTTCGGCCCGGGCGCGATGCGAAGTCGCCGATCCCTTGGCGCCCTTGAGCCGGTGGCCTGCGACCGCCGTGATCACCGCCTGCACGTCGTCTGGCAGGACGTGGTTGCGGCCATCGAGCATCGCCCAGGCCTTGGCGGCACCGATCAGGGCCAGCCCCGCGCGCGGGCTCAGGCCCTCTGCAAAGGCCGGCAGGCGCCGGCTCTGGGTCAGCAGCAATTGCACATAGTCCATCACCGGCGAGGCGACATGGATCTTTCGCACCATGGCCTGCGCCTGCAGCAACTCCTGAGGGCTGATCGCCGGCTTGAGCTGGGCGAGCAGGTCACGGCGATCCTGACCCTCGAGGATCGCGCGTTCGCTTTTCGGGTCGGGATAGCCCAGCTCGATGCACATCAGGAAGCGGTCCAGTTGTGACTCGGGCAGCGGGAAGGTACCGATCTGGTCCTGGGGATTCTGGGTCGCAATCACGAAGAAGGGGTCGGGCAGGGGCCGGGCCACCCCCTCGACCGATACCTGGCGCTCTTCCATGGCTTCAAGCAGGGCCGACTGCGTCTTGGGCGAGGCCCGGTTGATTTCGTCGGCCAGCAGCACCTGGGTAAAGACTGGACCCTGATGAAAGACAAAGCGATTGTTGTCGCGCTCAAAGACCGACACGCCCACGATGTCGGCGGGCAGCAGGTCATTGGTGAACTGGACGCGGCGGAACTGCAGGCCCAGGGTCAGCGACAGCGCCGAGGCCAGCGTGGTTTTGCCTACGCCCGGCAGGTCTTCGATCAGCAGGTGGCCCCGCGCCAGCATGCAGGCCAGCGCCAGTCGGATCTGCGGCTGCTTGCCGACAACGAGGCTGCCCACCTGGGAGGCGGCGGCTTGTATTTTTTCGAGCATGGGTCCGGTATCTTGAAAAGGTCTGGGGCAGTGTAAGCGAGCCTTGCACCTCCAAGGCCCTTGCCCGTGCTGCTTTGTCGCTTGTGACGCAACGCCCATCGGCCGGCGGCCTCCCGGTCCGACCGGTGGCGGCTTTGTCGCCATGGAAGGTGTAGCATCAGGCGTGCCGAACCTGGCGCTTCATGAGCCCGACGACATGACCGACCTGTCCCACCCGCCCGCCCAAGATGCCGCCCCAACCGCCGACGAACCCTTGCTGCTGGTCGAGCGGGAGGCCGCCCTGTTGCGTCTGACGCTGAACCGGCCGGCGCAGTTCAATGCCTTGTCCGAGCAGATGCTCGATGCGCTCGATGAGGCATTGCGCAACGCTGCCGATGATCCCCACTTGCGTGTGATCATCCTCGGGGCGCGTGGCCGTGCCTTCTGCGCCGGGCACGATCTCAAGCAGATGCGCGCCGAACCCTCGCTGGCGTACTACCAGCAATTGTTTGCCCGCTGTTCGCGCCTGATGATGCGCATCCAGCAAATGCCCCAGGTGGTGATCGCGCGGGTCCAGGGGCTGGCCACCGCGGCCGGGTGCCAGCTGGTGGGCATGTGCGACCTGGCGGTCGCCAGCGATACGGCGCGCTTTGCGGTCTCGGGCATCAACTTCGGCCTGTTCTGCGCCACCCCCTCGGTCGCCTTGTCGCGCAACCTGACGCGCAAGCAGGCCTTCGAGATGCTCGTCACCGGCGACTTCATCGATGCGGCCCAGGCCCAATCGCGCGGTTTGATCAACCATGCCGTGCCCGAGGCCGAACTTGATGCGGCGATCGATGCCCTGTGTGCCCGCATCCTGGAAAAGCCGGTGGCGGCCCTGCGCGCCGGCAAGGGCCTGTTCTACCGGCAAATGGAAATGGGCATCGAGGCAGCCTACCAGCTGGCCGGCCAGACCATGGCCTGCAACATGATGGACGAGTGCGCCCTCGAAGGCGTGCAGGCCTTCATCGACAAGCGCTCCCCGGCATGGAAAGCCTGATGTCCCCTGTCTTGCGCCGCTCCCTCGGTCTGCAGCGCCGGCACGACCGGCCGGTGGTACGGCGCCTGCGTGCCGGGCTGGCCATCATGGTTTTCGCGCTCGGCACTGCGGTGTCTGCGCAGCCCAGCGGAAGGGAAGCGGCCTTCATCATCTCGGCCGACGGCCAGGAAGTCCTCGACACCCGAACCCGCCTGGTCTGGCGTCGCTGCCTCGAAGGCCAGCAGTTGCGCGCGGGACGCTGCGAGGGCGAGCCGATGATGCTGGACTGGTCGGTGGCACGCGCCCGCCTCGCCAACCAGCCGGTCATGCCGGGAGGCGGCCCCTGGCGCCTGCCCGGCATGCAGGAGCTGACCACCACGGTCGACATGACCCAGCCCGGATCCCCCGTGGATGCACGGCTGTTTCCGGACACGCCGCGGGTCTATGTCTGGTCAGCCGACGTCAATGAGCGCATGCCGACCCAGGCCTGGGCGATGTTCTATGCCAACGGCTACCTGATGAGTGCCTGGCAAAGCCTGCAGTATCCGGTGCGCGCAGTGCGCAATGCCGGGCCCTGAAGCCGGCAACTGGGGGATCCGTTATCGGCCCGGGCGCGGGACCAGCACGGGAGTGCCTTCAGGGGGTGTTCCCGGCCTGGGGCGCCGCATCGCCGATCCGCCCGAGCAGTTGCTTGAGGGTTCGCAATTGCGGCTCGCCGATCTGGCGCGCGATGCGATGCTCGATCTGTTCGATCAGTTGCGCGCCGGAGCGGTTCAGTTGCCGGCCCTTGTCGGTGTAGAAGACCAGGCGGCCATGACGGCGGGCCGGGTCGTCGCGCACCTCGAGGATGCCACGCCGGCTCAGCTCCATCACCGTCTTGTGCACGGCCTGCCGCGAGATCGCCAGCTTGCGGGCGAGATCGGCCATCGCCATCGGCTTGCCGCCCATGTGGGCGAGCAGACGGCTCTGGGCCGGCGTCAGGTAGGCGTACTCGGTATGGCGCACGCCCTTGAGCACCTCTTGGGCGAACCAGTCATTGCTGGCGATCAGCAGTTGCTTGAGGTTGTCGGGCACGGGGCGGGGCAGGGCTTCATGAAAGATAATGCTGTCAACTAAGGTTGACATGGTCATTATCTTGGCCTACCATCCTCTTGTCAACCTTGGTTGACGGCAAAATTGCACCCGGGCACGGAAGCCCACCCGATTGACCGCGACGACCTTGCGGCCCGCCCAGTGGCCGCTGCACGATCGTCGGACAGCACCGCTTCAACATTCCATCCAATCATCAGGCCAAGCTCATGAAAGTTCTTGTTCCCGTCAAACGCGTCGTCGATTACAACGTCAAGGTACGCGTCAAAAGCGACCAGAGCGGTGTCGATATCGCCAACGTCAAGATGTCGATGAACCCCTTTGACGAGATCGCCGTCGAGGAAGCCATCCGCCTGCGCGAAAAAGGCGTGGCCACCGAAGTGATCGCTGTCAGCTGCGGCGTCGGGGCATGCCAGGAAACCCTGCGCACCGCGATGGCCATCGGCGCCGACCGTGCCATCCTGATCGAGACCGACGTCGAACTGCAGCCGCTGGCCGTGGCCAAGCTGCTCAAGGCCGTGGTCGACAAGGAAGGCCCCGGGCTGATCATCCTGGGCAAGCAGGCCATCGACGACGATGCCAATCAGACCGGCCAGATGCTGGCGGCGCTGGCCAACCTGCCGCAGGCCACTTTCGCCTCCAAGATCGAGATCGCCGACGGCAAGATGAAGGCGACCCGTGAGGTCGATGGCGGTCTTGAGACCCTGCAGATGAGCCTGCCGGCCGTCATCACCACCGACCTGCGCCTGAACGAGCCGCGTTATGTCACGCTGCCCAACATCATGAAGGCCAAGAAAAAGCCGCTCGACACGCTCAAGCCGGCCGATCTGGGTGTCGATGTCACGCCGCGCCTGAAGACCCTGAAGGTCGCCGAACCGGCGGGCCGCAAGGCCGGCATCAAGGTGGCCGATGTGGCCGCCCTGGTCGACAAGCTGAAGAACGAAGCCAAGGCCATCTGAGCCCGGTCCCCAAGTCCATCCCCGTCTGTGCCCGGATGGCCCGCCTCGCGGGCGATCCGCAACCCAAGTTTCCAGGAGCAACCCATGAGTTCCCTCGTCATCGCTGAACACGACAATGTCAGCCTCAAGCCCAGCACGCTGAACACGATTGCCGCCGCCGCCAAGTGCGGGGGCGATGTCCATGTACTGATCGCCGGTGCCGGTTGCGGCGCCGTGGCCCAGGCCGCTGCCCAGGTCTCGGGCGTGGCCAAGGTGCTGGTCGCCGACGCCCCCCACCTGGCCGATGGCCTGGCCGAGAATGTGGCTGCCCAGGTGGTGGCCATCGCCGGCGGCTACAGCCACATCCTGTTCCCGGCCACAGCCGCTGGCAAGAACGTGTCGCCGCGCGTGGCAGCCCTGCTCGATGTGGCTCAGATTTCCGACATCGTCGCCGTCGAGTCGCCCAATGTCTTCCAGCGTCCGATCTATGCCGGCAACGCGATTGCCACGGTCGAATCCGCCGATGCCGTCAAGGTCATCACCGTGCGGACCACTGCCTTCGAAGCACCGGCCGGTGGCGCCAGCGCCGCGGTCGAGTCGATCAGTGCAGCTGCCGATACCGGCAAGACTGCCTTCATGGGCCGCGAGGTCGCCAAGAACGATCGCCCCGAACTGACCGCCGCCAAGATCATCGTCTCGGGCGGGCGCGGCATGGGTTCGGCCGACAACTTCAAGACCGTCCTCGAGCCGCTCGTCGACAAGCTCGGTGCCGCCATGGGTGCCTCGCGTGCCGCAGTCGATGCCGGCTACGCCGCCAATGACCTGCAGGTCGGACAGACCGGCAAGATCGTCGCCCCGCAGCTGTATGTTGCGGTCGGCATCTCGGGTGCCATCCAGCACCTGGCCGGCATGAAGGACAGCAAGGTCATCGTGGCCATCAACAAGGATGAAGAGGCGCCGATCTTTGGCGTGTCCGATTATGGTCTGGTGGCCGACCTGTTCGCGGCGGTCCCCGAGATGGTCGGCAAGGTCTGATCGAGTCTGCGGGGCTGACCCTGGCCCCGGCCACCTGCAGCCCTTGCGGCTGGTGACACAGCATGCGGCGCGGGGAGCGCGGTTTGACATGAACAAGCCCCGATCCCCGCGCCCTTTTCACAAGAGGATCCATCCATGAGTTACGTCGCCCCCCTCAAAGACATGATGTTCGTGCTTGAGCACTTGGCCGACCTGCCCAAGGTCGCTGAACTGCCCGGCTTCGAGGATGCCGGCCTGGACACCGCGCAGGCCGTGCTCGAGGAGGGCGCCAAATTCAACCAGGATGTCCTCGCGCCGCTGAACTGGAACGGCGACCTCAAGCCCTCGTCCCTGAGCAATGGCGTGGTCAGTACGACGGCGGGCTTCAAGGAGGCCTTCCGCCAGTTTGGCGAGGGCGGCTGGCAGGGCGTGCAGCACCCGGCCGAATTCGGTGGCCAGGGCCTGCCCAAGGCAATCGCCACGCCCTGCATCGAGATGCTCAACTCGGCCAACATGTCCTTTGCCCTGTGCCCGCTGCTCACCGATGGCGCGATCGAGGCCTTGCTGACCGCCGGCTCGGACGAGCAGCGCGAGCGCTTCATTCCCAACCTGATCTCGGGCAAATGGACCGGCACCATGAACCTGACCGAACCGCAGGCCGGTTCGGACCTGGCCCTGGTGCGCACCAAGGCCACCCGCGAGGCCGATGGCACCTATCGCATCTTTGGCCAGAAGATCTACATCACCTACGGTGAGCACGACATGGCCGAGAACATCGCCCATCTCGTGCTGGCCCGTACCCCGGACGCACCCGAAGGCGTCAAGGGCATCTCGCTGTTCCTCGTGCCCAAGTATCTGGTCAATGCCGATGGCTCTTTGGGCAAGCGCAACGACGTGTGGTGCGCATCGATCGAGCACAAGCTGGGCATCAAGGCCAGCCCCACCGCGGTGCTCATCTACGGCGATGACAAGGGCGATGTCGGCAAGGGGGCCATCGGTACCCTGATCGGCGAGGAAAACCGCGGTCTGGAGTACATGTTCGTCATGATGAATGCGGCGCGCTTTGCGGTGGGCGTGCAGGGCATTTCGGTGTCCGAACGGGCCTACCAGAAGGCGGTGGCCTATGCCCGTGACCGCGTGCAGAGCCGCGATGTGGCCGGCTCATCCGGCTCGGTGGCGATCATCCGCCATCCCGATGTGCGCCGCATGCTGATGAGCATGCGTGCACAGACCGAGGCGGCCCGTGCGCTGGCCTATGTGGCCGCATCGGCCTGCGATGCCGGCCACTATGCGCCCGATGCCGAGACCCGCAAGCAGAACATGGCGGTGTACGAGTACCTGGTGCCGGTGGTCAAGGGCTGGTCCACCGAATTGTCTCTCGAGGTCACCTCGCTGGGCGTGCAGGTGCATGGCGGCATGGGCTTCATCGAAGAGACCGGCGCGGCGCAGTACTACCGCGATGCCCGCATCCTGCCAATCTATGAGGGCACCACGGCGATCCAGGCCAATGACCTGATCGGGCGCAAGACGGCCCGCGATGGTGGCGCGATCGCCAAGGCCCTGATCGCCCAGATCGGCAACACCGAGAGGGCCCTGGCGGGCACCGGCAATGGCGAGCTCGAGGCGATCCGCAAGCAACTGGCCGCGGGTCGTCAGGCCCTCGAATCTGCAGTGCAATTCATTGTCGGTTCCTACAAGTCTGATGTCCGTGCCGCCTTCGCCGGCTCGGTTCCTTACCTGAAACTCACCGGCATCGTGCTCGGGGGCTGGCAGATGGCGCGAGCGGCGCTGGTGGCCAGTGAATTGCTGGCCAGCAATGCACCCGGCACCGACGCTGCTTTCCTGAAGGCCAAGATCGGCACGGCGCGCTTCTTCGCAGACCATGTCCTGTCGCAGGCTTCGGGCCTGGCCGCCTCAATCACGGAAGGGGCGACCGGCGTGATGGCCCTGGCCGAGGAACAGTTCTGAGGCCCCGGCCCTGATGCGGGCGCACCGCAGGCCCAGGCCCTGATGCGGTCGCTCCGCAGGCCCAGGCCTGCGGGTGGCTTCAGCGGGCCGGGCGGGTCAGATCACCGAGCGGCGCCGTCTGTGCGCCGAGGCCGGCATTGTGATTCTTGCGAATCAGCAGACCAGCCACCAGCAACATGGTGGCGATCAGCAGGCCGAGCGCGACCCAGCGGCCCCAGCGCCTCGGTGGCGGGCGATCGCGCGGGTCGAAAAAGCCCGGCGGCAGGAAATCTTCCGGGTCCGCCCGGCGCTTGCGGGGCGCAGGCCCGGCGCTGGATTCAGGCCCTGCGTTGTCCACAGGGGGAATAAGGGCTGCGGGACTGGCTGCCTCCGGCTGGGTTCCGATAACGACGCTGGAAGCCTCGATGGCCGTCATGATGTGGGCTGAGGCGGCAGCGACCGGCGGCGTTCGTGGTGCCTCGACCTCTGGATCTTTGACCGCAGGTGCGATGCTCGCCCTTGGCGTTGGCGCTGCCATCGCAGCGGGCGTCCCGGCAGCCAGGGCAGAGGACGCCTCGGGTGGCTCCGCAAATGCGTCGAGCAGGGCTTTTTGCAGGGATTCGTTGCGCTCACCCAGTCGCGGTTCGGCCAGATCCAGGGCCTGCCCGTCGCCTTCGAGCAATTCGCGGGCACTCAGGCGGTCACGGGTCAGGCGCTCGATCTCCTCGAGCATGCGAAAGACCTCCGGGTCGGCCAGTTCGGCGCCAGCGCCGCCCATCTCGTCGAGGGCCTTGAGCAGTTCGCGATTGGCGGGGCCATCGCTCCAGTCGGGCTGGGGACGGTCTTGCAGCATCGGTGCGCCGCATTTCCGGCAGGACGACAGCCAGGGTGCACAGGAGGTCCCGCACCGGCCGCATCGAACCAGAACTTCTTGGTGCGTCGCATTCATTCCCGCAGGATAGCAAGCCGCGGCCGATCGTGGAAATCGCCGCACAGGAAATGTGACAGAATCATCCCCGCAAGGGGCATCGGCGTGTGGCGCAAGTGGCGTCTGGGTCAGGTCCGCGCGGGCAATGGTCCGCCTGTGCACGGCCTTTGCATGAACCTGTCCGGCCAGCCCTGCCGGCCTTGCCAGCAGTTGTCTGTGGAGTGACCCATGACCGCTCTTCAATCCTTTCGGGTGCAAGGCCTTCGGCCGCTGACGGCCCCTGCGCTGGCCGCCATGGTCCTGGCTTGGCTGGTCGGATCAGCGATGCCTGCGCACGCCGATCCGCTGGCGGCACCGGTGCCGATGACCCAGTTCAGCCCGGGAACCGTCAGTGGGGAAGTCGTGGTACCCGGCAATGCCATCTTCCGCTCGGTCACGGCCGATGGTCGCGTGGTTTTTGGGGATCAGCCCGAGCCCGGAGCCCGCGAGACGAGTGCCACCCGTTTCATGTCCTACTCCACGCCGGAGGCGCTCTCGCGGGCCCGGCAGGAACGCGATTACTGGCGGGCCCAGGCGCAGGCCCTGAACCAGCGCCAGCAGGCTCGCGCCCTGGCCGATGCCCGCCTCCAGATACAGAGGGATCAGGCGCGTGCCCGGGCGCAAGGCCCGCAGCCGGTGGAGTATGTGTGGCGACCCGTGGTGGGGTTGCGCAATTTTCCGCCGGTGCCTTTCACCGGCGCGGCGCCCTTGCATCCTGGCGCTTCAGGCCCGTTCTCGCAGCGCCTGCCCGTGCCGCGTGGTGCCGGGTCAACACGCTGAACCCGTCTGTACAAGGTTTTTTCCGGCAGGCTGGCCCAAATCACGGAAACCTTGCTATAATTTTGGGTTTACTTCATTTGACGAAGAGTACCTCCCATGGTCGTGATTCGCTTTGCCCGCGGCGGTGCCAAAGGCCGCCCCTTCTACCACATCGTTGCCACCGACAAGCAAAACCGTCGTGATGGCGGCTTCATCGAGCGCCTGGGTTATTACAACCCGATCGCCAGCGGCAAGGAGCAGGTCTGCAACATTGCCCTGGACCGCCTGAACCACTGGCGCAGCAACGGCGCCGAGATGTCCGAGGCCGTCGAGCGCCTGGTGCGCTCGCAGGCCAAGAAAGCGGCCTGATCTTGCCTGACGGCCGGCCTCCTGTGCCGGCCCTTGCAGCCGTGGCCGACCCCGCTCGCCGTCCCCCGGCCCGCCCGGCTGCCCCCGGGGAAGCTTCGCTTGCTTCCCGGCGAAACTCTCCTGCCCTTCGGCGCCAGCAGTCTGTCCCCCGCTCCGCGCAGGCGGCTGCGCCGGCATCTGAGCCTTTGCCCCCGGATGCGCTCGAACTGGGCCGCGTCTCGGGAGCCTATGGCCTGAAGGGCTGGATCAAGGTGCAACCCGCCAGCACCGACTCGGTGCTGCCCAGGATCAAGACCTGGTGGATCGAACAGCCCCCTGGCACCTGGAATCCCCATCAGGTGGCCGGTGCGCGCCTGCACGGGGGGGGTGTGGTGGCCCAATTGCAGGGTTTTGATGACCGCACGCCTGCCGAAGGCCTCAAGGGCGCGCGGGTGTGGGCGCGGCGGGCCGATTTTCCGGCGCCACCGCGCGGTGAGTTCTACTGGGCCGACCTGATCGGCTGCACGGTGCTCGATCCGGACGGTGCAAGCCTGGGCACCGTGACCGGCCTGCAGGACCACGGCGCCCACCCGATTCTCGAGGTGCAGCCCCTGGACAGCGCTCGCGAAAACCTGTTGATTCCCTTCGTCGAGGACATCGTGCTGTCGGTCGACGCCACGGCGCGTTCCCTGCGCACGAGCTGGCGCGCCGACTACCTCGATTGAAACAGCCTGCCATGCGATTCGATGTCCTGAGCATTTTTCCCGACATGTTCCAGGCCGTCACCGGCCAGGGCGTGACCGGTCGGGGACATCAGCAGGGCCTGTGGTCCTGCCGGGTCTGGAATCCGCGCGACTTCACCGAGGACAACTACCGGCGCATCGATGACCGGCCTTACGGCGGCGGCCCGGGCATGGTAATGCTGCCCGGCCCCCTGGGCCTGGCGCTGGATGCGGCCAACCGTGATCGTGCACCGGCGGCACCGGCCCCCGTCCTGCTCCTGTCGCCCCAGGGGCGTCGCCTCGATCAGGCCCTGGTCAGTGAACTGGCCAGCCAGCCGGCCCTGACCCTGATTGCCGGTCGCTACGAGGCACTCGACCAGCGTTTCATCGATCGGCGTGTCGACCTGGAGGTCTCGGCCGGCGATTTCGTGGTCTCAGGCGGCGAACTGCCCGCCATGCTCCTGATCGACGCCCTGGTGCGCCGCATCCCGGGCGTCGTCAACGATGGCGAATCGGTGCTGCAGGACTCGTTTGAGGACGGTCTGCTCGACTGTCCCCACTACACTCGTCCCGAGTCCTTCGAGGGCATGGAAGTGCCGGCCATCCTGCTCTCGGGCAACCATGCCCGCATCGCCCGCTGGCGCCGCGAGCGCAAGCTCGAAATCACCGCCCGGCGCCGGCCGGACCTGATCGAGGCAGCCCGCAGCAGCGGACGCCTCGATGCCGTTGACCTGCGTTTCCTGGCCTCGCTGGCCGCGCAACTGGACAAACCTCCAGTCGACCCGCTATAATCGAAGGCTTCGCATCCTCTGGGCCGGCTCCCAACAATTCCGTCGTCCGGCGCCAAGATGCTTTACGGAACCCCTTGCAACCAAGGGGCATGCACATGGCTGATCTCATCCAGATCCTCGAGCAGGAAGAAGTTGCTCGTCTGAACAAGAACATCCCCGAGTTCGCCCCCGGCGATACCGTGGTGGTGAGCGTGAACGTGGTGGAAGGCACCCGCAAGCGTGCCCAGGCCTACGAAGGCGTGGTCATCGCCAAGCGTAACCGTGGCCTGAACTCCTCGTTCATCGTCCGCAAGATCTCCTCCGGCGAAGGCGTCGAGCGTACCTTCCAGACCTACTCGCCGCTGATCGCGTCGATCGAGGTCAAGCGCAAGGGTGCGGTGCGTCGCGCCAAGCTGTACTACCTGCGCGACCGCTCCGGCAAGTCGGCGCGTATTCGCGAAAAGCTCGTCAAGCGCGTCGAAAAGACTGCGGGTTGAGTGCCCTCGGGCACTGACCAGCGGGCATCGGCGCTCAGCTTGCGCCTTCCCGGGCGCGCCGTGCGGTGATCCATCCGCAGCAATTCTCGATCGTCTCTGAGGGGGACCTGAGCCTGCCTCCGGTTCCCTCCGAGCGTTTGCGCGCTGCGCATCTTCGCGACCACTTCCGCAATCCACCGGCCTGGCAGCCGGAGGTGCACGGCGACCGCTTCCGAACCCCTGAAGCCCGGCTGACGCCGGCCGCCGTGCTGGTGCCCCTGATCCAGCATGCAGGGGGCGATGTGTCCATGCTGCTGACGCGCCGCACCGCCAAGATGAAGAAGCACTCCGGCCAGATCGCCTTTCCGGGGGGCAAGGTCGACCCCGAGGATCGGGATGCGATCGATGCGGCGCTGCGTGAGGCGCACGAGGAAGTCGGCCTGCAGCGCGAGCGCATCGAGATCCTGGGGACCATGCCGCACTACGAGACCGGCACCGGCTACCTGATCACCCCGGTGGTCGGCCTGATGAGCGAAGGCTTCGAGATGCGCCTGAACGGCGACGAGGTCGACGAAGCCTTCACTGTGCCGATGCAGTTCCTGATGAACCCGCGCCATCACCAGCGCCACTGCTACGACCTCGACAAGGTCCGGCGCGAGTTCTACGCGATGCCTTACCGTGTCGCCCCTGCGGAAGGGGAGACGGTCGAGTACTACATCTGGGGGGCCACCGCCGCCATGATCCGCAACCTGTACCGGATGCTGGCGGCCTGAAGCGTTCCGGCGGGCGCAGCGCCCGAGGGGCTTGGGGCGCCGGGCATGCCGCGGAACTTTCGGGCGCGCTCGGCGGTGGGCGGATGCGAGGAAAACACCGAATCGGCCTTGCCCAGCGCCATCATGGCGTCGAACAGGTCGGCGGTGGGCGCGCGCGGCAGCCCGGCGGCATCCAGGGTTCGCACGGCATAGTCGTCCGCCTCGCTCTCGAAATCGCGCGAATATTTCATCTGCAGCAGCAGGGTCGGCACTGCCGTCACCAGGGTGCTGATGTCACCGAGCCAAAGGGATACCACCGCCGTCACCGCGGCCGCCTGCAACAGGTTGCGCATCGAGTGGCGGTGATGCAGGTGACCGATTTCGTGGGCCAGCACACCCAGCAGGGCCTGCTCGGCATAGGCCTGGCCTTTGTCCATCTTGAGCGCCAGGTCGACCATCTCATCGGTCATCACGACCCGTCCACCCGGTACCGCGATCGCATTGGGGCCGATCTTGCTGGCACGGAACAGCAACTCGGTGCCCTCGGGCAGCCGCGGGTCGCGCCGCTTGATCTGCTCGAAACCCTCGCGCAGGCGCGCCTGCACCTTCGGGTCGAGGGCTGAAGGCTGGAAATATTCCTTGTCGATGGAGGGCCAGGCCTGGTCCCCGATGGTTTTCTCCAGGCCGGGCGGCAGGCGGAGCGCGATCTGGTTGGCGCCCCAGGGCAGAAGCCACAGGTAACCGGCCACTGCAGTAACGATGGTGAGGGCGAGCAGGATGATCACGACTCGCCACGAGCCCTGGGCCTGATCCACCAGGCTGCGCGGCTTGCCCAGGCTGAGCATCATCCGGTCGAAGCCGGCCTGATCCTCCACCTCGAGCATGGCACCCTCGGGCAATTTCAGCCGCCTGGGCAGGCCTTCAAGCGCTTCCTCGGCCTGGGCCTGGCCGCTGTCAAAGCGCAGCAGTTTCGGACCCTGGGCACTGTCAGCCAGGGTGATCAGCCAATCGCCGGCGTCGACCGTGAGCGAGGCCGGCCAGGCGCGGGCTGAGCGGCCGTCGAAATAGCGTGCGGGCAGCATGGGGGTCAAAGTGAAAAGTCGATGTCGAACCAGTCGACGGCTTCCTGGCCGAAGGCCGAGACAGGCTGGCCTTCGGGCCCGGCCATGACATCCTCGATCGATTCGCTGGCATGCCATTGCACCGATTCGACCTGCATCCGGACCAGGCGCACGGTTCCGAAGGGGCGGTACAGGCCGAGCGTGAGGACGGTCAGCCAGAACACCTTGATGGCGGCCCAGGCAAACCCTGTCGGTGACAGATCGCTGCTGAACTGGTCCTGGCCCAAGCGGGTCTGGTTCCAGGCCAGGTTGTGCAGGCGCGCGCTGATCAGTGCCTTGTAGCCCATCAGCATGCTAAAGGCGAGCACGGAGACACCCCACCCGGCCACCAGCAGCCCGGCCAGGCCGAACACCGAAAAGGACAGGGCCAGCAGTGCACCCAGGGCCAGGATCGCCACCAGGGCCGTACCGCAGACGAAGCCGAGCATGCGCAGGTAGTGTCCGCGGGTGACCTCGCTGGCGAAGTGCCGATTGCCCCAGCGGGCAAAGCCGATGCTGTGCAGCCGGATGTACATCACCATCAGAAGCATCAGCACCGGTGCCAGCGCCACGACCACGCCAATGACCAGCGACAGCAGCACCCCCGGCCGGGGAACTTCCGTGGACCCGGCCTCGGGTACCTGCAGCCCGATCAGCACGATCAGGCCCATGCCGGCCAGTGTCATCAGCAGGATGGGCGCGAAGGCCCTGACTGGCGCGTCGAAGCCGAAGCGCAGGTTGCGGTAGCTGGTGTTGCGCAGGCGAAAGCCGATCGAGCGCTGCAGCACCCAGGGCAGCAGGGCCAGCCCCGCGACGATGGCAATGACGGCGGTGACCGGACTGAGGTTGGAGAGCAGCAGCAGGGCCAGCACCAGCATCTGCCCCTTGAAGATCGCCACCGGGCTGCCGTGGTAATCGAGGCTGGCATCTGCCAGGCGGGTGTTGCGGGCGAAATACTGAAGGCGCCGCACCTTGGCCCAGGGACGGTACAGGGACGCGGTGAGCAGGATCAGGACATTGTTGACGAGCCAGATGCGGAAATATTCCGAACCTGAGCCGGCGAAGCGAGCGCGATATGCAATCATGATGTTCGGGGATAATAGAGGACCACTGCTGTAGGGACAAGGCTCGGCCACCGCAAACCCATGGGCTTCATCGCACTGATATTCGCATTGATGATCGAACAGGGCCGCGAGCTGTCGGGCTCGAACCCGGTCTATGGCGCGTTGCGGCGCTATGCCGAACTGGTGCCGCAATGGACCGACGCCGGACGCCGCGAGCATGGCGTCTTTGGCTGGTTGCTGGTCGTGGTGCCGGTGCTGGTCCTGGTCGCGCTGGCTGACTGGCTGCTGGGCCTGCTGCATCCGCTGGCCGCCTTCGTGCTGCATGTGCTGGTGCTCTATCTCACTGTCGGATTCCGCCAGTTCAGCCATGCCTTCACCGAGATCCAGGATGCCCTGCGCGGGGACCCTCGTCCCGCCGGAGGCAAGGCCGACGCCGCATCCATTCTCGAGCGCTGGGTCGAATCGCGTTCCTGGGGCAGGCCGGCCAACCTGAGGCTCGAGGCGCAGGGCCGCGGTGACAACACGGCGCTGTGCCGGGCCACCATTGCGCATGCCCTGGTGGCCTCGCACCGTCATGTGTTCGGACCCTTGCTCTGGTACATGCTGCTGCCCGGCGTCATCGGGCCGGTCCTGTACCGCCTGGCCGAGATGCTGAGCAGGCGCTGGGAGGCCTCGTCCGATCCCCTGGCCCTGCCCCGTGTCCCGCGAGGCGATGCGATCACCGGTCTTGGGCGCGAGCTCGTCCCGCCTTACTTTTCGTCCTTTGCGCAGACCGCCTACGGCTGGCTCGACTGGATCCCGTTGCGTTTGACCGCTGCAGGTTTTGCGATCGTCGGCAATTTCGAAGATGCGGTGTACTGCTGGCGCGGTGCCCTTTCCGCGGGCCTGGGGCACGATCAGCGGTCCCTGCTGCTGGCCACCGGTGGCGGCGCGCTGGGAGTTTCACTGGCAGATCCCGACATGGAAGCGGCCTGGCAGGCGCAGGGCTTCGATTGGCAGGGCGTGCCGGCCGATACCGCCAGCCTGCAAAGCGCGGTCGGCCTGGTGTGGCGGGCCGTGATCCTCTGGGTCGGCCTGTTCGCGCTGCTGGCCGCCGCCGCCTGGCTGGGGGCGCGCTGAGAAATTCCGGGCCGCTCCCTGGCGCGGACCCTGGCCCGAGTGGCCCCGCGGCTCAGCGCCTGGTCTCGGGCACGACATCCTTGTAAAGCCGATAGCGCAAGGCATCCATCTGCCCCTGCTCGGCGGCCTCACGCACCACGCAGGCCGGCTCCGACAGATGGAGGCAGTTCGAGAATCGGCACTGCCCCAGCCGTGACTGGATTTCCGGCACCGCGTGCATCAGTTCGGTGATCGACAGATAGGACAGCCCGAACAACTGGAAGCCGGGCGTATCGATCACCTGCAGTGCAGCCATGCCGGCGGGATGGGCCGGATACAGACGCGCGAAGGTGGTGGTGTGCTTGCCCGCATTCAGGACCCGCGAAATTTCCTGGGTCTGCGCCGCGGCATCCGGCACCAGCAGGTTCAGCAGACTGGACTTGCCCATGCCCGATTCCCCCATCAGCAGGACCCGCCGGCCGCCGAGCACCGGCGCCAGTGCGGCCCTTGCGGCCTCGGGGTCATGGCGTACGCTGACCTTCACCACGGCCTGGTCGAGGGTGGCGGCCCAGGCCAGGCGCGTGGCCGCAAACTGGCGACTGTCGGCCAGGTCGCACTTGTTGACGATGATGACGCTGGCCAGCCCCTCGGCCCGCGCTGCCGTGAGCATCCGGAACAGCAGGTCTTCGGAGCAGGGCGGCGAGCCGCTGACCACGATCGCCACCAGGTCGACATTGGCGGCCAGGCTCTTGGTCTTGTAGCTGTCGGCCCGGCGCACCTGATTGCGGCGCGGCGCGATCGACTCGATCACCCCCTGCCCGGGAGAGGTCGGACTCATCTCGCACAGGTCGCCCACCAGCACGTCCTGGCGTCGTCCACGCGTGACCGCGAGGACCGGTTGGGAGAAGTCCGGTTGCTGGTCCGGACCCAGGGGAGCGGTCAGTACCTGGCGTCCGTAACAGGCGATCACCAGGGCTTGCATGGCATCAATTGCCGCTGCGTCCGAAGATCGCATCGGTCTTGGCAGCGCAGATGAAATCGTTCTCGGACAGGCCATCGACAGAATGCGTGTTCCAGCGCACCGTGCAGCGGTTGTAGCTGATCTGCAGATCGGGATGGTGGTCTTCACGATGCACCATCCAGGCCAGGGCATTGACGAAGGCCATGGTGTCGTAAAAGTCCCGGAAGGCGAAGCTGCGCCCGATCGACTTGTTCTCATGGGACCAGGCGGGCGTCTCGGACAACTGGGCCAGGACCTCTGCGGCGGAATACGCGGGCTCGCCGCTGATGGCGCGGCACTTGCGGGTCAGCAACTGGGCCTTAGGAATGACTGAGCGCATGGGCTTCCTGTAACTTCTGGATGCGAATCATTGCGGGCGGGTGGGAATCGTAGAAGGCCGAGTAGAGCGGGTCCGGGGTCAGGGTCGAGGCATTGTCGTCGTACAGCTTGACCAGGGCCTTGACCAGGCTGCCCGCGGCTGATTCTCGCGCCGCAAAGCGATCAGCCTCGAACTCGTCGCGCCGCGAAAAGAAACTGCCCAGCGGTTGCAGCGGAAACAGGAAGGCCGGCAATGCGAGCATGAACAGCACCAGTGCCGGTGCCTGGGCCTGGCCCGGCGCGGGGGTCATGCCCAGGCCCTGGAAGAACCAGGGCTGCTGCATCAGCAGGCCCAGCACTGCAAAGCCTGCGAAGCTGATCGCAAAGCCCAGCACCAGCCGCTTGAGCACATGGCGATGCTTGAAGTGGCCCAGTTCATGCGCTAGCACGGCTTCGACCTCGTCATCGTCCAGGCGCGACAGCAGGGTGTCGAAAAAGACGATGCGCTTCTTGTGCCCGATACCGGTGAAGTAGGCGTTGCCATGGCTGGAGCGCTTGCTTCCGTCCATCACGAACAGGCCCCGCGAGGCAAAGCCGCAGCGGGCCAGCAAGGCCTCCACGCGGCTGCGGGTGCTGCCCGGCGGCAGCGGTTCAAAGCGGTTGAACAGCGGTGCGATCCAGGTCGGGAACACCAGCATCATCAGGATGCCAAAGCCCACCCAGACCAGCCAGGCCCACAGCCACCACCAGGTGCCAGCCGATTGCATCAGACCGAGCAGGACGGCCAGCAAAGGCACACCCAGGGCCAGGCCGAGCGCTGCGCCCTTGAGCCCGTCGATCAGCCAGGTGCGCAGGCTCATGCGGTTGAAGCCATAGCGCGCCTCGATGACGAACTGGCGGTACCAGTCGAGCGGCAACTCGAGCACGGAGGTGATCGTGAAGACCGCCAGCACGAAGGCGACGCCCGCCCACAACGGGTGGCTGGCCCCCAGCCAGTCCTGGGTCCAGCCGTACAGGCTTTGCAGGCCGCCGAGCAGGGTCAGCACGACCAGGATCAGGACCTCGAGCGCCAGTGCCAGCAAGCCGAAGCGATGGCGGGTGAGGGTGTAGTCGGCGGCACGCTGATGCGAGGCCAGACTGATGCGATCGCCGAACTGTTGCGGTACCTGGTCGCGATGCCGGGCGACATGGCGGATCTGGCGCGAGCTCAGCCAGTATTTCAGCAGGGTGCTCAGCAGCAGGGCGATGACGAAAATCAGGGAGAAGGTTTCAGCCGACATGAACGAAGGGATGACTGTGACACAATCGGTGCCGGAGTCGCACGGCGTGGGCCAAGGGCCTTACCGCCGCGCGTCATCGTGAGGATGCCTTCGGCCCGACACCCTGACGTCGGTCGGATTATCTCACGGCCCCTTTCCACAGAAACGCCAGACACGCCTTCGACATGGTCATTTCCGACGCTACCCCAACCCCGGGCGATGCCCCCCAACCGGTCGCTGCGGCGCCCGTGCCGCGCCAGAACCCCGACAACATCGTCTGGGTCGACATGGAAATGACCGGGCTCGATCCTGACCATGACCGCATCATCGAGGTGGCCATGATCGTCACCGACAGTCAGTTGAACGTTCTGGCGGTGAGCGAGGCCATCGCAGTGCATCAGACCGACGCGGTGCTCGATGCCATGGACGACTGGAATACCAACACCCACGGCCGTTCCGGCCTGACGGCCAGGGTCAAGGCCTCGGCGTTTGACGAGGCCGCCGCCGAACAGGCCATGCTGGCCTTCATGAAGCCCTGGGTCGGGCCGCGCAGCTCACCGATGGCCGGCAATTCGATTTGCCAGGACCGGCGCTTCATGGCCCGCCACATGCCGGCGCTGGAGGCCTACTTCCACTACCGCAACCTGGACGTAAGCACGGTCAAGGAACTGTGCAAGCGCTGGAAGCCCGAGATCGCCAAGTCCTTCAAAAAGCGCAGCGCCCATACCGCGATCGCGGATATCGAGGAATCGATCGACGAGTTGCGCCACTACCGGGCGCACTTCTTCATCGCCTGAGCGTCGTTGCAGGCGATGGCGCGGTCCCATGCTCGCGCAGGACCCGCATCAGCAGGGCAAACAGCGCCAGGGTCGCAAGCACCACGCCGAGCAAGGCAGCGCTCCAGAACCCGAAGGGGGTCTGCTGCATGACGCTGCGCCAGGCCTGAGGCATCACCGGATCGAGGGCCTGGCCGAAGGTCAGGCTGTAGCCCAGTCCCAAGCCGATGATCCACAGGCAGACAAAGAAGATCACCACGGTCGGGGTTACCACCCGATAGGCGCGCAGCACATAGCTGCACATGGTCTGGCCGACATCGAAGAAGTGATACACCGCCACCAGGAGGATCAACTGGGCCGCCGCAGGGGCAATCGCCGGATCGTCGGTATACAGGCGGGCGATGTACTGGTTCAGCAAGGCCACCAAAGCCCCCGCCAGCACCGCGCACAGGGCTGCCAGACGCAGGCCGCTCATCGCATAGGCGCGTGCCGCCAGGGGCTGTCCTGCACCCAACTCGCGCGCGGTCAGGTTGGTGGTGGCATTGGCGATGGCCAGGCCGGTCATGTACAGCAGTGCCGTCAGGTTGGAGGCGATCTGGTGACTGGCCGTGACAACGGCGCCCATCCTGGCCAGCCACAGCGCCATGAAGGTGAAGGCGGTCACCTCCAGCAGGTACCCGCCCGCGGTCGGAATGCCTAGCTTCAGCAAGGCGCCGATCCGCCGCCAGTGCGGTGCCCAGGGGCCCGCAAACAGTCGTAGCGGACGCCAGGCCTGCCCCATTTGCAGCGTGGCGGCATGGGCCATCAGTCCCAGCCAGGCCAGCATGGCAGTGGCGGCGGCGCTGCCCGGAGCACCCAGTCCGGCCCAGTCTCCGATGCCGAACATCAGCAGCGCGTTCAGAGGCAGCTTGCCCGCCAGCATGGCCAGGTTGATATGCATCATGACCTTGGGGCGACCAATCCCCATGTTCAGGCAGAAGCACACCCGCATCAGCAGGTTGGCCGGCAGCGCGAGCATGATCCACCACAGGTACTCGTGCAGCAGCGCCGAGACCTGCGGGCCCGGGTCGCCGAAGCTTTGCCAAAGGCCTTGCCAGAGCAGCAGCACGACACCCGGGACGGCCAGTGCCAGCGCCAGCCAGAGGCCTTGCCGAAAATCGCGGCCAATCCCCTCGCGGTCACCCGCGCCGTGGTGGCGTGCTATCTCGGGCATCAAGGCCATCAGCACCCCCACCAGTCCGACGTTGACGGTGATGTAGATGCTCGAACCCAGGCCCACGGCTGCAAGATCCACCGCGCGCATCCGGCCGGCCATCACCGTGTCGATGACGCCGTTGAGCATCACCGCCATCTGCGCGACCAGGGTCGGCCAGCCCTGGCGAATGATTTCCCTTGTGTGGCCCTTCGGGTTGGCCGCCCTCACCGCGGCATGCCCAGGCCAATCTGCCGGTACAGGCGAAACTCGTCCTCCCGATAGGCGCTCACCGCGCCCCGCCAGATCAACTGGCCGAACTCGCCGCGCAAGGGCGCATCGGGCCGGGTCTGCTCGAGAGTAAAGCTGCAGGCCTCGCGATCAGGCGCAAAGCGGATCTGGGAGTAGTAGAAGAAGGCCGCGCGCGGGGCCAGCGCAAGGCCCTCGCTATGAGCGCAGTCCTGCCGGTTGCCCAGGCCCTTGCCCAGGCTGTCCAGGTGGGCTGCTGCCAGGGACATGGCGGTGCTGCGAAAGCCCATCCGCTCATTGAGCACCGGCAGCCATAGCGTCATCAGCAGGAACCAGACGAGGGTCAGGCCGCTGGCCGAGAGCACCACGGCGCGCCAGATCATCGGCGGCTGACGCGAGACGCGCCAGCGCACCAACAACAGCCAGCAGGCGCTGGCCAGGCCGCCGAGCACGATCTCCTGCCAGATCGGACCGAGCATGAAGCCGGGCGCGAATTGCGTGGCCCTGAAGGCGACCTTGTCGGGCGTACCGGTGATCAGGGCCAGCCAGTAGAGCCACAGCACCAAGCCCAGCAGCGAGAAACAGGTGACCGCAAACCAGTCGATCATGTTGACCAGGCTGCGGCGCATCGTGGCCAGGCCCGGCGCTGCCATCAGGGCCATCACGGGCGCCGCGACCGCGAGGTGGGCCTCGCCCGGGTTGGGATTGAGCAACCAGAGCAGTGCCATCACCGCAAGAATGGTGAAGGGCATGGCAATGCTCGGCTCGGACAGCTTGTCCCGCCAGCGCCACAGCGAATACGCGGCCAGTGGCCAGGCCGGCCAGAAGAACCAGAACACGGTGCGCAGCAGGTACAACAGGCCCTCGGGGCTGGGGCCGGCCAGGGCGAGCACATGGTGGCTCATCCAGGCTTCGAAATACAAGGCACCGCTGGGGACAGGGGCCTGGCCCGGCAGGGTCAGGACCAGCAGCAAGGGCCACACCGCGATGCCCGCAAGCCATGGGGCCAGAAAACTGAGCAGCAACTTGCGTCGCACCAGCCGGAAGGCAGGCACCCAGACGGTCAACAGCAACAGGGACAGGGCCAGTGCCAGCGACAACACCGGACTGCGCGTGGCAAAGATCGCGGCACAGGCCAGGCCGGCCATGACACCGCCACGACGCGGCGATTCCAGGCTCAGGGCGACAGCCCAAAGGTAGAGACTGACCCAGCTGACCAACGCCGAGATGCTGCCGATCTCGTGCATGCGCACCAGCAGGCCGAGGGTCGCGACCAGCACCAGCAGGGCGGTGTCGGCAATGGCACGCGCGAAATCGATGCGGCTGGCAGCGGCACCAAAGGGGTCCAGGGGCTGCAGGCCGGGACGGCTGGCCAGTGCATAGGCGGCATACCAGAAGGCGCCCAGCATCATCAACAGCCCAAGGGCTGCCGTCATCATGGCGGCCCAGTGCGGCCAAGGCGCGTACAGCGCCGCCTGACCGAACACCATGACCAGCACCTTGCTGATGCCGGCCAGCAGGGCATAGGCCAGCGGTCCGTCATCCGTCAGGACCTGTCCGGCGACATTGGGCACCAGCCAGTCACCCCAATGGCCGCGCAGCATGGTCAGTGCAGCGCCAAACCCCGGGGCATCGCCCGTGCGCCAGGGCTCCCGTCCGATCAACCCAGGAAAGACATAGAGGGCGCACAGCAGGAGCAGGGCCCAGCGCGGCAGCTTGCCGGCCTGATGATCGGTGACGATGAAATGACGCACAGGGGGAATTCTCGTCCAAAAATGCAAAGGGCGACCGAAGTCGCCCTTTGGAGCACGAAGCGCAGGTCGCTCACTGTTGCGCCGGCGGCAAAGGCTGCGCCTTGCCGGGGGCGGGGCAGGCCTGCCGAAGGCTTACTTCTTGATCGTGGTGCGTGCGAAACGCTGACGGAACTTCTCGACGCGGCCGGTCTCGCTGACGCGCTGCTGGGCGCCGGTGTAGAAGGGATGCGATTCGGAGGTGACGTCCAGCTTGATCAGGGGATAGGTCTTGCCATCGAGTTCGATGTTCTCGCGCGAACTGGCGGTGGAACGGGTGATGAACTTGACACCGCTCGACATGTCCTGGAACACGACGTCGCGATAGTTGGGGTGAATGCCTTCTTTCATGGCCAGATGCCTTCCTTCAGTTCTGGCGCAGTGCCTGCGCCGGGTGCCGACCGTGGGCGAGGACAACCTCGGCGTGAAAGCCACGAATTCAGCAAAGCCTTTGATTATAGAGCGAATTTGCAGGTTTGGGAAGCTGCCTTGCCCGTTGCCAGGGGTCGGTTTCAGCCGCCCTTGCGCATGAGGTCGAAGAATTCCGGGTTGGTCTTGGTCAGCTTCATCTTGTCGAGCATGAACTCCATCGCCTGCAACTCGTCCATGTCATGGAGCAGCTTGCGCAGGATCCAGATCTTCTGGAGCATGTCCTTGGGAATCAGCAGTTCCTCGCGGCGGGTGCCGGAGCGGTTGATGTCGATGGCCGGGTAGACCCGTTTTTCCATCATCCGGCGATTCAGGTGGATTTCCATGTTGCCGGTGCCCTTGAATTCCTCGTAGATCACCTCGTCCATCCGGCTGCCGGTATCGATCAGCGCCGTGGCAATGATGGTCAGCGAGCCGCCTTCCTCGATGTTGCGGGCGGCACCGAAGAAGCGCTTCGGGCGTTGCAGGGCGTTGGCGTCGACACCGCCGGTGAGCACCTTGCCTGAGGCCGGCACCACAGTGTTGTACGCGCGCGCAAGGCGGGTGATGGAATCGAGCAGGATGACCACGTCCCGCTTGTGCTCCACCAGGCGCTTGGCCTTCTCGATCACCATCTCGGCCACCTGCACGTGGCGCGTGGCCGGTTCGTCGAAGGTGGAGGCGATGACTTCCCCGCGCACCGAGCGCTGCATCTCGGTCACCTCTTCGGGGCGCTCGTCGATGAGTAGCACCATCAGGTCGACCTCAGGATTGTTGGCGGTGATGGCGTGGGCGATCTGCTGCAGCATCACGGTCTTGCCAGACTTGGGCGGCGCCACGATGATGCCACGCTGGCCAAAGCCGATCGGGGCGATCATGTCGATGATGCGGCAGGTGATGTTCTCGTCCGACTTGATATCGCGCTCGAGCTTCATCGTCCGGTCTGGATGCAGGGCCGTCAGGTTCTCGAACAGGATCTTGTTCTTGGAGGCCTCGGGCGGCTTGCCGTTGATCTTGTCGACCTTCACCAGGGCAAAGTAGCGCTCGCCGTCCTTGGGGGTGCGGACCTCGCCTTCGATCGAATCGCCGGTGTGCAGGCTGAAGCGACGGATCTGGGAGGGCGACAGGTAGATGTCGTCGGTGCTGGCCAGGTAGGAAGTCTCGGGCGAGCGCAGGAATCCGAAGCCGTCGGGCAGGATTTCAAGTACGCCATCGCCGAAGATCTGCTCGCCGGTCTTGGCCTTGCGCTTGAGGATCGCGAACATCAGTTCCTGTTTGCGCAGACGGCTGGCGTTTTCGATCTCGAGACTGGTGGCCAGTTCGACCAGCGCCGTGACGTGCTGGGCTTTCAGATCCGATAAGTGCATGATGGGGCGGGGGTGGGCAGAGAAGGGGTAGGCGGGGGGAGTGCGGCTGGGAAGGGCCTGCAAGCAGCGGAAAGAGGCGCTGGAAGACCTGTTGCGGCCGACGGATGGTCGTCGATGACCCGTTGCAAAGTGTGGGGAATGATGTACTGGCAGGCTTTCTGGGCCTGCGGTCGGGCGGTGGCGGTGACGGCCCGGCGCGGGGAGCGCTAGTCGCGCGCCTCAGCCAAAAGTCCTTTTAAATCAGCAACTTGCTAGTTGGTGACAAGGCTGTCGGCCAAGGTCGGCGCTCTAATCAAACTAAACGCAGGGGATAGGATACCCTGAATCAGAGGTTGCTGTCCAGAAACAGGGTCAATTGAGATTTGGACAGGGCACCGACCTTGGTGGCGGCCAGGGCGCCATTCTTGAACAACATCAGGGTCGGGATGCCACGGATGCCGAACTTGGCCGGGATGTCGCGGTTCTCGTCGACATTGAGCTTGGCGATCTGCAGCTTGCCGGCGTAGTCCTTCGAGACTTCGTCCAGGATCGGGGCGATCATCTTGCAGGGACCGCACCATTCGGCCCAGTAATCGACCAGCACCGGTACGTCCGACTTGAGGACGTCCTGATCGAAGGATTGGTCGGACACGGCTTTGATCGACATGGTGGATGCTCCTGATGTGGCGACGGCGGACCGGGCAGGTCCGTACATGGGGTGAGCCTGCAGCGCAGGCCTTCTGTTTTCGGCGATTGTATGTGATTCTGCCTGCCTTCAATTCAATCAGGGCATTTTCGACTAGAATGCCCCCGGGCGGGTCCCCTCGCATTGCGGTGCGGTCAACCTGGTCAGGTCCGGAAGGAAGCAGCCACAGCCGATTGCCGTGAGTGCCGAGGTCAAGGCTCGCCCACCCCCCGATTCCGACCCGGTCATCCGCCTGCCGACAAGGGCAGGGCCGATGACGGTATGTCTGTCCGACAAGGCCTTCCCAGGCACCCGACCCATCCGGTATGACCCACCTTGCCCTGGCGCGAAAATGGCGCCCCCGTGATTTCGAATCGGTGATCGGCCAGGACCACGTGGTCAAGGCCCTGGTGCATGCCCTGGATCACCAGCGCCTTCACCACGCCTACCTGCTCACCGGCACCCGTGGCGTCGGCAAGACCACGCTGGCACGCATCCTGGCCAAGGCGGTCAATTGCGAGCAGGGCATGTCTTCGCGTCCCTGCGGCCAGTGCAGCGCATGTACCGGTATCGATACCGGCCGTTTCCCCGACTATCTGGAGCTCGATGCCGCGTCCAACCGCAGCGTCGACGAGATGACCCAGCTGCTCGAGACGGCGGTCTATGCGCCGACCATGGGCCGTTACAAGGTGTATGTGATCGACGAGGTGCACATGCTCTCGAATCACGCCTTCAACGCCATGCTCAAGACCCTCGAGGAGCCGCCCCCGCATGTGCTCTTCGTGCTGGCCACCACCGATCCCCAGAAGGTGCCGGTCACGGTCCTGTCGCGTTGCCTCCAGCTGGGCCTGAAGAACATGACGGCGCAATCGATCGCCAGCCATCTGGCCGAAATTCTCGGCAAGGAAGGCATCGCCTTCGAGCCCGCCGCCCTGGCCTGGATCGGCAAGGCGGCGCGCGGCTCGATGCGTGATGCCCTGTCCCTGACCGATCAGGCCGTCACTTTCGCCGGTGGCCAGGTCGGCGAGGCGGCCACCCGGGAAATGCTCGGCATTGTCTCGGGGGGCCAGATTCTGGCGATCTTCGATGCCCTGGCCCAGGGCCGGGCAGGGGCCTTGCTCGAGGTCGCCCGGGCGATGCAGGAGCAGGCTGCCTCCTTTGCGCAAGCCCTGATGCAGATCGCCGAGCGCTGCCAGCAACTGGGCTGGTGGCAGCAAGGCATCGAGACGCCCGAACCGGATGCCCAGATGGCCAGCGATGCGGCCCGCTTCGATGCGCTCGATCTGCAGGTCTTCTACCAGATCGCGGTGCACGGCGCGCGTGACATCGGTCTGGCGCCCGATCCCTACACCGGTTTCACGATGAGCCTGCTGCGTCTGCTGGCCTTTCGCAGCGATGCCCCGGTCAGCTCCGTACGGCCTGCCGATGCGATGCCGCCCGCCGCTCCGCGCCGGCCCGCCCAACCCCTGGCCGTCAAGCCGCCGAGCCAGAACTTCATGCGGCCAGGCATGCCTCCGGCCACCGGCCACAGTACGCAGGCGTCGCGGCCTGCTGTCGCGCCGACCGCTGCCGCCCGGCCCGCTGCTGTACGGACGACCGGTGAACCTCCGGCCGAGCCGGCAGCCATGGTTGCTGCCGTGCCTGCGGTCGTTCCGGCTGCCTTGCCTGCAGCGGTCGAAGCTCCCTCAGGCGGGAGCGCGCCGCCCTTCGATGGCGACTGGCCGGCCCTGGCGGCCCGCCTGCCCTTGGGCGGGGTGCCGCGGATGGTGGCCCAGCAAAGCGAATTGCTCGCCCACCAGTCCGATGCCCGGGGCCTGCACCTGCATTTGCGGGTCGGGGTCAAGCTGCTCACCGAGGCGGCCCATGTGGCCAAGCTGCGTGAAGCCCTGCAATCCGAGTGGGGTGCGCCGGTGCATCTTCGGGTCGACCTGGGCGAGATCGCCGGCATCACCGCCGATGCCGTGGCCCGCGAGGCCCAGGCCGAGAAAGTGGCCCGCACACAGGCCGACCTGGAAAGCCTGCCCGTGGTAAAAAGCCTGATCGAACACTTTGACGGCAAGATCATTCCCGGCTCGGTCAAGCCCGCCTGAAGGCGCCGGCCAAGCCTTTCCTGCCGCAATCCCCATCCCCCTTCCCGGAGAACTCCAAGATGATGAAGAACCAGTTGGCCGGCCTGATGAAGCAGGCGCAGCAGATGCAGGACAACATGAAGAAGATGCAGGAGCAGCTGGCCCAGGTCGAGGTCGAGGGCCAGTCCGGCGCTGGCCTGGTCAAGGCCGTCGTCACCTGCCGCAACGAGATCAAGCGCGTCACCATCGATCCGAGCCTGCTGGCCGATGACAAGGACATGCTCGAGGATCTGGTGGTGGCCGCCCTCAACGATGCGCTCAAGCGCGCGGAGGCCACGGCGGCAGAGAAAATGGGAGGCGTCACCGCCGGCCTGCCCCTGCCGCCCGGCTTCAAGCTGCCGTTCTGAAGCCCGAGCGCCAATCGCCTGTCGTGGCCACTTCTTCCCGCAGCAGCCGCAGTGACGGCCGACCAGCGCCGGTGGCCACGCCACACCCGGTGCCGATCGAAGCCCTCATCCAGGCGCTCAAGTCGCTGCCAGGCGTGGGTACGCGCACGGCCCAGCGTTTTGCCTACCACCTGCTGCAACATGATCGCGATGCCGCGGCCGATCTGGCCATCAGCCTGAGTCAGGCCCTGCAGCGGATCCAGCACTGCAGCCGCTGCAACACCCTGACCGAGCAGGCGGTCTGCGAGACCTGTGCCTCGCCCCGGCGCAATGCCCGGCAGTTGTGCATCGTCGAGTCGCCGGCCGACCAGCAGATGATGGAGCAGACCCTGGCCTACCAAGGTTTTTACTACGTGCTGATGGGGCGTCTGTCCCCGCTCGATGGTGTGGGTCCTGGCGATCTGCAGTTCGAACGCGCCATTGCCCGTGCCAGCGAGCCAGGGGTGGACGAAGTCATCCTGGCCACCAATTTCAATCCCGAGGGCGAAGCCACGGCCCATTACCTGGGCGAGGCGCTGCGTGCCCGTGGCATCCGGGTCACCCGGCTGGCGCGCGGCGTGCCCGTGGGCAGTGAGCTCGAATACGTCGACCCGAGCACCATTGCCCAGGCCTTGCGCGATCGGGTCAGCCTCTGATCCGCACGCGCATGCGCGGCCAATCCCTTCGACCCTGTTCCCAACCCGCCTTGAACCCGAGGAGCGCACCATGAAAATCGGTTACCTGTGCCTGCTGATCACCTGCCTGTTGCCCATCCTGGCCACCGGCATCGCCAAGTTCGGTGACCGCAGCTATGACAACCGGCAGCCACGCGACTGGCTGGCGCGCCAGACCGGTTATCGGGCGCGTGCCAACGCGGCCCAGGCCAACAGCTGGGAAGCCCTGATCGTTTTCGGCCTGGCCCTGCTTTCGGCCTATCAGCGCGGCGCATCGGCATCGATGATCGACACCCTCAGCATGGTCTTCCTGGCGGCCCGCCTGGCCTACCTTGGCGCCTACCTGGCCAACATCCACCTGCTGCGCTCCCTGCTGTGGATGGTGGGGATGGCGGTCTCGATCGCCTTGTTCCTGATCTGAGCGCGCCGCGCGCCCTCATCCGTTGCAATGGACGCCGCCTTCCTGGTCATTGCCGGGGCCATCGCCCTGGCGCTGGGCCTGACCGCAGGCTGGCTGTTCGGGCGCTTTGGGAGCAGCCGCCAACGCCGTGTCGGCATCGACCTGCACCGGACCCTCGGTGAATTTCGTGCCGTGGGGGAGTTGTCGGCCTTCAAGGCAGTGTCCAAGGACCTGATCACCCATGTGGACCACAGCTTTGGTGAATTCGGCCGCAAGTATCTGAGCTGGGCCTTCACCCGGAAAAAGCTCGCCATGCTCTTCGAGTTCGAGATGGATTTCCGCTTCGACCTGCGCAGCGATCAGGTGCGTATCGAGGCGCAGGGCCAGCACGCCATCATTCATCTGCCCCAGGCAAGGGTGGACGTGGCCATCAAGAACCTGTCCTTCTACGACGAGCAGCGCTCGCGCTTCCTGCCCTGGCTGTTGCCGGACCTGTTGCAGGGCTTTTTCGACGGCCGCTTCTCCGAGGAGGACAAAAACCGTCTGATTGCCGCCGCCCGCGAGCATGCTGTCAGCGAAGCCCGCCAATTGGCCCTGCGCTACCGGCCCCAGATCGAGGCCTCGGCCCACGCCACCTTGCAAATCCTGACCCGTTCCCTGGGCTTTCAGTCGCTGGAAGTGCGCTTTGGGGATTTCGAGCCGATCATTGGCCGTCCGCAGATCGCGGCGGCCAGCCTCGCGTCGGTGCCCGAGGCCGAAAGCCGGGAGGTCCCTCCGGTTCGTCAGGGCATGGCGTCGCGTGATAAAATAGACTGATTCACGGGGATTTTTCCTTCTCCTGTCCCTTAACCCGGACGGGTCGGCGCACCGGCGTGGCTGCTCAGCCGCAAGCAGGGCCGGATCGCATGCGATCGAAGCGTCCCCATCTTCGAAATCAACGAAAACGCAACCCAAGGGTCCGGCCCCGCTGGAAGCCCTGAGGCCTGAGCACAAGTCAAGCTGGGATTGCCGTTCAGGAGCCTTCCGTGTTACCGCAGCACTCTCCCGCCATCCTCGCGCTCGCAGATGGCAGCATTTTTCGCGGCCATTCATTTGGCGCGCCCGTCCAGAGCGTGGGCGAAGTGGTGTTCAACACCGCACTGACCGGCTATCAGGAGATCCTCACCGATCCCAGCTATTGCCGGCAGATCGTGACGCTGACCTACCCCCATATCGGCAATTACGGCATCAATGCCGAAGATGACGAGTCGACCGGCATTTTTGCCTCCGGTCTGATCGTCAAGGATGTGCCGCGGCGCCTGTCCAACTGGCGCAGCCAGGAAAGCCTGTCCGACTTCCTGCGTCGTCACAAGGTTCCCGGCCTGGCCGGCATCGATACCCGCAAGCTCACCCGCATCCTGCGTGACAAGGGCGCCCAGAACGCCTGCCTGGTGGCGGCCGAAGCCGGGCAGACGATCGACGAGGAAGCCGCCCTTGCGGCCGCGCGGGCCTTCCCCGGGCTTGCCGGCATGGATCTGGCCAAGGTGGTGTCGGTCAAGGCCCCGTATGCCTGGGACCAGGGCATCTGGCGCCTGGCCACCGGCTACGACCAGGCTCCGGCCACCCGCCACCATGTCGTGGCCTTCGATTTCGGTGTCAAGCGCAACATCCTGCGCCTGCTGGCCGATCGCGGTTGCCGCCTGACGGTGGTGCCGGCGCAGACCCCGGCTGCCGACATCCTCAAACTCAAGCCCGATGGCGTGTTCCTGTCCAACGGTCCCGGTGATCCCGAGCCCTGCGATTACGCCATCGCGGCCAGTCGCGAACTGATCGAGGCCGGCCTGCCCACCTTTGGCATCTGCCTGGGTCATCAGATCATGGGCCTGGCCAGTGGCGCCCGCACCATGAAGATGAAGTTCGGCCACCATGGCGCCAACCATCCGGTCAAGGACCATGACACTGGCCAGGTGCTGATCACCAGTCAGAACCATGGCTTTGCAGTCGATCCGGCCAGCCTGCCATCCAATCTTCGCATCACCCACACCTCGCTGTTTGATGGATCGATCCAGGGACTGGCGCGCACCGACAAGCCGGCCTTCTGTTTCCAGGGGCATCCCGAGGCCAGTCCCGGTCCGCACGACATTGAATACCTGTTCGACCGTTTCGTGGCCCTGATGGACAAGGCAGGCAAGGCCTGAGCGCCGGCCCGCGACCCTCCGGCGTCGGCCTGAAAGCCTGAGCCGGCCGGCCGCAGCGACTACAACAAGACAAGCGAGAGCAGACATGCCCAAACGCAACGACCTGAAAAGCATCCTCATCATCGGCGCCGGGCCGATCGTCATCGGCCAGGCCTGCGAGTTCGACTATTCCGGCGCGCAGGCCTGCAAGGCACTGCGCCAGGAAGGCTACCGGGTGGTGCTGGTCAACAGCAATCCGGCCACCATCATGACCGACCCGGAAACGGCTGACGTCACCTACATCGAGCCGATCACCTGGCAGGTGGTCGAGCGCATCATCGCCAAGGAAAGGCCGGATGCGATCCTGCCCACGATGGGCGGCCAGACCGCCCTCAACTGCGCCCTCGACCTTCATCGCCATGGCGTACTCGACAAGTACAAGTGCGAGCTGATCGGTGCCTCCCCCGAGGCGATCGACAAGGCCGAGGACCGCTCCAAGTTCAAGCAGGCCATGACCCGGATCGGGCTGGGATCGGCGCGCTCGGGCATTGCCCACACGCTCGAGGAAGCCTGGTCGGTGCAAAAGACCATCGGCTTTCCGGTCATCATCCGCCCCAGCTTCACGCTGGGCGGCACCGGTGGCGGCATCGCCTACAACGGCGAGGAATTCGAGGCCATCTGCAAGCGCGGCATCGAGGCCTCGCCGACCAACGAACTGCTGATCGAGGAAAGCCTGATCGGCTGGAAAGAGTTCGAGATGGAGGTGGTGCGTGACCGCAAGGACAACTGCATCATCGTCTGCTCGATCGAGAACCTGGACCCGATGGGTGTCCATACCGGTGACTCGATCACCGTGGCGCCGGCACAGACGCTGACCGACAAGGAATACCAGCTGATGCGCAATGCTTCGATCGCGATCCTGCGCGAGATCGGGGTGGACACCGGCGGCTCCAATGTCCAGTTCTCGATCAATCCGAAAGACGGTCGCATGATCGTCATCGAGATGAATCCGCGCGTGTCGCGTTCTTCGGCGCTGGCCTCCAAGGCGACCGGCTTTCCGATTGCCAAGATCGCGGCCAAGCTGGCCATCGGCTATACCCTCGATGAGCTCAAGAACGACATCACCGGCGGAGCCACCCCGGCCTCGTTCGAGCCCTCGATCGACTACGTCGTGACCAAGATCCCGCGCTTCGCCTTCGAAAAATTTCCCCAGGCCGATTCGCGCCTGACCACCCAGATGAAGTCGGTGGGCGAGGTGATGGCGATCGGACGCAACTTCCAGGAAAGTTTCCAGAAGGCCTTGCGTGGCCTTGAAACCGGCATCGACGGACTGGACGAGCGCAGCACCGACGAGGACGACATCACCCGCGAGATCGGCGAGCCTGGCCCCGAGCGCATCCTGTTTGTGGGCGATGCCTTCCGCATCGGCATGAGCGTCGAGGACGTGTACGAGGAATCGGGCATCGATCCCTGGTTCCTGTCACAGATCGAGGAGATCATCACCCTCGAGAAGGAAATCGCCGCGCGCGAACTCAGCTCGCTCAGCGCCCAGGAAATGCGGTTTCTCAAGGCCAAGGGTTTCTCCGATCGCCGCATTGCCCGCCTGGCCGGCGTCAGCGCCGATGCGGTGCGCCAGCAACGCCATTCCCAGGGGGTGCGTCCGGTCTACAAGCGCGTCGATACCTGCGCGGCCGAATTTGCCACCCATACCGCCTACATGTACTCGACCTACGAGGAAGAGTGCGAGGCCCAGCCCACCGACAAGAAAAAAATCATGGTGCTTGGCGGCGGGCCGAACCGCATCGGTCAGGGCATCGAGTTCGACTACTGCTGCGTGCATGCCGCGTTTGCACTGCGCGATGACGGATTCGAGACCATCATGGTCAACTGCAATCCCGAGACCGTCTCGACCGATTACGACACCTCGGATCGCCTGTACTTCGAGCCGCTCACGCTCGAGGATGTGCTGGAGATCGTCGCCGTCGAAAAGCCGGTGGGCGTGATCGTCCAGTATGGCGGCCAGACGCCGCTCAAGCTTGCCCTGGCGCTGGAGGCCAATGGCGTGCCCATCATCGGGACCTCGCCGGAGTCGATCGACATCGCCGAGGACCGCGAGCGCTTCCAGTCGCTGCTTCATGCGCTCAAGTTGCTGCAGCCGCCGAACCGTACCGCCCGCACCGAGGCCGACGCGCTGCGTCTGGCCCAGGAAATCGGTTACCCGCTGGTGGTGCGCCCCAGCTATGTGCTGGGCGGCCGTGCCATGGAAATCGTCCATGAGCAGCGCGACCTGGAGCGCTACATGCGCGAGGCGGTCAAGGTTTCCAACGACTCACCTGTACTGCTCGACCGCTTCCTGAACAACGCGATCGAGGTCGATGTCGACTGCATCGCCGATGGCCAGCGCGTCTTCATCGGCGGCGTGATGGAACACATCGAACAGGCCGGCGTGCATTCGGGCGATTCGGCCTGCTCGCTGCCGCCGTATTCGCTGGCGCCCCGTCTCGTCGAGGAGATCAAGCGGCAGACCGAACTGATGGCGCGTGCCCTCAAGGTCATTGGCCTGATGAATGTCCAGTTCGCTATCCAGCGCGACCCTCCCGGTCAGGAAAGCGAGTTGGGCGGCTCGGTCTATGTGCTGGAGGTCAATCCGCGCGCCTCACGTACCGTGCCCTATGTCTCGAAGGCCACCGGCCTGCAGTTGGCCAAGATCGCAGCGCGCTGCATGGCGGGCATCACCCTCGACCAGCAGGGCGTCCAAAAGGAAGTCGTTCCCCGTTATTACTCGGTCAAGGAAGCGGTCTTCCCCTTCGTCAAGTTCCCGGGCGTCGATCCGATCCTCGGTCCCGAGATGAAATCGACCGGCGAGGTGATGGGCGTGGGCTACAGCTTCGGAGAGGCCTTCGTCAAATCCCAGATGGCGGCCAGCGTCAAGCTGCCCACCGGCGGCAAGGTCTTCATCTCGGTCAAGGACCAGGACAAGCCGCGCCTCATTCCGGTGGCCCGCTCGCTGCATGAACTGGGCTTCAAGCTGTTTGCCACCAAGGGCACGGCCGCCTCGATCGCTTCGGCTGGCGTGCCGGTCGAACAGGTCAACAAGGTGCAGGATGGCCGCCCCCATGTGGTCGACCTGATGAAAAACTCAGAGATCGTCCTGGTGATCAACACCGTCGAGGAAAAGCGCGGTGCGATCCAGGACAGCAAGCAGATCCGCACCACGGCGCTGGCCCAGCGTGCGGCCTACTACACCACGATCGCGGGTGCCTGGGCTGCCGTCGAGGGCATGAAGCAACTCAAGAGCCTGGATGTGTACAGCCTCCAGGAATTGCACCAGCAGCTGGCCTGAGTCGGCGCAACCCCAAGCAGGAAGAAAGTCCCATGAGTTCCGTTCCGATGACCAAGCGTGGCGCCGAGCTGCTCAAGGAAGAGCTGCACCGCCTCAAGCATGTCGAGCGCCCCGCCGTGATCACCGCGATCGCCGAGGCGCGCGCCCAGGGCGATCTGTCCGAGAATGCCGACTACGACGCCGCGCGCGAGCGACAGGGCTTCATCGAATCGCGCATTGCCGATCTGGAAGGCAAGATCTCCAATGCCCAGATCATCGATCCCAGCGAGCTCGATGCCGAGGGCCGGGTCGTGTTCGGATGCACGGTTGATCTCGAAGACCTGGACAGTGGCGATGCCATCACCTACCAGATCGTCGGCGATGACGAGGCCGACATCAAGGCCTCGCGCATCTCGATCTCCAGCCCGATCGCCCGCGCCCTGATCGGCAAGTCTGCCGGCGATGTGGCCGAGGTCAAGGCCCCAGGGGGCATCAAGGAATACGAAATCCTGGACGTGCGCTACGTCTGAGCGCTCGCAGGTGCCGGCCCTTTGTCAGGACTGGCGCCTGGCCTGAATCAGTGCCGGGCGCTCTTGCGCAGCGCTTTCCTGTCGGCCGCCGCAGCCAGCTGCTTCTTGGGGACGTGTTCTTTCGGGGCCGCAGGCTCGGGCTTGGGCCGGTAGACGACCAGCAGCTTGCCGATGGTCTGAACCTTTTCGCAGCCCAATTGCGCACACAGCGTCTCGAGCATCGCCAGCCTGGCCTCGCGATCATCGCCAGCCACCCGAATCTTGATCAGGCCATGGGCTTTCAGGGCCCCCTCGGTTTCAGCCAGTACGGCCGGGCTCAGGCCTTTGTCGCCGATCATCACCACCGGATCGAGGTGATGGGCCAGGCCCTTCAGTTCCTTGCGATCGATGGCGGACAGGGGAAGTTGGGGCGCCGGGCCGGTCACGGCTGGCCCTGGGTGGCGAGTTTGCATATCTGTTCGGAGGTGGTGGGGTCGAAGTTGGCGGGATCCAGCCAGTGCAGGAAAGCCTGCCGGATGCCCGGCCACTCGGCGTCTGTCATGGAGAACCAGGCAGTATCCCGGTTCAGGCCCTTGACGACCATGTGCTGGCGGAAGATGCCCTCGAAGCGGAAACCGAAGCGCAGCGCGGCGCGCCGCGACGGCAGGTTGTCGGCATTGCATTTCCACTCGAAACGACGGTATCCGAGCGTCTCGAAGGCGTAGCGGGCGAACAGGAACAAGGCCTCGGTGGCCACCCGGGTGCGCGAGATGGCGGGGCCCCACAGGATGTTGCCGATCTCGATGACGCCATGCTCAGGGGTGATGCGCATCAGTGACTGGCGTCCCTCGCAGCGACCCGTGGCCTTGTCGATGACTGCGAAAAAAAGCGGGTCCTCGCTGGCGGCGATACGGTCGACCCAGTCGTCGAACCGGTCGCGGCTGCTGGGGGTTTCAAACAGGTAGCGAAAGCGCTCCTCGGCGCCTGGTGCCATAGAGGCTTCGAACAACTGATCGCCATGGGCTTGGGAATTGACCGGTTCCAAGCGACAATAGCGGCCGTCGAGCACGATGCGCTGCGGGCGCGGGCAGGGCTGCCATTGGGCGAGCCTGGCCGCCAGCGATGCTGCGTGATCGCCGCCTGCGGGGACGTCCGGGTCTCTGGCCCCGCGGGTGCCCGTCTTCGAAGATTCAGGGATGGCTGGATCACTCATCCGGCAAGTGTACCCCGTGGCAAAAAACAAGTTCAACAAGGCCTGGCTCGATCGTCACCGCAACGATCCCTACGTCAAGCTGGCGCAAAAGCACGACTACCGGGCACGGGCGGCCTTCAAGCTCATCGAGATCGATGAGCAGGACAAGCTCATCCACCCCGGCATGACCATCGTCGATCTGGGCTCGACACCCGGCGCCTGGAGCCAGGCCACCCGCGAGCGCCTGCGCATCAAGTCGCAGGGCCAGACCGTGGTCAGCGGTCGCATCATCGCCCTGGATGTGCTGCCGATGGAGCCGATCGCCGACGTCGAATTCCTGCAGGGCGACATCCGCGAGGAGTCCGTACTGCGCGACCTGGAGGCGCGCCTGCACGGCCAGAAGGTCGATCTGGTGCTCTCGGACATGGCCCCCAACCTGAGCGGCGTGGAGGTGGCCGATGCCGCCCGGATGGGCCACCTGATCGAGCTGGCGGTCGAGTTCGCGCAGAATCACCTCAAGCCCGATGGTGCCTTGCTGGCCAAATGCTTCCACGGCAGTGGCTACAACCAGAACGTGGACTTGTTCAGGCATGCCTTTCGCCAGGTGGCTTCCCGCAAGCCCAAGGCCTCGCGCCCGGAATCCTCGGAAATTTTTCTGCTCGGGCGAAAGCTTCGCCAGCCTGCCCCGACCGCTTAGGTGGTGCGCAGGGGGCTTGCCAGTGGCCGCGGCGCGTGCCCGCAACAATGCGTCGCCGGACGGCCGAAATCGCCCGATTGAAGCCTTGTTTTGCCCAGGGATGCCACCATATTCCCGGGGCAAAGGCTTACAATCAGGGAAAGTGCCCCTCGACGGGGCGACCCCTCGCCGGGAGCCTCCCTTCTCCTTCGGGAATCTGAATGAACAATATTTTCTCCAAAGCGGCCATCTGGGTGGTCATCGCGGTGGTGCTTTTCTCGGTCTTCAAGCAGTTTGACCGAAGCCAGCCCCGTGGCAACGAGGTCAGCTACTCGAGCTTCATGGCCGAGGCCAAGGACGGCAAGATCGACGAAGTCGAGATCGTCGGCCGCACCGTCCGAGGCAAGGGCAAGGACGGCAAGAGCATCACCACTTATGCGCCCAACCACCTCTGGATGGTCGATGACCTGATGAAGGCAGGCGTCCAGGTGCGCGCCAAACCCGAGGAAGAGCAAAGCTTCCTGCTCAACATCTTCGTGTCCTGGTTCCCGATGCTGCTCCTGATTGGCGTCTGGGTCTTCTTCATGCGCCAGATGCAGGGCGGCGGACGTGGCGGTGCCTTCTCCTTCGGCAAGTCCAAGGCGCGCATGCTCGACGAGGCCAACAACAACGTCACCTTCGCCGATGTGGCCGGATGCGACGAGGCCAAGGAAGACGTCCAGGAACTGGTCGATTTCCTGCGTGATCCCTCCAAGTTCCAGAAGCTTGGCGGCCGCATCCCGCGCGGCATCCTGATGGTGGGCTCGCCAGGAACGGGCAAGACCCTCCTCGCCCGGGCGATTGCCGGCGAGGCCAAGGTGCCGTTCTTCTCGATCTCGGGTTCCGATTTCGTCGAGATGTTCGTCGGGGTGGGTGCTGCCCGTGTCCGCGACATGTTCGAGAACGCCAAGAAGCACGCCCCCTGCATCATCTTCATTGACGAGATCGACGCGGTCGGCCGCCAGCGCGGCGCCGGCCTTGGCGGTGGCAACGATGAACGCGAGCAGACCCTCAACCAGATGCTGGTCGAGATGGATGGTTTCGAGACCGGGCAGGGCGTGATCGTCATTGCCGCAACCAACCGTCCGGACGTGCTCGATCCCGCCTTGCTGCGCCCAGGTCGCTTCGACCGCCAGGTGGTGGTGCCGCTGCCCGACATCCGCGGCCGCGAGCAGATCCTGAATGTGCACATGCGCAAGATCCCGATGGCGACCGACGTCAAGGCCGACATCATTGCCCGCGGTACGCCTGGCTTTTCTGGCGCCGATCTGGCCAACCTGGTCAACGAGGCTGCCCTGTTTGCGGCCCGCCGCAATGGCCGCCTGGTCGAGATGCTCGATTTCGAGAAAGCCAAGGACAAGATCATCATGGGCGCCGAGCGCCGCTCGATGGTCATGGACGAGGAAGAGCGTCGCAACACGGCCTATCACGAGGCGGGGCATGCCCTGATCGGCAAGCTGCTGCCCAAGTCCGATCCGGTCCACAAGGTCACCATCATTCCGCGCGGCCGTGCCCTGGGCGTGACCATGTCCCTGCCCGAGAAGGACAAGTACAGCTACGACCGCGAGTACATGCTCAACAAGATCGCGATGCTCTTCGGTGGCCGTATTGCCGAAGAGGTGTTCATGAACCAGATGACCACCGGTGCCTCCAATGATTTCGAGCGTGCCACTCAGATGGCTCGCGACATGGTCACCCGCTATGGCATGAGTGATGTGATGGGCCCGATGGTCTACGCGGAGAACGAGGGCGAGGTTTTCCTCGGCCGCTCGGTGACCAAGACCAACAATGTGTCCGAAGCGACGATGCAGGTCGTGGATCAGGAGATCCGTCGCATCATCGACCAGCAGTATGCGCTGGCCCGTCGCCTGATCGAGGAACATGCCGACAAGATGCATGCCATGGCCAAGGCCCTGCTTGAATGGGAAACCATCGATGCCGAGCAGATCGAGGACATCATGCAGGGCCGCCCGCCAAGGCCGCCCAAGCAGAGCGGCAGTTCGTCCTCCTCAGGCGGAGGTTCGGCGCCGGCACCGAGCAGCACCGCGCCTTCTGGCAAGCCCAGCGAAGATCCCGCAGTCGGTGGCGCTGCGCCCTGAGTCGATGGCCAGCCCGGTGCTGGTGCATGCCCTTGATCGCACGTGCCCCACATCCCCGCGCCCGCAGCCTGCGCTGCGGGCGTTTTCAATTCGACCTGTCCTCTGGACGGGTCTTGGTCATGGGGATCGTCAACCTCACGCCGGATTCCTTCTCCGATGGCGGCCGTTACCTGTCCCGGGATGCCGCGCTGGCCCATGCCGAACAGCTCATGGCACAGGGGGCGGACATCCTCGATCTGGGGGCCGAGTCCACCCGCCCGGGCGCACAGCCCGCCAGCATCGATGAGGAACTGGAGCGCCTTTTACCGGTGATCGAGGCACTTCGCGGAGCCCCGGCTGCCGTCTCGGTCGACACCCGCAAGCCCGAGGTGATGCGGCAGGTGCTGGCCGCCGGGGCCGATCTGATCAATGATGTCGAGGGCATGCGCTCGGTGACGGCCGACCCTTCAGGCCATGCCGACCTTCTGGCGCAGATGCGCCAGCATCGGACCGGTCTGTGTCTGATGCACATGCAAGGCGATCCGCTGACCATGCAGGAAAACCCCACTTATCGGGATCCGGTCGAGCAGGTGAGGGGCTTCCTGCAGACTCAGGCTCGGGAACTGGTCGGACAAGGACTTGCGCTGGATCAAATCATCCTCGATCCGGGGATTGGCTTTGGCAAGACCCTGGAACACAATCAGGCCCTCATGCGCCGGCTCGGGCGTGTGTGCGACCTGGGGATGCCGGTGCTGATCGGCATCTCGCGCAAATCGGTGCTGGGCGCACTGACCGGCCGGCCGGTGCAGGAGCGACTGGCAGGCAGTCTGGCGGCGGCACTGGCGGCGGTGCGCAGCGGGGCGCAACTTCTGCGCGTCCATGACGTGGCCGCGACGGTTGACGCCCTCAGGGTCTGGCACGCTTTTTCCGAGCCCGTTTGAAGACGCTCGCGGCAACAATAGGACAGCAAGCATGGCACGCAAATATTTCGGCACGGACGGTATTCGGGGCAAGGTGGGCACCTTTCCCATCACCCCTGATTTCGTGATGCGCCTCGGCTTTGCGGCAGGCAAGGTGCTGGCCATGCGACGCAAGGGTGGCCGCCCCTCGGTGCTCATCGCCAAGGACACGCGGGTATCCGGCTATCTGCTCGAGTCCTCCCTGGAGGCTGGTTTCAGTGCCGCCGGGGTCGATGTGCACATGTGCGGTCCCCTGCCCACACCTGGCGTGGCTTACCTGACGCGTGCGCTCCGGCTGTCGGCCGGTGTCGTGATCAGCGCTTCGCACAACCCCTTTGATGACAACGGCATCAAGTTCTTTGCCCACGATGGCAACAAGCTCGATGACGCGATCGAGTCGCAGATCGAGGCCGAGCTTGAAAAGCCGATGGAGTGCGTGGACTCGTACAAGCTGGGCAAGGTTCGCCGTGTCGAGGATGCGGCGGGCCGCTATATCGAGTTTTGCAAGTCGACCTTCCCCGGACATCTGGACCTGAAGGGCCTGCGCATCGTCGTCGATTGCGCCCATGGTGCCGCTTACCAGACCGGGCCGGCCGTGTTTCATGAGCTGGGCGCCGAGGTGATCCCGATCAATCACGCTCCCGACGGCTTCAACATCAACCTGCGCGCCGGGGCGACCCATCCCGAGGTCGCCCAGGAAGCGGTGGTGGCCCACCATGCCGACATCGGCATCGCGATGGATGGGGATGCCGACCGCCTGATCATGATCGATGCCGATGGCCGCATCTACAACGGCGACGAGCTGCTCTATGCCATCGTCATGGACCGCCACGGCGTGTCGCCGGTGGCGGGGGCCGTCGGTACCCTGATGACCAATTTCGCCCTCGAGAAGGCCTTCGCCGATGCCGGCATCGGCTTTGCGCGCGCCAAGGTGGGTGACCGCTATGTGCTCGAGATGCTCAAGGAGAAGGGCTGGCTGTTTGGGGGTGAGGGATCCGGCCATCTGATCTGTCTGGACTGCCACAGCACGGGCGATGCCACGGTCAGCGCCCTTCAGGTGCTGGCCTCGATGTGCAGAAGCGGCAAGCCCCTGGCCGGCCTGGTCAATGGGCTGACGCTTCTGCCCCAGAAGTTGATCAATGTGAAGGTCGGCAAGGGCTTTGACTGGCAAGCCAGCGAAGCCCTGAAAAAGGCGCAATCCGAAGTCGAGCAGGCCTTGGGCGGCGGCGGTCGCGTGCTCATCCGAGCTTCTGGCACCGAGCCCCTGTTGCGTGTCATGGTCGAGGCCGACAATGACGACCTGGCGCAGCGCTGCGCCGAGCGGCTTGTTTCCGCGATCGCCTGAAATCGGATAGAATCGCGCCCTTGCCCGGGGTGTAGCTTAGCCTGGTATAGCGCCTGCTTTGGGAGCAGGAGGCCGGAGGTTCGAATCCTCTCACCCCGACCAATGCAGCGCGATGCAGGCCTTCCAGCCGTTTTTCGGTTAGAATTCATGCCTCGCGCACCGTGCGAAGGCCGGCAACGGCCAAAACGTGCCAGATACTCGCATCCTGCGTCGCCTCTGCCCGTAGCTCAGCTGGATAGAGCATCAGCCTTCTAAGCTGAGGGTCACAGGTTCGACTCCTGTCGGGCAGGCCAAGTTTTCACGGTGGTGGCTGTAGCTCAGTTGGTAGAGCCCTGGATTGTGATTCCAGTTGTCGTGGGTTCGAGCCCCATCAGCCACCCCAACCCTTTCTCCCCCGAACCGCATCATTCCCCCTGAACCGGCCGACCCGCCGCGTTCAGCGCGGTATTCTTGCGGACAGGAAACACGAGAGGGAGTGATACATGTCCAAGCTGCTCTTGCGGGCCGACCACGTCGTGCCCATGACCTCCGACCACAAGGTGATCGAGGATGGCGCGGTGCTGGTCGATACCGGCAGCGGCCAGATTCTCGAAGTCGGCGAGGGCGCCGATCTGCTTGCCCGCCATGCCGAGGTCTCGGTCCAGGCCTTTCCCGGCCGCCTGCTCATGCCGGGCCTGATCAACGCGCACTGCCATTCCGGCCTGTTGCGCGGCACGGCCGAGGGCCTGCCGGTCTGGCAGTGGCTGCAGGAGTTCATCGATCCGATGCACCGCGTGCTCAGCGCCCGCGATGCCGAGATCGCCTCGCGCCTGTGCTATGCCGAGGCCCTGCTGTCGGGCACCACCACGGTGGTGGACATGTGGCGATTCATGGAAGGCAGTGCCCGTGCCGCCCGCGACCTGGGCATTCGCGCAGTCCTGGTGCCGTATGTGGCCGAGCATCCTGATCACGACTACTTCGAGACCCTGGACAGCAACGAGGCCTTGATCCAAGGCTGGCATGGCCAGGCACAGGGGCGGATTCAGGTCTGGGTGGGTCTCGAGCACATGTTCTATGCGGTGCCCGAGGCCTGGCAGCGGGCGACAGCGATCTGCAGGGCCCACGGCGTAGGGCTGCATACCCACAGCAACGAAAGTCAGGTGGATGTGACCGAGACGCTCAAGCGTTATGGCCTGCGACCGGCCCAGGCGCTCGAGAAGTTTGGCCTGCTCGATGCGCCCCGCGTCATGCTGGCCCACGGCTGCTGGCTTGACGACAGCGAAATCGCCTTGCTGGCGGCACGCGGCAACGTCGGGGTGATCCACAACCCGACCAGCAACATGAAGCTGGCCAGCGGCGTGGCTCCGATCGAAAAGCTGCTTGCCGCCGGGGTTCCGGTGGGCCTGGGGACTGACGGCGAGAAGGAAAACAACAACCTGGACATGTTCGAGGAGATGAAGTTCGCCTCGCTGCTGACCAAGGTGTCATCGATGAATGCCGCAGCACTCGACTCCTGGCAGGTCTGCTGGATGGCCACCATGGGGGGCGCTCAAACCCTCGGTCTGGAGCAGCGCATCGGCAGCCTGGAGCCGGGCAAGCAGGCCGACATCGTGGCCGTGCGCACCGATACGCCGCGCATGACCCCGCTGCTCACCGGCCGCTACCTGAACCTGCACCACAATCTGGTGCATGCCGTGCAGGGCGGCGATGTCGACATGACCATGGTGGCCGGGCAAGTCCTGGTTGAAGGGGGTCGGCTCAGGACGGCCCGCATCGAAAGCCTGATTGCCGAGGCCAATGCGGCGGTGCCGGGGCTTTTCGAGCGTCGTGAAGCCTGGTTGAAGGGGCATCGCGCGGTGGCCCGCGGCGACAGCTGAGGGCCCGCGCTTCAGCGCGCGTAGGCCTTTCGGGAGCCGTCCTCGAAGACCTGCTCATCGCGGGTCGGCTGGCCCTTCTCGTCCCAACGGCGGTCCCGCTCGAGGCGCCCCTGCTCGTCGTGACTGAGTTGCAGCCTCAGGCGGCCAGCCTCGTCCCAGCTCCTGTGTTCGCCCACGGGCCTGCGACCCAGACGATCATTGATGAAGCGGCCCTCTGCGCTCAATTGTCCATTGTCGAAATACTCGCGTCGCGCCGACGCATTGCCGTTGTAATCGATCTGCTGACTGGGCTGACCGTTCAGGTACCAACGCCATTCCGCACTCAGTTGTCCCCTGAGCCAGCGCCGCTCGAGCACGAGTTGCCCCGAGTCGTGATAATCGCGCTCGATCTCCCTGATGCTGCCTCGCTCCGCCTGTACCGAGACAAATTCCTTGACCAGCTTGCCGGCGTTGCTGAATTGCCGCTCGGTGATCCTGCCCTCCTTGAGGACCCAGGTGCTGCGGGTCTGACCGTCCGGGTTCAAGATCAGGCGTTCGATGATCTGGCCGTCCCGAAAGGTCCGCACCTCGCCCTGGATGCCACGTGCGTAAAGGTTGACCCGGCTCTCGCCGCCAAAGCCGCACAGGCGGGTATCGTCAAAGCCTTCGATGCGCATGACCGGTCTGCGGGCACAGCGCAGGTTGGCCAGCTTGCCGTCCTGGCCCCATTCGGCGCTGGCGATTTCCTCGGTATTGAGAAAGGATGAATCGGCGGGCACGTCGCTGCGCAGTTCGAAGATACTGAGCCGGCGCAACTCCCCGTTTTCGTGGAAGAAAACCTGCGGACCCAGGGTGGCGCCGTTGCGGAATGTTTCCCGGGAAAGCAGGGTGCCGGTGCGGGTCCAGGTGCGGGCTGCGCCCTCCTTGTTGCCACGTTCATTGACGTGATGCTCGCTGACCCGTTTGCCTTTTTCGTAGAAGCGCACCAGGCCGATGAAGCGGCCGTCCTGCAGCGCCTGCTCGCGCCGGATCTCGCCGCTGCGTCGATCGACGCAGCGCATCAGGCCGGTGACACCGGCAGTGCTCTGGCCGCTGGCCAGATTGATGGCCCTGCCATTGACCTCACAGTCCTGGACCTGGGCCAGGGCTGCAGTGCCCGACAGCAGCGCGGCCATCGGGACAAGGGCTGCCAGCATCCGTTGCAGCAGGTTCAGGGGCGATGAGTCGGGCATGTCATCCAGAGGCAGGTTGAGTTTGCTAAGATCGAGATCATAACGATGTCCCGTCCCATGTCCCCGCGAATCACCACCGTCTGCAAAGGACGCTTGCCTCTGGGTTGGCGTCTTTGGCTGTGTGCGGCCATGTTCTTCGTGCAGTCCCTGGCCCTGGTGCACGGCATCAGTCATGGCCTGCCGGTGGGCCGTTTGGCCCCTGCGGCAGAGGCTCAGACCCTGCGCGAGCAGGGCCCCGGCCTCGTCCAGGAACAGGGGGTCAGCAGCGCGTCATCGGAGTGGTTTTCCGGGCATCAGGACAGCTTCAAGTGCCGCCTGCTCGACCATCTGGCCGACCATGGTCTGGTGTTGCATGTGCCCCTGAGCCTGAGGCCGGACCCGCAGACGCCAGTGCGCAACGATTTCCACGAAGAGCGCCTCAGCACCCGGCTGATCGCCGCCTTCCAGGCCCGGGGACCGCCGACGACCTCCTGATGTCATGCCGCAGCAGCCATGCAGTGCCATGGCTGTTCCTGAAGTCATCTTGTGGTTCTGTCATGAAACCTTCCCCGCAGCTTTCTGCGATGGCCTGGGCCATCGCCTCCACCTTCGCCGTCTCCTCGCCAGTCCGCGCCCAGAGCGCCCTGGAAGATGTCAATATCACCGCCAGCCCCCTGCGCTCCAACGAGTTCGTGTCGCCTTCGTCCCAGTTGTCCGGCGCGGGCCTCGTGCTGCGCTCACGCAGCAGTCTGGGCGAAACCCTGAGCGGTGAGCCCGGTGTCAGCAGTACCTATTTCGGCCCCCAGGCCAGTCGCCCGATCATTCGCGGCCAGGATGGCGACCGCATCCGCATCCTGAGCAACTCGGGCGCCTCGCTCGATGTCTCGGGCCTGAGCTACGACCATGCCGTGGCGACGGACCCGCTCATCGCCGAGCGTATCGAGTTGCTGCGCGGGCCCGGCACGCTGCTCTATGGCGGCAATGCCATCGGGGGCGTGGTCAATGTCATCGACGGGCGCATTCCCCGGGAGGCGATACAGGGTGTGCAGGGACGCACCGACCTGAGCATTGCCAGCGGCGATCGCGGCCGCAATGGCGCAGCGGTGTTTGAGGCCGGCAATGGCCGCTACGCTTTCCACGCCGATATCCATGCCCGCCAAAGCTCGGACGTATCGGTGCCGGTGGCCTTGCCTTGCCTCAATCCGCGTTCGCCGGCAATCGCCTACCGCATCTGCAATTCGGCGGCCAGTTCCCAGGGCGGCGCGCTAGGGGGTACGGTCTTTTTTGATCGCGGTTACATGGGGGCTTCGGTCAGCGAGTACCGTTCGAGCTATGGCTCGGTCGCCGAGGATGAGGTCAGCCTCGAGATGCGCAGCCAGCGCTGGTCGCTGGAGGGTTTGATGCGGCTGGGAGGCCTCTGGCGTGACATCAAGCTGCAGGCCAATCACAGCGATTATCGTCATACCGAATTCGATGCCGGGGAGCCGGGGACGCTGTTCACCAACCGCGGCTTCGATATCCGTCTCGAGGCCCGGCACCACAAGTGGGGAGCGTTCGAAGGGGTCGTCGGCCTGCAGTGGGACCAGTCCCGCTTCGGTGCCCAAGGCAGTGAGGCTTTTGCACCCAATGCCCGCACCCGCCAGAGCGCGCTCTTTGTCTACGAAGAGGCCAACTACCGCTGGGGCAAGCTGAGCATGGGGGGACGGATCGAACAGGTGGGGGTGAGTTCCGAAGGCAATCCCGCCGTGCCCCGCTTCGTCACCGGAACGCGTGATTTCAATCCGGCCAGCCTGGCACTGGGTGCGCTGCTGCGTCTCGATGCCCGATGGCAGTTCACCAGCAACCTGACCTGGAATCAGCGCGCCCCCAAGGACTACGAACTGTTCGCCAACGGCCCGCACCTGGCGACCGCCGCCTATGAGGTCGGCGACGCGTCCCTGGGCAAGGAGCGCGCCGTCAACCTCGATCTTGGTCTGGCCTGGCGTGGCCGCGACGGCGACGGGAAGAGCACGGGCCATCGCGCATCGGCCAATGTCTTTCTGAGCCGATTCCAGAACTACCTGGCGCTCGAGGCCACCGGCCGGCAGCGGGGCTCGGATGGCGGCCTCCATCCGGTCGATGCCAATGGTGATGGCCACGATGATGTGACCGGCGCCGCGATCCTGCCCGAGTACGCCTACCGGCAGCACGGGGCCCGGCTCTGGGGCATGGAATTGCAGGGCAATTGGCGGCTGCTGCGCTCGAGCCATCAGCCCCAAACCCTGGACCTGCAATGGCGTGCCGATCTGGTGCGTGGCATCAATACGGTCACCCAGGCCTCACTGCCCAGGCTGTCGCCCCTGCGGCTGGGGGCGACCCTGGTGTGGGCGGCCCGTGGCGAGCAGGCCCAGGGCTGGGGCGCGCGCTTTGGCCTCGATCACTATGCCCGACCGGCCGACGGCCTTTCCCAAGCCTATACCTTTGCCCATCTGAACCTGACCTATCAGCATCGCAGCAACATGGGCGGCCAGCCCGCGCGCTGGCTCTGGTACGCACGCCTGGACAATATGACTGATCGTCTGGCCTTCAGCGCGACCTCGATCCTGACGCAGACCTTGCCAGGCCGGGTACCCTTGCCCGGTCGTACCCTCCGGCTGGGACTGCAACTGATGTTTTGACCGTTGCGCTGTCAGGCCCGGTGTGCGGCGACCAGATCGCCAACACGGGCCAGCACCCGGTTCCAGGCCTGTTCGTGCCGCTCTTGCCAGCGCTCGGCCACGATCTCGCGCACCACATCGCGGATGATGTCGAACAGTTCGGCAAATTGGGCGGGTGTGATGCCGTGATTGCCATGGGTCGTCAGCTCGGTCGAAATCAGGCCCCGCGCGTAGTGGCCCTCGTGTTCGAGATCGAGCAAGGCATCGAAACTGAGCCGGATCATCTCGGCGCGCACGGCGCCATCGCGATCGAGCACGAACAGGTCCTTCAGGTGGGGGTGGGTCTGGAACAGTCGCTCGTAGATCCGGGGTGCCGGATTGCCGACCTTCTCGACCACACAGTCGAGGCTGTCGGCCAGGGCGTCGTCCAGCGGCATCGGTTCGGTGCTCAAAATCGGGTCCCCACGGTAAGGAACCAGCGCGGCGTCATGCGGCGCAGCGATTGGTCGTTGTAGACGATGCCATTGTCCACCACGGTGCGGACCCGGTCCCGGGTCCAGTCGGTGATGTTGAACACATTCAGGCGCCAGAAACCCAGGTTGGGGATGACCGAACCGATGTACAGGTCCAGTTGGGCATGGGCGCGCTCGCTGCCGGTATTCAGCAGGCCGGGACTGGTGTTGTAATTGAAGTCGGAGGGACCGACCAGGGCCAGGGTGCCGCCGCCATACCAGCCGCCCGAAGCGCGCAGCGGCTTGTTGATGTTCAGGTTGGCCAGGTAGCGGGCCTGGCCCGGAATGCGTTCGCCGTCGGCGGGGCCGCCCTTCATGCGTGACTGCAGGAGGCTGGCATTGGCGCGCAGGGACCAGTCCGGCCCCAGGCCCAGCCAGCGCAGGTGGGTGCGGATATCGGACTCGATGCCCCAGGTCAGCGCCTGGCCCAGGTTGGCCGGTTGCTCGGTCCAGCGCGCGCCATCAAAGGACAGGTTGCGTCCGATGACATCCTGCTGCTGGCGCACGAAAAGGTTCAGGCCTGCCTGACCGCCCATCTTCAGGCGGTGGTCGACGCCGATGTCCATGGTCAGCGTGGTCTCGGGCCGCAACTGGGGATTGCCGCGCAGATCCGGACTGTTCACCGTGTTGGCGGCCAGGGTCGGCGTGACCAGATTGTTCAATTCCCAGACCCGGGGGCTGCGGTTGATGCGGGCCAGGTTCCAGCGCAACTGGGTGTCGGCACTCAGGGCGGTACGGCTGTTGATCGAGGGTTGCCAGAACAGGTGCTGGTAGTTCAGAAGGCCTGCCGCACTGAGCGATTCGAGCGCATAGTCCTGGGCCCGCAGGCCGAAGGTCACGGTGGTCTTTTGCGCCTCGAGGGGCTGCTCGAGTTGCGCCCACAAGGCCGAGCGACGCACCCGTGCGGCAAAGTCCAGCACCGCGTTCGCTTGACTGGTGACGGTACTGGCGGTGACCTCGAGATGCCGGACCTCATGCTCCAGGCCGGTCGTCCACAGGCGCTCACCGGCTGCGGCGGTCAGCTTGCTGTTGAGGTAGGTGGCACGCTCGCTGCGTACGTCGCTGAGGCTGTTGTTGCTCACGATGCTGCTGGAGGCGCCGGCAGGACCCAGCGTGGTCGTGCTGCTGCGGTCGTAGCGATAGTCGTTGTGCGAGCGCTCGAACTGCAAGGTGGTATCCAGCTTGGCGTTCTTGAAGCTGTGGGCCCAGTCGGCCGCTGCCACGTCATACGAACGCTCGAAGCGCCAGGGGCCGACCGCCTGCACCTGGACCGGGGTGGTGCCCGTGCTGCCCGCCATGCCTTCGGTCGCACTGATCAGTGCGCCAGCGTTCTCGACGCGATTGATCACCGCGCGCAGGGTCAGTCGGTCGTTGTTGCCAATGCGGCCGTTCAGGCGGGGATTGAGGGTCCAGTTGCTGCTCGACAGGCGCGACCTTTCGGTGATCGCCAGCGCGGAGGTGCGCAGGCCGGTGCCCAATTGGTTGGTCGTCGATTGCCGGATCGAATCATCGCCCAGCTGGTTGTGGCCCCCGCTCAGTGAGACGAAGTAGGACCACTGATTCCCGGCACCTGCGCCCGACTTGGGGGCGGCCACAGGGCCGAGGGGCCCGGTTTGCGAGGCAAAAAAACGCCCGGCCTGGTGACCCCAGACGATCTGGTCCGTCAGCCAGATGAGGGTCTCCCGCTTGACCGATGCCGTTCGCATCACGATGTTGATGGTGCCGCCGGCTGCGCCCTGGTGCTCGGCGGTGGGCGCGCGGATCACCTCGATGCGCTCGATCAGGTCGGCGGGCAATTCATCGAGCGGCAATTGGGCGGTGCGGCTGCTCGTGCTGGCCGGGGCGCCGTCGATGAGGATGCGCGTGTCCTGCGGACCCATGCCCCGCATGCGGATTTCCAGGCCGCCATTGGCAGTCACCGTGACCTGCAGGCCCGGTGTCAGGCGCAGAATGTCGCCGATGCTGTTGGCGCCCATCGCCTCGATGTCACTGCGCGTGATGTTGATGCGCGAGCCCGTGGCCTGAAAGCGCTCCTGCAGGTCGCGGCGGGCGCGGACCTGCACTTCCTCGAGCTGGACACTGTCGCCTGTTTCGGAGGGCATGTTCTGGCCATGCGCCGGGCCAGCCACCAGACTCACGCAGCTGCCAGCCATGGCCAGCCAGCAAGCCTGCCGAACCCAGGCCCGGGCCACGATGAGCCTCAAAGGCGTTGCTGCCGGGGGGCGGAAGCGGGCAGTGGACAGGAGCATGGTCAGGGCCTTCATCCGGAAATTGATTGCGCGCACGGTGGGGCCGTCGATAATATGCCAGTGCGGTCGCAGCCTGGCCGACTTTCCCTGGAGAATCGACATGATCCGTATCCTTCTGGCCATGGCGCTGAGCTTGGGCTTTGCTGCAACGGCTTCCAGCGCAGACATTTCCGGCGCCAGGCGAACCGACAACGGCCTTGAAAGGGCGCGCAGCCTGATTGCAGGCAAGGACTGGAACGCCGCCCTGCCGGTCCTGCAAGGGTTCGTGAGAAACCATCCGCGGGATGCAGACGGCCACAACCTGCTCGGCTACACGCTGCGCAACCTGAACCGCTATGACGAATCGCTGGCCGCGTACAAGGAGGCCCTGCGTCTCGACCCAGGCCATCGCGGAGCCCACGAGTACATTGGCGTGGCCTATGTGCAGCTGGGCCAGCTGGAGCAGGCACGCCAGCATCTGGCCCAACTCGAGCGCATCTGCGGGCTGCAGTGCGAGGAGTATCTGGACCTGAAGGCTGCGCTGGCCAAGCCCGCGTCCAAGTAGATGGCGTCCGGCCTACCCCCGTTTGGGGCGGGCCTTGCCTGGCTTGGCCGCGACGCGGCGCGGTGCAGGTGCCGGCGAGGCTTCGCCCAGCAGGGTGGTCTCGAGTTCGGCAAAGGCTTCGAAGGCATAGACCGCCAGGCGCTGCATGCTGGGCATCGAAGCGTGGCAGGCGGTAAAGCCGAAATTCATCGTGCCGTTATAGCTCTCGCAGGTAATGTTCAAGGCCTGGCCGTGGGTCACGATCGAGGCCGGATAGATCGACAGCAATTCGGCGCCCTTGAAGTAAAGCGGCTTGTCGGGGCCCGGAACATTCGAGATCGTGATGTTGAACATCGGCGGCGGTCGGCCGCCAATGCCGGTGAGCAGGGTGATGAGGGTCGGCGCCATCAGCAGCATCGTGTACTGCTGCATGGCCTGGCGGGGCAGGCCCTGCACATGGGCCTTGGCATGCTGCACCGAGGAGCGGATGACCTTCAGGCGCTCGGCGGCATCTTCGATGTCCGTCCCGAGCGTGGCGACGATGAAGCTGATTGCATTGCCCGTGCCCTCGTCATCCTTGGGCCGCACCGATACCGGGATCCCCGCGGTCAGGGGCTTGTCAGGCAGGGCGTCGCGCTCGAGCAGGAAGCGCCGCAGGGCGCCTCCGCAGACCGCAAGGACCACATCATTGAGGGTGCAGCCGGAGGCTGCACCGACCGCGCGCAGTCGCGCGATTGATAGCTGCTGCGTGGCAAAGCGACGCTTCTCGCGTACCCGGCCGTTCAGTACCGAGCGAGGCGCATCGAAGGGCACTGCCAGCCCGTCGCGCGGATCGCCGATGCGCTTGAGAATCTTTCCAAATGCGCTGGCCAGCTGGGGCAGCGAACGGGCCTGCTCGGTCAGGCCTTGCACGGCGGCTGCAGTGGCGTTGGCCAGCGTAGGCGTCGGACTGCTGCGCCGTTCCTTGCGGGCCGGCTTGCCAAAGCCGGTGGCCCAGAAAGGGGGCAGCGCCAGACTTTTTTCGCGGCTGTCGGCCATCGCCCGCTGCAGCAGGTTCATGCCGCTGACGCCATCGATCAGCGAGTGGTGCATCTTGATGAACAGCGCGAAGCGATGCCCTTCCAGCCCTTCAATGATGGTGCATTCCCAGGGGGGGCGTGTCAGGTCGATCGGTGTGGTGTGCAGCCTGCCCACCAGTTCGCCCAGCTCGCGCTCGCCGCCTGGCCAGGGCAGGGCGGCGTGGCGTACATGGTATTCGAGGTCGATGTCCTCATCCTCGATCCAGGAGGGTATCGGATTCTTGTTGAAAGCGACCTTCAGGCGGCGGTTCCAGGGGGCCACGAAGTCGCGATGATGGCGAAACTCATGCATCAGCTGACGCAGGAAGTCGCGCGGCGCATCCTCAGGCAGGCGGAACTGGAGCAGGCCGCCGACATGATTCGGGGTCGCCCGCGACTCGGTGAACAGCCAGGCGGCATCGAGCGGGCTCAGCCGCACCGCTGTCATGCGCCCACCTTGCTAACGGGTGCCTTCCTGGTTGCCGGTGCCTTCTTCGCCGCACTGGCCTTCTTCGCAGCCGGTGCCTTTTGGGCTGCGCCGGCCTTCTTTGCAGCCGGTGCTTTCTTTGCAGCCGGTGCTTTCTTTGCAGCCGGCGCTTTCTTGCCTGCGCCCTTGTTCCAGGTCAGGCGTGCCTTCCTGGCCAGCTCGACCACCTTGGCGATGGCTTCATCCGTATGGACGCCACCCACACCCGAGATGGCCGCCAGCTTCATGCCATGTTTCAGGCCCAGCTTGTAGATTTCCTTGACCTTCTCCCATTCGGTATCGCGACCGACGGTGAAGACCTCGAAACGGCCTTCCAGTGCGAGCACGATGGTCTCGGCCAGGCAGGCGTAGATCACATTCGGTGGCAGCCCGATGCTCTTCATGCCCTTGACCTGGGTCGGCAGCTCGATTTCGCCCGACTCGATCACCAGCACATCGGGACGCTTGGCCACCTCTTCGGGAGGCAGGTCGAGCGGACGCGCCACATCGGTGATCACGCAACCCGGTTTGACCTTGGTGATGTCCAGGATCTTCTTGCCGGCACCCGATGTCGAGGTGACGATCATGTCCATCTCGCCGAGCAGGCTGTCGTAGTCGGTGGAGCACACCACCTTGGCATCGGGCGTATCCTCGAGGATCGACTGGCGCAATTCCTCCAGCTTTTTCATGTCGCGGCCAGCCACCACGACCTCCTCGAAGGCCATTGCCAGCAGGCGTGCACTGACCGAACCGATCGACCCGGTCGCGCCGATCACCATGGTCTTGGCCGGCACACGCTTGTCGCTCTTGTCGATCTGGACCAGGTTCATGCGCCGCATGGCGTCGGCCGCTGCCCACAGGGCACCGGAGGCCGAGTACGAGTTGCCCGTGGTGATGGGCAGGCGCGAGCGGCGGGCCACGGTGATGCCGGCATCACCGACAACCTTGGTGAAAGCGCCCAGGCCCATGATCTGGGCGCCGAGCTTTTCGGCGATGCGCGAGGCATGCAGCAGACGGCGGTAGGTGAACTCGGGGCTGCGCGCCAGCATTTCCTTGGGCGTGCCGCCCACCGTGATCAGCCAGCCCTCAGCCTCGGCGCCAGTGGGCGAGATGATGTTCTCCATCTTGCAGTAGACCATCGGCGGCATGTGCGCAGCCAGGGTCTCGACCCGGTCCATGACGAACTTGGGCGTGCCCTTGGGAATCGGGAATCCCTTGCGGATGAATTCCTGGCTCAGCGGATGGATCACGAAGGCAAAACGCCGGATGTTGCGGAACTGGCCGGTCGGATGCAGCAGGCGCGGCTCGATCGACAGTTCATCGAGAATCTCGGAGAAATCATCATCCGACACTTCCTCGGCGCGCTTGCCCAGGGCCGCCAGGATCATCGCCTCGATGACATTGACACCGACCACCCGGTCAAACAGCTTGGGCGAGACATCGATCACCAGATTGACCTTGCAGCGCTTGAAGAAGGCCAGCCGCTCGTCATCGACCGCCGAGGTGATCAGGGTCTTGCCGGCCAGATTGGCGGGGCTGCCCACCGCCTTCAGTTCAGCGAAGGTGCCGACGATCACATGCGACTTGGCGATCGCCGCCGCGATGCGGTTGCTCTTGAACGCCGGCAGGGCGCTCTCGAGCATCTCGCCGGGCCGGCCCGCGAGCACGAACTCGCTGCCCTTGGCATACAGCTCCAGCTGGGTCAGCGAACCGAGCAGGGTCGGGGCGCCGGTCTGTGCCAGGGCGTCGGCGAAGCTCAGGTTCGGGGTGTAGTCCGACATCGCCACCGCCATGTCGTAATTGCGCATCCCCGACAGGAAGAGCACCAGGTTGTTGTTGAAATAATTGCCCAGCTTCTGCTGGACATGGCGCACTGCGCGTACCTGCAACAGGCGTCGCAGGGTGGCCCCCGTGGTGGCCGGCACCCGGGTGACCACATTGAGCAGGCGCTGGGTCTCCTTGTTCACCAGGGTCCGTTGCCCGACCTGATAGTGGTCCCCGATCTCGCCCAGGCCGATGGCGTGGGCACTGGCCTGTTGCCGGCGCATCAGCTCCCAGGCCTTGCCGGTGTCATCGTCGGCGCCCAGGCGCTTGACCGAGAAACGCTGGCCGAGGAATTCGGTTTCAAAAGAGAAATCCTGTTTCGAGGACCCGAGGGTTACCGTCACGACTTTTTTCATCTGTCTTGTCTCCGGGAAAGGGGGGGGGGGCTGGGGGGCGCGGGGGGCGCCTCAGCCCTAGGTTTGGGGGGTAGGGGGTTGGGGGGGGGAGGGGGTTGTCGCTGCCGGT
>JAPOKJ010000115.1 GCA_029977705.1 Burkholderiales bacterium | reverse complement strand
GATGGTCTCCCGGGGCTCGGCGCCGGTCAGGCACCTGCCACGGTGACCAGGAGGGCAAGTGACGTACCATTGTGGGCCGCAGGGCTGCGCCCCCTTGCAACCTGCCCAGGGCTGACCACCCCTGCAACCCCGCCTTTCTCACGGAGCCGCTTGAACCTTACCGCACCGCCCTCGAACGACGCCCGACCGACCCCGTCCGGGCAGGGACGTCCTGCCGCCCGGCGCAGCACCCCCGACAAGGCGCGCATCGAGCGCATGCCCAGCTTCGAGCGCCTGCCCCCGGAAAAGATCCGACTGGTATCGAGCGGCCCCCAGGCCGAGCAGGCCATGTCGGCATTGATGGCAGCCCGGGTCTGGGGTTTCGACACCGAAAGCCGACCAACCTTTTTCAAGGACCAGACACCCGACGGGCCGCATGTGGTGCAACTGGCCCTGCTCGAGCAGGCCTGGGTCTTTCAGCTGCATGATCCGGACTGCCTGGCCATCGTGTCGCAGTTGCTCGCCGCACCAGGCATCGTCAAGGCGGGCTTTGGCCTGCGCGAGGACCACAAGCATCTGCTGCGCAAATTCGGGGCCACCGCCCAGGGACTACTGGACCTGAACCACGAGTTTGCCCGCCGCGGTTACCGGCGCGAGATCGGCGTGCGCGACGCGATTGCCGAAACCTTCGGCCGGCGCTTCATCAAGTCCAAGCGGATCGCGACCTCGAACTGGTCCAGTCGCACGCTGAGCGAGGCGCAACTGGTCTATGCCGCCAACGATGCCTGGGCTGCCCTCAAGGTCTTCACCGCCACCGTCGTCACGCAACCATGAGCGATCTGAGCTTTTTCTGGCACGACTACGAAACCTTCGGCCGCGTTCCCCGGCGCGACCGCCCGGCGCAGTTTGCCGGCCTGCGCAGCGATGCCGAGCTTCGCGAGATCGACGAGCCGGTGATGCTCTACTGCCAGCCGGCCCCCGACCATCTGCCCGATCCCGAGGCCTGCCTGCTCACCGGCATCACGCCCCAGCACTGTCTGGCCCATGGCGTACCGGAGCATGCCTTTGCCGCCGCCATCGAGGCGCAGCTGGCCCGTCCTGGCACGGTGGGCGTGGGCTACAACTCGATCCGCTTTGATGACGAGGTGACGCGCCATCTGTTCTGGCGCAACCTGATCGACCCCTATGCCCGCGAATGGCAGAACCAGTGCGGCCGCTGGGACCTGCTCGATGTGGTGCGCCTGACCTGGGCGCTGCGCCCCGACGGGGTGACCTGGCCCACCCACGAGGACGGCCGCCCCTCGTTCAAGCTGGAGCATCTGACCCGCGTCAATGGCCTGAGCCATGAGGCCGCCCACGACGCCCTGTCCGACGTGCGCGCCACGCTCGGCCTGGCGCGGCTGATCCGCGACGCCCAGCCGCGCCTGTGGGACTTCGGGCTGCGCATGCGCCGCAAGGAGGAGGTACTCAGCGAGATCGGCATCGGCAAGCCCTTCCTGCATGTCTCGGGCATGTATGGCGTCGAGCGCGGCTGCATGGCCCTGGTCTGGCCCCTGGGCCTTCACCCCGTGAACAAGAACGAGTGGATCGTCTGGGATCTGGCCCATGACCCGGCCGAGCTGTTCAGGCTCGATGCAGAGGCCATCCGCATGCGCATGTTCAGCAAGGCAGAGGACCTGCCAGAAGGCATGACCCGGCTGCCGATCCGGACCCTGCACACCAACAAGTCGCCCATGGTGGTGGGCAACCTGAAGGTGCTCACGCCCGCCCGCGCGGCCCACTGGGGTCTGGACATCGCGTCCGGCCTGCGCCATGCCGAGGTGCTGGCAGACAAGGGCGAAACGCTGCAGCCCCTGTGGCCGCTCATCTTCAAGCGGTCAGAGGGCGCGGCGCCCGATGTCGATGAAGACCTTTATGGCGGCTTCGTCGGCAATGAGGACCGGCGCCGACTGCAAGCCGTGCGGGCCTTGCCGCCAGAGAAATGGGCCGGCCAGCAGCCCGCCTTTTCGGATCCCCGCCTGGAGGAACTTTTCTTTCGCTACAAGGCGCGCAATTTTCCGGACAGCCTGTCGCCCGACGAACAGGCCCGATGGCAGCAGCATCGCAGCCTGCGGCTGATTGGCGATGGACGGGGAGCCTCGCCGCTGCAAGCCTTCTTTGATCGGATCGATGCCTTGAGCGAGCAAGCCGACGAGCGCGGCCAGGAAATCCTTGCTGCGCTCTACGACTATGCGGAACAGATTGCGCCGGAGGCCTGAACAGGCCGGCGCGCGGTGATTACTTCGGCTCGCCGGTCACGACATAGGCCCAGAGCTGGCCGATCTCGTCGCGGCTGAGCACGCTGCGCCAGGGCGGCATGCTGTTCTTGCCGTTGCTGACCGAATTGAAGAAGCGGCTGCGCTGCGCCTTCGGAAAGGTGCGCAGATCGAAATAGCCGCCATCCTGCTGCACCATCTTCGGTCCGTGGCAGACCGCGCAGTGGGTGTTGTACAGCTTGGCACCCGCCGCCGCCTGCTCGGGCGTGACCGCTTCGCTCGCATCCTGCGCCCATGCCGGCTCCTGCCCGCCGGGCAGGAGCAGCGCCAGGGCGCAGGACAGGCCCAGGATGATCAGGGCGCGCATCTTCAGTTGGGCAGGGCGAAGGTCCACACCGAGCCACCCTGAGCCACGTTGCGCCCGGCCGGACCGACGAAGCGCTTGCCCAGGCCGCCGTAGCCCGACAGCACGGTGACGTACTGCTTGCCCTTGGCCGTCCAGGTGATCGGGTTGGCGTTGACGCCGGAGCTGGTCTGGAACTGCCACAGAACCTTGCCGTTGGCGGCATCGATGGCCTGGAACTCACCGGTATGACGGCCAGTGAACAGCAGCCCGCTGGCGGTGGCCAGCATAGAGCTCCAATTGGCATGGTCCATCAGCGGCACTTCCCACTTGATCTTGCCGGTCATCGGATCGACGGCCTTCATGTGGCCGCGGGGCACACCGGGCTCGGCACTGAATTTGAGGTCCTGCACACCCATCCAGCGCTGACCCGGCTTGAAGGCCTCAAGCGGCGCAATCTTGTAGGTCGAGTTCATGTGGATGGTGTTCACGTAGAGCAGGCCAGTGACCGGATTGAACGCGGCATGCTGCCAGTTCTTGGAGCCCAGCACATTGGGCCAGATTTCCTGGTTCTCGCCACGGCGCAGGGCCTTGGCCACCTCGGTTTCAATCGGGCGGCCGGTCTTCAGGTCGATGCCCGAGGCCCAGTTGACCTTGTCGTAGGCATTGGCCGCCAGCAGCTTGCCATCGGCACGATCGAGCACATACAGGAAGCCGTTGCGGTTGAACTGCATGACCACCTTGCGCGGCTTTCCTTCGATCTTGAGCTCACCCAGGATGAACTCGGAGGTCGCGTCGTAGTCGAACATGTCGTTCGGGGTGAACTGGAAATGCCACACCAGCTCGCCGGTCTTGGGACGCACCGCGATCACCGAAGCGGTGTACAGGCTGTCGCCGCCACGATAGTTCGGATTCCAGGGACCGCTGTTGCCCGAGCCCCAGTAGACCAGGTCCAGGTCGGCATCATAGGAGCCGGTGATCCAGGTGCTGCCGCCCCCGTTCTTGTAGGAATCGGCAACCGGCCAGGTATCTCCGCCCTTCTCGCCCGGCGCAGCCGTGGTGTGGCGACGCCACAGGTGCTTGCCGGTCTCGGGATCATAGCCGTCGATGAAGCCGCGGATACCGAATTCGGCACCCGAGACCCCGGTGATCAGCACCCCATTGGCGATCAGCGGGGCGCCGGTGATCGAGTAGCCCTCTTTCCAGTCGATGACCTTGGTCTTCCACAGTTCCTTGCCGGTCTTCTGGTCGAGCGCCACCACATGCGCATCCAGGGTACCGCGGAAGACCTTGCCCTCGTACAGCGCCACGCCCTTGTTGGAGACGCCGCAGCACACCACCCGCGGAGTGTCCGGATCGAAGTCGGTGGCCGTGCGCCACAACTGCTTGCCGGTCAGGGCATCAAAGGCCACTGTCCATTTGGCATTGCTGACGAACATCACGCCGTTGTAGACCACCGGCTGGCCCTGCTCGCCGAAATCGTTCTCGAGCGAGGCCGCCCACACCGGCGCCAGCTTGCGGACATTGGTCTTGTTGATCTGGGTCAGCTTGGAGAAGCGGTTCTGGCCGTGGCCCATGCCATAGGTGAGCACGTTGTCGGTGTTCTTGCCGTCAGCCTTGAGGTCGCTGAGTGACTGCGCGTTCGACGCCGTGGCGACGCCCAGCGCAAGCGCGAGCATCAGGTGTCGGATCTTGGAAGCATGCATGAGCCAGTCTCCTGTTGTTTGAGGTGTCCCCGAGTGTAGGACCAGGATTGGCAGGGGTGATCTGGCGCGTTCCGAAATGCCGACGATCAGGATTTCATAAAAAGGGTCCGTGCCCGGCTCCGGCTGTTTCAGCATCCGGTCCGTAAGGCCTGAAGCCAGGGCAGTGGTGCGAAATCGATCTGCCCGGACACCGAGACGAAACAGTCCCGGGTAGCATTCGGATGGCACCCTTCTATGTCTCGCCCCGGCTTCAGGACACCTTCGCATGGATTTCGATACCGTCATCAAAGGACGCCGCAGCATCCGCGGCTACAAACCCGATCCCGTACCGCGCAAGCTGCTCGAGGAGATCATTGCGCTGGCGATCCGCTCGCCGTCCTCGATGAACACGCAGCCCTGGCACCTGTGGGTGGTCACCGGCGAACCCCTGGATCGCATTCGCAAGGGCAACACCGAACGCAACCTGGCCGGCGTGCCCGATTCCCGCGAGATTCGCACCCACGGCGGCTACGAGGGCATTCACAGGCAGCGCCAGATCGAGGTTGCGGTGCAGTTGTTCGAGGCGATGGGCATCGAACGCCACGACAAGGAAAAGCGCCAGGACTGGGTGCTGCGTGGCTTCCGTCAGTTCGATGCGCCGGCCTGCATCGTCGTCACCTATGACCGCGAGCTGCAGCACAGCGACATCGCGCCCTTCGACACCGGTGCCGTCGTCAACAGCCTGGTGCTGGCAGCCTGGTCGCGGGGCCTGGGCTGCGTCATCAACAGCCAGGGCATCATGCAATCGCCGGTCGTGCGCGAACACACGGGCATCCCTGAAAACCAGGTCATCCAGACCTGCGTGGCGATCGGTTACCCGGATGAGCGCTTTCCGGCCAACAGCGTGGTCTCGCGGCGCTCTCCCGTCTCCGAGGTCGCCCGCTTTGTCGGCTTTCCCGACTGAAGCCGATGGCCTGCGCGCAGGATCGCCTGTTTGTTTATGCCCAGTTGCGAACCCGGGGCGAGGGCTGGCGCGCACTGAGCGACCGGCTGGCGCCGCTGTGGCGCGACTGGCCAGAGGCTCAGCTGATGGGCGCCTTCACCGCGCTGTTCGGCATGAGCAACCAGGATCTGGTCCTGCTGATCAGCCTGCCCCCGGACACCGACGCACAGGCCCGCCTGCGCGCCTGGCTGCCCGCCGATGTGGACCTGATCGATTGCCTGCCGATGCACGCCACCGTGCGCCCTGCTGACGACCGGGCATTGACCCGCGCCGGCATCTACGTGTTCCGCATCTGGGACACCGAGGCCGCCCATGTCGCGCAGATCGCGCGGCTGTCGGATACAGCCTGGACCACCTTCGAGCGCGATGACATCTACCGCAGCGAGCCGATGGGCTTGTTCGGTTATGCCGACACCCGCCAGCCCAGGGGCCGCGTCCTGCTGCTCACCTGGTACGACAACCTGACCTCCTGGGAAAGTTCCCGCTCGCCCCATCCCGAGGCGACCGCCAATTTCAGGCGCAGGCTGGCGCTGACCACATCAGCGATCGCCTACGCGACCCGGCTGGTGGAGACCGTTCCCCGCTAGGGAAGGTCCGCCCGGTGCAGCCGCGACCTGTCGGCTGTGATCAGCGCTCCTGGCCGGGCGCGTAAAATGCCGCCTTTCGGCGATTTCTGGGCGGCAGGCACTCCGCCAGCAGTTGTCGGTCCACTGCGGATTCAACTGCCTTCATGATCACCCTCAAGAATGTGGTGCTGCGACGCGGCGCCAAGGTCCTGCTCGACGATGCGAGCGTCAACATCAATCCCGGCGAGAAGGTGGGCCTGGTCGGGCGCAACGGGGCCGGCAAGTCCTCTCTGTTTGCGCTGCTCAATGGCAGCCTGCACGAGGATCGCGGCGAGTACAGCATTCCGCCGCAATGGCGGATGGCCCAGGTGGCCCAGGACATGCCCGAGACCGAACAGTCCGCCACCGACTTCGTGGTCGATGGCGATGTCATTCTTGCCGCCGCGCAGCGCGAGGTCGAAGCGGCCGAGCAAAGCGGGGACGGGGATCGCATCGGCCATGCCTACATGGACCTGTACGATGCGGGCGCCCATGACGCGCAGGCGCGCGCCCAGGCCCTGATCCTGGGGCTGGGCTTCAAGGCCAGCGAACTGGATCAGCCAGTGAACAGTTTTTCGGGTGGCTGGCGCATGCGCCTGCAGCTGGCCCGCGCCCTGATCTGCCCCTCCGACCTGCTGCTGCTCGATGAGCCCACCAACCACCTGGACCTGGACGCACTGGTCTGGCTGGAGGCCTGGCTCAAGCGCTATCCGGGCACCATGCTGGTGATCTCGCATGATCGCGAATTTCTCGATGCGGTCACCCAGGTGACGGTGCAGATCGAGGTCGGCAAGCTCAACCGCTACGGCGGCAACTACAGCGCCTTCGAGGACATGCGTGCCGAGAAGATGGCCCTGCAGCAGGCCGCCTATGCCAAGCAGCAGGACAAGATTGCCCACCTACAGAAGTTCATTGCGCGATTCAAGGCCAAGGCCAGCAAGGCCAAACAGG
>JAPOKJ010000074.1 GCA_029977705.1 Burkholderiales bacterium | reverse complement strand
GCCACCGGCCTGATCACCCCCGAGCACCTGTCCGCCGCCATCGTCCAGGTGCGTGAGATGCCGATCGCAGCGCGTGAGCATCTGGCCCAGGACATCTTCCGCGCCCAGCCCACCCTGATGGCGATGGTGCTGGTGCAGCAGCGCTTTGGCGCCTCGATGCAGGAGGTCGAGGGCCTGATGACCCTGCTGATGATCGCCTTTTGCGCCGCCCGCGACACCGGTCGGCCGCTGCTCATGATCGGCGAGGTCCACCAGCAGACGGCGCTGACCCGCGCCAACCAGTACCTGCGCGCCCTGGAGGGCGCTTCGCCCGGCGCCACTGCGCCGGTGACCCGGGCCTATGTCGACGGGCATGCCGAAAAGGCCTTGCTGGCCTTCGTGCTCAAGGAGATCGAGCAGGAGGGCTTTGCCCAGGCCAGTGATGCGGTGTACGGAAAGCTGGTGCTGACGGCGCTGGGTCTGGTCGAGGGCGTGGCGATGGCCTTGCAGCAATGAAAGGCTTGTTTCCCTAACGGCCGCCGGCCACTTAGAATCGCTGCATCCGCCACCTGTCCCCAAGGGACAGGCCCGGCCTTCCCTGGCAGCATGCCGCGCGCTGCCTCGGCCACCTCTTTTTCGGGCTTGCCAGAACCATCATGACCACCTCCGCTGCCACCCGTTTCGGCTCCGGCCATGCCGTCCGCCGCATCGAAGACGATGTCCTGCTCACCGGCCACGGCCGTTATGCCGACGACTTCGCGCCCGCCAACCTGGGCCGCATCGCCTTCCTGCGCTCGCCCTACCCGCATGCTCGCATCGTCAGCATGGATACCTCGGCCGCCAAGGCGATGCCGGGGGTCGCCGCCGTCTACACCGGTGCCGACCTGGTGGCTGCCGGCCTCAAGCCGATGGCCTCGGGCGTGCCCTTCCCGCGCGGCGATGGCCAGCCGGCGGCCACGCCGCTGCGCCACATCCTGGCCCATGAGCGGGTCCGCTACGTCGGCGAGCCGATGGCCGTGGTGGTCGCCGACACGCTCGAGCAGGCGCGCAATGCGGTCGAGGCGATCGCCTTCGAATGCGAAGACATCCCCCATGTGGTCGACATGGGCGAGGCCCTCAAGCCGGGTGCCCCCACCCTGTGTGCCGAAGCCCCCGACAACATTTGCGCCGAGATGCGCCACGGCGATGCCAAGGCCAGCGATGCCGCCTTTGCGGGGGCCGCGCATGTGGTCAAGCTCGACATCCACAACCAGCGCGTGATCGCGCTGTCGATCGAACCGCGCTCGGTGCTGGGTTATCCCGATCCCGAGACCGGCCGCCTGACGCTTCGCCTGTCCACCCAAATGCCCACCGGTGTGCGCGGCACGGTGTCGGGCCTGCTGGGCATCCAGCCTGAAGAGATGCGTGTGCTGGTCGAGGACGTCGGCGGCGGCTTCGGCATGAAGACCGGCGCCTATGCCGAGGATGCGGTGGTGGCCTACTGCGCCAAGACCCTGCAGCGCCCGGTCAAGTGGGTGGCCGAGCGCAGCGAAGAATTCCTCAACACCTATCACGGCCGCGATGTCGGCACCCATGCAGAACTGGCGCTGGCCGCCGATGGCAAGATCCTGGCCCTGCGCGTGTACTCCGATGCCAATGTTGGCGCCTATGCCACTGGCACCGGCGTGGCCATCCAGTTGCTGATCGGGCCCTGGGTGCAGACCAGTGTCTATGACATCCAGACCATCGATTTCCGGTTCAAGGCGGTACTCACCAACCCCGCCTCCCCCGGCGCCTATCGTGGTGCCGGTCGCCCCGAGGCCATCTTCATCATGGAACGCCTGATGGACGAGGCAGCGCGCCAGCTGGGCCTGGACCGCGTGGCTTTCCGTCGCCGCAACATGATCACGCCCGATCAGATGCCGTACAAGAACCCGATGGCCCAGGTCTATGACACCGGCAACTTCCCGCAGGTGATGGACAAGGGCCTGGCGCTGGCCGACTGGAACGGCTTTGCTGCCCGCGAGGCGCAATCGAAGGCCCGCGGCAAGCTGCGCGGCCTCGGCCTGGCCACCTTCCTCGAATGGACCGGCGGCAATGTGTTCGAAGAGCGGGTCACCGTCACCGTGCTGCCCTCGGGGATCATCGAGGTCTATACCGCCGTCAATCCGATGGGCCAGGGCATTGCGACCACGCTGGCGCAACTGGTGGTCGATGCCTTCGGCGTACCCATCGACAAGGTGCGCATCAAGATGGGCGACACCGATGTCGTCAATGGCTTTGGCAGTGCCGGGTCGCGCTCGATCTTCACCGGCGGCTCGGCGGTGCGCACCGGTGCCGAGCGCACCATCGAGCATGCCAAGGGCCTGGCCGCCCAGGACCTGGAGGCCGCACCGGCCGACATCGTCTACGAGGCGGGCCGCTTCTCGGTCAAGGGGACTGACCTGGGCGTCGACCTGTTCGCCCTGGCCGGCAAGCAGGCCGACCAGCGCATCTTCATGGACTCCACCAGTGCCGTCTCCGGCCCCACCTGGCCCAACGGCTGCCATGTCAGCGAGGTCGAGATCGATCCGGCCACGGGCGAGCTGGAGATCGTGGCCTACGCCTCGGTCAGCGATGTCGGTCGTGTCATCAACCCGATGATCGTGCGCGGCCAGCTCGACGGTGGCGCGGTGCAGGGGCTGGGTCAGGCGCTGGGCGAGGCGGTGGTCTATGACCGCGAGACCGGTCAGCTGATCACCGGCAGCCTGATGGATTACAACGCGCCGCGCGCCGATCTGGTGTCGGTGATGTTCAAGACCGACATGGACGAGTCCACCCCCTGCAAGAACAACCCGCTGGGTGTCAAGGGTGTGGGCGAGCTGGGCACCATCGGCGCCACGCCCTGCATCGTCAACGCGATTGCCGATGCATTGGCCCGCGCCGGCAAGCCGCAGGCCGCCTCGCAGGTGCAGATGCCGGTGTCGGCGGCAAGGCTGTGGGAGATGCTGTCGGCCTGAGGCCGGCGCCTGTGCCCGGCGCGCCAGGGCTGACCCGGCGCCGCGCTGCCCTCAGGCCGGCATCGAGGCCTGCAGGCGTGCCACGATCCGCCTGAGGCGGCGATCCTCGAAGCCCATGTCGCGCAGCGACTGCCAGGTGTTCAGGGCATAGTCGAGATTGCGGCCGCGCTCGCCATCGCAGCCGTTCAGGCGCGCGATCAGTTGGTCCATGTCCAGCCGCACATAGGCGGGCAGGGCGCGATCTGCCAGGAAGGTCAGGGCGTGGACCCGCGGTCCGTGCTCATCGACGCGGCGCAGGCGTGGCGCGCCCTGCGCTTGCGTGCCCAGGTCCGTCATTGCGGGGCAGGGGGCGCCGATCGGACAAGGATCCCCCAGCACCAGTTGCACCATGCTTGCCTTGTAGACCGCTCGGGCAGGGTCGGGAATCTCGCGCTGGAACAGGGCCTTCAGGGAGGCCTGTCGGGAGGCTGTCTTGAGTCGATAGGCCACGCCGGTGCAACTGCCGCCGCGGTCCAGGCCGAGCACGGCACCTGGTCGCTCCGTGGTGCCGCGATAGCGTGTCGAACTGATGCAAAAGGCCCGGTGATAGCCGTACAGGCGCGCCACCCGGCGTTCCGCAAACTCGATCCCCGGGGCCCAGATCAGCGAGCCATAGGCGAAGACCCAATCCGAAGCGATGTCATCGATGCGCAGCATGGAAGTTATGTTAGCCTCGGTCCCCCAAAAACCGGAAATGACCGGCCTGCGGAGGGCCACCTGGCACCTTCGCTGTGGTCCTGAACGGTCTCCCCAGCGAATTTCGAGACTGCCCTTGAGCCCTTCCCTGGCCCTTGTAAAAGCCCTTGACCGACCCCTCCCGGAGCCGGCCGAACCCTCATGGCAGCCGCGCGACCCGCGCCAGCCCTTGGGGCCGTTCAGCATCGGGCAACTCGAGGAGGCGATCAATCGCGCCCGCAAGCAGCTGACCCGGCCCGAGCCGGGGGCCGGCCTGCCGGCCGATGTCACCCATCTGGCCGGCCTGTACGGCTGGATGATCTTTCATCGCCTGGATGAACTCTCGCCCGATCGTCTCAACCGCGACGAACTGGACGCGCTGATCCGCTGGATCTGAGTTCGTTCCCCGAGGCCGGCCTCAAGGGCCTGTCCTCGAGTCCATCTTCCTAGGCCTTGCGGGCAGAGGCCTTCTTGGCCGCCGGTTTTTTGGCCGCAGGTTTCTTGGCGGCCGGCTTTTTCGCGGCAGACTTGCTGGCCACAGCCTTGGTGGCGGCTGATTTTTTCGCTGCGGGCTTCTTGGCCGCCGGCTTGCTGGCGGCTGTCCTGGTGGCCGCCGTCTTGCTGGCGACGGTCTTGCTGGCGACCTTCTTGACGGCCACAGCAGGGGCCGGCGCTGCCTTGGCGGGGCTGGCCTTGGCCGCGGCCGGTTTTTTCGCTGCGCTGGCTGCCGCACCGGCCTTGGCCGCTGCCGAGCCGGCTGGCTCGTCGCCACCCTCGGCACCGGGTTTGGCCGGCCGGGCCTGGAACTCGAAGCCGATCTTGCCGCCCGGGCCCTTGACCAGGAAGGCCTTGAACTTGCGGCGTGTACGGCTGGAAACAAAATTGGGCAGCAGGTCGGTACGCCCGTCCAGCAGCAGCTTTTTCATCTGGGCGGTTTCGATCTCCTGCTGCAGGATGATCTTGCCGGAGCGAAAGTCACAGCTGCGCGGCACCGAGACACTCTTTTCACAGACGTAGCTCAGGCCGTGCTCGTAGACGCCCGAACCGCATTTCGGGCAGTCCCCCAGCCTTTCCTTGCCGCTCAGATCGACCGCCTCGGCCTCTCCGTCCTCGTCGCCCTGGTTCTGGCCGAAATCGAATTCGAGCTTGCTCTCGTCGGTAATCTTCAGAATGGCCGCAAAGGGTCGGCCGATTCGGGAACGAAAGCCCTGCAGGGGGCCGATTACCTTGTCAGTAAGCAGTTGCTCCACTTCGGCGATCTCGAACTGCCGGGAACCCGGGATCTTGGTGATCGAGAAGTCGCACTGGGTGCAGGCAAAGCGTTTGTAGTTTTCCTTGACGATGCCGCCGCACTTCGGGCACGGCGCCTTCAGGGTGGCGTAGTCGCCCGGCACGTTGGCCGAGCCGTAGTTCTTGGCGCGCTCGACGATCTGCTGCGCCATCGTGGCGATTTCGCCCATGAAGCGCTCGCGCTCGAGCTTGCCCTGCTCGATCTGGGCCAGCTTGTATTCCCATTCGCCGGTCAGCTCGGGCCGGGTCAGTTCTTCGACACCCAGGCCGCGCAAGAGCGTCAGCAGCTGGAAGGCCTTGGCGGTCGGGATCAGTTCGCGGCCGTCGCGGATCATGTAGTTTTCGTTGATCAGGCCCTCGATGATGGCGGCGCGCGTGGCGGGCGTACCCAGGCCCTTGCCGGCCATCGCCTCGCGCAGCTCGTCCTCTTCCATCAGCTTGCCTGCCCCTTCCATGGCTGACAGCAGGGTCGCCTCGGAGTAACGCGCCGGCGGCTTGGTGACCAGCTTGAGCAGTTCGAGGGTCTTGGTGAGGGCCGATTCACCTTTCTTGACCGGTGCGATCTGGTCGTCGTCACCCTGCTGTTCGCGGCCATAGATGGCCAGCCATCCCGGGTTGACCAGCACCCGGCCCTCGGTCTTGAAGGCGTGGGCGCCCACCTGCGTGATGCGGGTGCTGACCAGGTACTCGGCCGGCGGGAAGAACACCGCCAGGAAGCGCTTGGCCACCAGGTCGTAGATCTTGGCCTCGGCCTCGGACAGGTTGCCGGGCAACTGCAGGGTCGGGATGATGGCGAAGTGGTCCGAGACCTTGGTGTTGTCGAAGATCCGCTTGTTCGGCTTGATGTAGTCCTTGGACAGCGCCTGGCGGGCAAAGGGCCCGATGCCGGGAAGCTCGGCCATCCCGGACAGCGTGGCCTTGACAGTGGGCAGGTAGTCCTCCGGCAGGAAGCGCGAATCGGTCCTCGGGTAAGTCAGGGCCTTGTGACGCTCGTACAGGCTCTGGGCCAGCGCCAGCGTGGTCTTGGCCGAGAAGCCAAAGCGGCCGTTGGCCTCGCGCTGCAGGCTGGTCAGGTCGAACAGGGCCGGCGACATCTGGGTCGAGGGTTTGGTTTCCTCGGTGACGGTCCCCGACTTGCCCTGGCACTCGTCCACGATGGCCTGGGCCCGGGCCTCGTCCCAGAGCCGGTCGGCGCGCTGTTCGGGGTCCTCGTCGTTCTTCTTGAAGCGGGGGTCGAACCACTTGCCCGGATAGGTGCCGGCGCTGACGCCGAAGGTGGCCTTGACCTCGAAATAGGGGCGCGACACGAAGCGCTTGATCTTTTCCTCGCGCTCGACCACGATCGCCAGCGTCGGGGTCTGGACCCGGCCGACGGTGGTCAGATAAAAGCCGCCATCCTGGGAATTGAAGGCGGTCATGGCGCGGGTGCCATTGATGCCGACCAGCCAGTCGGACTCGCTCCGGCAGCGGGCGGCATCGGCCAGGGGCATCATCTGGCGGTCGCTGCGCAATTGTCCGAAGGCCTCGCGGATGGCCGCCGGCGTCATGGACTGCAGCCACAGCCGCTTGACCGGCTGGCGCGCCTTGGCATGCTGGGCGATCAGCCGGAAGATCAGCTCTCCCTCGCGGCCCGCGTCGCAGGCGTTGATCAGTGCCGCCACATCCTTGCGCTTGATCAGGCGGGTGAGCAGTTTCAGGCGGTCTTCGCTCTTGGCGATCGGATTCAGGTCGAAATGGGGCGGAATCACCGGCAAGTGGGCAAAGGACCACTTGCCGCGCTTGACCTCGTACTTTTCAGGGGCGGCGATCTCGACCAGATGGCCGACTGCCGAGGACAGCACGTACTCGTCACTTTCGAAATAGTCGCCCTGGCGCGTAAAGCCGCCAAGGGCCCGGGCAATGTCCTGGGCCACAGACGGCTTCTCGGCAATGATCAATGTCTTGCCGGGGGCTTCGGGAGTGGAGCTGGCCAAAAGTATTTTCCTAACAACAGGGTTTCGCCAGAAAGCCGGCGAAGGGACGCAAGTTTACGAGGCTTCGACGATTCGAAGCAAGCGACCGTCGTCCAGGCGGGAAAGCCGCCGGTCCAGTTCGAGCCTCAGGAGACGTTCCTGAACCGCCGCCATCGGCAGCTGGCAGCGCGCCAGGATCTGGGCCAGCGACGAGGGTTCATGGCCCAGGGCCTGCCAGACCGGGTCGTCCCGGATCTCGTGGGCCGGGGCCTGCGTGGCGGCTCGTGCCGGTGCCTCTGGTATGGGCCGGACGGCCAGCACCGGCGCCAGTTCCTCGGTGATGTCCTGGGCGCATTCCACCAGCTTGGCCCCCTGGCGGATCAACAGGTGGCAGCCTTTTGAAACCGGTGAATGGATCGAGCCGGGAATGGCAAAGACCTCCCGGCCAAGGTCCGCGGCCAGCCGCGCGGTGATCAGTGAACCGCTCTGGCGGGCCGCCTCGACCACCAGCACGCCGCGCGACAGGGCGGCGATCAGGCGGTTGCGGCGCGGGAAATGGTGTTGCAGCGCCGCCGCGCCCAGCGGCAACTCGGACAGGATCAGGCCGTGCTCGCGGATCTGCAGGGCCAGGTCACGGTTGGCGGCCGGGTAGAGCCGGTCGATGCCGGTACCGATCAGGGCCAGGGTGGCGGCGCCTGCCTGCAAGGCCCCGGCGTGGGCGGCGGCATCGATCCCCAGGGCCAGGCCGCTGACGATGGTCAGGCCCGCCTGACCCGCCGCACGCGCAAAGGCGCGGGCGTTCTCAATGCCCTGCGGCGTGGCCGAGCGTGACCCGACCACCGCCAGCCCCGGGCGGTGCAGGAGGCTCAAATCGCCGCTGGCGAACAGGAGCAGGGGCGGATCAGCCAGGTCGAGCAGCCCCTGCGGATAGTCGGGGTCGCCCAGGCACAGCAGGTGATGCCGGGGGCTCTGGTCGAGCCAGGCCTGCATCGATGCCAGCTGATGCTGGCAGGCCTCATCGGGCAGCAGGAGCTGGCCAGCGGCCGACTCGCCGGCCAGCCCGGCCAGGCTGGCGGGCGCGGCGCCGAACAAGGCCTGGATACTGCCAAAGTGCTTGAGCAGGGCCAGCTTGCCGGCCATGCGCAGGCCGCGCAGCCTGCCCAGGCGCCACCACAGCATCCATTCGGGGCTGGCCGCGCCGCAGGTGGCCTCAGCCGCGGGCACGGGATGCGCCGCAGGCAGCGGATGGGCCGAAGCCAGGGAGGTCGTTTGGGAAAGGAGCGTTGCGTCTTGTGTCATGGGACCTGCCAGGGCGGCCGCCCCGACAAGTCTGGCGCCGGCGCGGAATCAGGGATTGACGACGAGATCGCCGACCTGAATGCTGTCGGTGGCGGCCGTCACCAGACCGTAGGCAATGCTATCGAATACGCGGAAAATCAACAGATGGCCTGTTGGCTCATCCGGCAGTCTGAGTCTTTCCCGGGTGACCGGATCGAGGATCTCGCGACCGCGCTGCTTGATGGCCAGGACATGGCCTTCCTCGATGCCGATCTGGCTGCCCAGACTGACCGCCACCACGCTGTTGCGGCCGACATGGGAGACCCCCTTGTAGATCGACACGATCCGGCCCTTGACGTCCTGGGCCGGCGGGTGCGGCACGAAATTGAAGGGGCGGCCCAACTCGGCCGGCACCAGGCGGTCGCCGGCGCCGATCTCCTCGCTGGTACCGGTCACGCGCAAGGTCGACGGATCGCCGAGCCGCTCCAGCCGCACCGAACCGACGAACAAGGCCTCGAAGGCAATCGGCTTGCGGGTGTCCGGGTCGAGGATCGGCCGTGCCTGGCGATACACATGCCAGTCGGTGACTGTGCTGTCCTTGATGCCGCGCACGTACATCAGGTCGCCCCGGCCCAGATTGACGCGACCGTCCTGCGTGCCGATGACGCGCGGGCTGGTCAGCATCTGGGTTTCGGTGACGACCAGCGGGCGGTTCACGAAGGCCGCGATCATCGCCGAACTGACCGTCGGAATGGCGGTATCGCGCAGCGACTCGACGCGCACGGTCGGCTGCATCTTGATGGTGTTCTGGGCCAGTGTGCCGGGCGTGCTGCCAGCATCGCCCACGGGCTGGCCCAGGCGCAGGCGGGGCTGGCCGCTGCTGGTATCCAGATAGACGACATTGCCCGGGTAGATCCAGTGCGGGTCGCGGATCTGCTCGCGATTGAGCTGCCAGATCTCGGGCCAGCGCCAGGGTTGTTGCAGGAACTTGCCGGAGATGTCCCAAAGCGTGTCGCCCTTGACGACCACGTGGCGGTCGGGGGCGTTGGCCGCCAGCTCGAGCGGCTGCGGATTGCGGGCGCCGGGGCTGGCCGGGGCGGCCGCCTGCGGGACGCCCGCTGCATCACCAGCGAGGGCCTGCGCTTGCACGGGCGCGCCCCATCCCCATATCAGGCTCAGGCTGATCAGGGTCAAAGAGCGCGTGCTAAACTTTTTCATCATCTTCCTGGCGGACGTTCCGGCACGAAAAGCCGGTACCAGCCCTGGCAGCATCCTCATGCCGGGCAGGTTTTCACATGACTTGAGATTCTGCCGCTAAACCCTTGATCTAGCAATATTTAGTGGCGAAACCGACAAACGGTTGATATTAGACTATGGCCGTCCTGAACATCCTTCATTACCCTGATCCGCGTCTGAACAAAGTGGCCCAGCCGGTCACCGAATTCACGCCGGCGCTGCGGCAATTGGTGGCCGACATGGCCGAGACCATGTACGAGGCACCCGGCATCGGCCTGGCCGCCACCCAGGTGGATGTGCACCAGCAGATCATCGTCATCGACACCAGCGAGGAAAAGAACGACCTGAAGGTCTTCATCAATCCCCGCATCCTGAGCAGCAGCGCCGATCGCAAGACCTACGAGGAGGGCTGCCTGTCGGTGCCCGGCATCTATGACAACGTGGAGCGTCCCGAGCGCGTCACGGTGCAGGCCCAGGACGTCGAGGGCAAGACTTTCACCCTCGAGGCCGATGAGTTGCTCGCGGTGTGCCTGCAGCACGAGATCGACCACCTGCAGGGCAAGGTCTTCGTGCAGTACCTGTCGCGCCTGAAGCAGTCCCGCATCCGCCACAAGATGCTCAAGCGCGAGCAGCAGAAAGTCGCTTGAAACTGATCTTTGCCGGCACCCCGGAGTTCGCCGCCCGGGCCTTGCAGGCCCTGATGGCGCGGGGTCATGACATCGCCCTGGTGCTCACCCGCACCGACAAGCCTGCCGGTCGTGGCCAGCAGTTGATGCCCAGTCCAGTCAAGCAGGTGGCGCTCGAGGCCGGGATCGACGTGCTGCAACCGCGCACCCTCAAGCCGGGCCTGCGTGATGAGGCGCACCTGCAGGTGCTGCGCCAGGTGCAGGCCGATGCCATGATCGTGGCGGCCTATGGCCTGATCCTGCCTGCCGACGTGCTGGTCATACCGCGCCTGGGCTGCCTGAACATCCATGCCTCGCTGCTGCCGCGCTGGCGCGGGGCGGCGCCGATCCAGCGTGCCATCGAGGCGGGCGACGAGCGCACCGGCATCACCATCATGCAGATGGACGAAGGACTGGACACCGGTGCGATGCGCCTGATCCGGCCCCTGCCGCTCGGCCGCGACGATACCGCGGCCAGCCTGCACGACAAGCTGGCCGTGCTGGGCGCCCAGGCCATCGTCGAGGCCCTGGATCTGCTGGCTGACGGCCAATTGCCCAGTCAGCCGCAGCCGGCGCAGGGCGTGTGTTTTGCCCACAAGATCGAGAAAAGCGAGGCTGCCCTGGACTTCACCCGCTCGGCCGCTGCCCTGGATTGCAAGATCCGGGCGCTCGATCCCTTCCCGGGTTGTACCGCCAGCTGGAAGGGCATGCTCCTGAAGGTCGGCGGCTCCCGGGCTTTAAGTGCCGCACAGCGCCCCCAATTGAGGGGCGAGCCGGGCGAGGTGGTGGCCATCGAGGCCGATGGACCGCTGCTTGCCACCGGCGATGGTTTCGTGCAACTGTGCGCCCTGCAAAAGCCCGGCGGCAAACGCCTGCCGGCCAGGGCCTTCATGGTCGGTACGCCGATCGTGCCGGGTGATCGTTTTGTCTGAAGGGCCCTGCGGCCCGCTCTTCCAGAGAGGAAACCCATGTTCAATGTAATGAAGACAGCCCTGCTGATGGCCGGCATCACCGCCCTGTTCGGGGTGGTGGGCGGCATTCTGGGGGGCCAGCAGGGCATGCTGATGGCCCTGGGCTTTGCGCTGATCAGCAACTTCTTTTCCTATTGGTTTTCGGACAAGATGGTGCTGCGGATGTACAACGCGCAGGAGGTCGATGCCACCAGTGCGCCGCAGCTGTACAACATGGTGCGCGAACTGGCCGAGAAGGCCCAGCTGCCGATGCCCCGTGTCTACCTGATCAACGAGGACGCGCCCAACGCCTTTGCCACCGGGCGCAACCCGGCACATGCCGCAGTGGCCGCCACCACCGGCATCATGCGGGTCTTGTCGACGCGCGAGCTGCGCGGCGTGATGGCCCATGAACTGGCCCATGTGAAACACCGGGACATCCTGATCTCGACGATCTCGGCCACCATGGCCGGTGCGATTTCGGCCCTGGCCAATTTTGCGGTGTTCTTCGGTGGCCGCGACAGTCAGGGCCGGCCCGCCAATCCGCTCGGCGCGATCGCGGTATCGCTGCTGGCGCCGTTTGCCGCGATGCTGATCCAGATGGCGATCTCGCGGGCGCGCGAGTTCGAGGCCGATCGTGGCGGTGCCGAGATCAGTGGCGATCCTGCTGCCCTGGCCTCCGCACTCGACAAGATCCACAAGTTCGCCCAGGGCATTCCGCTGGGCCCGGCCGAGGCGCATCCCGAAACCGCCCAGATGATGATCATGAACCCGCTCTCGGGCGGTGGCCTGCGGGGCCTGTTCTCGACCCATCCTTCTACCGAAGAGCGGGTTGAAAAGCTGATGGCCATGGCGCGCCGTTGACCCCGTCTCCAGTCTCCGGCAAGCGCTCGCCCCTCGGCCAGGAAATCCGGGCGGCGGCCTCGGCCGTGGCGGCCATGATGGCCGGCGAGTCCCTGCCGGCCGCCCTGCTGCGCGCCCGCGCCGGCGTGGCCGCCGACTCCGGCCCGGCGGTGCAGGACATGGCCTACCAGACGGTGCGGCGGCTGGGCACCGGCCTGGCCCTGGCGCGCATCCTCAACAACAAGCCGGCTGCGCCCGAGTTGCAGGCGATCCAGCTGGTGGCGCTGGAGCAATTGATCAGTGAACGGCGGGCCCCTGCCATCGTCATCGACCAGGTGGTCGAGGCCTGCAAGGCCGATCCGGTGCTGCGCTTCTCGGCGGGCTTCCTGAACGCGGTGCTGCGCCGTTTCCTGCGTGAGCGCGATGCCCTGCTGGGCCGCGTCAATCGCGAGGACGAGGCGCGCTACAACCTGCCCGACTGGTGGCTGGAGCTGCTGCGCCGCGACCATCCCCAGCAATGGTCCTCGATCGTGACGCAATCGCAGCGCCAGGCGGGCATGACCCTGCGCGTCAACCAGCGCATCAGCAGTGTTGCCGACTATGCCGCCCGGCTGCAGGCGGCCGGCATGGCCCACCAGGTGCTGGGTCTGGGCGACCCCACCCGGCGCGACATGGCCACTCCGGCGATCCGCCTGGAGCAGCCGGTGGACGTACAGCGCCTGCCGGGTTGGGGCGAGGGCCTGGTGTCGGTGCAGGACCTGGGCGCACAACTGGCGGCCCCCCTGCTCCAGGTGCAGGCCGGCCATCGCGTGCTCGATGCCTGTGCCGCCCCCGGCGGCAAGTCGGCGCACCTGCTCGAGCAGCAGGACATCGGCCTGGTTGCGCTCGACATTGATGCGCAGCGCACGCGCCGCATCGGTGAGAACCTGCAGCGACTGGGGCTGATGCGCGACACGGTTCAGGTCAAGGTTGGCGATGCCGCGCAGCCGCGTGGCTGGTGGGATGGGCAGCCCTTCGATCGCATCCTGGCCGACGTGCCCTGCAGCGCTTCGGGCATCGTGGCGCGCCACCCCGATATTCCCTGGTTGCGCCGTCGTCGTGATATCGCGACACTTTCCGGACAGCAATTGAAAATACTCGGGGCCCTTTGGAGCCTGCTCAAGCCGGGTGGTAAATTGCTCGTCTGCACCTGTTCGGTGTTTCGGGACGAAGGCGAGTACCTGCTCGAGCGCGCGATGCGTGAGTTGCGGGGTGCGCAGGCCGAGGGGCTCACCTGGTCATTCGAGACCTCGGTGGCGGTCAGGCTGGGGCATCTTCTGCCCACCCGTCTGCCGAGTCGGGAGCACGATGGATTTTTCTACGCCCGACTCACCAAGACAGGATGACCCGATTTACCGCCCTGACAGCCGCTGCCGCGCTTGCCCTGGTCCTGCTCGCCCAGACCGGCGGCCAGGCCCATGCAGCCGGGGTGGAAGTGGTGCAGGCCCGCGCCCGTCCCAGCCTGCCGCCGTTGGCGCCGCCGCCAGCCGCAGCGGCCGCCCCGCGTGTTGCGGAAGGGGTCGAAGCGGGACGCCCCGAGGCCCGGGAAGGTCCCAAGGAAGGCTCCAAGGAAGGGCCCAAGGGCGAGATCCTGGTCGAGCCCGAGGGCTGGCTGCTCGATGCCGATGTCCGCTTCTCGGTCAATGCCAAGCTCGAGGACCTGCTCGAGCAGGGGGTGCCGCTGCACTTCGTGACCGAGGTCGAGGTCTTCCGTCCGCGCTGGTACTGGAAGGACGAACTGATCACCCGCAACAGCCAGAGCGTGCGCCTGACCTACCAGGCGATCACGCGCCAGTACCGGGTGGCGCGCGGTCCGCTGGCGATCAATTACCGCAGCCTGGGCGAGGCCTTGCGCGACATTGGTCTGATCCGCGGCTGGCGCTTTGCCGATGGCAGGACGCTGGCCCTGAAGACCACCTACGATGTCTATGTGCGCTTCAGGCTGGACAAGTCGCAACTGCCCAAGCCCTTCCAGATCACCATGCTCACCGACTCGGACTGGGTGCCGGTCTCTGAATGGAAACTTTTCAGCTTTACACCGGACATGACCAGAATCGCGCTGTAGGGCGAACCCTGCGCGTCGCGCTCATCGTCTCGTTGAGCCTGGCGCTGGTACTCCTGCTGATGCTGGTCAGCGGGGCCTCCAACTCCGGTCTGTTCCAGCAGTACTACCCGGCCCTGATCGTTGCCACGACGATCGTTGCGGCGGGGCTGTTCCTGCTCGTGCTCGATCTGATGCGCCGGCTGATCCAGCGCTACCGGCAGGGCGTCTTTGGCACCCGGCTGATGAGCCGCCTGGCCTTCTCCTTCACCCTCATGACGGTGATCCCGGTGCTGCTGATCTACCTGGTCGCACTCCAGTTTGTCGGCCGCTCGATCGAATCCTGGTTTGATGCCCCGGTCGAACGCGCGCTCGAATCGGGGCTGAACCTGGGCCGCGCCACGCTCGACAACCTGCGCAATGACCTGGTCTCGCGCGCCCGTGCCATGGCTGCCGACCTGGCCGAGCAGCCTCCCTCGCAATGGTCCGCCGGGCTGCTCCGCCTGCAGGAGCAGAACCGTGTTGCCGAGGCGATGGTGGTCACCGGTTCGGGCCGCGTCGTGACGGCGGGTGGAAATTCGGCGCGCCTGTTTCCCGATGTTCCCTCCGCCGAAGTGCTGCGCCGGGTGCGCCTGATGCGCACCTTCTCGGAGTTCGACAGCGGCGACAACAACAGCCTGAAGATTCGTGTCATCACCATCGTCGTGGGCGACGCGCAGCGTCTGGAGGACAACCGCTACCTGCAGGTGATCCAGCCGGTGCCGACGACACTGGCCGAAAGCACCGAGGCGATCTCGCAGGGCCGCGCCGAATACCGCCAGCTGCTCGAGGCCAAGGACGGCCTCAAGCGGGTCTATCGCATCACCCTGACCTTGATCTTCCTGCTCACGGTGTTCTCGGCGATTGCCGGCGCCTTCCTGCTGGCCGGCTGGCTGACCGGCCCGCTGGCCATGCTGGCGGCCGGCACCCGGGCGGTGGCCGAGGGCAACTTCGCCCAGGTCAAGGACTATGGCGAGCGCGACGAACTGGGCGTGCTGACGCGCTCGTTCAATGCCATGACGCGCCAGCTCGAGCAGGCCCGCCGCGATGTCGATGCCAACCAGCGCGCACTTGAGCAGCTGAACCTGCAGCTCGATGCGGTGCTCACCAACCTGAGTGCCGGCGTGCTGGTGTTCGATCGCCACTTCGTGGTGCTGCTGGCCAACCCGGCGGCAGCGCGCATGCTGCGCAAGGACCTGAGCGAGCGCAATACCCGTGCCGGCCGCGACCCGGCTGCCGGCATCGTGGGCCGCGAGTTGTCACGCTTTGAACCCTTTGTCGACATCGCCGATGCGATCCGCACCGCCTTTGCCGACCTGGACAGCAGCCCGTCCGGGGTCTGGCAACGCCAGTTCACACTCACCCGCGCCGGCACCCTGGTGGCCGAGGGCGATGGTGACAAGCAATTGCAGCGCAAGCCGGATCGCCTCAGCGAGCAGACCCTGCTGATGCGGGGCTCGCGCCTGCCCGGGGCCCTTGCATCCGGTGGCGGCGCCGACAGCGCTGATGCTGCGCCGGATCATCAGGCCGGCTATGTGCTGGTCTTCGATGACATCTCCGAGGTGATCTCCGCGCAGCGCTCGGTGGCCTGGGCCGAGGTGGCGCAGCGGGTGGCGCACGAGATCAAGAATCCGCTGACCCCGATCCAGCTGGCGGCCGAACGCACCCGCATGAAGCTGATCGACCGGCTCAGCGGCAGCGAGGCCGACCTGCTCGAGCGCAATACCCGCACCATCGTCGATCAGGTGCAGGCCCTCAAGCTGATGGTCGACGAGTTCCGCGATTTCGCGCGCCTGCCCTCGGCTGCGATGGCCCCTCTCGACCTGAATGCGCTGGTCACCGAAGTGGCCCAGCTGTACCAGGGCAATCCGCAGCAGCGCGTGCACTTGCAGCTGGATCCACGAGCGCCGCTGATCATCGGCGACAGCAAGCAGCTGCGCCAGGTCTTTCACAACCTGCTCAAGAATGCCTTCGAGGCCTATGAGTCGCTGGCTCCCGACCGGCAGACGCTGCCGCTGCTGGTCGAGGTGGTGACCGAACTGATCCAGCCCGGCGACCAGGCCGGCGCACCGCTGGGATCGAGCGCGCTGAAGCTGCGGGTCCGCGACCATGGACCAGGCTTTGCGCCCAGCAGTCTGGCCCGCGTCTTCGAGCCCTACATCACCACCAAGCCCAAGGGCACCGGGCTCGGTCTGGCGATCGTCAAGAAGATCGTCGAAGAGCACGGCGCAGTGATCGAGGTGGCCAACTGGAGCGCAAATCCGGCTGAAACAGAAATTTCCGGCGCGCAGGTGAGCGTTCTATTTACCAAAACCGCGAAAAGTGTGGACAATACGGTTTTCCCGCAGTAGCCCATGGCTTTGAGGTATGGCTGAAATACTTGTCGTTGATGATGAAATCGGAATCCGGGAATTGCTCTCGGAAATTCTCGGTGATGAAGGCCATACCGTTCACCTGGCAGAAAGTGCAGCCCAGGCGCGTGTGCTGTGCCAGAGCAGCCATCCCGACCTCGTGCTGCTCGACATCTGGATGCCCGACACCGATGGCGTGACGCTGCTCAAGGAATGGGCCAGCCGGGGCCAGCTCACCATGCCGGTCATCATGATGTCCGGTCACGCCACCATCGACACCGCGGTCGAAGCCACGCGCATCGGCGCGATGGACTTTCTCGAAAAGCCGATCACGCTGCAAAAGCTGCTGCGAGCCGTCGAGGCCGGCCTCATCAAGCGCAAGCCGGTCATGGCGTCTTCCGGTGCTGCCGCCAAGGACGTCTCCCTGGCTTCCGTCAGCACCCCTGCACCCCAGACAAAATCCGCGATGGGCGGCACCACCACCTTCGTGCCGGTCAAGGCCAGTCTCTCCGGCGCCGGCATGGCCGCGCTCGGCGAGGCTGCGGGCTCTTCCGGCTCGCTGTCGTCCGGTATCGGTGCGGCGCTGCCGGGCGCGGCCGGCATCGGTCACTATCCCACCTTCGCCTCACTCACGGGCGAACATGTCGGCAACGGTGGCGCGGGCCTGGGCACGGTCAGCGAATTCCAGCCGGGCAATGCCCGCGGCGCCCTGAGCCCGGCACAGCAAAGCATCAGCCAGATCGACCTCGACTCGCCGCTGCGCGAGGCCCGCGACGCCTTCGAGCGCGCCTACTTCGAGCATCACCTGCAGCGCGAGCAGGGCAGCATGACGCGGGTTGCCGAAAAGACCGGCCTCGAGCGCACCCACCTGTATCGCAAGCTCAAGCAGTTGGGTATCGATTTGTCGCGTGGCGCCTATCGCAAGGGCGGTCACTGAGCGCTGCGCCTTGGGCGCCGTCCCTTCGCCCGATCCGGGACCGATGAACGCGCCTGCCGCCTCCCGTCCCTCGCGCCCCCGGCGCCGTCTCTTGGCCAGCGCGCCGGCGCTCACCGGCCTGGTCACCCTGGGCGTACCTGCGATTTCGCGGGCCCAGACCACCACCTTGCGCTTCCAGTCGACCTGGCCTTCGAAGGACATCTTCCACGAGTACGCCAACGACTTTGCCAAGAAGGTCAATGACATGTCCGGCGGCCGCCTCAAGATCGAGGTGCTGCCCTCCGGCGCCGTGGTGCCTGCCTTCCAGCTGCTCGAGGCCGTCAACAAGGGCACGCTCGATGGCGGCCATGGCGTGCTGGCCTACCACTACGGCAATAGCCCGGCCCTGGCCCTGTGGGGTTCGGGCCCGGCCTTCGGGATGGATCCCAACATGATCCTGGCCTGGCACCGCTACGGCGGCGGCAAGGCCCTGCTCGAGGAGATCTATGCCAGCCTGCGCCTGGACGTGGTCTCGTTC
>JAPOKJ010000078.1 GCA_029977705.1 Burkholderiales bacterium | reverse complement strand
GGTTTTCGGGCGCCCCGGCCGGAAGCGCAGTCAGGAGCCCATAGCAAAAAGCCCCGCGTGGTGCGGGGCTCTGAGCGCCTGACAACCCGACTGAGCGAGTTAGCAGGACTTGTTCTGGCGGAGAGGGTGGGATTCGAACCCACGGTACGCCTAAACGTACACTGGATTTCGAGTCCAGCGCATTCGACCACTCTGCCACCTCTCCTGATGGGACGTCGAGCGCGGGATTATAGACCAAGCCCGCGCCGGCACCAAAATCAGGGGATCAGGCGGCTGCCAGCAGGGTCTGGCCGGCCATGTAGGGCTGCAGTGCTGCGGGGATGGCGACGCTGCCATCGGCCTGCTGGTAATTCTCCAGCACCGCCACCAGGGTGCGGCCGACCGCCAGGCCCGACCCGTTCAGGGTGTGCAGCAACTCGGGCTTGCCCTGCCCGCCCTTGAAGCGGGCCTGCATACGACGGGCCTGGAAATCCTCGCAATTGCTGATCGAGGAAATTTCGCGGTAGGTGTTCTGCGCCGGCAACCACACTTCGAGGTCATAGGTCTTGCTCGCCCCAAAGCCCATGTCGCCGGTGCAAAGGAGCATGGCGCGGTACGGCAGCTCGAGGGCCTTGAGGATGTTCTCGGCATGGCCGACCATCTCCTCGAGGGCCTCGTAGGAGCGGGCGGGATGGACCACTTGCACCATCTCGACCTTGTCGAACTGATGCTGGCGAATCATGCCGCGGGTATCGCGACCGTACGAACCCGCCTCGGAGCGGAAACACGGGGTGTGGGCTGTGAGCTTGATGGGCAGGCGTGCTTCTTCAACGATGTCACCGCGTACCAGGTTGGTCAGGGAGACTTCAGACGTGGGAATGAGGTACAGGGCCTCACCATCGCCTTCCTGGCCGCCTTTCTTGGCGGCGAACAGGTCCTGCTCGAACTTGGGCAACTGGCCGGTGCCCTTGAGGGTTTCGGCGTTGACGATGTAGGGCGTATAGCACTCGGTGTAGCCATGCTGGCCGGTCTGGGTATCGAGCATGAACTGGGCCAGCGCCCGGTGCAGGCGGGCAATGCCGCCACGCATCACGGTAAAGCGCGCGCCGCTGAGCTTCGCGCCGGCCTCGAAGTCCAGGCCTAGCGGCCCGCCGATATCGACGTGATCCTTGACAGCGAACGCGAAGGCGCGCGGCTGCCCCCAGCGCCGCACCTCGCGATTGCCCTGCTCATCCTTGCCGGCCGGCACGCTTTCGTGCGGCAGGTTCGGGATATTCATCATGAAGGCCTGCAACTGTACCTGCACCGCTTCGTTCAGCTCGCTGGCGCGGGTCAGCTCGGCCCCCAGACTGCCTACCTGGGCCATCACCTCGGCCGCATCCTGACCCTTGGCCTTGAGCTGGCCGATCTGCTTGGACAGGCTGTTGCGCTGGGCCTGCAGGGTTTCACTCCTGACCTGCAATTCCTTGCGCTGCGCCTCCAGGGCCTGGAAGGCGGCCACATCGAGCACGTAGTTGCGGGCAGCCAGGCGCTGGGCGACTTGCTGGATGTCTTTGCGGAAAAGGGCGATGTCGAGCATGGGGTGGGAGGATCTTGGGACAGGCCTCGATTGTACCGGTCAGGCTCAGCGCTTGTTGCGCTCGCGCAGGGCCTGCAGCTTTTCGCGGATGCGGATTTCAAGGCCGCGCTCGGTGGGCTCGTAAAAGCGCGCCTCGATGCCGTCGGGGAAGTAGCGTTCACCGGCGGCGAAGGCGTCGGGCTCGTCATGGGCGTAGCGATAGTCCTTGCCATGGCCCAAGGTCTTCATCAGCTTGGTGGGGGCATTGCGCAGATGCAGCGGCACCGGTGCCGAGCCACTCTTTTGCACGAAGGCCTTGGCCTGGTTGTAGGCCTTGTAGGCCGCGTTGGATTTGGCGGCCACTGCCAGGTAGATGACGGCATTGCCAAGCGCCAGTTCGCCTTCGGGCGAGCCCAGGCGCTCGTAGGTCTCGGCTGCATCCAGGCACAGGCGCAAGGCGCGCGGATCCGCCAGACCGATGTCCTCGGTGGCCATGCGCACGATGCGTCTTGACAGGTAGCGCGGATCGGCGCCGCCATCGAGCATGCGGCAGAACCAGTACAGGGCGGCATCGGGATCGGAGCCACGCACCGACTTGTGCAGGGCGCTGATCTGATCGTAGAAGGCATCGCCGCCCTTGTCGAAGCGGCGCCAGGAATTGGCAAGGGTCTGGGCCAGCCATTGGGCGTCGATGCGCTCGCGCCCGGTGGCACGGGCCGCCTGTACGGTGATCTCGATACTGTTGATCAGGCGGCGGGCATCACCATCGGCCCAGCCCAACAATTCGCGCCGCGCCTCGTCGTCGAAGGCCACCGCCGCTGCCTCGAGCGCGGCCAGGCTGCGCTCGAACACCTGCTGCAGTTCCTCTTCATCGAGTGGCTGCAGCACGTAAACCCGCGCCCGCGACAGCAGGGCCGAATTCACCTCGAAGGAAGGGTTCTCGGTGGTGGCACCGACAAAGTAGAACAGGCCGCTTTCCACATACGGCAGGAAGGCATCCTGCTGGGCCTTGTTGAAGCGGTGCACCTCATCGACGAACAAGAGGCTGGTCTGGCCCAGCAGTCGCGACGATTCGGCAGCGGCCACCGCCTCGCGGATCTCCTTGACGCCACCGAGCACCGCCGAGATCGACAACAACTGGCAGCCAAAGCCCTCGGCCATCAGGCGTGCAAGGGTGGTCTTGCCGACGCCAGGCGGCCCCCAGAGAATCATCGAATGGGCCTGCCGGCTCTCGAACGCCACGCGCAGCGGTTTGCCAGGGCCGAGCAGATGCTGCTGGCCAATCACCTCGTCGATGTGGCGCGGGCGCAGCCGTTCCGCCAGAGGTACGCCGGTGCGATCATCAGTCTTGGGTGACAGGGTCATGAATGGATGCGCCACATCGGCGCGGGGACGGAACAGAGGGCGGGGTTGGGCTAAAATCTTCTCACAAACATCGGCCGGCCGCGCCAGGCCCGAGCCGATCCCGACGGAGCCCCTGCCGTCTCCTGCCGGCCCTGCATGATGTTCGCCCTCCCCCGCCTTGCGATCCTTCGCGCCCTGTCAGTGTTCCTGATGGTGGCGCTTGCACCTGCCACACAGGCCGAAGAAGCCCCCAAACCTGCCGAGAGTGCCAAGCCTGCAGGAAGCACAAAGCCCGAGGGGAGCACCAGACCTGCTGCGGGCAACAAGGCTGCGGTGGGCGCCACGCCCTCGCCCGCGACGAGGCTGGACGAAAACGGCAAACCGGTGAGCACGCCGAATGTGCCGCCAGCCAATTTGCGCAAGAACACCCTTGAGGTCACCCCCCTCGCCGAGAGCGATTGGCAGCCCGGCTGTGGCTGCCGCTTCTACAAGCCGACCGATCTGCGCGAGTCCGGTCCCCTGTTGCTGAGGCTGGACGATCGCCGGATGGCCAGGATCCGCATCGAGGACAAGCCCGAGTCGCTGCGACTGGTCGATGAACGCCACGTGCTTCGCAAGCCGCCCGCGATCCTCGCCCATGACCGGATGATGATCAAGTTCAAGGGCGCCCAGTCGAGCGCCTCCTTCAGTGGCAGTGCCGAGCGCAACTGCCCGAAATTCAATGATGCCTGCAAGTCGGTCACCTACCAGGGCGTGCTGACGGTTGCGCAGGCCGGCAGGTACGGCGCCTTTCCGGTCTGGGGCCTGTGCGGCTGCGAAGCCAAACCCTGAGCCCAGCGGTTGAGGCCTACTGGCGCACCACCTCGGCGCCCGGCGGAATCACGAAGCGGAATTCGCTGTCGGCAATCGGTGCATTGCGCTGGATGCCGGAAAAACTGAACAGGGCCGTGCGGCCGAAGGCATCCTTGACTTCCATGCCCACCGGCAGGTTGCTGCGAAAGCCGATGCTCATTTTCTCGAAACCGGCCTCGCGGGCGCCGGACACGAGCGGCACGGCCTCGAGCCATTGCGCGTCGCCGCGTGGGGGCAGCGCCGAGATGCTGAAGTTGCGCTCGAATTCGTTGGAGCCGAACAGAATGGCCGCCGGCGTGGCGCCGAGCACATCGGTGAGTTTGCGCACCACCACCTGGTTCAGGTCCTTGTCATAGAAAAACAGCTGGCTGCCATCGGAGACCATCAACTGGCTGAAGGGCTTGCGCACCTCCCAGCGGAACTTGCCGGGACGAACGAAGGCAAAGCTGCCCGAGGTGGCATCGGCAGCCCCGCTGCTCTTGAGGGTCTTTTGTTCGAACTCGCCCCTGGCAGAGCGAGCGCCGGTCATGAATTCACGCAACTGCTCCAGGCCGGGGACGGCGCCCTGCGCCCGGACATTGCGGGCCCCCGCGACCAGGGCAAGTGCTCCTGATGCAGGCAGCGCCAGGGCAAGGGAGCGGGACAGGGCCCCGGTGAGGAAACATCGGCGAGGGTTCATGGGGATTCAACGCGAGGAAAGGCTGTTGCGATGACGCGGCACAAGCGCCCTACCTTACACCAGGGCCGGGCTCCAATTGCCGCAAGGGGATGGGCAGGGACGGACAGGCACACGGTCCGGGAGGCCCCGGACATGCCGGCGCATCAGGACTCGGCCGAGGCCGGCACCAGGATGTCGCGGTTGCCGTTGGTGGCCATGGCCGATACCAGACCGGATTTTTCCATCTGCTCGAGCAGCCGCGCCGCACGGTTGTAACCGATGCGCAGGTGACGCTGCACCAGCGAGATCGAGGCCCGCTTGTGCTTGACGACCACCGCCACAGCCTGGTCATACATCGGATCGGCCTCGCCGTCGACGCCGGCTTCGGCCAGGGTCTGGGCCAGACCACCGAAGCCGACTGCGCTGCCGGTGTCGATATCCTCGGCCGTGCCGCCCTCGAGAATGCCCTCGATGTACTGCGGCTCGGCCAGGCTCTTCCAGTGCTCGACGACCTTGTGCACCTCTTCATCCGAGACAAAGGCGCCATGAACACGGACCGGCACGCTGCTGCCCGAGGACATGTACAGCATGTCGCCCATGCCCAGCAGTGATTCGGCGCCCATCTGGTCAAGGATGGTGCGCGAGTCGATCTTGGAGGACACCTGGAACGCGATGCGGGTGGGAATGTTGGCCTTGATCAGGCCAGTGATGACATCGACCGAGGGACGCTGCGTGGCCAGGATCAGGTGGATGCCCGCAGCGCGCGCCTTCTGGGCCAGCCGGGCAATCAGTTCCTCGACCTTCTTGCCCACCACCATCATCAGGTCTGCCAGCTCGTCGATGATCACGACAATGTTGGGCAGGTGGGCAAGCGGCTCGGGCTGGTCGGGGGTCAGCGAGAACGGGTTGGGGATCAGTTCCTCGCGCCGGGCAGCGTCGGCAATCTTGGCGTTGTAGCCGGCCAGGTTGCGCACCCCCAGCTTGCTCATCAGGCGGTAACGGCGCTCCATCTCGCCCACGCTCCAGTTGAGCGCGTGGCCGGCCTGGCGCATGTCGGTCACCACCGGTGCCAGCAGATGAGGGATGCCTTCGTAGACACTCATCTCGAGCATCTTGGGATCGATCATGATCAGCCGGACCTGGGAGGGGTCGGCCTTGTACAGCAGCGACAGGATCATGGCATTGATGCCCACCGACTTGCCCGAGCCGGTGGTGCCCGCCACCAGCAGGTGCGGCATCTTGGCCAGATCGGCCACCACGGCGTGGCCGGCAATGTCCTTGCCCAGGGCCATGGTCAGCGGCGAGGCGGCATCGGCGTAGGCCCGCGATCCGAGGATCTCCGACAGGCGCACGTTCTGGCGCCGTGCGTTGGGCAGTTCCAGCCCCATCAGGCTCTTGCCGGGAATGGTCTCGACCACACGGATCGACTGGATCGACAAGGCCCGCGCCAGGTCCTTGGCCAGGCCCACGATCTGGCTGCCCTTTACACCGGTGGCCGGCTCGATCTCGTAGCGGGTGATCACCGGACCGGGATAGGCCGCCTCGACACGGACAGCGACATTGAAGTCGGCGAGCTTTTTCTCGATCAGCCGCGAGGTGTACTGCATGGTCTCGGCCGACACGGTTTCCTGCTGCACCGGCGGCGGATCAAGCAAGGACAGCGGGGGCAGTTCGGTATCGGCGGGCAGATCCGCAAACAAGACCACCTGGCGCTCGGCCACACTGCGCTGCGACGGCTCCAGGCGCACGACCGGTTGCTCGATGCGCAGCGGCTCGGCCTCTTCGTCCTCGATCATCTTGCGCATCTCGACGACGGCTTCCTCGCGCTCGCTGGTGGCGGCCTCGCCCAGTTGACGGTCCTCGCGCACGTCCGCCCGGCGGCGCAACATGGTCCAGATCCACTCCAGCGCGGTACCGACCGCCTCGAAGACCTGCAGCCAGGAAAAGCTGATCCACAGGCTGAGACCGGTGGCCATGGCCCCGAGCAGGATCAGGGTGCTGCCGATCGCGCCACAGGCCTCGAGCAGGGCATCGCCAACGGCGGCGCCGGTCACCCCGCCAGGGGCCAGCGGCAACTCGGCCTGCAGGCTGTGCAGGCGGGTGGCCTCGAGGGCGCAGGAGGCCACGAAGAGCACGATAAAGCCGAGCCACTGTTCCCAGGCAAAGCGATGCACCTCGGGCGCAGGCGCCACGTCGGCGCTGCGCCGGCGCGAGACCGCAGACGCCTCGCCTTCGCCCGCCAGGGGCTGGCGGGCCCGCAGGATGCGCCGGAACAGGCCCAGGGCCAGAAAACCGATCAGCCAGTAAGCGCTGATGCCAAACAGGTAGAGAAGCAGGTCGGAGAGCCAGGCCCCGATGCGACCACCGGCATTGAGGACCTGGGTGGTCTGCACCGCATGCGACCAGCCGGGATCGGCACGGTGGTACGAGATCAGGACCAGGGCCAGAAAGGCCGCGAGCAGGAAGCTGGTGGCCCAGCGCGCCTCGTGCAACAGGGCTATGACCTTGTCGGGCATGCCGGACGGGCCCATCAGGCCGCCGCGCCTGCTGCTGCTCCCCGTGTGGGTTGCCCCCATCGTGGCGCCGATCGATGAACCGACCGACGCCCGGCTTGCAGCCGACCTCGCCATGCCTGAACCTTAGGAAATGTAGGAGTGAATCTTTTCGCGCAGGGCCAGCTTGCCTTCGGGCAAGGACACGATATAGCCGTCGATCTCGAGGCCTTTCATGACGCGCGACACCATCTCGCGCGAGGCGCCGATCATCTTGGCGATCTCCTGACGCGGCAGCTTGGACTTGACGATGCGCTCGCCGCCCACGTTCTCGGAAAAATCGAGCAGCACGCGCGCGACCCGCCCGTACACATCGAGCAGGGCCAGGGTCTCGATCTTCTTGTCGGCCTCCCGCAGGCGACGTACCAGGCCGCGCATGACCGACATGCCCAACTCCGCGTTCTGGGACAGCATGGCCTTGAAGTTTTCCTTGTTGATGGCCAGGAAGTCGCAGGACTCCAGGGTGATGACGCTGGCCGAGCGCGGCGCATCATCGATCAGGCTCATCTCGCCGAAGAATTCGCCGGACATCAGCACGGCCAGGATCACTTCCTTGCCCTCCGAATCCGAGCGCTGTACCTTGGCTCGTCCCGACAGCAGGATGTAGAGGGACTGCGAGGGCTCGCCCTCGGCCACGATGGTCCGGCCTTTCGGGTAGTTGCGGCGTACGGTGCCGGCAGCCAGGATCTCGAGCTGTGACTCGCTCAAGACCGTGAACAACGGAACACGGCGCAAAAAAGCCTTGTTTTCTTCGTGAGCCATACCAACCTCAATGGACTAAAGGGATGCAAGCCGACAAGCGGGATGTCTTACTAATGCATCAGATTCGTATAATTCTGCCTGACTTGCCGACGAATCTGCAAAACGGGCTGAAGAACGGCATGTAAGGTACTGATTTTTTGGGATTTTCGCAACTCGAGGTTCAAATGGCTGCCATCAAACACCAACGACTGCTGATTTTGGGCTCGGGTCCGGCCGGATATTCGGCTGCGGTCTATGCCGCACGTGCCAACCTGAATCCGGTGCTGATCACCGGTCTGGCCCAGGGCGGCCAGCTGATGACCACCACCGAAGTGGACAACTGGCCGGCCGATGCTGACGGCGTCCAGGGACCGGAGCTGATGGCGCGCTTCCAGAAGCATGCCGAGCGCTTCGGCACCGAAATGATTTTCGACCACATCCACACGGCCCACCTGAACGAGAAGCCCATCCGGCTGGAAGGCGACAGCGGCGTCTACACCTGTGACGCGCTGATCATCGCCACTGGCGCCTCGGCCAAGTACCTGGGCATTCCCTCGGAGGAGGCGATGATGGGCAAGGGCGTCTCGGCCTGCGCCACCTGTGACGGCTTTTTCTACAAGGGCCAGGAGGTGGCCGTGATCGGTGGCGGCAACACCGCGGTCGAAGAGGCGCTGTACCTGAGCAACATCGCCAGCAAGGTGACCGTGATCCATCGCCGCGACAAGTTCCGCGCCGAGCCGATCCTGATCGACAAGCTGATGGCCAAGCAGGCCGAAGGCAAGGTCGACATCCAGTGGTTCCACGAGACCGACGAGGTGCTGGGCGATGCACGCGGCGTCAATGGCATCCGCATCAAGGACACCCGCAGCGGCGCCCGCAAGGACATCGCGTTGTCCGGCGTTTTCGTGGCCATCGGCCATTCCCCCAACACCGAGTTGTTCGTGGGACAGCTGGACATGAAGAACGGCTACATCCGTACCCGCAGCGGTCTGGACGGGCAGGCCACGGCCACCAACATTCCCGGTGTCTTTGCCGCCGGCGACGTGCAGGACCACATCTACCGCCAGGCGATCACCAGCGCCGGTACCGGCTGCATGGCGGCCCTGGATGCGCAGCGCTACCTGGAGGCGCTCGCCGAAGGCTGAGCGCATGTCATGCCGCGCCGCCCGCCCCCTGTGGCCACCGTCTCGGGCTTCGAGGCGCTCAAGCCGCTTGCCCGCGACCTGAAGCGCGAGGCCGAGGCGGCGGCCAAGGCGCGCGAGGAAGCGGCGCGCAAGGCCCGTCTGGCGGCGCAGCAGCAGCGCCAGGATGCCGATGTATTCCGTGCCGAGGTCAAGGATGTGGTGCCCCTGGCCCCGCCGGCACGGGCCGACAGGTCCTTGCCGCGCCCGCTGCCAGTGCCGCTGCAGCGCCTGGCCGACGAGCAGGAGGCCCTGCGGGCCAGCCTGTCCGACGAGATCGACATCGAACGCCTGCTCGAGACCGACGAGTCCCTGTCGTTTCGCCAGCCCGGGCTGGGCATCGAAGTGGTGCGCAAGCTGCGCCGCGGCGAATGGACGGTGCAGGGACAGCTGGATCTGCATGGCCTGCGCAGCGAGGAGGCTCGGCTGGCCCTGGTGGCCTTCCTGGCTGATGCCATGACCCGCGAGTGGCGTTGCCTGCGCGTCATCCACGGCAAGGGACTGGGCTCGCTGAACAAGGAGCCGGTACTCAAGGGCAAGGTGCTCAAGTGGCTGGTGCAGCGCGACGAGGTGATGGCCTTTTGCCAGGCCCGCCCCAATGACGGCGGCAGCGGGGCGCTGCTGGTGCTGCTGCGCGGCGCCACGCGCTGAGGGGTGCCGCCGCGCCCGCCCGGCATGGCCTCAGGCCTGCGGCGGATGCATCGCCATCACCTGCTGCCGAATCTGCCCCAGCTGCTTGTAGGCGATGACCGCATCGCTCATCGAGGCCAGCGCCTGTTGCAGCAACCGCAGCCGCCCTGCCCCCTGTTCGCCGCTGAGCAGATCGGACAAGGGTCGCACCTGAACCCGGATCAGGAACAGCCCCGCCTGCAGTGAAGGCACGGGCCAGGTGGTCTGACGCTCGCTGCGAAAGTACAGGGCCTCATCGCTTTCCGGACGGGTGTCCTCGGGCCAGTGGGGATGGCGCGCCAGGCTGGCGTTGCGGCAAAGGGTCCAGACGTGACGCACGAAGGGCCCCTTGTCGGTCATTGCCTGCACCAGCGCGGGGGAGGCCTTGCGCAGGGCCTGGCCATCGGCCACCGGCGCGTGGATCTGCATCAGTGACTGACCGAATTTTTCAGCTGGCACCCAGCCACTGGGCATGCACACCGAGCCCGCTTCGAAGCGGCCCTGCCGACTCATCAGTACCCAGTCCTCCTGCAGCGCCAGGGTCAGCGCCAGGGCCTGGGCGGGCACCCGGGCCAGCAAGGCTTGCAATGCCGGTTGGCCTTCCAGGACCCCCCAGTCCACCGTGCCATCGAGCATTTGCAGGGACAGGGCCTGCACCCAGTGGGCGCGGGCCAGGCCGAGTGCGTCCCAAAGCGTGCGCCAGTGCCCGCGCGGCCAGTGCCGGGACGCGCACCAGAAGGCGTCGGGTCGCGCTTGCAGGGCCTTGCACTTGGCGGCCAGCACCGAGGGGTAGTCGGCATCGATCTGCGGCGTGGCCTGCGCCTGCTTGGCAAGGTCAGGGGCGACCCGATGCGTCGGCTGCACCGGAAAATCGGGTGAAGCGGCGGGCAGCGGATCCAGGCGGGCCTGAACCAGGGATGGGAGGGCATCGTCCATCGGATCGATCGGTTGTATGCTCGCCGGGCGCGGCCCGCGTTAGTGTGGATGCCTGAACGCTGCGATGCTATCAGGCCCGGAGGACCCCCATGCCCGAGACCTTGATGACCCACTTGCCGGATCTTGCCCTGGCCGGCGCACTGGCCTGGGGTGCCGGGCTGCGCCTGTATCTGGTGGCCTTCCTGTTCGGCCTGGCCTCCTTCATGGGCTGGTGGCCGCTGCCCGAGCACCTCAAGCTGCTCGGCCACCCCTTGGTGCTGGGGGCTGCCGGCTTCATGGCCACGGTTGAAATGTTTGCCGACAAACTGCCCTGGCTGGACAGCGTCTGGGATGGCCTTCAGACCTTCTTGCGGATTCCAGCTGGCGCAGCGATGGCGGCCGCAGTCTTTGGCGATGCCGGCCCCGCGGTGACCCTGGCGGCGGCCTTGCTGGGCGGCTCGCTGACCGCCACCACCCACTTCGCCAAGTCGGGGACCCGGGCGGTGGCCAACACCTCCCCCGAGCCGTTCTCGAACATCGCGCTGTCGCTGACCGAGGATGTCGCCGTCGTCGGCGGCACTTGGCTGGCCTTGCACCAGCCCCTGGTCTTCATCGGCCTGCTGCTGGTGTTCGTGATCCTGGCGCTGCTGCTGCTACGCCTGCTGCTCAAGGGCTTCAGGCGGGTGCTGCGCGGTCTGGCCCCGGCACGGGACGGCGACCCCAGCCCCTAGGGAAGGTGGCTGGTGCGGCAACTGCCTGTGCGGCCTCAGATGGCCTGTTCGTTGCGCTCGCCGGTGCGGATGCGCACGACCTCTTCGACCGGCGAGACGAAGATCTTGCCGTCACCGATGCGGCCCGTGCGGGCAGCACGGATCACGGAATCAATGGCGCGATCGACGGTATCGTCGGCGACAACCACCTCGATCTGGACTTTGGGAAGGAAGTCCACGACATACTCGGCGCCGCGATACAGCTCGGTATGGCCCTTCTGGCGTCCGAAGCCCTTGACCTCGGTGACGGTCAGGCCGGAGACACCGACCTCGGCCAGGGCCTCGCGAACTTCGTCAAGCTTGAAGGGTTTGATGACGGCGGTGATTCTTTTCATGGTCGTGTCTGCTGATGGGGGTGTCTCGTGATCGGCCGATCCTGGGGCCGGGCTCAGTCGCGGAACCGGGAGGTGATCGGATAACGCCAGTCGCGTCCGAAAGCCCGGTGCGTCACGCGGACACCGATCGGGGCCTGGCGCCGCTTGTACTCGGCAATGCGCATCAACCTTACCACCTTTTCAACCGCCTCTCTAGGGTGGCCGGCGGCGACGATGTCCTCGATGCTGCGGTTCTCCTCCATGTACATCTGCATGATGGCATCGAGCACCTCGTACTCGGGCAAGGAGTCCTGGTCGGTCTGGTTGGCGCGCAGCTCGGCGCTGGGCGGCCGGGTGATGATGCGATCGGGAATGACCTCGACCTCGCGGTTGCGCCAGCGCGAGAGCCGGAACACCAGGGTCTTGGCGACATCCTTGATGACCGCGAAGCCACCTGCCATGTCGCCGTACAAGGTGCAGTAGCCGACCGCCATCTCGCTCTTGTTGCCGGTGGTCAGGACGATCGAGCCATGCTTGTTCGACAAGGCCATCAGCAAGGTGCCACGGATGCGGGCCTGGATGTTCTCCTCGGTGGTGTCTTCCCTGAGACCGGCAAAATCGGCCGACAAGGTCTGCTTGAACTGCTCGAACACCGGACTGATGGACAGTTCGTCATAGCGCACGTCCAGGCGTTTGGCCATGTCGCGGGCATCGATCCAGGAGATGTCGGCGGTATAGGGCGAAGGCATCATGACCGCACGCACCCGCTCCTTGCCCAGGGCATCGACGGCCACCGCCAGGGTCAGGGCCGAGTCGATACCCCCCGACAGGCCGATCACGGCGCCCGGAAAGCCGTTCTTGTTGACATAGTCGCGCACCCCCAGCACCAGGCACTGGTACACCTGCTCTTCGATGCTCAGGACCGGTTCGAGGCGACCGGGCCGCACCAGGATCTGGCCGACCGGGTTGCGCTCCACCTCGACCATCAGCAGGTCGGCCGCGAAGGGCTTGCCCTGGGCCTTGAGCACGCCCTGGGCATCGAGGGCAAAGCTCATGCCGTCAAAGACCAGCTCGTCCTGCCCGCCATACAGGTTGGCGGCGATCAGCGGCAGGCCGATCGAGGTGACGTTGGCCCGCCCCACGTCGTGGCGCACATGCTGCTTGTTCATGTGGTACGGCGAGGCATTGAGGGTCAGCAGCACCTCGGCACCGGCGGCGCGGGCGTTTTCGGGTGCGAACCGGTACCAGTAGTCCTCGCAGATGGCAACGCCGAAACGGATGCCCTCGCACTCGAACACCATCGGACGGCTGTCCGGCTCGAAGTAGCGCACCTCGTCGAAGACATCGTAGTTGGGCAATTCGTGCTTGCAGTACTCCATCAGCACCTGGCCCTGCCGCAGCAGGCGCGCCGCGTTGTAGCGATTGGCGCCGCGACGGATCGGCAGCCCGACCAGCAGGAGCAGGTCCAGATCCTTGGTCGCGGCAAGGACTTGCGCAAGCGCCTGCTCGCTGCGCGCATAGAATGTGTCCCGCAGCAGCAGGTCTTCGGGCGGATAGCCGACCAGGGACAGCTCCGGGGTCAGCAACAACCGGGCGCCTTCAGCATGGGCCACTCGGGCGGCTTCGATGATACGTTCCGCATTGCCGGCAAAGTCGCCGACGGTCGGATTGAGCTGCGCAACAGCAATCTTCATGAACTCTTCTTTCTCCCGGCCAGTCGTCCACAGGTTATCACAAGGGCTGCGCGCAAAAGCGGCCCGCCCGGGCGCTGCCCGACGGGGGCCAAACGATGTCTGAGCATCCCGTCACAGCCCCCCCGAATCCCTCCCCCGCCGCGCCACTGGTGGGTCGCGCCATCGATTCGCTGTCGCAGGTCGATGCCGCAGCCTGGGATCGGCTGATCCCGGCCGGCGCCGGCGGTGTTTTCCTGCACCATGCCTGGCTGTCGGCGCTCGAGGCCTCGGGCTGTGTCGGTGGCGATACCGGCTGGATCCCGCAACACCTGCTGATCCATCCCCAGGATGCGCCCGGGCAGATCCTGGCGGCAATGCCGCTGTACCTGAAGGACCACTCCTACGGCGAATATGTGTTCGACTGGGCCTGGGCCGACGCCTATCACCGGGCCGGCCTTCCCTACTACCCGAAACTGCTCAGCGCGATCCCCTTCACGCCGGTGGCCGGTCCGCGCTGCCTGGGCGACCCAGCCCTGGCAGCAACGCTGTGTGCCAGCCTGAGGCAATGGGTGGACCAGCAGGCGCTGTCCTCGGTCCATGTGCTTCTTCCCCGAGACGCCCAGGCCATGCCGCCGGCCGGGTGGATGCGCCGCAGTGGCGTGCAGTTCCACTGGCGCAATGCCGGCTTCGCCGATTTCGAGGGCTTCCTGGCCAGCCTGTCGCAACCCAAGCGCAAGAAGATCCGCGCCGAGCGGCGCAAGGCCGCAGAGGCCGGCGTGCGCTGCCGCCAGCTGGCCGGCAACCAGATCAGCGAGGCTGACTGGCGCTTTTTCATGCGCTGCTATGCCGCGACCTACCGGGCCCATCATTCAACGCCCTACCTGAACCTGGACTTTTTCCTGCGCGCCCATGCGGCCATGCCTGAGGCCTTCGTGATGGTCCTGGCCCAGGTCGAGGGTCGCGATGTGGCCGCCAGCCTGCTGATCCGCGACGGTGATCGGCTCTACGGCCGGCACTGGGGCGCCATTGCCCAGGTGCCCTTCATGCACTTCGAGGTGGCCTACTACCAGTCGATCGAGTACGCCATTGCCGAGGGCTGCGCGGTGATCGAGGGTGGCGCACAGGGCGAGCACAAACTGGCGCGGGGCTTTCTGCCGGTCGCCACCGCGTCCTGGCATTACCTGCGCGATGCGCGCTTTGCCGATGCGGTCGAGCGCTACCTGGAACGAGAGGACCAGGGCATGGCCGCCTACCTGGACGAATTGAACGAGCGCAACCCTTTCAGGCAGGCGCCCGCCGCGGATCAGAACTGAGGCTTGTCGGCCGCGGACTGGTAGGCCTTGACCCCGTCGAGGATTTCCTGGCCGGCCGCCGCGGCATCGCCCCAGCCCAGCACCTTGACCCATTTGCCGGGTTCAAGGTCCTTGTAGTGGGAGAAGAAGTGCTCGATCTGCAGGCGCCGCTCGGGGGCCAGGTCCTCGACCGTCTGCAGGTTGCGGCCCGAGGGCAGGACCTTCTCGATCGGCACTGCCAGCAGCTTGGAGTCCTCGCCGGCCTCGTCCTGCATGCGCAGCACACCAATGGCGCGGCAGCGGATCACGGCACCTACGGCCACCGGGAAGGGGGTGATCACGAGCACGTCCACCGGGTCGCCATCGCCCGCGATGGTGTGGGGCACATAGCCGTAATTGCAGGGGTAGTGCATGGCCGTCATCATGAAGCGGTCCACAAAGAGCGCGCCGGTCGTCTTGTCGACCTCGTACTTGATCGGATCGGCGTTCATGGGAATTTCGATGATGACGTTGAAGTCATTGGGCACATCACGGCCCGTGCTGACGCGGTCAAGATTCATGGTGTCGTCGCCTTGTTTCGGGAATTCTTGTTCGATGAGGAATGAGGCCGATCCCTGGGCGTGGGGTTCGCGCGGGACTCTGGCTATGCCCGGATTATCTCAGGCCAGGCTTTCGCGGGGCTGACAGCCCGGGCCTGAGGAAGGTCCGCAACGCTGCTGGAGGATAATCGTGCCTGAATCCGGCGGTTGTTTCCACCGCCCCTTGCCCGGAGCCCCCATGCTGCAAGCCCCCGAAAAATTCCAGATGTTCATCGCCAACCGCTTCGAGCCCGGCCTGAGCGGCGAGCAGGTCCCGGTACTCAATCCCTCCACCGGGGCGGTGTTTGCGCAGATTCCGCGCGGCAATGCGGCAGACATCGACCGCGCTGTGCGGGCGGCGCGCGCGGCCTTCGACGGCGAGGGTTGTGCACAAGGGCCCTGGGGCCGGACCACGGCCACCGAACGCGGCCGCCTGCTGATGAAGCTGTCCGAGGCGGTGCTTCGCGACCAGGAATTGCTGGCCCTGCTCGAGGCCCGCGACTGTGGCAAGCCACTCAAGCAGGCCCGCGCCGATGCCCTGGCCCTGGCCCGCTATTTCGAGTTCTATGCCGGTGCCGCCGACAAGCTGCATGGCCAGACCCTGCCCTACCAGAACGGCTTCACGGTGATGACGATCCGCGAGCCGCACGGGGTCACCGGCCATATCATTCCCTGGAACTACCCGATGCAGATTTTCGGGCGCTCGGTGGGCGCCTCGCTGGCAGTGGGCAATGCCTGCGTGGTCAAACCGGCCGAGGATGCCTGCCTGTCCCTGCTGCATGTGGCCCGGCTGGCGGCCGAGGTGGGCCTGCCGCCCGGGGCCCTGAACATCGTCACCGGCCTGGGCAGCGAGGCTGGCCAGGCCTTGTCCGACCATCCGGGCATCGACCATATTTCCTTCACCGGCTCGCCCGAAACCGGTCGCCGCGTCAGCCAGAGTGCAGCCGCGCATTACTGCCCGGTGACCCTGGAGCTGGGCGGCAAATCGCCGCAACTGGTGTTTGCCGATGCCGATCTGGATGCCGCCGTGCCCGTGCTGGTCAATGCCATCATCCAGAACGCCGGCCAGACCTGCTCGGCGGGCAGCCGCGTGCTGGTCGAAGCCAGCCTTCATGAGCGACTGCTCGAGCGCCTGGCCGCACAGTTCGAGCGCCTGCGCGCCGGACCAGCCGAACAGGACCTGGATCTGGGCCCCCTGGTCAACCGCAAGCAACAGCAAAGGGTCTGGGACTTTCTCAGCGATGCACAGGGCTCGGGCATCGGCTTTGCTGCGCAGGGATCGGTGATCGAGACCGCCCCCGAGGCCGGCTTCTACCAGGCTCCGGTGTTGCTCGACAACGTGCCGGCCGAGCATCGTCTGGCCCAGGAGGAAATCTTCGGACCGGTGCTGGCCGTGACCCGCTTTCGCGACGAGCAGGAGGCCCTGCGCATCGCCAATGGCACCGATTACGGTTTGGTGGCCGGCGTCTGGACCCGTGAGGGCGCGCGCCAGTTTCGTCTGGCGCGCCAACTGCGCGCCGGTCAGGTCTTCATCAACAACTACGGCGCCGGAGGCGGCGTGGAGCTGCCCTTCGGCGGCACCGGCAAGAGCGGGCATGGACGCGAAAAAGGCTTCGAGGCCTTGTACGGCTTCACCCAGCTCAAGACCGTGGCCCTGCGCCACGACTGAGCTTTCTGCCCGCGGCCAGCCCCACCATGGCCCTGAGCGCCCTGCTCCTCAAGCTGCTGCTGGTCCCGGCCCTGATCGCGGTCGTCACGCTGGCAGCGCGACGCTGGGGTCCGCGCCTGGCCGGCTGGCTGTCGGCCTTTCCCCTGGTCGCCGGCCCGATCCTGATCATGCTGACCCTCGAGCAGGGCGATGCCTTTGGCGCGCAGGCCGCCGAGGGCACGGTGCTGGCCGTGCTGGCCATCCTGGTCTTCGTCACCAGCTACGCGCACCTGTCGGCGCGCTTCGGCGTC
>JAPOKJ010000030.1 GCA_029977705.1 Burkholderiales bacterium | reverse complement strand
CCGCCAAGCCGATTCTCGAGCGCTGGATGGAGGAGCAGATCGGCTGGCAGGGCCTGCAGGCCCATCTGGCCGACGAGGCCCCGCTCTGGGCGCGCCTGCTGCCGCAGATTCCCCGCCTGGCCCAGCAAGCCCTGCAGCGCGCAGCGCACGAGCCGCGCCGTGCCGACCTGGCGCCGGTGCTGGAAAAGCTGGTCACCGAGCAGCGTCGCCTGCGGCGCTGGCTGACCCTGCTCAGCCTGGGCACGCTGGCGGTGCTGGTGATGCTGCTGCTGCCCTTCCTGCTCGAGGTCTGGCGCGGCCAGCCTTGAACGCCGCCCACGCCGCGCAGCCAGCCCTGGGTGATGCTTCGGACTTGCGGACTTGCGGACTCGCGGACCTTCGGACCTTCGGAACTACTGCGCCGCCATGCGCGCAAAGTCCAGCGAATAGCCCTTCAGTTTCTTGCGCATCCCGGCCATCTGGCCCGGGCTGGCCAGGCGCAGCAACTCGGCCGACATCTGGTCGCTGGCCTTGCCCGACTGGGCCAGCACGGCAGCCCGCTCCTCGTCCGCCGGCGTCCAGAAGTCGGTCAGGTAACGCTTGACCCAGGTACTGGCCTGGGCCGGCGTCGGCTTTTCGCTGTGAAGGCGCGCCATCAGCGCAAAAAAGCGTTCATGGCGGGCTTCCCGCTCGGCCAGCCAGTGCGGTTCGGTGGCGGGCAGCCGGCGTGCGATCTGTCGCAGGTACTGCTCCTGGGCGTCGCTCAGCGAGCCCAGAAAGAACTCGGCGCGCTTGCCGTAGCGCTCGACGCGTGCCTTGATGCGCGTCGCATCATCGCCCTGGTATTCCTTGCGGGCCTTGGCCAGGTCCTCGGACAGCTTGCGCCGCGCCCGTGCCAGCTGTTCGGGCGACAGCGTCAGCAGCAACTCGGCAATGTCCGGCGCCATGCGTTCGGCCATCACCGGCCAGCGCTGCATCACCAGGGCGCGCCAGCGCGCCACGGTCGCCTCATCGACCGGGGCGCCGTGCAGGCGCTCCTCGGCTTCGTCAAGGAAGGTGACATAGACCGGCAATTCGTTGCTGCGATGCCAACGCAGCAGGGCGGCCAGCCGCTCGTTGACCAGGGTTTTCTGCGCGTCGGTCAGGTTGAAGTAGCCGTCGACCCGCCACAGCAGCAAGCTGGGAAGCGTGTTGTAGCCCAGGGAAGTGACCGAACAGGCGGCGAGCAGGGTGGAGAGCATCAGCGTCGTCATCCAGCGCAGGAAGCGGGTGTTAAAATTCCCGACAAATTGACCCATGGTCATGGTCTTGCGGCCTTCGGCGGGTTTCGTGCAAGTTTTTGAAAATAAACGAAAAATGAACATCGTCATACTGGCTGCAGGAAAAGGGACCCGGATGCGCTCGGCGCTGCCCAAGGTGCTTCACAGCATCGCCGGCAAGGCCTTGCTCCAGCATGTCATCGATGCCGCGCTCAGTTTAAACCCGGCGCGCCTGATCGTGATCCATGGCCATGGTGCCGACCTGGTGCGCGAGCGCATCGGCGAAAAAGCCACGTACCACCCGTCGGAGGGACCGGCGGTCGAGGTGCCGATTTTCTGGGCCCTGCAGGAGCCGCAACTGGGCACCGGCCATGCGCTGATGCAGGCCCTGCCGCACCTGGATGATGCCTATCCCACCCTGGTGCTTTATGGCGATGTGCCGCTTACCCGTCCGGCCTCGCTGCGCCGCCTGGTCGATGCGGCCGGCGCCACCGGCATGGGCCTGATGACGGTCACCCTGGACGACCCCACCGGCTATGGCCGCATCATCCGCAGCGAAGGAAAGATCCAGCGCATCGTCGAGCAGAAGGATGCGCGCCCCGAAGAACTGGCCGTCTGCGAGGTCAATACCGGCATCCTGGTGGCCCCGACGCGCGCCCTGCGCGGCTGGCTGGCAGGCCTGGGCAACGACAATGCCCAGAAGGAGTACTACCTGACCGATGTCATCGCGATGGCGGTGGCGCAGGGCCTGGAGATCCAGGCCGTTCAGCCCGATTTCACCTGGGAAGCCGACGGCGTCAACAGCAAGCTGCAACTGGCCGAACTGGAGCGCCAGTATCAGCAGGTGATGGCCCGGGCACTGATGGAGCAGGGCGTCACCCTGCTCGATCCGGCCCGCCTCGATGTACGGGGCAGCCTTCGTTGCGGCGCCGACGTCAGCATCGATGTCAACTGCGTCTTCGAGGGCGAGGTCAGCATTGGCGAGGGGGCCAGCATCGGGGCCCATTGCGTCATCCGCAATGCCCGCATCGGCGCGGGCGCACAGATTCATCCCTTTACCCACATCGACGGTGCCATCGTGGGAGAACAGGCCCGCATCGGTCCGTACGCGCGCCTGCGTCCGGGCACCGAACTGGGCGAGGACACCCACATCGGCAACTTCGTCGAACTCAAGAACACCCGCATGGCGGCGCATTCAAAGGCCAATCACCTCGCCTATGTGGGTGATGCGGTGGTCGGTGAGCGTGTCAACATCGGGGCAGGCACCATCACCTGCAACTACGACGGTGCCAACAAGTACCAGACCATCATCGAGGACGATGCCTTCATCGGCAGCGACAGCCAGCTGGTGGCGCCGGTCACGGTGGGACGAGGCGCCACCCTGGGCGCCGGCACCACCCTGGCCAAGAACGCACCGGCCGGCAAACTCACCATCACCCGGGTCAAGCAGACCACCATCGAGTCCTGGAAGCGACCGGTCAAGGGCACCAGGAAAGCGGATTAAGGAGCAGCAGAACATGTGTGGCATTGTTGGAGCGGTCGCACAGCGCGATGTAGTCCCCATCCTGATCGAGGGCTTGCGCAAGCTCGAGTACCGGGGCTATGACTCGGCGGGCCTGGCCCTGCTCAATGGCGGCCTGTCGCGCGTGCGTGCCGTGGGCCGCGTCGCCGATCTGCAGGCGCGCGCCACCGAGGTGGCCGCCCATGCGCCCAGCGGCATTGCCCACACCCGCTGGGCCACCCATGGCGGCGTGACCGAAGACAACGCCCATCCCCATGCCTCCAGTGGCCAGGGCGAGGAAATCTGCGTGGTGCACAACGGCATCATCGAGAACCACGAAGAGCTGCGCCAGCAATTGCGTGCCAAGGGCTACGAGTTCCACTCGCAGACCGATACCGAGGTCATCGCCCACCTGCTGCATGCCCAGGTGGTGGCCGGCCTGCCGCTGTTCGAGGCGGTACAGAAAGTGGTCGCCGGCCTGACCGGCGCCTACGCCATCGCCGTCATCAGCCGCAGCCAGCCCGATACCGTCGTCGGTTCGCGTCGCGGTTCGCCGCTGTTGCTGGGCGTGGGCATGCAGGGCAGCGGCAAGGGCGAGAATTTCCTGGCCTCCGACACCTCTGCCCTGCTGCAGGTGACGCGCCATGTGGCCTACCTCGAGGAAGGCGATGTCGTCGAAATCCGCTCTGGCGGCTACCGCATCGTCGATGAGCGTGGCCAGCCGGTACAGCGCGCCGTGGTCGAGAGCCAGCTGTCCGCCGATGCGGTCGAGCTGGGCAACCACGACCACTACATGCAGAAAGAGATCTTCGAGCAGCCTGGCGCCATTGCCAACACGCTCGAGATGGTGATGGGCGCCTCCAGCCTGAACAGCGGCCTGTTCGGCGCCGAAGCCGAGGAAGTGTTCCAGCGCACCCAGCAGGTCCTGATCCTGGCCTGTGGCACCAGTTACCACTCCGGACTGGTGGCCAAGTACTGGCTTGAGGCCCTGGCCGGTGTGCCCTGCAGCGTCGAGATTGCCAGCGAGTACCGTTATCGTGATTCGGTGGCCCTGGCCAACACCTTGCTGGTCACCATTTCGCAGTCGGGTGAAACCGCCGACACCCTGGCCGCCTTGCAGCATGCCAAGAGCATGGGCCTGCGCGACACCTTGTCGATCTGCAACGTGCCCGAGTCCGCCCTGATCCGGCAGAGCAAGCTGCGCTTTCTCACCCGTGCCGGTCCCGAAATCGGTGTGGCCTCGACCAAGGCCTTCACCACCCAGCTGGCCGCGCTGTTCCTGCTGACCCTGGTGCTGGCCAAGCAGCGCGCTCGCCTGAGCGAGGCGCGCGAGAAGGACATCCTCAATTCCCTGCGCCACCTGCCGGCGGCGATGCACAAGGTGCTCGAATGCGAGCCAGCGGTGCGCCACTGGGCCAAGCGCTTTGCCACCAAGCATCACACCCTGTTCCTGGGGCGCGGCGTGCACTTTCCGATTGCGATGGAAGGTGCGCTCAAGCTCAAGGAAATCACCTATATCCATGCCGAGGCCTATGCCGCCGGCGAACTCAAGCACGGGCCCCTGGCCCTGGTCGACCACGACATGCCGGTGGTGGTCGTTGCCCCCAACGACGCCCTGATCGAAAAGCTCAAGTCCAACCTGCAGGAAGTGCGCGCGCGTGGGGGCGAGCTGTTCGTGTTTGCAGATCAGGACGCCGAGATCGAACCGGGCGATGGCATCAACATCATCAACCTGGGCGATCATGCCGGCCTGCTGTCGCCGATCCTGCATGTCGTGCCGCTGCAGCTGCTCTCCTACCACGCCGCCCTGGCCCGCGGCACGGATGTGGATAAACCGAGGAATTTGGCCAAGTCGGTGACTGTGGAGTAATCGGACCCCAATGGCCAAATTTATCGGTTTACGGTGAAGGCTAACCTCACGAAGTGAGGTTAAGGCCGCGCGAGCGGCCGGCCGAAACCACAAGCCGCGGGCCAAGTCCGTCACGGTCGAGTAACCCGCTGCGCCGCGGCCAGGTTTCTTGGCTTGCGGTGAAGGCTAACCTCACGAAGTGAGGTCAAGGAAGGTCAGGGCCGCGCGAGCACCGCTCAGCGCGGCACACGCTTGAGCTTCAGCAATACCTTCCCGTGTTCATCCATCAGCCGCACCTCGGGTCCGACCTTGCGGAAGCGGGCGACCTGGGCCAGATGGCCCAGAAACTCGGTTTCGGCCTTCATCAGTTCCGGGCTGCACATCATGCGCGTGCTGCCGATGCGCTCGAGCTTGAGTTGCCGGCCCTTGCTGGTGTAGCCGGCCATGAAGCGATTGCATCCCGAGAAGCCCGACACCCCGCCCTGTCCGTCAAACACGATGGTGATGTCGGCACCCGGGATGCCCCACTCGCCGGTAAAGCCGGGCGGTGGCTTGACGGGGGCTGCAGCCGGGGTCTCGCCCTCGGCCGCGCGGGCAGGGCCGGCAGCGAGCAGGCACAGCAACATCAGGCAGGACAGCAGGGCTTTCATCGGCGACTCCGTGGCAGTCAGGCAGCAGGGGCTTGATTATGCCCAAGCCTCGGCTTCAGAACAGCGACCGGATCACCCCGGCCAGTGCGCCCAGCAGCAGGAGCAGGGCCGGTCCGACGCTCAGGCCGAAGCCCAGACTGCGGCTGGCGGGGTCGGCCAGATAGGCGCGCTGGTAGATGAAGCGGCCCAGCAGATAGATGACGCCGATGACCACCGCCATGACCGGCGGCCAGTAGCGGGCGCACAGGTACAGCGCGGGCAGAAACAGCACCAGCAATTCCAGCGTGTTCATCTGAATGCGGTAGGCACGCTCGAACATCTCGTGGCCGGTGACGGCGGGTGCCTTCACCTTGTACTGGCCGCGGGCACGCCCGACCAGGACCGAAAAGTAGAAGAACTGGAGCAGGGCCAGCAAGGCGATCAGGTCGACGAGGTTCATGAGCGGGTTCCATCAAGGGTGAGGGTGATAGGCTAACACCCTCGACCCGGCGCCGACCCGGGTGTATCCCCCTTGCTCCGGAGTGTTTCCCTCATGAACCGTCGTCAATGGCTGGCCAGCACCAGCCTCGTGTTGCCCGCGCTCGGCCTGGCCCAGGGCGCTGCCCCGGCCTACCCGCTGCGCCCGATCAGGATCATCGTGCCCTTTCCGGCGGGGGGCACCTCCGATGTGCTGGCCCGCATGCTGGGCCAGAAGCTGAGCGAGGCCTGGGGCCAGCCGATCGTGATCGAAAACCGTCCCGGCTCGAGTGGCAACCTGGGCGCCGATGTGGTCGCCAAGGCGGCGCCCGACGGCTACACGCTGGCGCTGATGGATGTGGGCACGCTGGCCATCGGCCCGGCGCTGTACAAGCTGCCCTTCAATGTGACCGAGGACTTCGCGCCGGTGGCCATGGTGGCGTATTCACCGCACCTGCTGGTCACCAGCCCGCAGGTACCCGCCAACAACCTGGCCGAGCTGATCGCATGGGTCAAGTCAAGGAAGGGCGCCGTCAACTTTGCAGCGGCGGCCGGCATGGGCAGTGCGCCCCATCTGGCCGGGGTGATGTTTGCCGAGCGCGCCGGCCTGCAGTGGGGCTATGTGCCCTACAAGGGCGGCGCTCAGGCGATCACCGATCTGGGCGGTGGCCAGGTGGACCTGACCTTCAACGGCATGGTCGCGACCTATCCGCATGTCAAGTCGGGCAAGATCAAGCTGATCGCAGTCTCCAGTGCCCGCCGTTACGGGGCACTGGCCGATACCGCGACGGTGGCCGAAACTTTCCCAGGCTTTGTCACCGGCAGCTGGCAGGGCCCGCCGGCGCCCCCCCGCCGGCACACCGCGCCCGATCATCGAGAAGTGGCACGCCGAACTGATGCGGATCATGGCCCTGCCCGATATCCGCGAGCGGCTGGGCGTGCTGGGGGCAGAAGCCAACGCCATGACGCCAGCCCAGTTCGGTGACTGGCTCAAGGCCGAGGTGCGCACCATGGCCCGCGTGGTCAAGGAGGGCAAGGTGACGGCGGACTGAGGGGCCGCCCTCATTGCGCTGTCCAGCCCCCGTCGACCGAGAGGATGGCGCCGGTCATCGATGCGGCGCTCTCTGACACCAGATAGCCACAGACGCCTGCGACCTCATCCATGGTAACGAAGCGCCGGGTCGGTTGCGCGGCCAGCAGCACCTTCTCCTTGACCTCCTGTTCGGTCATGTTGCGCGACTTCATGGTGTCGGGAATCTGGCGCTCGACCAGGGGCGTCCAGACATAGCCGGGGCACACCGCATTGACGGTGATGCCTTCGGTGGCAACCTCCAGCGCCACGGTCTTGGTCAGACCAGCCACGCCATGCTTGGAGGCCACATAGGCCGACTTGAAAGGCGAGGCCACCAGGGCATGGGCCGAGGCGATGTTGATGATGCGTCCCCACCGCTTGCGCTTCATGCCGGGAAGGGCCGCCTTGATGGTGTGGAAGGCGGACACCAGATTGATGGCGATGATCGCGTTGAAGCGGTCCTCGGGGAATGTGTCGATCGGCGATACGAACTGGATGCCTGCATTGTTGATCAGGATGTCGACCGCACCATGCGACTCGATGGCCTGCTCGACCATGGCGCGGATCTGTACCGGCTCCGTCATGTCGGCATCGCTGTAGCTGCAGCGGACGCGGAAATCGTCCTCGATGGCGGCGCGCTGGGTCTCGATCTCCTGCGCATCGCCCAGACCGTTGATGATCAGGTTGGCGCCGCGCTGCGCCAGGCTTCTGGCTACGGTCAGGCCGATGCCGCTCGTCGAACCGGTGACCAGTGCGGTCTTGCCCTTCAGGTTCATGGCACACCTCACTAGTTGATGCTCTGGATCATGCCGCGCACCACCGGATAGATCTGGGCGCTCCAGCGCTTGCCGCTGAACACGCCGTAGTGGCCGACGCCGGCCTGCAGGTGGTGGGTCTTCATGAACGGCGGAATGCGCGAGCAAAGGTCCTGCGCCGCCAGGGTCTGGCCGATGCCGCAGATGTCATCGCGCATGCCCTCGACGGTGAGCAGGAAGGTGCGCCGGATCGCATCGGGTCGGACCCGTTCGCCGCGGTAGGTCAACTCGCCCTTGGGCAGCAGGTGGCGCTGGAAGATCTTGTCGACGGTCTCCAGATAGAAGTCGGCCGACAGGTCCATGATTGCGAAGTACTCCTTGTAGAAGTCGCGGATCTGGTTGGCCTTTTCATCATCGCCGGCCACACGCAATTCGAACAGGTCCTGGAATGACTTGCGGTGACGGTCGATGTTCATGTTCATGAAGGCCATCAACTGCAGAAAGCCGGGGTAGACGCGTCGCCCCGAGCCCTTGAACTGGAAGGGGACGGTCCCGATCAGCTGCGACTCGAACCACTCGATCGGCTTGGCCATGGCCAGCTCGTTGACCTGGGTAGGGTTGATGCGGGTATCGATCGGGCCGGCCATCAGGACGAGGCTGGCGGGTGCTGCGGGATCGGACTGCATCGCCATCACGCTGGCGGCCACGATGCAGGCCACGGTGGGCTGGCACACCCCCATCAGGTGGGTAGGGGCACCCAGCACGCGCAGGAAGTGGATGATCTCGTCGACGTATTCGTCCAGCCCGAAGCGGCCGACGCGCAGCGGAATGTCGCGGATGTTGAGCCAGTCGGTCAGGTAGACCTCGTGGTCCTGGACCAGGGTCTGAACCGTGCCGCGCAACAAGGTGGCGAAATGCCCCGACATGGGGGCCACCAGCAGAATTCGGGGCAGGACCTCATCGTTGTTCTTGCGAAAACGCACCAGATTGCAGAACGCCGTGCTGCTGCTGATGTTCGTGATGATCTCGACCTGTTCCCCCTGGGCGCTGCGCACCGGCTGGATATCGAACTCGGGCCGCGCATGGGTAAAGCCCAGCAGGGCGATCTGCTCGTAGTAGGCGCCCATGCGGCGCATCGGGGGCACTTCGGCCATGCCCTCCCATTGCGTCATGACCTGCAAGGCCCGTTCTGCAAACAGGCGCAGCGGATCACCTGCATTGGCAAGCATCTGGTAGCCGTGATAGATCATCGTGAGGCCCTGGTGTGAGTCGGACACAGTTGCGGCAAGCGATGCAAAAGCCATGCCTGCGATGGCATATTTATTGCATTGCCTGATGCACACGATTCAAAGGGGTGCACCATGGCAGGAACAACGCTCACGATCAGCAGCAAGAACTACTCTTCCTGGTCCCTGCGCGGCTGGCTGATGGTCAAGATGTCTGGCATCAGCTTCGAGGAGGTGGTGGTCCCCACGGACTCGGCCGATGCCCGCGCCGAATTGCTGCTGCTCTCGCCCTCGATCCTCGTGCCCTGTCTTCGTCACAACAAGGTGAAGGTTTGGGACACGCTGGCGATCGGGGAGTACCTCAACGAGGTTGCACCAAACGCGAACCTGTTGCCGTCCAATCCCGTGCGCCGTGCCCATTGCCGGGCCATTTCGGGCGAGATGCATTCCGGGTTTTCAGCGCTGCGTTCCTCCTTGCCGATGAACCTGAAGGCGCAGGTCAAGGGCTTCAAGGTGTGGTCCAAGGCGCAGCTGGATATCGAGAGGGTTTTCGAGATCTGGCGCGAGTGCCTGACGGCCTACAAGGGCCCCTACCTGTTCGGCAAGACCCCGACCATCGCCGATGCCATGTACGCACCGGTGGTCACCCGCTTCAAGACCTATGGCGTGGCGCTCGATCCGCTGTGCCAGAAGTACAGCGACCAGATCCTGTCCATGCCTTACATGAAGGAGTGGATAGCGGCAGCCCAGGCAGAGCCTGAAGACATCGAAGAACTTGAAATGGAGTTTTGACCATGACCGCGATGACCGAATTCAAGAGCGACACCGACTTCCTTCACACCCGGCTGGCCGATACCCAGTTCCTGCCAGGAGGCTTGCGCGACTTCTTCGTCTACAAGGACCTGGGCGTGGCCAAGGCCACGCGAGGCAAGGTGATCGCCCATATCGCCAAGGCCAATCTGCCACCCACCGACGGCACCGGCTGGCACTACCACGTGGCCGAATTCCAGATCGTGTACATGCTCAAGGGCTGGGCGCGGTTCATGTACGAGGACAAGCCGACCCTGGTCTCGGCGGGCGACTGCGTGCACCAGCGGCCCGGCATCGTGCATTACCTGTTCGACTACTCCCCGGACATGGAATATCTCGAGATCGTGGGCCCGGCCGATTTCGAATCGGTGCCGGTCGATGTGTCCTGGCCGATCCCGCCGGTCACACCCTGGAAGTGAGCGACAGGCGCCGGCGAGCAGGCAAGGCCGCGCCTGCTGTGCGGTTTCAGAGCGGGCCGCAGTGCCAGGCGGCCTGAGTCCTCAGGCCTGCGGGTCGGGCAGCAGGTGCTTCAGCGCATCGGGCACCTGCGCCCAGGCCAGGCTGATGCTGCGCGGCTGGCCATCGACCTGCGCGGAAAACACATAGCTGAAGGCCTCGGGGTGCGCCGCTGCCCTCTGTTGGCAGCCCTGCGAGAACAGGTCATGCAAGGCCTGCCGCACCGGATGATCCAGCGCACTGGCGTCCACGCGCCGCTGCGGACGCAGGGTGGGCAGCATCCCGCCCAGGCGCTGCACGGTCAGGGCCTCGATGGCACTGCTGACGCTGTCGGTACTGGCGGGACTGTCGGGAACAACGGGACTGTCGGGAATAACGGGGCTATCGGGACTATTGGCGCGGGCCTTCGTCATGGCTGATCACTCCTACCTGGGCCCAGGCGGCCTGGACCGCCTTGAAGGCTGCACCCCCATGATAGTCGCGCGCCACCGACAGGGTTTCGTAGGCGCACTTGCGAAAGTCTGCATTCTCGCGAAGACGCTCGGTGAGCGTCACGTACCAGATGTGTCCGGCGCTCTCCCAGGCCGCATCGCCCAGGGCCAGCGCCGCCAGATGGAAGGCCTTGTTGGGAATGCCCGAGTTGTAATGCACGCCGCCCCAGTCGCCCTGGGCACTGACCGGCAACTTCACGTAGTGCGCCATGTCGGCCGGTTGCTGGTCCCGCCCGAAATCGGCGTCCTGATAGGCATTGCCGGGGGCGGCCATCGAGCGCAGGGCCATGCCGGCCATCGCAGGCTTGCGGAACAGTCCCCTGCCGATGGTCCAGTCGGCCCGGGCAGGGTCGTGCTCGCCGCCGGCCCATTGCCGCGCCAGCACGCCGAACACGTCGGACATGTGCTCGTTCAGGGCGCCGCTCTGACCCTGATACCTCAGGCCGGCCTCGTGCTGCGTCACGCCATGGGTCAGCTCATGGCCGATCACATCCAGGCACAGCGTCATGCGATTGAACATCTGGCCATCGCCATACACCATCTGCTGGCCATTCCAGAAGGCATTGTCAAAGCCATAGCGCGGGTCCTCGCGGTAGTGCACCGAGGAGGTCAGCGGCAGGTTGTCATTGTCGACCGAGGCACGGCCAAAGACCTGGGCAAAGAACTTGAAGACCGTACCGCTGTGATCGTAAGCCTCGTTGACCGCTGGATCCGGTGTTGCCCGGGCGCCTTCCTCCCGCACCAGTTGCAGCAGCAGGTCAGCGCTGTTGCCGCAGCTGAAGATGCGGCGCTTCAGACGGGCCCGGCTGGCCTCCGGGCTGGCGCGCTGCGGGATGGCCAAGGCTGCACTGCGCATCTGGCGCATGCGGACCGAGCCGCGCTGGGTGGCGGTCAGGGCCGCCAGCAAGGCCTTGTCCCGGCTGTGGCGCCGGATGTAATCGGCCATGTAAGGCGGTACCACCGAGCAGTGATGGCAGGGGCAGCCCGCGCCGGCTTGTTCGCGAATCAAGGACATGATGCAGACCTCCGGAGGCAGGTTCGACACGACGCCAAGTCCAGTGAATGCTCGCACGGCGGCGGGTTGCTGTCAGGCGGGGGACGGCCTTTGCGGCACACCAAGTGTCATTTTTTTTGAAAATCAGCCGATATTTGCATCCAACCTCCCTCGAACGGGGGAAAAACCGCGCGCCTCGCGGTTGTCGCCAGGATCGCCATCCATTAAGGTGGCACAGGTACGTTCGCACTCGCTGGCGAGCGCGCTGCCAAACCTCCTGCAACACCTCCTGCAATTGCGAAGGGCGGGGTCATGCTGAAAAAGTCCAGGGACGCTTATTTTCTTTGTCGGGTTTTTGCCGTGCTGACCAGCGTCGTCGGACTGGCCCTGCTGTTGTGGCCGCAGCGCTGGCGCGGGCCCGGCCTGGAGGTACTGGTGGAGCGGCTGTCCTGGTCGCTGGTGGTCCTGGCCGGCGCGGTGATGATCGGCATGGCGTTTTTGGCCCTGCATCAGATGCTCGGCCACAGGAATGAATCCCCGGCCTCTGCCGGCAAGCAATAACCCCCCGGCCGGGCAGGCCCGGTGGCGGATTTGTTACGCTTGCGCGCATGAACACGACGCGCGACCAACGATTCCAGGCGGAGGCCCAGGCGCTGGGCTACAGCTTCGACGGTGAAATCAGGCCCGGAGGGCATTACGTGCCCCTGGTACGGGACGGCACGACGATTTATGTCGCCGGCCAGGTGCCTCGCGTGGGCGATGAGCTCGTCTTCAAGGGCTCGGCCGGTGCCGAGCGCAGCCTGGCTGAGGCCCAGAAGGCCGCCCAGGTCTGCGTGATGCGCATCCTGGCCCTCTTGCAACGCGCCCTGGGATCGCTCGATGAGGTCAAGTCGATTGCCCGCATGCACGTCTATGTGCAGTCGGCGGCTGGCTTCAATCAGCAGACCGAAGTGGCCGACGGCGCCTCGGGGTTGATTGCGCGCGTGCTGGGGCCGGAAGGCGCGCATGCCCGCACCTCGGTAGGTGTCTTCCAGTTGCCCAAGGGCGCCACCGTCGAGATCGACCTGATCGCCATCGCGCGCCACTGATCGACCGATACCTGCTTCGCTGGGCTGTCTTGATCGTGGCCCGTCTGCACGGGCCCTTGCCGCCTGCATGATCCTGTACCCAACACCCTTGGAACAACCCATGACCGACCTGAGCGCCAATGTCCGATCCCTGCCCTTTGCCGACCAGCTGCGCCTGCCCCTGATTGCCGCGCCGATGCTGCGCGTGTCCGGGCCCGAGCTGGTGATGGCGGCCTGCCGTGCCGGCGTCATCGGTGCGTTTCCGACCGCCAACTGTCGCGACAATGCGATGCTCGAGGCATGGATGTCGCAGATGCGGGCGCAGACCGATGCGGCGCGCGGGCAGGGCCTGAAGGTGGCCCCGTTCTGTCCCAACCTGATCATGCGTCGCAGCGCGGAGCAGCTGCGCGACGATGTGGCCACCATCGTGCGCCATCGCACCGAGGTGGTGATCACCAGTGTCGGATCGCCGGCCTCGGTGATCCCGACGCTGCACGATGCCGGCTGCAAGGTGCTGGCCGATGTGGCCAGCCTGCGCCATGCCGAGAAGGCGATCGAGGCGGGCGTCGATGGCCTGATCCTGCTGGTGGCCGGCGCCGGAGGCCAGACCGGCTGGGCCAACCCCTTTGCCTACGTGCGCGCCCTGCGGGCCCACTATGATGGCCTGCTGGTGATGGCCGGCGGCATCAGCGACGGGGTGGCACTGCGCGCCGCGATCACGCTGGGATGCGACATGGCCTACATGGGCACGCGCTTCATCGCGACCACGGAAAGCATGGCCGATCCGGCCTACAAGCAGATGCTGGTGGACAGCAGCATGGATGACATCAAGCTGACGCGGGCCATCACCAGCCTGCCCACCAGCTTCCTGATTCCCTCGCTCCGTGCGGTCGGCCTCGAGCCTGATGAACTGCCCGAGAACCTGACAGCCGAGGAATCGCGGCAGCGCTTTGGCGGCGGGCCCGAGCATGGCGACCGGCCCAAGCGCTGGTCCGGCATCTGGAGTGCCGGTCACTCGGTCTCGGGCGTACAGGCCGTTTGCAGCACGGCCCAGCTGGTGGACGAGGTGGCTGCGCAATTCGCTGCGACGCGCTGATGCGGCGCTTGTGGCTGCTCCTGCTGCTTTTCGTCCTTGCCGCGGCAGCGCATGCCCAGAACAAGGCCTCCTGGACGCCGAATCCGGCCGGCCTGCGGCTGGCCACCTCGGCCTATCTCGAGGAAATCTCCGAGGCCTTGTACGGACGCAGCAGTCCGCTCAGTTTTCGTGAAGCATTGCTGATCGCACGCATCGGTGCGGCCGCTTCGGCCCGCCAGTATGCGGCCGATTTCGAGGCCGGCGAGCAGGTCGTCAATGACAAGTATCGCGGCCGACGCGTGATGCTCAGTGGCGTGATCAGGAAGCATCACCAGGATGCCTCGGGCAAGCTGTCGCTGTCGCTGGCCGCCCAGTCGGGCGCGGCCGAGGTGGTGGCACGGCTGGAGGAGGACGAGGCCCTCGACATGGGGCGCTTCAAGCCTGGACAGCGGGTCGCCCTGGTATGCCAGAGCGGGCTCAAGACCGGCATGCGAACCACCGCCCAGCAATGTGTGCTGCTGTCGCGCCACCTCGAGGCCTTGCGCCCGCGCTTCAGTGCCGATATCGAGGCCTTTGTCGCGGGCCGCAAGGCCTGGCCCAGGAAAACCGGCGAAGGCGTGGCCTTTTTCTACGCGCTGGGCAGCAGTCTGAAGCCGGGGGCACCCTGCCTGCAATTTCCGAGCACGCAGTGTCCGGACCTGGAGGCCGCCCTTCGCGATGACCCGGTGCTGGCCGCCGACTTGCGCAGGCGCCTGACCGAACTGCAGGCCGGCCTGCGCTTCAGCCCGCCCTGAGCCTGAAAAAGCGGGACATCGGCGACCGCGCCGGCAAGGCCTGTGGCATGTTCGGGCCATGTACCAGTTCGACAGAGAAACCCAGATCCAGGTCATGGATGGGCAGCCGGTGGGCGCCCATGTCCATCCTTCCTACAACATCGGCCACAACCCCAATGGTGGTTATCTGATGGCGGTGGGCGCCGCCGCCATCCGGCAATTGCATCCGGCCCATCCGGACCCGCTCAGCGTCACCGTGCACTACCTGCGTCCGGGTCAGGGCGGCCATGATTGCCGCATCGAGGCGCAACTGCTGCGCACCGGCAAGTCGATGAGCAACGGTCGCGCCACACTGATCCAGGAAGACAAGCCGCGCATCGAGGTGATGGCGGCCTTTGGCGACCTGTCCCAGGCCGAGCCGGCCCAGTTGCGCATCGCGCCGCCCGACATGCCCACGCCCGAGCAGTGCATCGGTCGCTCCGGTGAAGCTCAGGGGGTCGACCTGCCGATCACAGGGCCGCTGGACATCCGGCTGCATCCGGAGCAGGCCTCGCCCAATGGCGGGCGTCCCGAGGCGCTGGTCTCGGGTTACATCCGCTTTCGCGATGGCCGGCCGCCGGACCCGCTGTCGCTGCTGCTCTTCTCGGATGCCTTTCCACCCGCCATCTTCGGCCTGCTCGGCATGGTGGGCTGGGTACCGACGCTGGAGCTGACCGTGCAGGTGCGCCGCCGCCCGGCACCGGGCTGGATCCAGACCCAGTTCCGGACCCTCGACCTGGGGGGCGGCATGATGGTCGAGGATGGCTGGCTGTGGGATTCGCAAGGCGAGCTGGTGGCGCAGTCACGCCAGCTGGCGATGCTGTTGCGCAAGCCTGGCGCCTGAGGCTGCGGGGCCGGCATGATCCATATCGAGGCGTCCACCACCATCGATCAATTGCTGCTCGAGGCTGCCTCGCGTTATGGTGATGCGCCCCTGCTGATGGTGCCTGCCAATGAGGCCCGCGACTATGCGCCGGCCGGGCTGAGCCTGTCCTATGCCGAGGTGGCCGAAGCCGTCGGGCAACTGCGCAACGGCTATGCCCGGGCGGGCTATGGCGAGGGCCATCGCATCGGCCTGTTGCTCGAGAACCGCCCCGAGCACTTCCTGCACAAGCTGGCGATGAATGCGCTGGGCGCCTGCTGCGTGCCCCTGAACCCGGATCACCGGCCCGCCGAGATGGCCTATGTGATCGGCCATGCGCGGCTCGATCTGGTGATCGTGATCGACAAGCTGGCCGACCTCCTGCAACAGGCCATCGCGCTGGGCAGTACCCGGCCTTCGGTCGTCACGCTCAAGGCGGCGGCGCGGGCCCTGCCGGCAGCGCGCTCGCCGGCGCTTCGCCAGAGCAGTTCGCCCCACAGCATTGCCAGCATCCTCTACACCTCGGGCACCACCGGGCGCCCCAAGGGCTGCCTGCTGTCGCACCGCTACGAGGTCGCAGCGGGTCACTGGTATGCCACCCAGGGCGGGCTGGTGAGTTTTGGCGAGGCCTGCGAGCGGATCTACAACCCCTTGCCCGTATTCCATGTCAATGCGCTGGTGTTCTCGTTTTACTGCGCAATGGTCAAGGGCAATTGCCAGATCCAGACCGACCGCTTTCAACCGACGCGCTGGTTCAGCGAGGTGCACGACACCGGTGCCACGGCCGCCCACTACCTGGGTGTCGTGGTGCCGATGCTCCTGAATCAGCCGCCCCATCCGCTGGAGCGTTCGCACCGCATCAAGTTTGCGATCGGGGCCGGCGTCGACCCGCAGCGCCAGGTCGAGTTCGAGGAGCGTTTCGGCTATCCGCTGATCGAGGTCTGGGGCATGACCGAGATCGTGCGGGCCACTTTCAACTCGGGCACGCCGCGTGACATCGGCACCCGTGCCATCGGCAAGGCCCGTGCTGGCCTGGACATTCTCATCGCCGACGATGAAGGACATGCGGTGCCTGATGGCACGCCGGGCGAATTGCTGGTGCGTCATTCCTACGCCGATCCACGCAAGGATTTTTTCAGTGGCTATCTCGATGACCAGGCCGCCACCGAGGAGGCCTGGCGCGGGGGCTGGTTCCATACCGGCGACATCGCCTGGCGCGATCCCGACGGGATGGTGCATTTCCTGGAGCGACGCAAGAACATCATCCGGCGCTCGGGCGAGAACATCGCGGCCGCCGAGGTCGAGGCCGCCCTGCAGGCGCATCCGGCGGTGGCCCAGGCTGCGGTGATGGCGGTGCCCGACGAGGTGCGCGAGGAAGAGGTGCTGGCCTGCGTGGTGCTCAAGGAGGGCTTGAGCGCCAGTGCTGATGCCAGCGATGCGCTGGTGCAGGCCCTGTTTGCCCACTGCAACGCGCAACTGGCCTACTACAAGACGCCGGGCTGGCTGTGCTTTGTGCGCGAGATTCCCACCACCGGCACCCAGAAGATCCAGAAGCATCAGCTCTTTCCCTCCGGAGCGGACCCGCGTACAGTGCAAGGCGTCATCGACCTGCGCGCCCTCAAGAAGCGCCGCTGAAACTGCCGACCCTGCTGCCGCCCATGCCCACGCTGTACATCGCGAACAAGAATTACTCGTCCTGGTCCCTGCGTCCCTGGGTGCTGATGAAGCATCTGGGGCTGCCCTTCGAGGAAGTGCTGATCCCCTTCGAGCCTGGTCATGACGGGGTTCAGTTTCGCGCGGTCTCGCCCAATGGCAAGGTGCCCTGCCTGGTCGATGGGGACACCGTGGTCTGGGAATCGCTGGCGATCATCGAGTACCTGGCCGAGAGGCATCCCGGCGTCTGGCCTGCCGATCCGCAGGCCCGTGCCTGGGCGCGCTGTGCGGCGGCGGAGATGCATGCCGGCTTTCAGACCCTGCGCAACATCTGCACCATGAACTGCGGCCTGCGCGTGCGCCTGCCGGCCATCGTGCCGGCCCTGGCGCGCGACGTGGCCCGCATCGATGCGCTGTGGTCGCAGGGCCTGCAGCGCTTTGGCGGACCTTTTCTCGCCGGTGCAAGTTTTACGGCAGTCGACGCCTTCTTTGCGCCGGTGGTCTTCAGGGTACTGGGGTATGGCCTGTCGCTGTCGGCACCCGCGCAGGCCTGGGTTGCGCGCATGCTGGAGTTGCCGGCCATGCAGGCGTGGTATAAGGCCGCGCTGGCCGAGCCCTGGCGCGAGGCGGGCCATGAGGCCGAGGCCCGTGCGGCGGGCACCGTCATCGAAGACCTGCGCAGGGACCTTCCCTAGACGGCGGGCGTGGCGGCTGTCAGCGCCCGCGCCGCGCCTGGCGTGCCCAGTAATCGAAACTGCCGTTGACGATGGCGGGCTGCAGCAGGAAGTCGTGGGCCTCGCGCGCCGCCGCAGGCTCGACCGGCTGGATGCCGCCTGCGGCCAGGGCATCCAGGCACATCCTTGCGTTGCGCTCGGCGTACACATTCAGGTAGATCGCCTCCTGCAGGGTCGTGCCGGTGCAGACGATGCCGTGATTGGCCAGGAAGGCGCAGCGTTTCGTGCCCATGGCTCCGGCAATCAGTTCGCCTTCCTCGTCGCCGGTGGGCACGCCGGGCCAGCGCGCCAGGAAGCCGCAGTCATCGTGGAACATGGCTGCATCCATGTGGGCCACCGGCATCGGCTGGCCGCGCATCGCCAGCGCCGACAGCGCCGGCGGGTGGGTGTGGGCGATGGCCCGCACATCGGGCCGGTGGCGATAAATCCAGGCGTGGAATTTGACGCCCGGGTTGGGCCGCCCCCGCCCTTGCAAGGTGTTCAGGTCACTATCGATGCGCAGCACCGTGTCCTGGTCAGCCTCTTCGAGACCCACACCCAGGGCCAGGGTGAGCATCGCGCCGTCGGACCCGTCGCGCAGCGTCAGTTGTCCGGCCAGGCCGAAGCCGTGGCCCTGGAAGGCCAGGATATGACAGGCTTCGATGAAACGCTCGAGCGGGCTGCGCTCACCATTGCCGGCGGGCGTGTCGACGCTCAGGATCTTGTCGCTCATGGAGGGTGGGCGGTTGAAGGTTGAAGGGCCGGGTCAGTGCAGCATGCTGGCGGCAAAGCGCGGGTAGCTCTCGGCGATTTCCTCGCGAATCTGGCTGCGGATCAGGGACAGGGTGGCGGTATCCGGGCCGGCCGTGGTCGGCACCTGATCGGGATGATCGAAGTCGAAGCCGGTGTTGTCACGGATTTCCTCCAGGCTGTGGCCGGGATGGACGCTCTCCAGCGTGAAGCGGCGGCGCTGGGGATCGAAGGAGAACAGGCCCAGCGAGGTGAGCAGCGCCTTCGGTCCGCCCGGCCGGTGCACCTGGGGGCTGGTCACGCCGCGCGCCGATACGAAGTCGACCTGGGGCACGAAAACGCGCCGGGTGTGCTCCTCCCGGAACAGGATCACGCGCGGCACGAGGTAGTACAGGTAGGCCGAGCCGAACGAGCCGGGCCAGCGGACCGGGCTGGCCGGATAGTCGCCGGCACCGACCAGGTTGATGTTGGCCTGGCCATCGATCTGGCCACCGCCGAGAAAGAAGGCGTCGATGCGCCCCTGACCGGCCAGGTCGAACAGCTCGACGCCGCCATCGGTGAAAAAGCAGTTCTTGCGCGAGCCGAGTACGGTGACGCGCAGCTGGCCGCCGCTGAGCGCGCGGGTCAGCAAGGCGGCGCTGCCCGGGATCGGCGAGGACGCGCCGACCGCCACGTGGCGGCAGCCGGTGAGCAGGCGCGAGATCACCGTGATCAGCAGTTCGGTGCGGTTGAAGGGGGTTGGTGCATCTGCCATGGTCGGATCTCCAGGGGGACCAGGAACCAGTATAGGCGGCCGGTCATCCCCGCGCCGCTTGCCATTCGTCGCTGCGGACCTTCAGCCCGGCACCGCCCTGCCGATGTGGAGGATTCCTGGAATCCGAGACATGATGAAGCGCACACTGATCAATGCTGGCCTGGTGGCCGCGGCCCTCCACTGCCTGACGCCCGCCTGGGCAGCCGATGACGGCCACAGCCCCGCCAAGGCCGAGGCCAAGGGCAAGGAGGAAGGCAAGGCCAAGGCCAAGGACGAGCCCAAGGGCAAGGAGCAGGTTGCCAAGGTCAAGGAAGAGCCCAAGGCCAAGGAAGAGCCCAAGGGCAAGGAAGAGTCCAAGGGCAAGGAGGAGGGCAAGGCCAAGGATGAGCCCAAACCCAAGTCTGCATCCAAATCCAGGGAGGAAGGCAAGGGCAAGGATGAGGCGACGCCCGATGGCAAGCGTACCCTGACCCTGGAGCAATTGCAGGAAGCCATTCGTGGCATGCAGCGCAAGGACACCCTGAAGCTGCGCGCGGCTGCCGATGCGCGCAAGTCCCCGGGTCATGCGGCCCATGCCGCCACGCCGGCGAGTGCCGGCGCCGTTCGGCGGGTGGCCCATGCCGAGGGCGCTTCGCCGGCGGGATCGGGCGCTGCCACGGGCCATGGAGCCCCTGCGGCACCGGCCGGCTCGAGCCGTGACTACATCAAGGCGCGCGCCGTGGCACTGGCCAACCGCAATGCCCACCCGACGCTGGCCATGGCCTCACCGACCGCAGCGGCCGCCGGTCACGGCACCGCGCCAGGTGCCGCTCCCGGTGCGCCTGGTCATGCCCATGGGCACTGGAGTTACGAGGGCGAGACCGGGCCCAATGCCTGGGCGCGGCTGAACCCGGAATTCGGCACCTGCGCAGCGGGTCAGCGCCAGTCCCCGATCCACATCGAGGAGGACAGCACCCTGCAGGGGCCCGCCGAGCCGCTGCAGTTGCGCTACAACCCGAGTGCCGGTTCGGTGGTCAACAATGGCCACACCATCCAGGTCGATGTCAGCGGGACCAATGTGCTGACGATCCGCGGCACCGACTACGAGCTGGTGCAGTTTCACGCCCATACACCCGCCGAGGAACGCATCAACCAGAAGGGCTTTGCGATGGTGATGCATCTGGTTCATCGTGCCTCGGATGGCCGGTTGGCGGTCATTGCGGTATTGCTTGATCCGGGACCCGCCAATCCGCTGATCCAGAAGGTTTGGACCTACATGCCCCTGGACAGCAACGACCGGGTGGGCCTGCCGTCCGAGTCGATCAACCTGAACGATCTGCTGCCGCAGGATCGCCGCTACTACCAGTTCATCGGATCGCTGACCACGCCGCCCTGTACCGAGGGCGTGCTGTGGATCGTGCTCAAGCAGCCGATGACGCTCAGCCGCGAGCAGTTGCGCATGTTCGCGCGCATCTTTCCGATGAATGCGCGGCCGGTGCAGCCGCTCAATGGCCGGGTGGTGCGCAGCGCCGACTAGTGTGGTGTGCCGTAAATAACTTGTCTAAGGATTCGACTCAGACGAGGATGATCGGGCGGTTGTCCGCCAGGGTAGATATCGGGTGATATCTGCCCTGGCGGGCGAACGACCGAGGGCCTCGTATGATCGAACCCCTCCGGGGCGAAGTGAAATGAGGGCGACTGCGGCGTTGCGAACCCGGGTCGATAGCCCCGCTATCGGCCCGGAACCGCGCCTTGCATTCACCCTCATTGCACTTCGTCATTAGATAAGTTATTTACGGCACACCACACTAGCGTGACGGACCGGCCCGCCTGAACGGCCCGCCGGATCCCCCGCCGGATCGCCAGGTGCCTAGGCGGCCTGCCGCTGTGCCTTGCCCAGCCACTGCGCCAGATAGGCCTCGAACCCCTCGCGGGTGCGGGCCATGCCCATGTAGCGGCTGAGTTCGTCCTCGTCCTGACCGTAGTGGTCAGGCATGCCCAGGGGCCATGCCCCGCGCGGTGCCAGGGCGATGCGGTCGACATAGATGGCCGGCAGGGTGGCGCCGGCCCGGGCCTGGTCCTCGAGCAGATTCTCGTCGGTCATGGCCTCGACGGTCACCAGGGTGCGGCGCGAGGCATGCGCCATCATCATCACCTCACGCTCCCGCGAGATGAAGACGTTGCCGAAACGGTCGGCCAGCGGTGCATGGAACAGTGCGATATCGGGCGTGATGGCCTTGAGCAGCGCCACCGGTTCGCCAGGGTTGAAGGGATTGTCGATCACCTTCCAGTCCGGACGCCGCTCGATCAGGTCGGTCTCGACCAGGCCTCGCAGCGGAATGAAGGGGATGCCCTTCTCGCCGGCCTGCAAGGCGGCGTAGACCGCGGGGCAGGTGGCATCGAGCAGCTTGAAGGCAGCCTCGCGCACGCCTTGCACGAAGCGCGGTGCCGGTCCGAATTCACCCATGGTGACGGCCGAGGTCTCGAGGGTGCTCACGGCACCGGCCCCGATCAGCACCTCGGCCTGCAGACCGCCGGTCGGCACCGTGATCAGGTGCAGGTTGCGCACGCCCCTGGCCAGCAATTCACGGGTGGCGGCCATGGCCACGCCCGAGGGATCCTTGGGGACCGCCAGGCTGGCACCGTCGGGGATTTCAGCAGCCAGATCGGCCAGGCTGACCCAGCTGTCGGAGCGCTTGCGCGATGAACTCATGGAGGACTCCCGGATGGATGGGGACGGTGCACGGCGGGTCGGTGAAGCGCCCTGGGCCCCATCGCATGGATCGACGACCCCACCAGCGGTGCGGTCCGCAATCCGGCCATGCACCAGGGCCGGGCGAAGGGACATGCGTAACATTAGCGCAAATGAGGGCTTCCCACCATGGCGCGGACCGCCGGCTGACCGAAGGTCCGATCGCTGCGACGCTGGCGCGTTTCTCGCTGCCGCTGCTGACCACCAACTTCATGCATTCGCTGGCAGGCACCTGGAGCGCCATCTGGGTCAGCCATGCGCTGGGTGCCGACGCCCTGACCGCGGTCGGCAATGCCAACATCTTCATGTACATGATGATGGGCGCGGTGACCGGGGTGGGCCTGGCAGCGGGCATTGCCATCGGTCAGGCGCGTGGCCTGGGCGATGTCGAAGCGATCAAGCGCATCGTGGGCACCGCGATCGCCTTCGTGCTCGGCATGTCGATGCTGATCGGCGCGATCGGCTATGGCCACACCGGCCAGATCCTCGATCTCATCCACACCCCCGACTCGGCGCGCGCCGATGCCCAGACCTTCCTGAAGCTGACCTGCGTCTCGATGCCCAGCATCTTCACCTTCATCTTCATGTTGATGATGCTGCGCGGATCGGGCGATGCGCGCACCCCTTTCCGGTTCACCGTGCTGTGGATCGCGCTGGCACTGGTGCTGTCTCCGATGCTGATCACTGGCAGCGCCGGTCTGCCGCGCCTGGGGATTGCGGGCGCTGCCCTGGGCAACCTGATCGCCAACGCCCTGTCCCTGGTCGCCATGGTGGCCTATGTGTACCACCGCAACCTGCCGGTCGCCTTGCGGGGAAGGGCCCTTCGCCACCTCTGGCCGCAGTGGTCCCTGCTGGCCATGCTGGTGCGACGCGGCGTGCCGATGGCGATCGAGGCCTTCGTGGTGCAGGGCTCGTATTTCGTGCTGCTGGCCATGGTCAATGCACACGGTGCGGTCACCGCCTCGGCGTATTCGGCGGCCGCCCAGTTGTGGGCCTATGTGCAGATGCCGGCGCTGGCCCTGGCCTCGTCGATGGCAGCGATGGCGGCGATCAACATCGGGGCCGGGCAGTGGGCGCGCGTCGAGCGCATTGCCCTGGTCGGTTGCTGCCTGAGCGGGGTGATGACCCTGCTGTGCACCGCCCTGGTCTATGCGGCTGGTGATGCGCCGCTGCGCCTGTTCCTGCCTGCGGGCGGGCCCGCGCTGGAGATTGCCCGCGACATCAACCACATCGTGCTGTGGGGCTGGATTGCCATGTGTGTCACTTCCAGCCTGTGTGCGATCGTGCGCGCCAATGCGGCCATGCTGGCCCCGACCCTGATCTTTGCGGTCACGATGTGGGTGATACGGGTTCCCTTTGCCAAGGCCCTGCACCCCTGGCTGGGCGCCGAAGCCATCTGGTGGAGCTTCCCGGCCGGTGCCATCAGCTCGGCCCTGCTCGCCTTCCTGTACTACCGCCATGGCCGCTGGCGCAGCAACCGGCTGCTGGTGGGCAGCGCCTGAGGGGCGTGCTCAGGCGAGCCGCACCTCACCCCAGATCGCCGCCCAGTCGGCCCCTGCCATGTCGGTGACCGAGCCGTCGGCGGCGAAGAACTTGTTCGGGATCTGGAACATGGCCAGGAATTTGCCGCCCTTGGGTGACCAGGCACTGTGACGGCTGCCTGCCGGGCGCCAGATGAACTGGCCTGCCTTGCATTCGATGCCCTCATCCGGTCCGCTCTTGTCGACCAGGTGTCCCTCGAGCACCCAGGTCTGCTCGATCAGCACATGCTCATGGTCGGGCAGCACGGCGCCGGGTGCCATTCTCATCAGGGTACTGACCAGCCCGCTGGCCTTGTCGACGAGCAGCGGTTTGACTTCGATGCCTTCGAAGCGGGTTTTCTGCCAGGGCATGGCATCGACATCGACCAGACGCGAGGCCAGGGGAGCCAGCGCGGCGTGGGCGGCAACGCCCGGCGAGTGGGCAGTCGGTGCGGTGGGGGCTTCAGGGACCTTTCCAGGTGCATTCATGGCGAGAGGGATGTGAAGGGCTGCGCGGCCGCCGCAGGACATGGCGGTGTGCGCCGGTGCAAAGGGTGCACCGGTCACGCAGATGTTACATGGCCCGTCCGGCCCAGGGGGGCAGTGTCGCCCGAAGCGGTACGGCCACTTGCGACAGGCAGCCGGATGCCTGACACTGCCGCGATGATCGACCTTTACTACGCCCCCACGCCCAACGGCTGGAAGATCGCCATCATGCTCGAGGAGTGCGGGCTGCCCTACCGGGTGCTGCCAGTGAACCTGCGCACCGGTGAGCAGTACCGCCCGGAGTTTCTCGTCCTGAGCCCCAACAACCGCATTCCGGCCATCGTCGACCATGACCCGGGCGATGGCGGCGCACCGGTGAGCGTGTTCGAGTCGGGCGCCATCCTGCTGTACCTGGCCGACAAGTGCGGCCGCTTCATGCCGGCCGACCTGCGCGGACGCACCCGGGTACGCGAGTGGCTGATGTGGCAGATGGGCGGCCTGGGACCGATGCTGGGCCAAAGCGGCCACTTCAAGCTGTATGCCCCGGAAAAGATTCCCTATGCCATCGATCGTTACCAGCGTGAGGCCGAGCGTCTGTATGGCGTGCTCGATGCCCAGCTGGGCCGCACCGGCGCCTGTGTGGCGGGCGAGTACTCGATTGCCGACATGGCGATCTTTCCCTGGGTGGTGACGCACAAGGCACAGGGCATCACGCTCGATGCCTATCCGAACATCAAGCGCTGGTTTGCACAGGTGCGTGCCCGCGAAAAGGTGCAGGCCGGCATGGCCGTGATGCGCGAGGCCGTTCCCAAGGGCGGCGCAAAGCATGATGACCAGTCCCGCGAGGTTCTTTTTGGCATCAGGAAACCATGAAACGACTCGAATTTTTCTTTGACCTGTCCAGCCCCTGGACCTATCTGGGCTTCACCAATGTGCAGAAGGTGGTGGCGCGTACCGGCGCTGCCATCCACTACCGGCCGATCCTGGTGGGGGGCGTCTTCAATGCCGTCAACCCGGCCGTGTATGCCTCGCGCGAGAACCCGGACTCCCCGCGCATGCGCCACTCCGGGAAGGTGCTGCGCGACTGGGCGGCCTGGACCGGCCTGAGCCTGAACTTTCCCTCGCAATACCATCCGGCCAAGAGCATCCACGCCATGCGCATGGCCTGCGCCCTTGAGGACGATCAGGCCGCGCTCGCGACCTTTGCCAAGGCGGCCTTCGAGGCCTATTTCCTGCGCGCTGAAAATCTCGACGATCCGCAGGTGCTGATCGCGGCAGCCAATGCCGCGGGCCTGGACGGCGCGGCCATCCAGGCGCGCTCGGTGACCGATGTCATCAAGGCCAAGCTGCGGGCCAACACCGATGAGCTGATTGCCCGCGGTGGTTATGGCTCGCCGACGATGTTCGTCGAGGGCAGCGACATGTACTTTGGCAATGACCAGTTGCCCCTGGTGGAGCGCGCCCTGTCAAGACCCGCGTGATGTTTGCCAGCCCATGCTGACCGCCTTCATCCTGAGCAGTCTCGTGCTGGCCCTGACCCCCGGGCCGGGGGTGGTCTACATCGTGACCCGAACGCTCTCGCAAGGTCGTGCCGCCGGTCTGGCCTCGGTGACAGGCGTGGCACTGGGCAACATGGGCATGGCCTGCGCCGCAGCCTTCGGGCTGGCCAGCCTGATGAACCTGTCTGCCCTGGCCTTCAACCTTGTCAAGTGGGCCGGCGTGGCCTATCTTTTTTATCTGGGCTGGAAGGCCGTGCGCATCAGCGCGGCGCCCTCCTTGCCGGGGGCCGATGCGGCCGTCCTGTCCGGCCACGGCGTCGATACCTTTGTCGACAGCGGCGGCCGTGGGCCCCGTGCCAGCACCTGGAAGGTGTGTCGCGATGGCGCGATCGTGTCCCTGCTCAACCCCAAGACGGCCCTGTTCTATGCGGCCTTCCTTCCCCAGTTCGTCGACCCGGCCGGCCCGGCACTGGCCCAGAGTCTGGCCTACGGGACAGGCTTCGTGGCCATTGCGGCGGTCACCGATTCGCTCTATGTGCTGGCCGCTGCCCGGCTCGCGCCGCTGCTTGGTTCGGTGCTGCCCCAGGCGGGCACCTGGACGCGCTGGCTGCCTGCCTCGGTGTATGTCGGGCTGGGCCTGTTGACGGCGCTGACGGGGCAGCGTACGCCCTCCGCCCCTTGAAAAGGACGGGCAGCGTGCCTACCTTGCAGAAAACCACCGGAAACCATCATGTCTGATCCTGTCCATCTGGTCTGCCCGCATTGCAGTGCGACCAACCGTGTGCCCGCTGACCGTCTGGACGGCGATCCCGTCTGTGGACGTTGCAGCAAGCCGCTGCATGATGGTCATCCGGCCCCTGTCGATGAGAACCGCTTCGAGGCCCAGATCGCCCGCAGCGACCTGCCGGTGGTGGTCGATTTCTGGGCGCCCTGGTGTGGCCCCTGCCGCCAGATGGCACCGGCCTTCGAACAGGCCAGCCAGCAGATGAAGACCCGTGCCCGTTTCGTCAAGGTCAACACCGACGAGGAAGAAGCCCTGGCGGCACGCTTTGGCATCCGCAGCATTCCGACCCTTGCGGTGTTCAAGGGCGGCCGCGAGGTGGCGCGCCAGGCCGGTGCCATGCCCGCGGGCGCGCTGGTGCGCTGGGTGCAGTCGGTGACTGGCTAGTAGTGTGGTGTGCCACTGCGGCACATCACGCCAGCCCGGCCCTCAGGTGCGCGGGCGTTTGCGGATCAGGTAGCGGTGCTCGCCCTCGAGCACCAGCTCGCTTTTCTGGTTGTGCACGGTGGCGCGCATGGTGATGACGCCGGTGCTGTTCTGTGCCTTCAGGTCGCTGATCTCGAGCAGGGGATACACGGTATCGCCTGCGTAGACCGGCCCCTTGAAACGGGCCGAGCACTCGAGCATCGCCACCAGTGAATCGCTGACCTGATGCGGAAAGGTGCCGGCGCCGGCAGCCGTCTGGATCATCACCTGCAGGCCATGGGCGAGAAGGCCGGGGTGGGCGCGTCGCCGGCAGTACTCGACATCGTAGTGAATCGGGTCATTGTCGCCGGAGGCGAGCTGGAAGGCGGCAAACAGGGCGTCGGTCAGGGTTCGTGAAGGAATCCAGAATCGTTCGCCGATGCGGAAGTCCTCGAACCAGCGGGTGGGCCCGAAGCGGTGATCGCGATGGACATCAAATCCCGTCGATGACGCCGCCTGACCCGCAGGCAGGTCGCTCATGCCCCGCCTCCGCTGCCCTCGGCCTTCGTCTCCGGCCTTGCCTGCGGCCGCTGCAAGGGATCGGTCTCGAGCCGCCAGGCGTTGCCATAGGGTAGTACCCAGCCGGCGGTGGGGGGCGCAAAGTGCGTGCCCATCACCAGTACCGGGGTGTCGGCATGACGCTTGAGAAAGTCGTGCCGCGTGCGGCGCGCAGCCTCGCCATCGACATCGAAACGGTTGCCCCAGTCCGGCTCGCTGCACTGGATCGGATGGTGCATCAGGTCGCCGGTGATGACGGCCTCTTCACCGCCCGAGCGGATGCGCACGCTGACATGACCAGGCGTGTGACCATGGGTCGGTTCCAGCCAGACCTCGTCGGTGATGCGATGGTCGCTGGCCACCAGTTCCGCCAGGCCGGCATCGACGATCGGTTTGACCGAGTCTTCCATCACCGGGCCGTCGTGGTGGTCGGCCTGCTCCGAGATCCAGTGCTCCCATTCCTTGCGGGCGAACAGGTAGCGCGCCCGGGGGAAGGAGGCGACCCAGCGCTCGCCGTCCCAACGGGTGTTCCAGCCGACGTGGTCGACATGCAGGTGGGTGCACAGCACGGTGTCGATGCTGTCGGCCGGAAAGCCGGCCTCGGCCAGCTTGTCCAGGAAAGGGCCCTGCAACTTGTGCCAGGCCTTGACGGTGCGCTCCTTGTCATTGCCGACACAGGTGTCGACGATGATGCGCCGGCCCTGCGACTCGATGATGAAGCTGTGCACTGATCCGAACAGCTTGCCCTCGTCGTTGGCGAAATGGGGGCGAAGCCAGGCATGTTGCTGGACGCATCCGGCGGTGCACTGGGGAAACATGAAGGTGCCGGGAAAGGGCGGGCCGCCCAGTTCCATCACGCGGGTGATGCGCACCTTGCCGATCTGCCAGCGCAGGTAGGGATCTTTCATGGAGGGCTCACTTGCAAAGGGGTTCAGGAGCAAAGGGGTTCAGGCTCTGCCGGCATCGACATAGCCATAGGCCCTGTTGGTACGCTGGCTGCCCGCGGCTGCATAGCGCACCCTTGCGACACTGATCTGATCATCGAGCAGGGCACGTCGTTGCTGCGCAGTGTATTGGTAAAGGCGTGCATTGTTCTCGCCGAAGATCAGGTTCTTGACGCGCCCATCGGCCGGGCCCAGTGGCGCCAGGCCATGCGCCTTTTGCAGGCTCTCGGGAATCTCGAGGCGCCGCAGGGCCTCGATCTGCCATTGGGGTGCGCCGGTCCAGATCGCATCGGTACCCCAGCAGACATGATCGGCTCCCAGGCCCCGGATCAACTGGCCCAGCATGACTGCGCTCAGGCGCGGTTCGGCCACGGTCGATTGCGCAAACAGTTGTCCGACGTCCGCATAGACATTGCTGACACCGAATTTGCCAGGAATCTCGGCCAGGTCGGTGACCCACTCGACACGCCCGGTCTTCTCGAACTGGGCCCATGCGGCGCCGGCATTGACACCGCTGCCAAAGCGGTAGCCGCCGTGATAGATGATGAAGTTCAGCTGCGGCCAGTCGCGGGCCGCCTTGCCGACATCACTGACATTGCAATGTTCGGTCAGGTGCGGGAACTGCTTTTCGAGGGCGGGAGGAAACAGGCCCTTGTGGATGCAGACGTTTTTCAGCCCGGCCTTGACGAATTTTTCGTACGCCGGATAGACGAGCTTCTCATCATCGAGCCGCCAGGGATGTTTTGAGAGGTTCTTGTGGGTGTTGTCGCCGATGGTGTAGCCCTTCATCGAGTCGGGCTTGAGCACCGCGATGGCCTCGTCGATGGCCTCCATCCAGCCCGGATAGCCAGGCGTGAAGATGGCATGGGCAAAGGCCCGCTTGCTGCCCGCGATGCTGTTGATGGTGGCCCGCGACTTGACCTTCATTTCGTTGGTCAGGAACCAGTCACCCAGGATTTCCGAGGGCGCGCCGCTGATGCAGGCCACCTTGGTGTCGCTGTCCAGGTAGATTTCCTTGAGGTAGTTGGCGAACTTGAGATCCTCGAGGCTTTGCGGCCTTTCGCGCAGGGCCGGATTCCATCCGGCTCGGCCCACCGACTCGCGGCCAGCCACGAAGGCGGCCAGGCGCGTGTCATCGCGCAGGAAGTGGGTATGCATGTCCATGATGAACTGGCCGCTCAGGGCGCGGGCGCGTTCATCGGCCATTTCGGGGGTCGCCGCCTCGGCACGCGAGACCTGAAAGATCGGGCCGTAGGTGTCATTCATGGCCACGAAGGCGGCCGCCATGCCCGAGGCCGTCCGGAAGAAGGCGCGTCGCGTCTTGCCCTGGTGTCTGGCCAGTTGCGTCCCCAGTGCCTTGATGCGCCGCTCGAAGGCGCGCTGCTGCGGCGTCTGGGGGGCCGGCATGAATTCGTCGCTCGAAACCGATTGCACCGGGATCGGCGAGGGAAACAGGGTGCTCTCGGCCGGGCTGAGCCGGGCGAGTTCTTCGTCTGAAAGAAATCCCATGTTGGACCTACCTGGGGCGGAACATCTTGAACAGTTGCGAGGGGCCGATGCTGAAATAGTCGGCCGGACCCCCGCCGCGCATCACATGGTCGGCGGCCGCCGTGTCGTAGACGCCGTCGCGCAGCAGGCGTTTGTCGATGTGCACCATCACGACTTCGCCCAGCACCAGCCAGGTGGGCACGGCCACGCCATCGAGGCCGGACAGCTGCTGGATCAGGGTGCTGCGGCATTCGAAGCTGACCGGGCTTTGCGCCACCCTCGGTGCGGCGATCTTCTCGCTGGGCAGGGGCGTCAGGCCGGCCAGGTCGAACTCGCTGGTCTCGGGCGGCACCGCAGCGCAGCTCTGGTTCATCGCCTCGGCCAGATCGCGGGTGCACAGGTTCCAGACGAATTCGCCGTTGTCGCTGATGTTGCGCACTGTGTCCTTCCAGCCGATGCTGGAAAAGCCGATGATCGGCGGCACGTAGTTGAAGGCGTTGAAGAAACTGTAGGGCGCCAGGTTGAAGATCCCCTTGGCGCTTTTGGTGGAGATCCAGCCGATCGGGCGCGGGCCGACGATGGCATTGAAGGGGTCATGGGGAAGACCATGACCGAGGCGGGGTTCGTAGGAGTGGGTGTCGTGCATCAATCGGCAAGGCCTGTCGGGCAAATCGCGGGTTTCCGGCCCGCCGCCCCGGCTGCCGCGTTCAGCGGCTGGCGCTCAGGATCGCCGGGGGCCGGCTCTTGCACTCGATCTTGACGGTGAAATCACGGGCGCGCAAGGCCAGGTCCTCGCTTTCGAGCCGCAGGCTCGCGTCGACCGGTTCCATGCGCGTGCCATGGGCCTCGACAAAGAGTCGGATGAGCTCCGGCTTGACCGCGAAATTGACGTTCTGGGCCATGTCACCGGTGGTGGCGGCCACGCGCATCACATCCAGCTTCGAGACCACGATGCCGATCAGGTTGCCGCTCTTGTCGATCAGTGCGCCGCCACTGTTGCCCGGCGAGACCTGGGCGGAAATCTGCAACTGGTTGGGGTTGTTGCCCAGACCTGCGAGCGAGTTGACGATGCCGGTCGTGACGATCATGTCGCGCGACAGGATGCCCGACAAGGGGTAGCCGGCGGCCATCACTGATTCGCCATTGTTGGCGGCGCGCCGCAGGGCAGGGGTCGCACGCGCCGGGAGGGTCTTGACCTCGAGCAAGCCAAGATCGTTCTTGGTGTCCTGGGCCAGGGTTTGTGCCGGATGGCGCTGGCCCTCGAACACGGCTTCGATCGCGGTGCAGCGGTTGATGACATGGCTGGCGGTCAGGACGCGGCCAGGTGCAATGGCCACGCCGGTCCCCGAGGACGGGCCCGATTCGCAGACGCGCGAATGAATGAGGGCCGGTACTGTCGAGGGGCTGATGTTGAGCGGCTGGGCATTCGGGATCGCCATGTTGCTGACCACGACACTGGCCAGCGGATCGCGGAATACCTGTTGTTGGGTGATGCGCGCGGTGCGCCCCTTGCAGTTCAGTTCCCAGACCAGCGCCGCAGCCCGGTTGTTGCCGTTGTTGCGGGACCCTTCATTGCCGTAGACGCTGATCGTCGTGATGCGGGTCAGGTCCTTGTCCTGCTGATAGGACGAGGGCCGGATGAAGACCAGGTTCGGATCCCCCGTGGCGCCTGAGGTGCCCATGTACTGCCAGCCCTTGGCGCCCAGTTCGCGGATGACGTCGGCGCCGGTGATCGGCTTGGGCGTTGCCGGGGGCGTTTGCGGAGGCGGCGGGGCTGTCGGTTTGCCGGCACAGGCGGCCAGCAGGACAGAGGCCAGCAGCAGCGCGGCGGGGCGCAGGGCCGAAAGAGAGGAAATGGGCATGGTCAGAGGGCCGCGTGGGGACTGCGCAGAACGATCACACTAACCTCAGGGCGCGCCTGCGTCAACGCGAGGGGGCCGCGCAGCGCAACTGCGGCGGGCGCACGGAGCGGGCGGGCCGATGAAAGGCCCTCGACGCCTGCCGATGCCAGGCCGGGTCGCACCGGACATGCAACATCGGGGAACAAAAAAAATGCGGCAGGCCTGGCATTCAGGCCCGCCGGGGAAAAGACCCGCGCCCGGGGAGGAGGGAGGAAGGGAGGAGAGCCGGGCGCGGGTCGGGGCTGGTCAGGCGACGGTGAGCCGCTTGGCGCTCACCTGCACCTTCTTGGGCAGGTTCAGGGTCAGCACGCCGTTGTCGTACTTGGCGCTGGACTGCGATTCATCGATCTCGCTGGGCAGGCTGAAACCACGTGCATAGGCGCCGGCGTATCGTTCGCTGCGCAGCACGCGGGCACCGGTCTTGGCATCGGCGGCGGGCTTGCTGTCGCTCTCGAAGCGGGTTTCAGCCGAGATGGTGACCTGGTTGCCGTCGATCTCGACATGGATCTGGTCCTTGCTCAGACCGGGCAGGTTGGCCACCAGCTGGTAGCTTTTCTCGTCCTCGTGGATATCGACCGCAAAGCCGGCAACACGGCGTTGGCCAGCCGGAGCGCTGCGCTCATCGAAGATGCCCTTGAAAAGGGTCGGAAAGACGTCGGCAAAGGGGTCGTAAATGGAAACGGCGGTCATGAGGTGCTCCTTCTGGAATCATTGCTGAGCCGGTGTGCTCGATGAGTCCCAGTTGGGCCTTGCAGGCGCCGATTTCAATGGCCACCTGCCCCCGCGCGATTCGAGTGCCGCTTCTAGAAAAGGCCCTTGAAACAGGCCCCGCGAGCCCTATCTGAAGCAGCTTGGCCTGCCCCTGCCGGCCTTGTGGTTCAGGCCTGCAGGGTCATCGCCGACAGGCGCGACAGGGTGGCCAGGTCCATGCCCGGACACATCTTGCGCACGGTCGGCGCGCTGCCATCGGCGTGGATGTCGATGACCGCCAGATCCGAGTACACGCGCTTGACGCAGGCGATGCCGGTGAGCGGATAGGTACAGCGCTCGACCAGCTTGCTCTGTCCCTGCTTGGTCAGGTGTTCCATCATCACGTAGACCGCCTTGGCGCCGCTGGCCAGGTCCATCGCACCGCCCACCGCCGGCACCGCATCGGGTGCGCCGGTGTGCCAGTTGGCCAGGTCGCCATTGCGGGCCACCTGGAAGGCGCCCAGCACGCAGATGTCGAGATGGCCGCCGCGCATCATTGCAAAGGAGTCGGCGTGATGGCACAGGCTGGCACCCTTGAGCAGGGTCACCGGCTGCTTGCCGGCGTTGATCAGGTCCCAGTCTTCTTCGCCCTTGGCCGGTGCGGGGCCCATGCCCAGGATGCCATTCTCGCTGTGCAGGATGACTTCACGATCGGGCGGCAGGTGGTTGCCCACCAGGGTCGGTTGCCCGATCCCCAGGTTGACGAAGGCGCCTTCAGGAATGTCCTGGGCCACCAGTGCGGCCATCTGGTCGCGCGACCACGGGGTGTAGGCCCGGGCGGGTGCCGGTGTGCTGGTTTGGGGGGCGGTGCTCATGCGGCCTCCTTGGTGGCGCTGGTGCGTGGCACGTGCACGACGCGCTTGACGAAAATGCTCGGGGTGACGACGACTTCGGGATCGATGTCCCCGAGCTCGACGATCTGGTGGGCCTGGACCACGGTGCACTTGGCCGCCATGGCCATCACCGGCGCAAAGTTGCGCGCGGCCAGGTGATAGGTGAGATTGCCCCAGCGGTCGGCCTTGTCGCAGGAGATCAGGGCGTAGTCGGCATGGATGGCGTACTCCAGCACATGCATGCGCCCGTTGATCTCGCGCGTTTCCTTGCCCTTGGCCAGGTCGGTGCCATAGGCGGTGGGCGTGTAGAAGGCGCCGATGCCGGCGCCGGCGGCGCGGATGCGCTCGGCAATATTGCCCTGCGGCACCAGTTCCATCTCGAGTTCGCCGGCGCGGTACAGGCTCTCGAAGACATGCGAGTCGGCCTGGCGGGGAAACGAACAGATGATCTTGCGCACCCGCCGTGCCTTGAGCAGGGCCGCCAGCCCTGTTTCGCCATTGCCCGCATTGTTGTTCACGACAGTGAGGTCGCGGGCGCCCTGGGCGATGAGGGCGTCGATCAGCACGTGCGGCATGCCGGCGCCCCCGAAGCTGCCGATCAGGATGGTGGAACCATCCTTGACATCGGCCAGGGCCTTCTCGGCAGAGGGAAAGATTTTGTTGATCATGGCTTGGGATCCGAAGGGAGCCCGATTATCCCAGCAAGGCCGGCCGCCCTGCGCCGGCTGTCCCGCCCGTGCCGGCCGCTTGCGCCGGCTGTGCCGCCCGTGCCGGCCGGATCCCCCCGGGGTCACCGGCTGTTCAGGCATTGCAGGCCGGCAGGGCCTCATCCAGCAGGGCCGGCTGCAGCGCAGCCAGCACGGCCAGAGGGGCACGGCATTGGGCGATCGCGCCCAGCGCCTGGGTCAGGACCTTGCGCATCGCAAGCGCATCCCAGGCCGGGGGCTTCGGCCCCCAGCCGCGCAGGCGGGCTTGCAGGGTGGTCAGACTGAAGCCGCGGGCCCGCTGCCCGAAGGCCAGCACAAAGATGATCTCGCGGATTTCCTCCGTGCCGCGCGCCGGCGAGGTGGCGGACAGCACGGGCATCAGGCCTTCCAGTGCAGTGGCCAGCAGATAGCTGTTGTGCGCCAGTTCATCGGCCAGCGCCGACAGGGCCTCGCGGCGCCCGCGCAAGGGGGGTGTCTCGGGCAGGAACTCGAGCAGGGTCTGGGCATCGGCCTGCAGCCGGTCCAGGGTTTGCCCGCTGCGCTGCAGCCCGATCCGCCAGCCCGGACAGAGGGCCGGCAATGGCCGGGTCTGGCTGGCCTGGGCGCATTGCTGCAGGCAGGCCGCCAGCAGCGGCAATTCGTTCAGGGGCTCCCAGGGATGCAGGCGATTTTCGCGAGGGGGCAGGGATTGGGCCTGGACGGGCGGGGCGGCCAGGGCCGCCAGGCCCGCCAGCCAGGGCGCGCCGGCGAGCAGGCGCAGGCAGTGACGACGTGATGAGGGGTTCATGCCCCTTCAGACGGCGCAGGGCCGATGTTGTCAGGCCGCCTTTTCCCCTTATCCCCTCATTCCCTTATCCCTTGTCCTCCGGCGGCGCGGGTTGCGCGCCCGGCAAGCGGTCGATGGGGGCACGCAGCAGCACCAGCAGCGCCAGGCCGGGCAGGGCCGCCACCACGCTCCACAGGAAAAAGACCGGCCAGCCAAAGGCCTCCACCATCACGCCAGAGGCCGGCCCGACATAGACCCGCCCGACCGCGGCCAGTGCCGACAGCAGTGCGAACTGCGCCGCCGAAAAGCGTTTGTCGGTCAGGGCCATCAGGAAGGCGACGAAGGCCGAGGTGCCCATGCCGCCGCACAGGTTCTCCACCATGATCGCGCCGGCCATCAACTCGTAACTCTTGGGCAGGACCGACAGCCCCCAGTAGCACAGGTTGGAGACCGCCTGCAGCAGACCGAACACCAGCAAGGCGCGAAACAGCGAGCGTCGCGCCAGCCAGGCGCCGCCAAAAAGCGCACCGATGATGGTGGCGGCCAGCCCGACCCCCTTGTTGACCACGCCCACCTCGGTGGCCGAGAAGCCCACGCCGCGGATCAGGAAGGTGGTCGACAGGGCCGAGGCGAAGGCATCGCCCAGCTTGTACAACACGATCAGGGCCAGCAGGCCCAGGGCCCGCTCGCGCGAGAAGAACGCATCCCAGGGGCCGACGAAGGAAGGAAAGCCGGCGCGCCGCGCTGCCAGGATGGCGCCGGCCAGGGCGGCCATCATGGCCAGTGTCTGCCAGGCCAGTCGCGTGAAGCGGCCATCGATGGAAAGGGCCGATCCGGCCTGGTCGAGCGCGGCATAGACCAGGGCCCCGGCCAGCAGCATGGCGGCAAAGCCCCGCAGTTCGGCGCGCGCATCGCTGAGCAGGGCCCTGCCTTGCTCCAGGGCTGGTGCCGTCCAGGAGACCAGCATCAGGCCGGCAAACAGCAGGCCCATCAGGCGGTAGGTATTGGCCCAGCCCAGCACCTTCTCGGCCAGCACCAGGGCCAGGGCGCCCGACACCAGCATCGCCAGCCGGTAACCGAGCACCGAGACGGCCGCGCCCGCGCCCCGTTCGGCCGGGCGCAGCACATCGCTGCGGTAGGCGTCGAAGACGATGTCCTGGCTGGCCGAGAAAAAGGCGATCAGCACCGCGCACACGCCGACCCAGCCGGTGTGCTGGCGCGGATCGAGCAGGGCCATCACGAAACACAAGCCGGCCAGGGCCGCCTGGGTCAGCAGCAGCCAGCCCTTGCGACGGGCGATGCGCGGAGGCTCGAAGCGGTCCAGCAGCGGGGCCCAGACGAACTTGAAGGTGTAGGGCAGGCCGGCCAGCGCAAAAAAGCCGATGGTCTTGATATCCAGACCCTCGACGGTCAGCCAAGCCTGCAGGGTACCCGTTGATAGGGCCAGAGGCAGGCCGCTGGCAAAGCCGAGCAGCAGCATCCACCCGATCCGGCGGTTCACGAAGATCTGGCCGTAGGTCTGGCGCAGGCCCGGCCGGGCAGTCGGGGCAGGGGCGGGTGCCGGGCGGGGGTCTGTCCGCTCGGCGGGTGTTGCAGGCGGCCGCGGGCTTTGGGGGTCTTGGGTCATGGGGCGAAGCGGGTGGCCGCTTCTGGCGATTGAATGTCGCTATCCTATCGTCGAAATGGTTTTTGGCCCTGGCGGGCCGCACAAGGTCCTTCAGGACAGGGGGTCAGATGAAGAGGTTCAATTCAGGCGCATCCGCCCTGGCGGGGAGCCGTCCGGCATGGACGGGGCGGCTGTCTGCCGCGCTGCTCGGCCTGGCCCTGGTGGCTGCGCCGCTGCTGCCGCAGGCCCAGCAGCATCAGGCCCAGCAACATCAGGCCACGGCCAGCGACATCGACAAGGTCGAGGGCGTGAAGGTCGGGCCCAAGAGCCGGGCGCTGCGCTTTGCCAGTGCCGAGGATGTCGAGCGCCAGGCGCTCCAGCAGTACAACCAGCTGCGGCAGCAGGCCCAGGCGCAAGGAGCCCTGGCCCCCGAGGACTACCCGCCGGTGCAGCGCCTGCGCAGGATCGCGGCGCAGATCATTCCGCACACCCAGCGCTGGAACGAGCGCGCCCGCAACTGGCGCTGGGAGATCAACCTGATCGGCTCGAAGCAGGTCAATGCCTTCTGCATGCCGGGCGGCAAGATCGCCTTCTATACCGGCATCATCGACCAGCTCAAGCTCACCGACGACGAGATCGCCACCATCATGGGCCACGAGATCGCCCACGCCTTGCGCGAGCATGGCCGCGAGCGCGAGGGCAAGGCCCGGGTGGCCCAGGTGGTCACCATCGGCGCCTCGGTACTGTCCTCGATCCTGGGCTATGGCAACCTGGGCGGGCAGGTGGCCCAGCAGGGGGCCCAGCTGACCTTGCTCAAATATGGGCGCGACGACGAGACCGAGGCCGATCTGGTCGGCATGGATATCGCGGCCCGGGCCGGGTACGACCCCCGTGCCGGCATCAAGCTGTGGGAAAAGATGGCGGCGGTCGCCAAGGGGGCGCCGCCCCAGTGGCTGTCGACCCATCCCTCGCATGGCAAGCGCATCGATGAAATCCGCAAGCACCTGCCCGAGACCATGCCGCTGTTTGCGCTGGCCAAGGGGACCGAGGTCAGCAATCTGCCGCCCTACCAGTCGAACTGGGGGGCGCCGGTCCCCTACCGGCCCTGAGGTCGGCGCGCCTGCAGGGCATACCCCTGCCGGGCGCCGGCTATTGCGGTGCATCAAGTAAACTTGGCAGATGAACGCCCCCCTGAGCCCGCAGTTGCTGGATCCCGAAACCGCTGCCCCGGCGCGGCTGCGAGAGATCCCCTACAACTACACCTCGTTCTCTGACCGCGAGATCGTCATCCGGCTGCTCGGGGAAGAGGCCTGGAGCGATCTGGAGGCCCTGCGCGGTGAGCGCCGTACCGGCCGCTCCGCGCGCATGCTGTTCGAGGTGCTCGGGGACATCTGGGTGGTCAAGCGCAACCCCTACCTCGAGGACGACCTGGTCGAGAGCCGCAAGCGGCGCGCCATGCTGGTCGAGGCACTGCACCATCGCCTGTCCGAGGTGGAAAAGCGGCGCGATGGCCGCACCGATGCGCCGGCCTCCGAGGCCGCCGCAGCCCAGGCCGGGCGCGAGGCGCGGGTCGATTCCCTGCTCAAGGCGGCGCGCCGCGCGGTGGCCGAGTTCGAGGAACACTTTCGCAACGTCTACGACCTGCGCGAGGCCACCCGCAAGCGGCTGGCCCGCTTCACCGACAAGGACAACATCAAGTTCGATGGCATGAGCCGGGTCTCGCACGTCACCGATGCCACCGACTGGCGCGTCGAGTACCCCTTCGTGGTGCTTACGCCCGACAGCGAATACGAAATGGCCGGACTCGTGTCCGGCTGCATCGAGCTGGGCCTGACCATCATTCCCCGTGGCGGCGGCACCGGCTATACCGGCGGCGCGATTCCGCTCACCGATCGCAGCGCCGTCATCAATACCGAAAAGCTCGAGCGCCTGGGCCCGGTCGAGCGCCTGCAGCTGCCGGGTCTCGACTACGAGGTGGCCACCATCCATGCCGAGGCCGGTGTGGTCACCAAGCGCGTCACCGATGCAGCCGATCAGGCCGGCCTCGTGTTCGCCGTCGATCCCACCTCGCTCGAGGCCTCCTGCGTCGGTGGCAACATCGCGATGAATGCCGGTGGCAAGAAGGCGGTGCTGTGGGGCACGGCGCTGGACAACCTGGCCTGGTGGCGCATGGTCGACCCGCAGGGCGACTGGCTCGAGGTGACCCGCATCGGTCACAACATGAGCAAGATCCACGATGCCGAGACGGCCCGCTTCGAGCTCAAGTGGTACAAGCCGCGCCAGATGCAGATCGACGGCACGATGCGCGGCGAGCCGCTGCGCAGCGAGACCATCGAAGTGCCGGGCGCCCGCTTTCGCAAGCAGGGCCTGGGCAAGGATGTCACCGACAAGTTTCTCTCCGGTGTGCCGGGCGTGCAGAAAGAAGGCTGTGACGGCCTGATCACCTCGGCGCGCTGGGTGCTGCATCGCATGCCCAAGCAGATCCGCACCGTGTGCCTGGAATTTTTCGGCCAGCCCAAGGATGCGGTGCCCTCGATCGTCGAGATCGTCGACTACCTGAACACCATCTCGAAAAACATCCAGCCCGACAAGGACCAGGTGCCCGCCATCCTGGCCGGCCTGGAGCATCTGGATGAACGCTACCTGCGGGCGGTGGGCTACACCACCAAGAGCAAGCGCGGCGGCCTGCCCAAGATGGTGCTGATCGGCGATATCGTCGGCGATGATGCCGACGCGGTCGCCCGTGCCAGTGCCGAAGTCGTGCGCATCGCCAACAGCCGTTCAGGCGAAGGTTTCGTGGCGATCTCGCCCGAGGCGCGCAAGACCTTCTGGCTGGATCGGGCACGCACGGCGGCCATCGCACGCCATACCAATGCCTTCAAGATCAACGAGGACGTCGTCATCCCCTTGCCGCGCATGGGCGAGTACACCGACGGCATCGAGCGCATCAACATCGAGCTGTCCACCTCGAACAAGCTGCAGCTGATCGCCCGCCTGCGCGAGCTGCTGCGCAATCCGGCCGGCCTGCCGCTGGCACGACCCGATGATGTGTCCCTGGAAAAGCTGTCGTTCGAGGACCTGCTCGAGCAGCGCGTGGCCCAGGCCGAGGAATTGCTCGACAGCACCCGTGCCCGCTGGGAATTCCTGTTGCGCAACATCGACCAGCCCCTGGTCTCGTGCAAGCCCGCGCTCGAAGCCCTGGGCCTGGGCCATGCCGTGCCGATCGCCGAGAAAGTGCTGCAGGCTGACCCCAAGGCCCAGCTGTTTCACCTGCTGCAGGACCGCTCGATTCGTGTCTCCTGGAAGACCGAGATCAAGGCCCCGCTGGAGCAGATCTTCCAGGGCGCGGCCTTCCAGCCCATCCTCAAGCGCTGCCAGGACATTCAAAAGGAAGTGCTGCGCGGTCGCGTCTTCGTGGCCCTGCACATGCATGCCGGCGATGGCAATGTGCACACCAACATCCCGGTCAATTCCGATGACTACGAGATGCTCAAGCAGGCCGAGGCGGCCGTGGCGCGCATCATGGCGCTGGCCCGGTCCCTCGATGGCGTGATCTCGGGCGAGCATGGCATCGGCATCACCAAGCTCGAGTTCCTCACCGAGGCCGAGACCGCCGATTTCCGTGCCTACAAGCAGCGCATCGACCCCGAGGGCCGTTTCAACAAGGGCAAGCTGCTGCCCGGCGGCGACCTGCGCAACGCCTACACGCCCAGCTTCGGGCTGATGGGGGCCGAGTCGCTCATCCTGCAGCAAAGCGACATCGGCTCGATCGCCGATTCCGTCAAGAACTGCCTGCGCTGCGGCAAGTGCAAGCCGGTGTGCTCAACGCACGTGCCGCGCGGCAACCTGCTGTACAGCCCGCGCAACAAGATCCTGGCCACCTCGCTGCTGATCGAGGCCTTCCTGTACGAAGAGCAGACCCGGCGCGGCGTGTCGATCCGGCACTGGGACGAATTCTCCGACGTGGCCGACCACTGCACCGTCTGCCACAAGTGCGAGCAGCCCTGCCCGGTGGACATCGACTTTGGCGATGTCACCATGAACATGCGCAACCTGCTGCGCAAGATGGGCAAGAAGAAGTTCAACCCCGGCAATGCCGCGGCCATGTTCTTCCTCAATGCCACTGACCCGGACACCATCAAGGCCACCCGCCGCGCCATGGTCGATATCGGCTTTCGCGCCCAGCGCTGGGCCGCCGACTTCTTCCGGCTGGCGGCCAAGGCCCAGACGCGAAAGCCCCCTGCCACCGTCGGCAAGCCGCCGATCAAGGAGCAGGTGATCCACTTCGTCAACCGCAAGCTGCCCGGCAACCTGCCCAAGCGCACCGCGCGTGCCCTGATCGACATCGAGGACAGCCACTACGTGCCCATCATCCGCAAGCCGGAAACGCCGGTGGATGCTGAAGCGGTGTTCTACTTCCCCGGCTGTGGTTCCGAGCGCCTGTTCTCGCAGGTCGGGCTGGCCACACAGGCCATGCTCTGGGAGGCCGGCGTGCAGACCGTGCTGCCGCCTGGCTACCTGTGCTGCGGCTATCCGCAGCGCGGCTCCGGCCAGTTCGACAAGGCCGACAAGATCATGACCGACAACCGGGTCCTGTTCCATCGCGTCGCCAACACGCTCAATTACCTGGACATCAAGACCGTGGTGGTCAGCTGCGGCACCTGCCACGACCAGTTGCAGGGCTACCAGTTCGACAAGATCTTCCCTGGCTGCCGCATCATCGACATCCATGAGTTCCTGATGGAAAAGGGCGTGCACGTCGAGGGCGTCACCGGCACGCGCTACATGTATCACGAGCCCTGCCATACGCCGATGAAGACCTACAGCTCGGCCAAGGTGGTCAGCACCCTGATGAACAGCGAGGCCAACGGCCGCATCGACAAGAATGATCGCTGCTGTGGTGAATCGGGCACCTTTGGGGTGACGCGGCCGGACATCTCCACCCAGGTGCGCTTCCGCAAGGAAGAGGAACTCAAGAAAGGCCTGGCCGCGATTCGCGTGCAGGCCGAGGCGCCGGTGAAGATCCTGACCTCGTGCCCGTCCTGCCTGCAGGGCCTGTCACGCTATGAAGGCGAGACCGGCATCGAGGCCGACTACATCGTGGTCGAGATGGCGCGGCATCTGCTGGGCGAGAACTGGATGCCCGAGTACGTGGCCAAGGCCAACAACGGCGGCATCGAGCGGGTGCTGGTGTAGGGCTGGCAGCGCGGCCCAGGCGCAAGCCCTGGGCCTGCCGCTGCGCGGGCTCAAGACATGCCTCCGATGCGAGGCGCGGGGCTTGGAGCCCCAATGGCATCGCCAAAACAGGCAATGCCTATGAAGCCAAGAAAATGGCCGTTTCGGCTCCACCGAACGGATGATGCTCAGGCCTGCGGTGGGTTGTCGGTGAAGTGACGACCTGCTAACCTCGATGCGACAGGGCGTTTCGCCCCGAGTCGGATGAATTTTAAGTTCATATGCATTGATCGGAAAGTGGGTGGAGCCGCTATCCGTGCAGTGCTAGATAACAGTTAGTAGTCTTATGGGCCGGTATCAGGACGTCTTGGCCGTTTTGCTTGTGATAGCAGGTGTATTTGGCGCTACCGGGGTCATCCGAATGGTCTCGACGGAGCCGGCGAGTGTGCTCCGAGAAAGGGGGGCTCCGATTCCGTTGTCTTGGGAGGGGGCTTATCTGGGGGGCGGCCGAAAGGCATGCCGCAAAGACGACCCGATCAACAGCTTTGGGCCGAGCAATCGGGTATACGACGAAACGATCGGATGCAATTGGTACGAGTACAAGCTAAGGGTCAATCATCCATACCGCTTCGTGATGGACGCTTCACTAGCTGCCGTAGGACTGTTTAGCGCGATTTGGTGGTTCGTCATCTTCAACCCGTGGGTCGAACGCTCAAGATTGAAGCACGCAGATCCGGATGTGCAGGCACTTATTCGGGGTGAGATCTCCTTCGAAAAGTATGCTGAGACTCGGCGCGAGAGAGATCTCCGT
>JAPOKJ010000110.1 GCA_029977705.1 Burkholderiales bacterium | reverse complement strand
TTGCCTGCAGCGGCGGCGGTCAACCTGATCGAAAACGGCAGTTTCGAGGATGGCGCGATCACCCCGTCCTACCAACAGGTCAACGCTGGCGAAACCCTCATCCCGTATTGGGCGGTCGAGTCGGAGTCGGTCGATGTCATCCGGGATTACTGGCAACCCCAGGACGGCGCCCAATCGATCGACAACTTCGGGCTTGGCCGAGGGGTGCTGACCCAAAGCTTCACGACCGAAATCGGCAAGCAGTATCAGGTGAGTTTCTACTACTCAGCGCACCCGGACACCAATTACTTCTCTACGGCACTCCTGGGCCAACGGGTGCTTCTGGTCGACATCACCGGTACCGGCAACCTCTACTCCGGGGCGTTCCAGTACACCGAAACCACCAATACCCTCAACGACATGAAGTGGGCCTCGGCCTCTTTCAGCTTCGTCGCCGATTCGGTCACCACGAAAATCGGGTTCGGTGGCACTGTGGCGGGCAGTTACTGCAATAACGTGACCCCCTCGGCAGAGTGCAAGTCCTTCGGTCCGGCACTGGACAATGTCATGGTCACGGCCATCCCTGAGCCGGGCGAATGGGCCATGATGGTCGCCGGTCTGGGCGTGGTCGGCCTGCTGGCGCGCCGCCGCCGCAAGGCCTGAACTTGCCGTACAGTTCGGGGCATGCCTGCTGTCGATGACCGCCCCGTTGTCTTTTTCACGACCTCGAACTTTCCGGACGTCATCGGGCGCCCGAACGGACATACCAGCCGGACCCGGGGCCTGATGCGCGGCTGCGCCGACCTGGGTGGCGCGCTTCATGTCATCTGGCTGCGCAACCGGGCGGCCACCGAGCTGTCCGGACCCCAGGTCGAGCAGATGATCCGCACCCAATGGGGCATCGACTGCACCGTGCACTGCTGGGATCTGCAATGGCCGGCGGGTCGCAGTTTCCTTCATTATTTTGTCTGGCCCCTGCTCGCCGGGATCCGTCGGCACCCTGAGTTTCCATTCCTGAGCGCAGACACACAGGGACAGGTGCGTCGCTGCCTCGAAGCCCTGCACCCCCGACTGGTCGTGGCCCAGATGTACCAAGCCTTCATGATCCATCAGGCGCTGGGGCGCCGCGATACGGTGATCTGTGACTACAACGACATCGAGCACCTGGTCTACCAGCGCAAGGTGAGCACCATGTCCGGATGGGGGCCGCGTTGGATCAAGCGTCTCCAGATTCCCTTGCGCACCCGGCTGGACAGGGACCTGATGCGGCAGGCCGACCTCACCCTGGTATGTGCAGAGGGTGATCGCGAGTATCTGCGCCGGCGCTTCGGTCCGCTGCCGCTGGCGGTGGTCCCCAATGCCCTGCCCGATGCGGCGCAGGGCAGGATTTTCCCGGAGGGGCGCCACGGTCTGTTGTTTGTGGGCGATCTTCGCTACCCCCCCAATCTCGATGCACTCGTCCACTACGCCCAGGATGTGCATCCGCAACTGGCGGCCTTGGGCTGCAGGACCTTGCTGAAGGTGGTCGGCCCGGGCCAGGAACTGGTGCCAGCCTCGGTCCGGCAGCAGGAGGACATCCAGATCTGCGGATTCGTCGATAGCCTGGATCCCTACTACCAGGACGCCCAGGTGGTGATCTGCCCGATCAGGGTGGGCGGCGGGACACGCGTCAAGCTGATCGAAGCGGCCGCCTACGGAAAAGCCATCGTGAGCACGCGGATGGGCGCGGAAGGACTGGCCTTCGAACAGGATCGCTCGATCCTGCTGGCCGATGCGCCGGCGCAGTTTGCCGCTGCCCTGGTTCGCTGCCTCAAGGACCCGGCGCTGCGTGGCGGTCTTGGCCAGAGCGCGCGCGCCTTGTTCATGAGCAAGTTCGACGAGCGCGTGCAGCGCGCCGCCTTTGTGGAGGCGGTCAGCGCGCTGGAGGCGCGTCCCGCAAATGAGCGCGGTTGATGAAGTGACAGTCAAATTCGATCAGGCGCGGAAAGTGACCCTCGTTGTTGGGATGGAAGGCGCTGCATTCGAAGCCCTTTGAGCGAACCCACTCGATAAGTTGGAAGTGGTCGATGCCGCCCTCATAGATCGGCACCACTGACGCTTCGGACTGGATCGCAACGAACGCCCCCAGTTGCTCGCCAGCACCTTCGAGCACCAGGCGGTCATAGCCTTGAGTGTCGACCTTCAGGTAAGGCCGCCTGAAGCCGTGCTTGCGCTGCAAGTCGTCAAACAGGCCATCCAGGCGCCGCACGGGCACCTTGACCTGCCCGACCGGATCGGCGCCGCCTTGAAAACTTGCCAGTTCTTCGGGGCGCAGCTTGAGAAAGGAACCGAACTCGGAATTGCGGCTCAGGTTGAACAAGGCCTCGGTCTCGCGCTCGCCCAGACCCAGCGCCAGGCGCTCCCAGGCGAGGCCCTCAGCGGGCTGTGCCGCGAGAATGGCGAACACCTCAGGGGCAGGCTCAAAAGACACGATCAAGCCGCGGTACCCGACTTCATGGCGAAGAAAGCGGGCGTACTGTCCTTCATTGGCACCGACATCGAAAACGCAATCGATCCCATAGGTGTCAAAAAGGCGACGCAGATAGCGCGCCTGTGGCAGACGAGGCATGCGCCACCGGGGAATCAGTTCGACACCGATACGGGTCAGCAGGGGCTCGAGCCATTCGAGCAGGCGGGCTTGCGGATTCAAGGTTGTACAGGTCAAGGGGTTGGGGCGGACCCATCCGATTTTCTGGGTCAAGGCGCTGTCAATGAAGGAACGATTGCACGTCGGGTGTGCCCCCGGGCTCCTGACATCCGTGATTTTCGATCGTCATATCCATCGTGACCAGACCAGCGACCCAAGAAGGAATCCTCATGTCCAAGCTGTCCCTCCTGATGGCAAGCCTGACCCTCACGCTTGGCGGCTGTGCTGCCGTCCCTGGCGGGCTGGCTGAGGCTTACTACAGCCCGCCCGTGGTGATACATGGTGGTGGCTACCCGATACAAGTGCCAGCGAACCCCGCCTACTACGGTGGCTCCCCATACTACGGCGGCACGGGCAAGTACAGCCCCGGGGTCATGCACCCGTCGCACGGCCATCGTCCTGCGGCAACCGTTTACGTCCCGCCCCGGCCAGTGCTTGCGCCCCCTCGGACGGTGGCGCCCCCGACGCCGGTCTATACCCCTCGCAATCCGGCGATGCCGTCCTTCCGGCCGCAAGCGACGGACCCAAGGGGCCACGCATCGACAGGCGCTCAAAGACACCCACCCGCCCGCACACATCGCGGATCCGGTTTCAATCCGGCTTGATGTTGGCACGCCGGATCACTGCCCCCCATTTGCGGATCTCGGTCTTTACGAAAGCACCGAACTCGGCGGGCGTGCCGGGACGTACCTCGGCCCCCTGCCCCAGCAGGCGTTCCTTGACGGCGGGATCGGAAAACGCCTTGACGCAATCGGCATTCAGGCGCGCCACGAGGTCGGCCGGCACCCCCGCAGGTACCCACAAACCTGCCCACGAGTAGGCCTCGTAATCCTTCAGGCCGGCTTCACGCATGGTCGGCACCTCGGGCAGCAAGGCCGAGCGCTGCGGACTGCCAACCGCCATCGCGCGGACCCGCCCGGCCTTGACCTGGGGCACGCCGGTGGGGCCATCGGCGAACATCATCTGTACCTGGCCTCCCAAGAGGTCGGCCATGGCAGGTGCCGAGCCCCGGTAGGGGATGTGCAACATGAAGACCTCGGCCTGGGCCTTGAACAATTCACCCGCCAGGTGGGTGCCGCCGCCATTGCCTGAGGAGCTGTAGGCAAACTTGCCCGGGCTGGCCTTGACCAGCTGGATCAGCTCTGACAAGTTGCGCGCCGGCACGGCGGGATTGACGACCAGCACGATCGGAAACACGGCGCCGAACATCACCGGCTGGAAATCCTTCTCGATGTCGTAAGGCAGTTTCAGGCCCAGCCCTGGCAGGACAGACTGATGGATCGCTCCCATGAAAAGGGTGTAGCCGTCCGGCGCTGCCTTGGCGGCCGCGTCTGCACCGATCACACTGTTGGCACCGCTGCGGTTCTCGACCACGACCGACTGACTCCACAATGTGCTCAGGCGCGCTGCCAGGGCCCTTGCGGTCACATCCACCGGCCCGCCAGGAGGGAACGGGACGATGATGCGCACCGGTCGAAGGGGGTAGGAGGCCGCGGCTTGCGCAGCCGCTCTTGCACTGGTCGTCAGGCCCATCAATGCAGCGCTTGCGCGAGCGACCAATTGCAGCAAATGTCGTCGTGTCTTCATGTGGTCGGCTCCCGGGCGCCCTGCCGTGGAAACAGGCGCCGCAATTTCGTTTCCTGCGCCGCAACAAGCGGCGCCAATACGGGGCCGTAGGATACTAGACGCTTGTCCAACGCTTTGAAGGGTCGCTGCCGCGACCGGATACGATGACCATCAAACACAAGGCATTCATCGCCGGGGCTTTCGAACACCCCACCCGCAAGGCCCCCGACAAATCGGTGGCTCAGCTGCATGCAGAAAGTGCGCGTGGCGCGCTGCTCGATGCAGGCCTGAGCTTCTCCGATGTGGATGGCTATTTTTGTGCCGGCGACGCGCCCGGCCTGGGCGCCCTGAACATGATCGATTACATGGGCATCAGGGCCCGGCATATCGATTCGACCGATACCGGCGGATCGTCATACCTGATCCATGTCAGCCATGCGGCCCAGGCCATCGCGGCCGGCAAGTGCAACATTGCCCTGATCACGCTGGCCGGTCGGCCACGCTCCGAAGGCTCGAGCGGCACCGCCGCACGCAACTACGGACCGACGCCCGACTCGTCCTACGAAGCGGCCTATGGCATGGCCACCACCAATGGCTACGGCATGGTGGCGATGCGCCACATGCATGAGTTCGGTACCACCTCGGAACAACTGGCCTGGGTCAAGGTGGCGGCCTCCCATCATGCGCAGCACAACCCGCATGCCATGCTGCGCGATGTGGTGACGGTGAAGGATGTGCTCGACTCTCCCGTGGTGGCCGATCCCCTGCATCGCATGGACTGCTGCGTGGTCAGCGACGGTGGCGGTGCCCTGATCGTCACCCGCCCCGAAATCGCCCGCTCCCTGGCCGCCGCGCGCAATCGCGCCGTAGTCGCCATCCGGGGCGCAGGCGAAGCCAATGGCGGCCAGCGCGGCCGCCCGGTCAACCTGATGGAATGCGGCGCCGCCATCGCCGGGCCGCTGGCCTTCGAGGAAGCGGGCCTCAAGCCGTCTGACATCCAATACGCCTCGATCTACGACAGCTTCACCATCACCGTGATCATGCAGCTCGAGGATCTCGGCTTTTGCAAGAAAGGCGAAGGCGGCCGCTTCGTGGCCGATGGCAACCTGATTTCCGGGGTCGGCAAGCTGCCTTTCAATACCGATGGAGGGGGCCTGTGCAACAACCATCCGGCCAACCGCGGCGGCATCACCAAGGTGATCGAGGCCGTGCGCCAGCTGCGCGGCGAGGCCCACCCGGCGGTGCAGGTCAAGAACTGCCAGCTGGCCCTGGCCTCCGGCATTGGCGGCCAACTCGGTGCGCGCCATGGCGCCGCCGCCCTCATCCTTGAACGCATGTAATCGGAAGAGACACCATGTTGATGTCCCAAGACCGCCCTCTCGGCGACCCCCTCATCACCCCGGAAAACCAGGCTTTTTTTGAAAGCACGGCGCAGGGCAAGCTCCTGCTCAGGCACTGCAAGGCCTGCGGAAAAAACCATTACTTTCCCCGCAACATCTGCCCTTTGTGCGGCTCGGACGACACCGAGTGGCTGGAAGCGGGCAAGGGGGGTACCGCAACCGGTGAGATCTACAGCTACAGCGTGCTGCGCAAGGGCGTCGAAATTCCCTACTGCCTGGCCTATGTGAACCTGCCGGAAGGCGTCTCGATGATGACCAACATCGTCGACTGCGACCTGGACTCGGTGCGCATCGGGCAGAAGGTTCAGGTGTGTTTCAAGCCTTCGGCCAAGGGGACGATGATCCCGATGTTCAAGCCGGTGGCCTGAACGAACAACGCCGACTGGGGAACCAGCCGGCGTGCAGGCCTCCCGCACAGGCACGGGAGGTCAGGTGCGCAAGTCCCCGAAGGGACTTGATGTCAGCGCACCGAGCGGCGGCGAACCATCAGGCCGACCACGCTCAGGCCTGCCAGCATCATCGCCCACTCGCCCGGCTCGGGAACGGCGGTGATCACGCGGAAGGCATCGCCGGAACCGGAGCCCGCGACAACGCTGAACGAGACCTGGGTGCCCGAGAAGCTGATCGAATCCGGGAAGGTCGGATCGGTCAGTTCCAGTCCGGAGTTTGCGCTGTCAACCGTCACGGAAAAACCGCGGCCAGTCGGCAGGCCATTGCTGAACGTCAGCGAATTGGCGCCAGCACCGTTTTCAGAGAAAACAGCCAGGACCGCCATGTGGTCGAAGTTGGTCACGCCAGTAGCAATGAGATCGGCACTGCCGAAGATTCCGGGGCTGGTCTTCGGGTTGAACGTGAACAGCCATGAATACGCGGCCTGACCGTTGTACGTCAGGTCGCCCTCGTAGATGTAGGCCAGTTGGTCGCGCTTGCCGCTGCCGACCAGGTTCGTGGCGTCGCTGGTGGAGCTGAGCACGTAGGTGTCGCCCAGCGCAGGGGTGACCTGCACGAAGTTCGTCGAGAGAGAGTCCTGGGGACTCTGGGTGATACCCGTGGTGGTGATCGTGCCGCTAACGATCGTCGGCTGGGCGGTGGGCTGTGCGCTGACGGCAGCTGCTGCTGCCAGAAGGGCGCCCCCCAAAGCTGTCCTGCTGAAGTTCATGTTTACCTCTGTGCGATGTTGGAAAAACCGGAAATCCGCATCAAGCCGCAGGGCTGGAACTTGGACTACCTGAGACAACACACGCAAAATTTGTGCCATGCGCCCTCGCTCGGCTTTGGACGGGATGCGCTCAACAGTCGACTGACATCTATCGAAAAGTATCTTTCAGCGATACTTTTAACCTTGAGAATGGTCTTGGGTTCGCGTCTCCGAGATATGAAGGGGTCGGAAATCTTTACAATGCTGCAGCGCACTTTGGGCGATTCGCAGAGAGGCCTGCGCAGGCCATGCAGCCCAGGCAAACCTCAGCGGGGCAAGGCCAGCATCGCCATGCCGAATGGCTCGAGTGCCTGCCTGGCGAAAGCCCTTTTCTGGCGGGCGCTGGCCTCCTGCAGGTTCAAAGGGCCGTCCACGATCAGGCAGGCCATGCCATGGACCTGGGCCCAGTAGGCCAGGGCCAGATTCCCGGCATTTTTCTCGCCATGCAGCATCCGCACCATCTCATGCAATTCCTGGTGCGCGGCCTCGCCCGCCTGGATCGCGCGCGGAAAGCGTGACAGGTCGCATTGCTCAGGCCGGAACATGATCCGGAACAGGCCGGGCCGGTCGATCGCAAAGCCGACATAGGCTTCCGCGGAGGCTTCCAGGGTGGCACGCCGGTCGATCGGATCCCTTGGCTGGCGGGCCTTGGCGAGGCGCCGTGTCAGGTCCTCGAAACCTTGCGTGACCAGCTCGGCGATGATCGACTCGCGATCAGGAAAGTGGTGGTAGGGCGCCTGGTGGGTCACACCGGCCCGGCGCGCCACCTCGCGCATCGACAGGGCCTGCAGGCCTTCGCTCTGTAGCAGATGCTCGCTGGTCTCGAGGATCAGCTTGCGCATGTCACCCACCGCCTGTGCGGCGGGTGGCCGGCCACGTCGGGGCGAAACCCCGGCGGCAGGCTTGTCGCCAGACCGGGTCAAAAGCTTTTTGGCTTCGGTTGTCATGTTTGAAATCATACCACTTGACACCGTCTATTAATTTAAATACACTGCAATCTCTTATTTAGACACCGTCAATTAAAGGGGATTACCATGACGACGACTTTCAAATCCATCAACATCAAAAACATGGCTCTTCGCGCCGCAGTGGCAGCCGCCATCGTCGTAGCCCATACCCTGGCCCTGCC